>NZ_VBVC01000001.1:0-686644 GCF_007655045.1 Halomonas sp. C22 | reverse complement strand
CGGCAGCGCTCCTCGCGCTGCTTCGCGGGTGCGCTTCGCTTACGCCGCGCTACGGGTATCCCGGCCCTCCAAGTGCCAGCAACATCCCGTAGCGCGGCGTAACGATGGAGCGAGAGCAACGAGCGAAAGAGGCACCCGCGAAGGGCGGCGCCAGCCGCCCCGACAAGGCCATCATTACCCATCATGCCACCGCCACCCCCGTGCCCCCACCGGCAGCGCTCTCCGCGCTGCTTCGCGGGTGCGCTTCGCTTACGCCGCGCTACGGGTATCCCGGCCCTCCAAACTCCGGCAACATCCCGTAGCGCGGCGTAACGAATCTTGCGAGGCACGAGCAAATGAGGCACCCGCGAAGGGCGGCGCCAGCCGCCCCGATCATGCCACCAACCCCCACCGTGCCACCGCCACCCCCTGCGCCCCCATCGGCAGCGCTCCTCGCGCTGCTTCGCGGGTGCGCTCCGCTTACGCCGCGCTACGGGTAACCCGCCCTTCCAAATTTCGGCAATATCCCGTAGCGCGGCGTAACGAATATTGCGAGGCACGAGCAAATGAGGCACCCGCGAAGGGCGGCGCCAGCCGCCCCGATCATGCCACCATCCCCCACCGTGCCACCGCCGCCTCATGTGGCCCTACCGGCAGCGCTCCTCGCGCTGCTTCGCGGGTGCGCTTCGCTTACGCCGCGCTACGGGTATCCCGGCCCTCCAAGTGCCAGCAACATCCCGTAGCGCGGCGTAACGATGGAGCGAGAGCAACGAGCGAAAGAGGCACCCGCGAAGGGCGGCGCCAGCCGCCCCGACAAGGCCATCATTACCCATCATGCCACCGCCACCCCCGTGCCCCCCACCGGCAGCGCTCTCCGCGCTGCTTCGCGGGTGCGCTCCGCTTACGCGGCGCTACGGGTAACCCGCCCCTCCAAATTCCGGCAACACCCCGTAGCGCGGCGTAACGATAGAGCGAGAGCAACGAGCGAAAGAGGCACCCGCGGAGGGCGGCGCCAGCCGCCCCGGTGAGGCCACGAAACCACCCTGCCGCTCCACATTCAGGCCGGCATTTAATACACGGGCGGCTTTATGAGTGGTGCTTCAACGCTATCCAGCGGCGTTGGCGGTGGCTGTCGAGGCCGGCTTCGAGCAAGGTCATGCTGCGCAGGGCGTCCTCGACGGAGACTGGGAGGGGGGCTTGTTGGCGGATGGCATCGGCAACGCCCTGATAATAGGCGAGGTAGTCGCCGGGTAGCGTGGGGTGTTCGTGACTGACCAGCGGGGCATCTTCGCCGTGCCCTTCGCGTAGGGTGAGCGTGCCGGGAATGTCCTGTCCCCAGTGCGGCGTGGGGGTCTCGCCTGCTTTCAAGCGCGCTTCCTGTGGGTCGAGTCCCATCTTCACATAGCTGCCCAGCGTGCCATGCAGGCGGTAGCGGGGAGTGGGTTCAGCCACCAGGGTGCCTGCACTCAGGCTGACACGGCAGTCGTCGTACTCCAGCAGGGCCAGGAAATCATCGTCGGCATGGGCGGCGTCTCGGCGCGCGCCGATCTCCAGCAGGATGGCGTGGGGCATGCCAAACAGCTCGCAAGCCTGGTCCAGCAGGTGAGGCCCCAGGTCGTACCAGATTCCGCCCCCGGGCGCGGCTTTTTCGCGCCAGCGGTCGCGCACCTCCGGACGAAAACGATCGAAGCGGGATTCGAAGCCCGTCACTCGCCCCAGCGTGCCTTCGGCCAGCAGCGCCTTGACGGTCAAGAAGTCACTGTCCCAACGTCGGTTGTGAAACACCGAGAGCAGGCACTCTTTATCCGCCGCCAAGGCCTTGAGTTGCCTGGCCTCCGACAGCGTGACGGTGAAGGGCTTGTCGACCACCACATGCTTGCCTGCCGCCAGCGCGGCCTTGGCCAGGGGAAAGTGAGTATCATTGGGCGTTGGGATAACGATCAGATCCAGATCCTTGCGTTGACACAGCGCCAGAGTCTCGCGCTCGACCGCCACCTGTGGCAAGTCGGCAGTCACCTTGCTGGCATCGCTGGAAGACACCGCCACCAGCTCCAACCCCGGTACCGCCTGAATCAGCGGCGCATGAAACGTTTTACTCGCAAAACCATAGCCGACCAGGCCCACATTGATCGTCGCCTTCATGACGCTCCTCGATAGGTGTTGGATGATATACCACAAAAAAAACAGCCCGCTTTCGCGGGCTGTGAGATACGCCGATCAATCCAGTTTGGAGAGGTCGCGTACTGCGCCCTTGTCGGCGGAGGTGGCCAGCAGGGCATAGGCCTTGAGGGCAGGCGTCACCTTGCGCGGGCGCTGCTCGACGGGCTTCCAGGCGTCCTTGCCACGCGACTCCATGGCCTCGCGGCGCTTGGCCAGCTCGGCATCGCTCAGCTGCACGTTGATGGTGCGGTTGGGGATGTCGATCAGAATGGTATCGCCCTGCTCGACCAGCCCGATGGCGCCCCCGGCGGCGGCCTCAGGCGATACGTGACCAATCGACAAGCCCGAGGTGCCCCCGGAAAAACGGCCGTCAGTCAGCAGCGCGCACGCCTTGCCCAGCCCTTTGGATTTCAGGTAGGAGGTGGGGTACAGCATCTCTTGCATACCGGGGCCACCTTTGGGGCCTTCGTAGCGGATGACCACCACGTCGCCCTCTTTGACTTTGCCATCCAGCACGTTGGCCACTGCCTGATCCTGGGACTCCACCACGTGAGCCTTGCCCTCGAATACCAGGATGGAGTCGTCTACACCGGCGGTCTTGACCACACAGCCATCCAGGGCGATGTTGCCGTAGAGCACGGCGAGGCCGCCCTCACGGGAGAAGGCGTGCTCCAGGTCGCGGATACAGCCGGTGGCACGGTCGCCGTCCAGGCTTGGCCAACGGGCGCTCTGGGAGAACGCGGTTTGGGTCGGAATGCCCCCCGGGCCTGCCTTGAAGAATTCGACCACTTCTGAACTGGGCGAGCGCATGATATCCCACTCGTCCAGCGCGTCCTTCAGGCTGTCGCCGTACACGGTGGGCACCGAGGTATCCAGCACCCCCGCCCGGTCCAGCTCGCCCAGAATGGCCATGATGCCACCCGCGCGGTGCACGTCTTCGATATGGTATTTCTGAGTATTGGGCGCCACTTTGCACAGCTGCGGCACTTCACGGGAAAGGCGGTCGATATCCGCCATGGTGAAGTCGACTTCTGCCTCTTGAGCCGCCGCCAGCAGGTGCAGGATGGTATTGGTGGAACCGCCCATGGCGATGTCCAGGGTCATGGCATTCTTGAAGGCGGCCTTGTTGCCAATGGCGCGGGGCAGCAGGTGTGCCTCTTCGCCTTCGTAATAACGCTTGGCCAGCTCGACGATACGATGGCCCGCCGTTTCGAACAGGCGACGGCGATCGGCATGGGTCGCCAGCACGGTGCCGTTACCGGGAAGTGCCAGGCCCAGCGCCTCCATCAGGCAGTTCATGGAGTTGGCGGTGAACATGCCTGAGCAGCTGCCACAGGTGGGGCATGCGCTGCGCTCGACTTCTGCCAGGGTTTCGTCGTCGACGCTGTCGTCTGCGGCCATGACCATGGCATCGACCAGATCCAGGCCGTGATCCAGAAGCTTGGTCTTGCCGGCTTCCATGGGGCCGCCGGAGACGAAAATGACGGGAATGTTGAGCCGCATGGCGGCCATCAGCATTCCGGGGGTGATCTTGTCGCAGTTGGAAATGCACACCAGCGCATCGGCACAGTGGGCGTTGCACATGTACTCGACGCTGTCGGCAATGATATCGCGGCTGGGCAGCGAGTAGAGCATGCCGTCATGGCCCATGGCGATACCGTCATCCACGGCGATGGTATTGAACTCTTTGGCAACGCCACCCGCTTTTTCGATTTCGCGGGCGACCAGTTGCCCCATGTCTTTCAGATGCACATGGCCGGGCACGAACTGGGTGAACGAGTTGGCTACCGCGATGATCGGTTTGTGAAAGTCGTCATCCTTCATGCCGGTGGCACGCCAAAGGGCACGAGCGCCTGCCATGTTGCGGCCAGCGGTAGTGGTACGGGAGCGATACTGGGGCATGGTGTCCTCTACGTCTTTATCATGGCCCGCCACATACGAGGTGGCGGGCGGGTGAATCCAGCGGTCTTCGATTGTGGCATGAGCGAACCGCTGAGACTAGACGTAGACGACATCCAATACCCCACCCGCTTCAGAACGTCTCCCACTCCTCCGCGGCACGAGCCTTCACCAGCGGACGCTTCGACGGCGCTGACGAAGAGGCCGAGGGTGACGGCAAGCTGGCCGACTGACCAGCACGCGCCACGCGAATCCGCGCCATTTCGCTACTCTCCTCCTCGGCCCCTTCCAGGCGGAAAGCCGCGATCACGTTGGCAAGGTCCAAGGCTTCATTGGTCAACCGCTGAGCAGCGCTGGAAATGGACTGCACCTTGGTGGCATTTTGCTGGGTCACGTGATCCATCTCGGAGACGGCCATGTTGATCTGGGCAATACCGCTGCTCTGCTCGTCGGACGCAGTGCTGATCTCCTCCATGATGTCACTGACACGCATGACCTGACTGACCACCTGCTCGATGGCCTGCTCGGCTTGCTTCACCGCACTGGTCCCACCCGCGATTTCCTGGGTAGAGGTGTCGATCAAGCGGCGAATTTCGCCTGCTGCGTCGGCACTGCGGCCTGCCAGGTTGCGCACCTCGTTGGCCACCACGGCAAAACCACGCCCCTGCTCTCCGGCACGGGCAGCCTCCACCGAGGCATTCAGCGCGAGGATATTGGTCTGGAAGGCAATGCCATCGATGACGCTGATGATGTCGTTCATCTTGTCGGCGCTGGCCGCAATGCGCTCCATACGCTCCACCAGTGCCTGCATGTGCTCGCCGGTTTCACGGCTGGTGGCGGCATTCTGCATGGCCAGTTGGTTGGCCTGGCGGGCATTTTCGGTATTCTGCTGCACCGTGGCGGTGATCTGATCCATGCTGGACGCCGTCTGCTGCAGGGACGAAGCCTGCTGCTCGGTACGTGAGGCGAGGTCTTCGTTTTCCTGCTTGATCTGCTCGGACGCAGGCGTGACCACTTCGACCTTGTTGCCCACTTCGGTAATCAGCCCTGAGAGGCTGGCCCGCATGGTTTCCAGCGAGGCCAGCAGCTCGCCCAGTTCGTCATCCCGCTTCAAGGTGACACGGTTGGCCAGGTTGCCCGCAGCAATTTGAAAGGTGACACGCCGCGCCTCGCTGAGCGACTTCAGTAGTGATTTCAACACCGCCACGCTGAGCCCGACCATGAGCGCAATACCGAACAGCAGCACGCCCACTTGCCCCCATAGCAGCCATTGCTGCTGCCGCTCGGCATCGGCCATCAGGCTGTGAGCTGCCGCGCGCTCGTTATCGACCAGCAGATTGATGGTGGCGCTGATGCTCTCGGAGGTGGGCCTGACCACATCATTGAAGGCTTCGAAAGCCGCAAAGCCATTGCCTTGGCGAATCGCCGTCATGGCCGTGGTCGAACCGCCAAGAAACGTCGCCAGATGGGCAGTCAATCCTTGCTGCACACCGCTGGCCTGCTGACGCTGTTCGGTATAGGTCTGCCAGGTCTGTTCGATCTGGCTCTGCAGCGATGCCAGCTGTTGATCGAGCTGGTCAAGATCGGCACGACGAGGATTGCGCACCGCAGGCTCCAGCACCTGCAGTAGCTGGGCACTGCGCTGCTCGATCTGCTGCAGGTCGGCAATGCCTTCCAGGCCGGTCTGGTTGAGGGTACGCAGGCGCTCGGCAGAGCTGGTCAAGCCATAGACGCCGGCGGCCCCCGCCACCGTCAGCAAGAGAATGGCAGCCACGACCATGCCCATCAATTTGGCCTGCATGCTACTGAAACTGAAGCGTTGCACCCATCCACGCACCCCCGTGCGACGCAATGCACCATAATGAAGCGTAAAGCCCCGCGCTCGCCCCTGCTGCATGGCATGGTAGGCCCTGGCCGCCCGCGCAATGGCCTTGTTCGCCGCCCGGCGACGTATGGCGGTATAGCCCGCCACCCGCTCACCATCCAGTAGCGGCGCCACGGTGGTATGCACCCAATAGGTATCGCCATTCTTGCAGCGGTTCTTGACTACCCCCTGCCAGGTTTTGCCTTGCTCGATGGTGGCCCACATGTTCTTGAATATCTGAGCAGGCATCTCGGGATCACGGAAAATACGATGGGGTTCGCCCAGTAGCTCGGCTTGTGAGTAGCCGCTTACTTCGATGAACGTCTGATTGACGTAGGTGATGTTTCCCTGACGATCAGAGCGTGAAATCAGCACCTGATCGTCTGTCAGCTCAAGGGTTGCCTGGCTAGATGTGCTCATGAAGTCCCCTGTGTTTTTATGAAAGGCATGTTTCGCCCGATGACCCAGCGCTTCCTTTTACCAAGCCGACGTGGTGACACGCGATGACGTGCAGCAAGAATCATCAAGAATAGGCAAAAAATATGCCACCCGAGGGTGGCATAGGCAAAGCAGATCATGGTTTTTCATCAATGCTGACTAAACGCACCGATCAGAAGGTCTCCCATGGCTCATCCTGCTGGTGGCCAAGCGCGTGACGGGATGGCGCGGCTGCTTGCTGGGGCACGGCCTTCTTGACCCGCGCCAGCTTCTCCCGAGCCGCCGCTACGCTCTCTTCCTGGGCCCCCTCCAAACGGAAGGCATCGACGACGTTGGCCAGCTCGAAGGCTTCCAGGGCCAGATTGTCTGCGGAGGCGGCAATGGACTGTACCTTGGTGGCGTTTTGCTGGGTGACGTTGTCCATCTCGGCAATCGCCGAGTTGATCTGGCCGATTCCACTGCTCTGCTCGCTGGAAGCGGTGCTGATCGAGGCCATCAGTTCGCTCACCTGATTGACCTGACGCACGACGTTCTCGATGGCGCTTTCGGCCTGCTCCACGGCACTGCGCCCACCGCTGACCTCTTGGGTGGTGCTGTCGATCATCTTGCGGATCTCCTGGGCAGCGTCGGCACTACGGCTGGCCAGGGTGCGCACTTCGCTGGCCACCACGGCAAAGCCGCGGCCATGCTCCCCGGCCCTGGCGGCCTCGACAGAGGCGTTCAGCGCCAGGATATTGGTCTGGAAGGCAATGCCATCGATCACACCGATCATTTCGGTCATCTTCTCGGCACGCTGGGCAATACGCTGCATGCGCTCCACCAACTGCTCCATTTGCTGGCGGGTTTCCTTGGTGCTATTGGCATTCTGCTGAGCCAGCTCGGTAGCCTGGCGTGCGTTGTCGGTATTCTGCTGCACGGTAGACGTCATCTCTTCCATGCTGGAAGCCGTTTGCTGAAGCGAGGATGCCTGCTGTTCAGTGCGTGACGCCAGCTCTTCATTTTCGGCAGCGATCTGCTGAATCGCGGGCGTCACCACCGACACTCGGTTTTCGACCTCGCTGACGATGCTGGAAAGGCTGAAACGCATGGTGTCCAGCGAATAGAGCAGCTCCCCCAGCTCATCGTTGCTTTGACGACGCTCACGGGCGGCCAGATTGCCTGCAGCAATCTGGAAGGTCATATAGCGCGCGCCCGCCAGGCTGCGCATCACCGAGCGCAGTATCATCACGCTCAAGCCGATCATCACCAGTAGGCCTACGGCCATCAGTACGAGCTGCGCCACCAGCATCTGCTGACGGCCCTGATGCGCCTGAGCCACCAGCGCATGGGCGCCTTCCCGCTCGGCATCGACGAGCTGGTCACTCAACTGTCGCAACTGCTCGGTGGCGGGCTGTACGGCATCGTTGAAAGCTTCGAACGCGGCAAAGCCGTTGGCCTGACTAACGGCGGCCATGGCGCTGGTCACGCCCGTGATCCAGGCATTCAACGACTCCTCGACCCGTTGCAGTACGTCAGGCGCGGCTGCACTATCCGACTCATACTCATCCCACAGGGTCTGGACCGACTGAGTGACTTCTTGCAGTCGCGATTCAAAGGCCACCAAGTCTACTCGGCGCGGGTTGCGCACCGCGGGCTCCAGCTGTTCGACGGTGAGCCCTACCTGGCGCTCCATCAGCTGCAGGTTGGCAATCGCCTCGAGCCCCGAGCGGTTCAGCGTATCCAACCGCTCACCCGACACCATTAGCCCATAGACGCCAAGCCCCCCCGCCATGCCCAGCAGCAACAGTGCAGTGATGACCATCCCCGTCAGCTTGGCCTTTAAACTACTGAACTGAAAGCGAGCAAGGAGCCCACCCAGGCCACGCCGAATCAGTGCCCCCTGGTGTAAGCGGTAGCGGCGTGACTTGCCCTTGGCACGAATCTCGGCATATACCTGCTCGGCCCGGGCGATACGCTTGGCAGACGCCTTGCGGCGCAGCGAGGTATAGCCCACGATCCGCTCGCCGTCGCGCAGCGGCGCCACGGTCGCGTTGACCCAGTAGTGGTCGCCGTTCTTGCGGCGGTTCTTGACCGTGCCCTGCCAGGTACCGCCGGCCTGAATGGTTTTCCAGAAGTCGGCGTAGGCAGCCTCGGGCATGTCCGGGTGGCGGATCATGTTGTGGGGCGCCCCCATCAACTCCTCACGGCTGTAGCCGCTGACCTCCACAAAGGCTGCGTTGGCGTAGGTCACGTTGCCTTTCAGGTCCGAACGAGAAATCAGAACGGTTTCTTCGTCCAACACGTATTCGCGCTGTGTCATGGGTTGATTGTTACGCATCGCTGCTCCCCAGGGGTGTTATTCGATTTTTTTGAGTTCTCTCATTATCCAACGTATTAAGTCGCGTTAATCCTCAAATAGCCATATAAAAAACGCCGCTCTTCAAAGAGCGGCGCCGAAAGGAGAGACCGATACCGTACTAAGCCCTTTACTGGTTACCAGGGCTTACCCGACGTTACTTGAACACCACGTTGGCCACATCTCGGTAACGGCTGGCGAAGTGAACGGTCATGCCTTCCTTCAGGTACTCCGGCAGCTCGTCGTAATCACGGCGGTTGGCTTCCGGCAGGATAACCTCGAAGATGTCGCTGCGCCGAGCGGCAATGACTTTTTCGCGTATCCCGCCCACCGGAAGGACCTGCCCAGTCAAGGTCAGCTCGCCAGTCATGGCCAGCGGGCGGTTGATGGCCTGATGCTTGGCCAGTGACAGCAGCGCCGTGGTCATGGTAACCCCCGCCGACGGGCCATCCTTGGGTGTTGCCCCTTCCGGCACATGCAGATGCACGAACGCGGAATCGAAGAAATCGGCATCGGCACCGAATTCGGCCAGGTGCCCCAGGGTATAGCTATAGGCGATATTGGCCGACTCTTTCATGACCTCCCCAAGCTTGCCGGTGAGCTTGAAGCCTCGGTCCAGGGAGTGGATCTTGCCCGCTTCGATGGGCAGCGTGGCGCCCCCCATGGAGGTCCAGGCCAGACCGGTCACGACCCCTTCGCCCTTGAGCACTTTCTCCTTGCGGAAAAGTGGCGCGCCCAGGAACTCTTCCAGGTTCTTGACCGAAATCTTGACCGTTTCCACCTGCTCTTCCAGCAGTTTGACCGCCGCCTTTCGCACGATGCGGTGCAGCTGTTTTTCCAACTGGCGCACCCCCGCTTCACGGGCGTAGCCGTCGATGACCTGCTTGAGGGCGGCATCGGTCAGGTTGATGCGTTTTTTCGGCAGGTTGTCACGCTTCAGAAGCTTGGGCCACAGGTGGTGCTTGGCGATTTCCAGCTTCTCTTCGGCAATGTAGCCTGAGAGGCGAATCTGCTCCATGCGGTCCAGCAGCGGGCCAGGAATGCTGTCCAGGGTATTGGCCGTACACACGAACAGCACCTTGGAGAGGTCCATGCGCACGTCCAGATAGTGGTCCAGAAAATCCACGTTCTGCTCGGGGTCCAGCACTTCGAGCAGCGCCGAGGCGGGGTCGCCCTGGAAGGACTGGCCCAGCTTGTCGATCTCGTCGAGCATGATGACCGGGTTTTCAACCTCCACTTCCTTGAACGCCTGCACCAGCTTGCCGGGCATGGCACCGATGTAGGTGCGTCGGTGGCCCTTGATCTCGGCTTCGTCGCGCATGCCGCCCACCGAGAAACGGTAGAACTCACGCCCCAGAGCCTCGGCAATGGAGCGGCCGATGGAGGTCTTGCCCACCCCCGGTGGCCCTACCAGCAGCACGATGGAGCCGCCCACATCGCCCTTGAAGGTGCCTTCGGCCAGAAACTCGATGATGCGCTCCTTGACGTCTTTCAGGCCATCGTGGTCTCGGTCCAGCACCGCCCGGGCATGGCCAAGGTCCAGCTTGTCCTGGCTGGTGACGCCCCAGGGCAGCGATGTCAGCCAGTCCAGATAGTTGCGCGTGGTGCCGTACTCCGGCGAGCCGGTTTCCAGCACGCTGAGCTTGTTGAGCTCTTCATCGATACGGGCCTGAACACGCTCCGGCACCACCAGCGACTCCAGACGGTTCCTGAACGTGTCCACGTCGTTCTCGCGGTCGCCCTTGGAGATGCCCAGCTCGCGCTGGATGACCTTCAACTGCTCACGCAGGAAGAATTCACGCTGGCGCTCCTGCATCTGCGCGTTGACCTGCTCGCTGATCTCGCTTTGCAGCTGGGCAACGTCGATCTCCTTGCGCAGCAGCGGCAGCACCTTGTGCATACGCTCCGCCACGGGCAGCGTGGCCAGCACGTCCTGCAGTTCAGGGCCTTTGGCCGAGGTGATGGCCGCGGCAAAATCGGTGAGCGGCCCAGGCTGATGAGGGCTGAATCGATTGAGGTAGTGCTTCAGCTCCTCCCCATACAGCGGGTTGATGGGCAGCAGTTCCTTGATGCCGTTGATGATCGCCATGGCGTAGGCCCGGGTTTCTTCATCTTCGGCATTGACCGGCTCCTTCGGGTAGGTCACTTCCACCAGATAGGGCGGCTCCTTGGAGAGCCAGCGCTGAATCTTGAAACGCTGCAGACCCTGGGCAATGAACTGAATCTGCTGCTCTTCGTTTTTCAGCTTGTGCACCTTGACGGCCGTTCCGATCTCGGGGAAGCCGTCATGATCCAGGGAGTGCACCCCTTGCTCGCCAACGAACGCTACCCCAATGGTGTGATGTGGCGTGTTGCCAACGCGGCGCATGGTCTCTTCCCAGCGCTCACGATTGATCACCAGAGGCTGCACCTGGGCGGGAAAGAACGGGCGGTTGTGAATTGGCAGCAGATAGATACGCTCGGGCAGCATGTCGCTGGCAGGCACCAGCGAATGGGTGCGCTCACCATCCGAGCGGTGGTCGTTTTCGTCGTGGTGTTCTTCGTGACGGTCCGAATGCTCGCCTGCGGCGAGCCAATCGAGGTGTTCGTGATCGCGGTCGTAATCCTGGTCGCTCATGCGCCCTCCCCATCCACAGTAACCAGCAGCAGTGGCCAGCAAGTGGTTTGCCTGACACTGTCGCCGCTTCGTATGGTTACTGGGATGTGGGCAGCCAGGGAAAACTTCAACCCTGAGCGCCATTTGACAGCGTACTTATTGGTGGAACGTTACGGCCACAGTGTCGGCATGGGACGACCATTGACGCGCCAGACGCCGCGCACCACGTCGAACTGCAGCTCCCGGGTACCGAGGGGCAACCCCAGCCACAGGGCCGCTACGGTAGGGGCGTCGTGCCAGATGAAGTCGCCGTCGATACGTGCCCGCCAGCGCGCTTGCTCCTCGGGCTTGTCCAGCGAGACGACGCGCAATCTATCCAGCTGTCGACCGTCGAAAAACAGCGCCCCGTCTGCGGCAACTTGCAGGCCGAGCAGCGGGCTATCGAGTTCGATGGTGGTGACATCGAGCCGCGGAGAATCGCTCAATACTTGCAGCAGGTCAGGTTCCAGCCGCGCCAGCAGCCCTTCGGCCATGGGCAGCGCGGTATCCCCCCAGGCAGCTTCCTGACGCAACCGACGAATCACCTGACGCACGGCGTCACCGTTCAGCCGCGACAGCTCGGCTGCGACACGGCCGCTCAGCAGCGGTGTCTCCGGCGCTTCGCTGGGCACCAGCACCTCACCCAGTACCAGCTCTCCCTGAATGCTCAGCTCGGTTTCATCCAGGGTCATCTGGCTGTAGAGATCCAGAGGGGTGATCTGGATATCGTAGGCGGGGTAGTGCATCGACAGGCGGTCGATGCGCAGGTGGTCACGCTGGGTGAAATGGTAGGCATCGTCGATGTAGGTATAGCGGCTTTCCAGGGTGGTGGGCCCCAGCGTCAATTGAGACAAGCCATCGGTCAGCGTCAACTGGTCGAGCAATCCCCGCAGGCGCCAATCGCCAAACATGCCTTCCAGGCGAACCCGAGCGCCCCGAACATCCAGTTCCCGACCATTCTGCTGGATCACGAAGGGGGCCAGCGCCAAACGCAGCTCGGTGCGACCACTCAGCGTCTGATAGCGACCCTGCCAACGCGGCACGGAGGGGGCAGATACATCGCCCACGGCCTTTTGCAGCACGCTGTCCAGGCGAGGCAACAGCGTGCCCTGCACATCGGTAGAGAGCAGGCCGTGGCGGGCGTGGTAGGTCAACTCCAGCCGCCAGGGGCGGCCCAGCAATGGCGACAGCACGAGCTGGCCACGGGAGGTCAACCAGCCCTGACGGCTATCCAGGCGCTCTACCCGCCATTCACCTCGGGCTTCCAGGTCTTCCAGTGCCTGACGCAGGCTCCGTTCGAACAGGATGCTCGATAGCAGTTGCGCGACCATCCATATCACGGCAATCACCGAGAGGATAGGCACGATCAGACGTTCCTTGCGCATGCTATCTCCTTGTATGGCCTCCTGACAAAGCGCAGCGCCTGCTATCGGGCGTCGACTAGTGGAGCCAGAACCATAAGTGCATGGTACTCCAGGCGTAGATGCCTGCCATGACGTCGTCGATCATGATGCCAAAGCCCCCCGCCACTCGGCGGTCGGCCCAACGAATGGGCCAGGGCTTGAACACATCGAAAATACGAAAGACGATGAACCCCCAGATGGCAGCTTCCCAGGAAAAGGGCACGGCGGCCATGGTGATCCAGTAACCGACGAACTCGTCCCAGACGATGCCGGAGTGGTCGTGCACCCCCAGGTCATGGGAGGTTTTATCGCATAGCCAGACACCGACGATGAAGGCCACGAACACGATACTGAGATACCAGACCAGCGGCAGGTCCGCCATCATCCAATAGAAGGGAATCGCCGCCAGCGTGCCGAAGGTGCCAGGCGCCCAGGGCACGGTGCCACTCCCCAGGCCAAAGGCGAAGAAGTGAGTGGGGCGTCGCCAGACGCTGGCCGGTGCACGGTTCATTGGACACCCCCACGAAAGTGCTGCCAGCCAGAGTCGGCCAACGGCGCCACGCCGGTGATGCCAAGCGTATCGGTGCACTGGCCAATCACGCTGAGCGCGATTCCCTGCTCTGCCAGCCGTTGCCTGGCCTGGGAAACACGCGAAGGGGGGAGCGTGACCAGCAGCTCGTAGTCGTCTCCTCCGGAAAGGGCTGCCCGCTGGGCTGCTTGCGCGCCCAGACAGGCTTCCAGCCCTTCCGCCAGCGGCAGTTGTTCTGCTTCCAGCGCAGCCCCCACCTGGGAAGCTTCACAAAGATGCGTGAGATCCGCCAGCAGGCCATCGGAGATATCCAGCGCCGCGCTGGCCAGGCCACGCAAGGCAACACCCGCCGCCAGGCGAGGCTGGGGCAACAGATAGCGCTGGAGCAACGGGTGCTGCATGTCTCTTTCACCCTGTTGCCACAGCGCTAGCCCGCCCGCACCACCGCCCAAAGCGCCCGTGACGGCAATCACATCGCCGGCACGAGCCCCGGAGCGGGTCAATGCTTCACCGGAGGGCACTTCTCCCATCACCGTCACGGCAATGCTCAGCGCTCCTGCGGTGACATCGCCCCCCGCCAGCGTGGTCTCATGCCGACGGCACAGGTCATGGAAGCCATCGGCATAGCCCGATAGCCACGCCTCGGCAGCCGCACTGCCGGGGAACGCACGCTGGTCGAGGGTCAGCGCCATCAAGCACCAGCGGGAGCGTGCCCCCATGGCCGCCAGGTCGCTGAGCGCCACGGCCAGGGCGCGATGGCCTACCGCATGGGCAGGTGCGTCATGGGGAAAGTGCACGTCTACCACGGAGGTGTCCACACTGACCACGAGCTGCTGCCCCGACTGGGGCAGCAGTAAGGTGGCGTCATCGCCGCATCCCAGGGCAACGCCATCCGTCGCTTTCGCCTCCTGCGGCGACATGAAGAAACGTCGAATCAAATCAAATTCGGCAAGCACAAAGGCCCCTTAAACGCTTGATCAGGTCGCCCGCTTACAAGCGGCGGGCGCTGACTTCGGCACTTCGCAAGCGGTTGGCCAGCTTGTCGAGAATGCCATTCACGTACTTATGGCCGTCGGTGGCGCCAAACGATTTTGCCAGCTCAACGCCTTCGTTTATGACCACGCGGTAAGGCACTTCCATGCGGCGCGAGAGCTCGTAGGCGCCCAGGCGCAGAATGGCCAGCTCTACCGCGTCCAGGTCTTCCAGACGACGATCCAGCAGCGGTGCAATGTCACGATCCAGTTCGGCCTTGAAGCGGACTGTGTTGTGCAGCAGCTCATGGAACAGCGCTTTGTCGGCGATTTCCATGACCTTGACCCAGTTCTCGTGGTCTTCCAGGTCGTCGTCCGCCTTCTGGCTACGAAATTCGGCTTCGATGGTCGAGATCGATTTGCCGGTCATGTGCCATTGATATAACCCTTGTACCGCCAACTCCCTTGCGGCGTGGCGTCCCTGCTGTGCCGCAGAGGACTTGCGCTCACGTCGCTCGCTCATTGGTCATCTCCTGCGGGCAGTGCGCGCAGCAGCGATACCATTTCCATGGCGGCCATGGCGGCTTCGGTGCCTTTATTGCCTGCTTTGGTGCCCGCTCGTTCGATGGCCTGTTCGATGGATTCCACGGTCAGCACGCCATTGGCGACCGGCGTGTCGAACTCCAGCTGCAGATGATTGATGGCCGTGTTGCAGCCACCCGCCACGTATTCGAAGTGCGGCGTGCCGCCACGAATGACCGCGCCCAGCGCGATGACGGCATCCGGCTTCATGACGCGGAGCACGCGCTTGACTGCCAACGGCAGTTCCCAGGCTCCCGGCACGTGAACGATATGGATTTGTTCGGCATCGACGCCGTGGCGGGTCAGGCTGTCCACTGCACCTTCAACCAGGCTATCGACCACATGGTGGTTGAAACGCCCCACCACGATGACATAACGGCCATCTACGTCGACAAAAGTGCCTTCAACTTGCGAAAGGGATTGCATCGATTTATTCCTGCTGAGTAGTTGGCTCATACGCCGTGTCGTTGGGTCCCAGGCGCTCGACCACTTCAAGATCGAACCCGGAAAGCGCCGAGAATTTCCACGGGGAGCTGAGTAGCCGCATCTTGCCGACGCCCAAATGGCGCAGAATTTGCGAACCCGTACCAATGGTTAAATAGTTGCCGGCTCCGTCCGAGTCATTGGTACGCGGTTGGCGTACCCGATCCAGGAAGATGTCCAGCTGGTCTTTGAGATCCTGATGCGGACGTCCGTCATCGATCAGGACGAACACACCGGCGGGCGCTTCGGCGATTTCACGCAGGGCGCGGTGGGAATCCCAGCGGCACTGTTCGCCTTTCATCAGCCCCAGCACGTCGCGCAGCGTATCGGCCAAGTGTACACGAACCGTGGTGGGCTGCTCGGCGGTGGGCTGGCCTTTCACCAGCGCCAGGTGGTGAGCGCCCTGAATGCGGTCACGGAACACATGCAGCGCCAATTCGCCATGCACCGTGGACACACGGCTGGTCTCGATGGCATCGACGGTCTGTTCGTTGACGATCCGGTAGTGGATCAAATCGGCAATGGTGCCGATCTTGATGCCATGGGCCTTGGCGAAGGCTTCCAGCTCGGGACGACGCGCCATGCTGCCATCGTCGTTCATGATTTCACAGATCACGCCGCTGGGGTCGAGCCCTGCCAGCGCCGCCAGGTCGCAGGCCGCTTCGGTGTGCCCTGCCCGGCGCAGTACGCCACCCGGCTCGGCCATCAGCGGAAAGATATGACCCGGCTGCACGATATCCGTGGGCTTGGCATTGGGTGCGGCAGCGGCCTGCACCGTACGTGCACGGTCCGCGGCAGAGATGCCGGTGGTCACGCCTTCGGTCGCCTCGATGGACAGCGTGAACTTGGTGCCAAAACCGGACCCGTTGTCACGCACCATGAGCGGCAGGTTGAGCTGCTCGCAGCGTTCCCGGGTCATGGGCATGCAGATCAGACCGCAGGCGTAACGCGCCATGAAGTTGATATGCTCTGGCTTGACCAGTTCGGCCGCCATGATGATATCGCCTTCGTTTTCGCGATCCTCATCGTCCATGAGGATCACCATTTTGCCCTGGCGAATGTCTTCTACCAGCTCGGCGATAGGGGACAGGCCCTCAGAAGCGGAGTGCGCCATGGAATCTCCAAAAAAAGTGGTCGCATGGGATGCGATTTCGGGCGTCAGGGTACCTTGCTATGGCCGCTTGCGCTAGTCGATCACGGGGGTCGCGATAATCTGCCAGTCCTGGCCTACCTGGCGGGACTCCTTGATCACCAGGCGCTTTTGATCCGCCATTCGGGTGATCCCCGGCAGCTCGAACAGCGGGCGGGCGTCGCCTCCCAGCAGCGTGGGGGCGACGAACAGCTGCAACTCATCGACTAGCTGCGCATCCAGCAGCGCCCCGGCCAGCGTCGCACCGGTCTCTACCAACAGCTCGTTTACCTGCTCATTATCGGCTAACCAGCGCAGCATGTCAGCAAGCTCGACACGCCCGTCGGCGGCGCTGGGCAGGACCTGGATCTCGGCACCGGCCGCTTCCAGCCGCTGGCGCTTGTCGGGGCTGTGCTGGTCGGTGGTGATGATCAGCGTGCGCCCCGGCTCGCGCAGGCAGGCCGCCGCCAGCGGCAGCCGCAACCGAGAATCCAGAATGACCCGCAGAGGTTGGCGCAGCACGATCTCATCGGCCCGAGGCAGCGCCAGCTGTTCGGCACGCACCGTCAGCCGCGCATCGTCCATGATCATGGACTCCACGCCACTGAGAATCGCGCTGGAGCGTGCTCGCAGGCGCTGCACCTGGGTGCGCGCCTGCGGGCCGGTGATCCACTGCGACTCCCCCGATCCCATGGCCGTTCGACCATCGAGGCTCATCGCCATTTTCAAGCGCACGAACGGTCGCCGTGACTGCATGCGCGACACGAACCCAGGATTGAGCGCCCGAGCATCCTGTTCCAGCAGGCCCACGTGGACTTCGATACCGGCAGCCTTCAAGTGGGCAATCCCCCGCCCACTCACTTGCGGATTGGGGTCTTCCATGGCCACCACCACGCGCCCTACGCCTGCATTGGCCAGCGCCACGGCACAGGGGCCGGTACGCCCGGTATGGGAACAGGGCTCCAGCGTCACATAGGCCGTGGCCCCCCGGGCCTGCTCCCCAGCGGCTGCCAACGCATGCACTTCGGCATGAGGCTCACCGGCGCGCAGATGGTAGCCTTCCCCCACCACCTGGCCCTCGGCCAAACGATCATAGCGAACGATGACGCACCCCACGCGAGGGTTGGGGTCCGTGGTATAGAGGCCCTGGCGAGCCAACTGCAAGGCGCGCGCCATGAACCCGTGGTCGGCAATCGAAAACAGGCTCATCACTTGGCCTCGGAAGAGGCGGCACCGGAGGAAACATCGTCACCCGGCTCTTGAGCCAACCGGTCGATTTCAGCCCGAAACTCTTCCAGATCCTGGAATTTGCGGTACACCGATGCAAAGCGAATGTACGCCACCTGATCCAGGCTACGCAGCGCCTTCATCACCGCCTCGCCCACTTCACGGGCATTCACCTCTCGGTCGCCTCGTGCCCGCAAGGTCTGACGGATACGCTCCACGGCCGCCTCGATGGCTTCGGCACTTACCGGCCGCTTTTCCAGCGCCCGCAACATGCCTGCCCGCAGCTTGGCTTCATTGAAGGTCTCCCGGGAGCCATCCGACTTCACCACCCTGGGCATGATCAGCTCTGCCGTTTCGTACGTCGTGAAGCGCTCGTGGCAGCTTGCACACTGGCGGCGACGACGCACCTGATCACCTTCTGCCACCAGGCGTGAGTCCGTCACTCGTGTATCGTTTGCACCACAAAAAGGACAATGCATGGCAGTCAACCTATTGTCGGTACGCACCTGCAAGTGCGCTCAGCGTGTCAGCCCATGGATACCCGCCAGACCAACGAGCCTCCTGGTATCCACTGTTTTGTAAGCTATTTTAAGATCCATCCAAGGATCGTTGGGTAAACCGTCCCATTACCGCTTGTCATGCCTGCAAAAGCGGCAGACGCATGACTTGTACGTCATTTCGCACACTATTCACCTATATTGTAACGATTTGGCACACAAGCTGCAGCGTTTGTCGAAGGTTGATTGAAAGGGAGGCATCCATGACGGCATTTGAGCTCAGGCTACAGCGTTACTTGACCCACCTGTACGGCGAGCGCGCAGGAGAGGTACAGCGACGCCTCGAACAGCACTTGGCCCACTTCCGGCCGCTACTCCCCTCTGCCCCCTCCACAGGCACGCCCAGCGACGGCGCACCAACATGGAGCGAAAAGGATCAGTGGGTCATTAGCTATGGTGACTCCATCGTGGCAGACGGCACGCCCCCACTGGGCGTACTGAACCACTTTCTGAAGCGCCACCTGGGGGAGACGATCAGCGGGGTGCATGTCCTGCCCTTTTTCCCCTGGAGCAGCGACGACGGTTTTTCGGTCATCCATTACCGGGAGGTCAACCCCGAACTGGGGGACTGGTCGCATATTCGTGACCTGGCCAGCCACTATGACGTGATGGGCGATCTGGTGCTCAACCATGTTTCCCGTGAATCGCTGTGGTTCGTGGATTATCTGACCGGCAGCCTGCCGGGGCGGGATTACTTTATCGAGGTGGACCCAGATACCGATGTTTCCCAGGTCACGCGGCCACGCAGCAGTCCGCTGCTCGTGCCTGTCTCCACCCGCCGGGGCACCCGCCACCTGTGGGCCACGTTTTCGGAAGACCAGATAGACCTGAATTTCGAGAACCCGGATGTCCTGCTGGAATTCGTCGGCATCCTGCTGTTTTACCTGCAGCAGGGAGTGCGAATCATCCGCCTCGATGCCGTGGCATTCCTATGGAAGCGGCTGGGCACGGCCTGTATTCACCTGCCCGAAACCCATACCGTGGTACGCCTGCTACGCGCCATCGTCGATGAGATCGCCCCCGGCACCTTGATCATCACCGAAACCAACGTGCCCCATACCGAAAACATCAGCTATTTCGGCCTCGAACGCCTGGCGGAAGGCCCGCCGGACGAAGCGCACATGGTGTACCAGTTCGCGCTGCCCCCGCTGCTGCTGCACACCCTCACCCGTGGGGAGGCCAGCACACTGCAAGGCTGGCTAGCCAGCCTGCCGGTGCTGCCTGAACACTGTACTTACCTCAACTTTACCGCCAGCCACGATGGCATCGGGGTACGCCCTCTGGAGGGCCTGCTGCCGGACCACGAACGGGACGCCCTGCTGGAGCTGATGCACCGCTTCGGTGGCTTCGTCAGCATGCGCAGCAACCCGGACGGCAGCGACACACCCTACGAAATCAACATTACCTGGTTCGAGGCCATGCGCGGCACCCGGCGCGGCCCCGACCCTTGGCAAATTGCGCGCTTCCTGTGCAGTCAGGCCATCATGCTCAGCCTGCAAGGCATCCCTGCGCTTTACCTGCACACCTTGACCGGCACGCTCAACGATGTCGAAGGTGTCGAGCGCAGCGGTCGGCTGCGCTCCATCAACCGGCGTCGCTGGCCGCTGGACGAACTGGAGCTGCTGCTGGAAAGCCCCTCCACCCCCACCCACGATGTCTTCCATGCCCTGCGTCGGCTGTTGGACCTTCGCCGCCAGGAGCCCTGCTTTCATCCCAACGTTCCCCAGCAGGTCATCAGCACGCCCGCGGAGCTGCTGGCCATCGAGCGCGGTCCGCTGGCCAATGGCCGACGCTTGCTGGCCCTGTTCAACGTCACCGACCGCCGCATAGCCCTCGACCAAGGCGGCGAGGCATTGACTCAGCGACTGCAGCAGCACGCCTGGCAGCCGCTGGACACCTCGTCTTCGCTTCACCCGCCGGCATCCCTGCCTCCCTATGCCGTGCTCTGGCTGGTGGCTAACGCCTGACGCCTTGCGACATAACGTCTCAGGACAGAACAAGATAATCCTTTAATCATTCTGTCCTGCGACACTGTCTACCCAAAAGACATATCACATCGTTATCATCGCCACTTGCTCTGAGCACGGTTTAGTTGAGGATTGAGCTACTTATGCAACGGACGTTTCCCATGCCCGCGAGCCGCTTTGCCCTATTGGCCACACTGAGCACATTCACTCTGGCCAGCCATGCAGATACGTTGCCCGCACCAGTGCAAGCCTTGGCCGACCAGGGCATCAGCATTCACGGGCAATTCGAGGCCCCCGGCGGTATGCGCGGCTACGGCGCCAGCGTGCAAGGCCAGGACATGGCCATCTACCTGACCGCCGACGGCGAACACGCCATTGTCGGCACACTGATGGACAGCGCGGGCAATGACCTGACCGAAGCGCAGCTGGACGAACATGTGCGCGTCCCGCTCGAAGCCGAAACCTGGCAACTGCTGGAAGAGAGTCACTGGATTCAGGACGGCAACCCGGACGCCCCCCGCGTGATTTACACCTTCACCGACGCCAACTGCCCTTACTGCCGCCAGCTATGGCAACAGACGCGCCCTTGGGTGGAAGCTGGCGAAGTTCAGTTGCGCCACATCATGGTAGGCATTCTGGCGCCAAACAGCCCCGCCCTCGCCGCCACCCTCCTCGGTGCCGACGACCCCGCCGAGGCCCTGCACCGCCACAGCAACGGCGAATCCCTGAGCGCCAGTGCGCAACCTCGCGATATCGAAGAACAGGTCTATGCCAATAACCAGCTTTTCGATGAGCTGGGACTGTACGCCACCCCCACCAGCGCCTACCAACGCGAAACCGACACAGGCCTGCTACGCATCGACCGCATCCAGGGCATGCCCAACGACGCCCGCCTTCTGGACATGATGGGTAGCGAAGCACCCTGAGCATGGTGGTCAGACTAGCCGCCACGCCCAACGTGGCTGTGGCTTTTAGAGATATCGTGCTGGGGTAATGTCCATGGCGCCATCAGGGCGGCTGGCGCCGCCTCCGCGGGTGCCTCACTCGCTCGTTGCTCTCGCTCAATCGTTACGCCGCGCTACAGGGGTGCCGCGATTTGACGTATGGGGTGACGTTGGCGACATACCGTAGCGCGGCGTAAGCGGAGCGCACCCGCGAAGCAACGCGGAGAGCGTTGCCGATGAGGGCACCGGGGGTGGCGGTGGCATGTTGTCATTCGAGGATGCTGTGGGTGCTGTGGCGCCATCGGGGCGGCTGGCGCCGCCTCCGCGGGTGCCTCACTCGCTCGTTGCTCTCGCTCAATCGTTACGCCGCGCTACGGGGATATCCGTGCCCGTGCCCCCATACCCAATGTTGGCGATATACCCGTAGCGCGGCGTAAGCGGAGCGCACCCGCGAAGCAACGCGAGAGCGTTGCCGATGGGGGCGCCGGGGGTGGCTGATGGCGCTTTGTCATTCGAGGATGCTGTGGGTGCTGTGGCGCCATCAGGGCGGCTGGCGCCGCCTTCGCGGGTGCCTCTTTCGCTCGTTGCTCTCGCTCAATCGTTACGCCGCGCTACAGGGGTGCCGCGATTTGACGTGGTGACGTATTGGGAGTTATGTTGGCGACATACCGTAGCGCGGCGTAAGCGGAGCGCACCCGCGAAGCAACGCGAGAGCGTTGCCGATGAGGGCGCCGGGGGTGGCGATGGCATGTTGTCATTCGAGGATACTGTGGGTGCTGTGGCACCATCAGGGCGGCTGGCGCCGCCTCCGCGGGTGCCTCACTCGCTCGTTGCTCTCGCTCAGTCGTTACGCCGCGCTACGGGGGTATCCGTGCCCGTGCCCCCATACCCAATGTTGGCGATGTACCCGTAGCGCGGCGTAAGCGGAGCGCACCCGCGAAGCAACGCGAGAGCGTTGCTGATGGGGGCGCCGGGGGTGGCGGTGGCGTTTTGTGATTCGAGAGCGCGTTTGGTTCGGTGACGCCATCAGGGCGGCTGGCGCCGCCTCCGCGGGTGCCTCTTTCGCTCGTTGCTCTCGCTCAATCGTTACGCCGCGCTACAGGGGTGCCGCGATTTGCCGTGGTGACGCCTTGGGGTTGATGTGGGCGCATACCGTAGCGCGGTGTAAGCGGAGCGCGCCCGCGAAGCAACGCGAGAGCGTTGCCGATGATGGCGCCGGGGGTGGCGATGGCATGTTGTCATTCGAGGATGCTGTGGGTGCTGTGGCACCATCGGGGCGGCTGGCGCCGCCTCCGCGGGTGCCTCACTCGCTCGTTGCTCTCGCTCAATCGTTACGCCGCGCTACGGGGATATCCGTGCCCGTGCCCCCATACCCAATGTTGGCGATATACCCGTAGCGCGGCGTAAGCGGAGCGCACCCGCGAAGCAACGCGGAGAGCGTTGCCGATGGGGGCGCCGAATGGTGCTGCGGCACCGCTTTCACCTAGAGCAAGGGCGACAACATGCCACGTTGGTTCAGTGGTGCTAGCGAGACAGGCGTGCAGCCCCCCACCAGCCCAGCACCATGGCCGCCAACATGGCCAGTAACGGCAGCGTGACGCCGCCCAGAGAAGCAATGGCAGGCCCCGGGCAGTAGCCGGAAAGCCCCCAGCCCACACCAAACAACGCCGCACCGCCCAGCAGCTTGCCATCCAGCTCCTGGCGCGTGGGCAGTTGAAAGCCACCGGCCAACAGCGGCTGCCCCCGAGCAAACACCAGCCGGTAACCGACAAACGTGGTGCACACCGCGCCCCCCAGCACGAACATCAGCGTGGGGTCCCAGGCGCCCGCGATATCCAGAAACCCCAGCACCCTCGCTGGGTCGGTCATGCCGGAAATAGCTAGCCCTAACCCAAACAGCAGCCCTGCCACGTAGCCCGCTGCCGTTTTCAACGCAGCCCGGCTCATACGCCACCCCCAATGACATGACGCACCACATACACGGTGGCGATGGCGGTCACCAGAAACATGCCCGTGGCCGCCATGGAACGCGGCGCCAAACGCGCCAAACCACATACGCCGTGGCCGCTGGTGCAGCCGCTGCCCAGCCCGGTGCCCAACCCCACCAGCAGGCCCGCCAACAGCATCAGCGCAACGCCACCGGCAGGCGCACCAATCACCTCACCGGGGCTGCCAGCCACATTGCCCAGGCCTCCGCCCAGCGCCATGACCAGCAGCGGGCCGCTGACCAGGCCCGCCAAAAAAGCCACCCGCCAGGCGCTATCGCCCTTGGGCCGCTGAAGCACCAGCCCTCCGATGATCCCGCTGATGCCAGCAACACGCCCCAGCGCCCCCATCAACCAAACGGCGGAGAGCCCAATCAACACGCCCCCCACCAGCCCTTGCAGGCTTGCCATTACGTCCACCGTCTGCTCCTCGTATTACGTGGGTTGAAAAGATTCAGAAACGATTGATCGGCACCTTGAGATACACCTGACCGTTATCTTCCTCGGGGGGCAGCTCCCCAGCCCGCATGTTGACCTGAACCGATGGGATGATCAGCCGAGGCATGCCCAGGGTGGCATCTCGCTCGGTGCGCATACGCACGAAGGCGTCTTCACTGATGCCCTCGTGCACATGAACGTTGGCCTGGCGCTGCTCGGCAACGCTGGTTTCGTGCTGGTACACGTCACGCCCCGGGGCTTTATAGTCGTGGCACAAAAACAGCCGTGTCGTGTCAGGCAGGGCCAGCACTTTCTGAATCGAACGATAGAGAGTGCGGGCATCGCCACCGGGAAAATCACAGCGGGCGGTGCCGTAGTCGGGCATGAACAGCGTATCGCCGACAAACGCGGCATCCCCCACCACATAGGTCAAACAGGCGGGCGTGTGGCCAGGCGTATGCAGCACGGTGGCTTCCAGGGCGCCAATCATGAAGGTATCGCCCTCTTGGAACAGCGCGTCGAACTGGCTACCGTCCCGGGCAAACTCGGTGCCCGCATTGAAGGCCTTGCCGAAGATCTCCTGTACCTCGACGATGTGCGCACCGATGCCGGTCTTGCCGCCCAACTGGGCGTGCAAGTAGGGGGCCGCCGAAAGGTGGTCGGCATGAACGTGGGTTTCCAGTATCCAGGCCACGTTTAGCCCTTCACGGCGCACAAACGCGATGATCTGCTCCGCTGAACGGGTATCGGTTCGCCCAGCGGCGTAATCAAAATCGAGCACGGAGTCGATGATGGCGCAGGCGGTGCCATCGGGGTCTCTCACCACGTAACTGAACGTGTTGGTTGGCTCATCGAAAAAGGGCGTGACGACGGGGCGTTGCATGATGGACCTCCAGCAATTGACCGTATGCAGTGTGCATTTCATCAAGTGTATCCCACAAAATATTATATGTTTATTACCTTTTAGAATTATCAATTGTAAAATTTAGTTAAAAACACTCCTTTCGACTAAGGTAGGCCGCCTCATGGCCGATAGGAGTGAGGGCTTACTCACTGAACTAATCGATATAAGGACGCCATGAACAACCTGACTACTACACAGAAACTGTGGAGCACGCTGGGCATTATCTGGGTGGCCATGCTGCTCCTGGTAGGCTGGCTGGCCTGGGAAAACCGCCAAACCATCGCCAACGAGCGCAGCGACAGCATTCAGTACATCGTCAATAGCGTCCACGGCCAAATCGCCGATCTGCAAGCACGTGCCGCCAGCGGTGAACTGAGCGTCGATGAAGCGCAGCAGCGGGCCATCGATAACCTTGCCAGCGTTCGCTTTGGTGAAGGCGAATATGTGTTTGCGTTCGACAACCAGTTGGCCATCGTGTCCCACCCCAATCGCCCACGTGGCGAAGACATGACCAACTTCCAGGACGCCAGCGGCATGCGCTTGTACAGCGTACTTCGCGATGTGGCCCAGGCAGGTGGCGGGCACGTGGATTACTACTCGCGGCGCATCTCGGGTGAAGACCAGTCACCCAAGGTAAGCTATGTGGCCCACTTGCCCGAATGGGGTTGGTCCATGGCGGCAGGCGTCTATGTGGACGATATCGATGCAGCCTTTGTAGCTGGACTGGTACGTTCAGCGGTCATTCTGCTGATCATTGGCCTGCCCGTGACGCTGCTGATGGGCTGGGTGATCCGGGACGTGGCGCGTCGGCTGGGCGGTGACCCCCGCTATGCGGCCAGTGTGGTACGTCATATTGCCGATGGCGATCTGACTCAGGCCGCTGCATTGAAAGGAAGTGATCAAAGCAGCCTGCTGTTCGACATCAACCGGATGCGCGAAACCCTGGCGGGCACCATCAGCGACATCCACCATGGCGCCGATCAGGTCAACAATGGGGTAGAACAGATCGTGGGCGTCAATGAAGAGCTCTCGACGCGCACCGAAGAGCAGGCGGCGTCGCTGGCGGAAACCGCCTCCAGCATGGAGCAGTTGACCGCGACAGTGAAGCAGAACGCAGAGCATGCCGACCACGCTCGCAGCCTGGCTTCCCGAACCGCAGAAAGCGCCCAGCGGGGTAGCGACGCCATGTCCTCGGTGATCGATACCATGGCGACCATCAATGAAAGCGCCACTCGCATGAGCAGCATCGTCGAAACGATCAATGCGATTGCCTTCCAGACCAATATCCTGGCGCTGAATGCCTCGGTGGAAGCCGCTCGTGCAGGGGAGCAAGGGCGCGGTTTTGCCGTGGTGGCCAACGAGGTTCGCCAGCTGGCCAGCCGCTCCGCGTCTGCCGCCCAGGAGATCAAGGGGCTGATCGAGAATGCCGATGCTCAGGTGGTCGAAGGCAGCCGCCGAGTGCGCAGTACCGGTGATGTCATCAACGGCGTGGTGGGCGACATCCAGCAGCTCAGCACGCTGGTCCAGGAGATCTCTGCGGCCACCATCGAACAAAGTAGCGGCATCGAGCAGGTCAACCAGGCCGTGACACAGATGGATCAAATGACTCAGCAAAATGCCGGACTGGTGCAGCAGAGCAATCATGCTACCCAGCAATTGGCGCATTTGAGCACCCAGCTGCGTCAGATGGTCAGCAACTTCAAGCTCAACGCGTCACGGCATCAAGCCCAGGCGTTGTCACTGGCGCCTTCCAGCACACAGGCGCACAGCGACGATTTCTAGGCGTCAAACGTAGGCCGTCATGGCCTACACATCCCCCTGGTTATCCAGCGCGACCGCTTCGTGCATCCGGGTCAGCAGGTCAGGTACAGCGGCCTGCACCCGGTTCCAGCTAGGAATGAACGGGCGCTCACGCGGGTTGTCCAGAAACAGGTTGCCAGCTTCCAGCAGGTTGCTGGCAAACAGCTCTACCGCCTGCTCTTCGCAGTGGCGGTCCAGACTCAGTCCATTCATGGTGGCGTCGTGGTCATAGGCCTCGATCAAGTCCAGCGCCAACCGATAGTAGGTGGCTTTCAAGGTACGGAAATCTTCGCTGCTAAAACTGACGCCTTGCGTGGCCAGCTTGCGATAAAGTGCCTTGGCGATATCCAGGCTCATGCGGTTCAAACCACCGCTGGCATCCTCTTCGCTCACTGGCTGGTGCTTGTGGTCGTAGGCATCGGCGATATCTACCTGGCACAGCTGGCGATGCGAGTAGTTGCGCTGTAGCTCCGAGAGCACGCCAATTTCCAGCCCCCAATCGGCAGGAATGCGAATGCCCTCCAGCACGTCGCTGCGCATGGCAAACTCCCCCGACAACGGATAGCGGAAACTGTCCAGGTAATCCAGATACGGCAGCGGGCCGCACACGGTCTTCAATGCCCGTAGCAGCGGCGTCACCATCAAACGAGACACCCGACCATTCAGCTTGCCTTCGGCAATGCGTGGGTAGTACCCCTTGCAGAAGCTGTAGTTGAAGCGCGGATGCGCCACCGGATACATCAAGCGTGCCAGCAAGCTGCGGTCGTAGGTCAGAATATCGCAGTCGTGCAGTCCCACCACCGACGAGCGCCCTGACGCCAGCACATACCCCGCGCAGTACCACACATTGCGCCCTTTGCCAGGCTCAAGCGCCCCTAGCCCGTGATGCTCGAGCTCCGCATCCAGCGCTCGCAGCCGAGGACCATCGTTCCACAGAATGCGGGTATGCTGAGGCAAGCGTGAAAAAAACTCACGAGCATAGAGAAACTGCTCTCGGTCGGCCCGATCCAGGCCAATCACGATCTCGTTGAGATAAGGCACCTTGGCCAATTCATCGACAATGGCCGACAGCGCCGGCCCTTCCAGCTCGGAAAACAGCGACGGTAGAATCAACCCCATTGGGCGGCGCTTGGCAAATTGGCACAGCTCCCGCTCGAGATCTTCCACGGGACGACGGGTCAGATTATGAAAATCGGTAATGACGCCATTCTGATGAAAATCACTCATGCGCGCTTCCTCGTTGAGTTAAGCCGTGGTGGTTTGCAGATGGGGCTCCGCCGCTAGCCGGCGGTCGTCTCGCCCCCACCAGTGAGCCACCCCCTCGGCCCATCCGGCTGGCCCGGTTGCCTGGGTGCGATACAGCGCCCGGTTGTGTGGCGCCACCCTCAAGTCATGGCACCCTTTGATCACCACGGCCTGATCGACGGCTTCCAGCATGGAAACGTCGTTGGGACCATCGCCTAGCCCCAGCGCAAGCGGCTGCCGACCGCGTAGCGACGCAAAGCGCTGGATCAACCAGTTCACCGCACTTCCCTTGCCCGATGCCTGCGCCATGACGTGCCAGAAACGACCGCCCTGGGTCATGGTCAACCCATCGCCCTCCAGCGCAGCACGCAATTTTTCCAAGGCATTTTCATCGTCTTCCCAGATCAGCGGCTCGCTGCCCTCGCGCCGCTTGGCTGCTTTGGCACGGGGCTCGTCCAGGCCAGTTCTGGCCATGACCTCTGCCACCTCCATCTCCCCCATGGGCGTAAACTGCAGGTCGAGACGCTGCTTCCAGATGGCCAGGCGTGCACGGATAAAGCGGATATCCACCCCCGTGTGCTTGATGACCACGCCGTCCAGCCCGCTACCCGGCCGGTCAAGGCTGGCATGGCACCAGCCGGGCGGCAGACCAATCACGGCACCGTTTTCAGCAATGAAGGGCGTTGCCGTCAGCCCCAGCGCTTCACGTAGCGGCACCAGTTCGGCCCGCGTTTTGCTGGTGACAGGAATGACCGGCACGCCCAACTGCTTGAGGCGAGCAAGCCAAGGGGCCGCAGGCGAAAAGTCGTAGCTGTGGTGGTCCAGCAAGGAACCGTCGAGATCAGTGACCACCAGACGCGGCTGTAACGCGGGGTCAAGTAGTGCAGGACTAGCGGACTCGGTCATGGCAGCACCTTTTGCAAACTGGAATCAGGTCATTCAAAAGCCGAACGTGATGGCCTTTCGAAAAAAGCACCTAAGGTAGGAAACTACCAAAGCAGAATGCATGCCAGAACGATTTAGTTAATTAAAATCAAATAATTAAAACACGCGAAAGCTCCCAATAAAGACAGCACCAAAATAGGGCAAGCGAAGGCGCACCAAAATAGCGCAAATAAACAGGGGCCAAGAGGCGGGAGTATTGCCAGAAATTGTACAAGAATTATCTGATAGAGCGCCCACAACGACACAACAACAAAAATTTTTACACCAATCCTTGGCAAACATTTAAAAATAGCTATACTCGAATTGTACCCACTGGCGATCTCGTACACCCCCTCACCAGATGTCAGTGGGCTGCAGTGAGCCAAGCCCTTTGATGCCCGCCACCCCCCTGGCGGGCTTTTTTTGTTCAGCAAAAGCAAAGCAGTCCCAAGCCTGCCTGTGGAAGGCCAATTCATTGGCTTATAGCCAGAGCAGCCACCCAGGCTATCCTGTGGAAGGCCAATTTCATTGGGCGACTGCCTGAGTAGCCACCCCAATCAAGCCAAGTGCAGGAATCATCGCGAGCTGAAGCCTCCTCTTACAACAGTGAGCTGCCCCAAGCCAGCGTGTGGGTGCTTACTCTACGTGAATCACTACTTCGACACGTCGATTGCGGGCGCGCCCCTCGGCGCTGCTGTTATCTTCCAGTGGGCGAGTGTCGGCAAAACCGACCGCGCGCAGCCGTTCAGGTTCGACCCCTGCAGCCTCCAGTGCTTCGACGATGGCAATGGCCCGTGCGCTGGAAAGCGCCCAGTTGGACGAAAACTCGGGGGTATTGATCGACTGACTATCCGAGTGCCCTTCGACCCAGACTTCACCGTCGTAGCGCTGAATGGTTTCCAGCAGGCTTCCCACCAGCGATGTACCGCCCTCTGTCAGCCCAGCGGTGGCTGAAGGAAACAGCAGCTGATCCTGCACGCGCAGGCTGATGCCTTCTGCCACTCGGGAGACCTCGACGCCATCCAGGTCAGGCAGGTAAAGGGACGATTCGACCCGCTCAGACAACTGCTCGTCCAGTGCCAACGCACTGCTGATGGCCTCGTCCTCCACCTGCTGGACGTTGACGGGCGGACGGTCGGTCAACAGCACCATGTAATTTGCCAGTGGCTGGCCCGAGCGCTGAGTTTCATGGGTAAGCAGCGGCGTGGGCAGCGCAGGCAGGTAACGCTCCAGCAGCGGCGCTACCGGCGATGCTGGCTCGACAGGTGCCAGCGCCAGCAAAGGCGGCACCTCGGCGGGTTCAGGCATCACCATGACCGGTGCGGGCAGCCCAGCCACCCCCAAGGCCGCGCTGATGGCCATCGGGCTGAGCGTTCCGGGCTCATTCAGATAAGCAATGTTGCGCTTTTGGCGACGTTCATCCAACAGCGCAGGCAGCGGAACTTCCAAGGTAGGCACACTGCTTTCACTGATCTCGGTGTCAGGTGCTTCCGGGTTCCAGTTGGGGCCAGTGACCCCGGCAGCAGCAATGATGATCACGAACAGCGCCACCAGTAGCGTCATGATGTCGATGTAGCTGATCATCCAGCCATTGTTGCTATCGTCTTCCGGGTAAGATGACAGCAACGAATCGTGACGAGGGCCGCTACGATGGTCCTCAAGCATGGGGGTTACTCATTCAAGTTTTAAACCTCGTGGCCGATCTACTATGAGCATGGCAAACTAGTCTATCAAAAAGCCGTTTACTAGCGATAAGGAACTACCGGTGCGCATTCGTCCTCTGCTGTCTCTCACTCGCCGCTGTCTTGCCCCACTTGGGCTAGGCGCGGTTGGCCTGATGCTAAGCGGCTGTTTTTACGCCAACACATCACAAACGCCGATTGCTACCACCTACCCTTACAGTGAACAACAGCGCATGCAGGCTGCCCAGCACTGGGAAGTCCTGGCCCGACATGAAGCGGCAGGTATCCTGGCCAGCGAACGGGTACGGTTCCGCGACCTGCACATTCTCGCCCCCGAACACGCACAGTACGGCAGTTATTACAGTGGCGGAGAGTTCGAACGAGGTTTCAGAACCCTGCTGACCAGCGAGCTGGTGTCACGCGGTGGCAGCGTCACTACCCAGCCCCGTGCCAACGGAGCAACGGTTCAGATCGATGTGGAAGTCGTTCAGCATCGTGACCGTGGCTATACGCGTCCGCCTTTTGGTGCTTACACGGCGCTGGCAACCGGCATTGCCGTCGCCAGCTTTCCCATCCGCCACTGGAGTGAGCCTGGGCTGGCACTGATCCCGGCCGGCATCCTCGCCGACTCTGTCGGGGGTAGTTGGACACCCACCAGCAACGAAGAGATCATCGTCACCACACAGATCGTTGAACAGGATCAAATCCTCTACTCTTCGTCCAATATCTATTACATTAATGCCGGTGATCGGCGCCAGTATGCACCCCATAGAGTGCCTCAGGCTCCCACGACGCCGACTATTTCCATCACCGACACTTGGTAACCTTTATGCTGTTGACGCTTATGACGGTGCTTCCTGTCTCTTACCGCCGCGCCATGAACACTGCTGCGCTGAGCCTTGCGCTATTGATGCTGACGGGCTGCGCATCGCTTGGCAACAGCAGCCAACCTGAAGCGCCCAAACCAGACCTGTCTGAACTTGCACATCAAGCTGCCCAGCAAATGATGGCAAGCAACCCCGATCTTACCCGCTATAGCCCCATGATTGCGGCCACCTTCGTCAGCATCGACAACTTGAGCCAGTCGTCCACTTTTGGACGCATCAGTTCGGAGATCATGGCCTCGGCACTTGCCCAGCAAGGCATGCAGGTGCGGGAGGTCAAGATGCGCGATAGCATGTTCATCGAAGAGAATGTGGGAGAGCTGATTCTCTCCAGGCAAGTACAACGTTTGAGCTCTCAGCACAATGCTCGCTCCATTCTCATGGGAACCTATGCACAAGGTCAGGACTCTCTGTATGTGAGCGCACGGGTGGTGCGTGCTGGGGATGCGTTGGTCTTGGGCAGTGCAGACTTCCGCCTCCCCTTGGACAACAACATCCGCAGTTTGCTGGAAAGCCAAGGCGGTTGGTGATGGCCGGGTAAATGATCCAGCACCATCAGATAGTATCGAAGAGCCTGAGGAGCCTACTCCCCAGGCTTTTCATTGAAATGAGCAAAGAGAGCCAATGCCGTCTCAAACAAAATCTCGCAAGCCGCATATCGTGGCGACCAGCAGAATCATCAAGCTATTGGCCAACATCACCAAGCTGTTGAGCTATGGTTTTCATGCCCTGTTCCCCAAAAAGCGCTTTACGCTCCCGGAACAAGCGGCGCCCTGGCTGAAGCCCAAAGAGCCAACGCCCATTCCCAAGATCATCTGGCAGACCAACTTCACCAACAAGGTCACGCTGCCCGTTTATCTGAATTATCTGTTCAACCGCCTGATGGCACCGCGTTTCGAGTATCGGTTCATGATTACCGAGGCCAGAAAAGCGTTCATTGCCGACCACTACCCCGCAGAGATCAATCAGCAATATGATCGCCTGCAAATCGGTGCTGCCCAAGCCGACTTCTGGCGGCTGCTGGTGCTCTACCAACACGGTGGCGTGTATCTGGACATCGATGCCCATGCGATCTGGCCCTTGGCCAACACGTTAGGCAAGCATGAGGAGCTTTACATCACCACACGCCGTGGTGAGCTCAGCAACTATTTCATTGCCAGCCGCCCCGGCAATCCGAACCTGTTGAGGCTGATCGAGCGAGTCCAGCACAATATCCAGGACAGCTCCCTGACCAACGTCTTCGAGTTGACCGGGCCGGGGGTTTTCATCGCGCTACTCGATCAACAGGCCGTGCCCACTGTCTCCTATCGGCATGCCTGCAATCAGGGCAGCTTCACCAATGAGCATTTTCAGTATATCGACAAAAAAGCGGGAAAATGGACCAAAGAGCAGCGTACCGTCAGCGTTGTGAGACCAGAGCCTGCGCGTGATGCTCAGGACCGTTCTGCCGATTGATACGTGCTTAGGAAACGCGACCTACCATAAAAAAACGCTAGCCCGAGGCTAGCGTTTTTTACTTGCTGAAGGCAGTAGCGCTTACTTGTAAACCGGGAAGCGACCACACACCTCTGCCACTTTATCCAACACCTGGGCTTCGATGCCGCTGGTGTCTTCGCCTTTGGCCAGGACGTCGAGGATATCGCAGATCCAGCCCGCCAGTTGGGTACACTCTTGCTCACCGAAACCACGGGTGGTCACTGCCGGGGTGCCGATACGCAGGCCAGAGGTGACGAACGGGCTTTGCGGGTCGTTGGGCACGGCGTTCTTGTTGACGGTGATGTGGGCACGGCCCAGGGCAGCATCCGCATCTTTGCCGGTCACGCCCTGCTTGATCAGAGAAAGCAGGAACAGGTGGTCTTCGGTACCGCCCGAGACGATGTCGTAGCCACGCTCGATGAACACGGTTGCCATGGCCTGTGCGTTCTTGACGACCTGCTGCTGGTAGGTCTTGAACTCGGGTGCCATGGCTTCCTTGAAGCAGATCGCCTTGGCCGCGATGACGTGCATCAGCGGGCCGCCCTGGCCGCCGGGGAAGACGGCAGACTGGAGCTTTTTCTCGATCTCGGGGTTGTTTTCTGCCGAGAGGATCACGCCGCTACGAGGGCCACGCAGGGTCTTGTGGGTGGTGGAGGTGACCACGTGGGCGTGGGGCAGCGGGCTGGGGTAGACACCGGCCGCCACCAGACCCGAGACGTGGGCCATATCGACCAGCAGGTAAGCCCCTACTTCATCGGCGATTTCGCGGAACTTGGCCCAATCGACAATCTGGGAGTAGGCCGAGAAGCCTGCAATGATCATTTTCGGCTGGTGCTCACGGGCCAGTTGGGCCACTTGAGCGTAATCGATCAGGCCTTGCTCATCGAGACCGTACTGGATGGCGTTGTAGTGCTTGCCAGAGAAGTTGGGCTTGGCACCGTGGGTCAGGTGACCGCCCGCATCCAGGCTCATGCCGAGGATGGTGTCGCCGGGGCTGACCAGCGCCTGGAACACGGCGCTGTTCGCCTGGGAGCCGGAGTGCGGCTGCACGTTGACATAAGTAGCGCCAAACAGCTCTTTGGCGTAATCGATAGCCAGGTTCTCGGCGATATCGACAAACTCGCAGCCGCCGTAGTAGCGCTTGCCGGGGTAGCCTTCGGCGTATTTGTTGGTCAGCTGGCTGCCTTGTGCTTCCAGGACACGCGGGCTGGCGTAGTTTTCGGAAGCAATCAGTTCGATGTGGGCTTCCTGGCGTGCCACTTCCTTCTGCATGGCATCAAACAGCACATCATCGAATCCGGCAATTGTCATATCGCGGCTGAACATCGGCGGGAACCTCGTAACGAAACGGTCATCATGGAGAAGCGAGAGGGCCATGATACCCCAGTCAGACGCGACTTTCATCGCATCCGTATCAGGTGTTGCATGAGCATGTTTCATGTTGGCGGTAGCCTTTACAGGCTGACCAACTGGACAACCGCGCTATTTGAGCTGAAAGGTGAAGCGTAAACGTTGGCTACTGCCCAGCGGGTCCATCATGAATTGTTCGAGGGTAAACGGGTCCGGCAGCGCGATGTGCGTGGTCAAGGATTGGGCGTGGCCGCCCATGATATCGACCAGCGCCACCATCAGTTTGGCGACCTGCGGGCCTGCCACGGCTTCGAGCTGGCGGGCCTGGGCCCAACTGTGTGACACCATTTGCGAGGTACTGATCCCCTCTTGGGCGGCGAGTTCAGAGGCGAGACGCGGCAGCAGGCCGGCATCCTCGTAGGCCAGGGTGATGCTACCGCCATGGAGGGTGGCCGTTTCGAACAGGGTGGGGTCTTGCATGGCCTGCTCGACGGTGACGTGCGCTGGCAGGGTCACGGGAAGCTCCATCTGATAGCGCACGTCACCCGCCTCGCTGAGCTGCAAGAAGCCTTCCGACGTCAGCTGTGGTGGTTGGGTCTCGTCATCCCACTCAGAGACACTGCGACCTGCGGCATACATCTGCCCGCTGCCACCGGTCAATACATTGTTCATTACCTGAAGGTCCTGGCGCTCTTGCGCAGGCGCCAAGCGAATCAGTTGCCCGATATCCAGCGCGGCTCCTTGGAAGCCCACATCGCCGACATAGGTATTGCCACTGGCCCAGGCGCGCTCCAGCAGAACACTCCAGCGGTCTCCGGTCAGGCTGAAGCCATTCAACTCAGCCCGTTCCAACTGCGCTTGCCCTGGGCGGTCGAGCCCTTGCAGCCCACGAACGATCACTTCATCCAGCGCCAGAGACGCGGTAAAGCCAGACGCCAAATCGTTGAACTCGGCGTTTAGCCCGTGTAGCTCAAAACGTCCAAGGGCGGCGTGGCTCATCTCTTCCAGCACCAGGGCTTCCAGGGTGAGGTAGCCCGTCAGCGCCGCGTCGTTGCCCCACTCTGCTGTCCACTGCTTGGCCAAGGTGCCGTCCAGCCACAGCGAAAGCTCCTGCAAACGCAAGCCGTGAAGCGGTGCATCTGGGGTCGTGAAGTTGGCGAAGTCGGGGACGGCCGTTGCTGGTCGATCGAGGGCCAGCTCGGTCAGCGTCAAGACCGGGTCACTGACGTCAGGCTCGATAACGCGAATACCGTGAATCGAGACGCTCTCGGGTTGGTCGTAATCGCCCTGCACGTGGTAGGCCTCGATGGTCACCACATCGCCTTGCGCCTGCCGGATCACGATATGCTCGGCGATCACGCGCTGCTCCTGTTCACGGAGTTCGCCGATTTCAATGAGCTGCTCGCCACGGCCCCACTGGGCCTGCAGGTCAGCCTCCAGACGCGCCACGGATGCATGGGCATCACCAACGCTCAACAGGGTGACGACAAGTCCTGCCAGAATCGGCCTACCCTGTTGAAAACGAGGGAGCACAGGTAAGAAATGAGAGACGTTGAACGACCACATGCCGCGAACTCCAATGAAGAGGCGCGTAGCATACACGAAGCCTGCTTTGTGAAAAGCGAAGAATGCACCGGCTCATGCAGTTGCCCAATAAATTGGCCTCCTTCTGTTCAAGAAGCCTCGCTGTGGCTGAGAGCCTCTTGTGGCTGGAAGCCTATTGTGGGAGGGAGCTTTAGCTCGCGACGATTCAAGCACGGGTGCCTGCCCAAGCAGTCGCCCAATGAAATTGGCCTCCCACAGGATAGTTTGGGTGGCTGCTCTGGCTATAAGCCAATGAATGGGCCTCCCTCAAGTGGGCTTGAGTGGCTGCCGGGGCAACCACTCCTTCATTGCCTACGCTTCTCCCAACAGCCCCAGGCTGGCGGCGGGGGCTTGACGGCGCAGTTGGTAAGAGAGCAGATGACCAATGATGCCGATCAGCAGCGCGCCGCCCAGGGGCAGCACTAGCCATAGGCCCCAATGCAGGCGCGGGGTGAGGTCGAGCCAGTAGAGGTAGAGCGCGGCGGTGACCAGCTCGGCCAGCACGGCGCCCAGCAGCCCGCTGGCAAAGCCCAGCAGGGCGTACTCGGCTCCTTGCACGCGGGAGATCATGCGATTACCCGCCCCGAACACCCGCAGCAGGCCGCTTTCATGGGCGCGTACCGGTCGGCTGGCCGTGAGGGCGGCGTACAACACGCTCACCCCTGCCAACAGCACCAAGGCCAGCACCAGTTCGACAGCCCGCGTTACCTGGGTGAGCACGTCACGTACCTGGCCCAGGATGGCATCGACGTTGAGCAACGAGACGCCAGGGAAGTCGCTGACCAGTTGGCGAACCAGGCTCTGCTCCGCGTCTGGCAAGTGGAAGGCGGTGATGAAGCTATGCCCAAAGGACTCCAGTACGCCCGGCGGAAAGATCACGAAGAAGTTGGGGTTGAAGCTATCCCAGTTCAGGCTGCGCAAACTGTCGATACGGGTGGTGATGGTATCGCCCCCCACGGTGAAAGTCATTTCATCGCCCACGCCTAGCCCCAGGCGGGCTGCCAGCCCCTCTTCCACCGAAATGGGCACGGTGCTGGCCACCGCCGAGGCAGTGGCTTCGACTTCACTCATCCAGCCCTGGGGCTCGCTGGAGGTGCGAAACCATTGCCCGGCCACCACGCGATTGCCTTCCGGCAGCGTGGCTTGCCAGGTGAGGTTCAGCTCGCGGCGCAAGGAGTTGTCGCCCCGGGCATCGGGTGGCACGGCGTCCCGAGGGGCTTGCCCGTTGATGGCACTGATGCGCCCGCGCACCATGGGGTAGAGCGTGCTTTGGGTCTCGACGCGCGGGGCCACGGCCTGCTCGAAGGCCTCGCGTTCGCTGGGCTGGATATTGATGGCAAAGTAGTTGGGTGTGTTGTCCGGCAGCTGGTCTTGCCAGGTGGTCAGCAGATCACCACGTACCAGCACGATCATGGCCATGGCGAAAAACGTCACCGAAAAGGCCAGCAGTTGCCCTAGCCCGGCTTGCTTGCGGCGGGCCAACTGCCGCCCTCCCAAACGCAGGGCCTGGCCCCATTCACTGGCACCGGAGAGGCGCTGCACTGCCTTCAACAAGCCGTTCAGCAGCAAGGCACTGACGCCCCACAACAGTGCCAGCAACAGCGAACCGCCCAGCAGCAGCGCCAGGGCCAGCGAGAAGCTGCCCGAGTAGAGCCACAGCAGACCACCAAACACCAGGCTGGCCACGCCCACCACCAGCCAGGCGGCAGGCGGCAGCGGGTCCAGCTCACGGCGCAGCACTTTCAGCGCGCTCACCTGCTTAATGCGCAGCAAGGTGGGGCCGGCAAAGCCCACCAGCACCGCCAGCGCGGTGAAGATACCCAGCCATAGCGGCATGATGCCTGGGGCAGGCAGCGTCATGGGCAGGAAGCTGCTCAATAACCACAGCAGCAGTGCCTGGCCTAACAGCCCGAGAATGGCCCCCAGCAGCGAGGCTATCAACGCCAGCCCCACCAACTGCAGGCTAAACAGCACGACCAGCTGTTGCTGGCTAGCGCCGAAGCAGCGCAGCAGCGCGGCGGTATCCAGGTGGCGTTCGACATAGCGACGGGTCGACATGGCCACCGCGACCCCGGCCAACAGCACCGCTGCCAGCCCTGCCAGCCCCAGATAACTCTCCGCGCGCTGCAGCGCGTTGCCCAACTGCGGCCGGTCGACGCGGACATCACGCACGTCCACGCCCTCCCGGCGTAATTCCGCCAGCAAGCCTTGCACTTGCTCCAGAGCGGCAGGCGGCCCGGCGGCCAGCAGCTCGAACTCGACCCGGGAGCCAGGCTGCACCAGCCCGGTGGCATCAAGGTCGGCGGTATTGAGCATCAGCCGGGGGTTGAAGTTGCCAAACCCTGCGGACTGGTCGGCTTCACGCTCGATGATGCCAGTGATGGTCAGCTCAGTTTGGCCTACCTGTACCTGATCACCTATCTGGATCTCGATCAGCTCCGCCAGACGCGGGTCGGCCCAAGCCTCACCGACGCCAGGCCCGGAGGCCAGGCGCTCGACTCCGTTGCCCAGATCGACCAGGTTGACGCCATAATGCGGGTAGATATCATCGACGGCCTTGAGGCTGGCCGGTTGAAAGCGCTCACCGCGGCTAATCATCGACACCAGGTCTACCTGGTCGCTCAGGGTAAAGCCCGCCGCTTCGAGTTCGGCACGCAGGCGCTCATCGAAGGGCTCGCGCTGTTCCAGCACCAGGTCGCCGCCCAGTATCTGGCTGGCCTGGCGCTCCAGGCCACGCTCCAGACGGTCCAGGAAGAAGGCGATCATGGTGGATGCCGCCACCGCCAACATCAAGGCCACGAACAGCGCCCGGACATCTGACGCGCGCAAGTCACGTTTTAAACTACGGGCGGCCAGCCGCCAGTTGATGTCACTCATTGCCTTCCTCGCTGGTGGCCGGGGCGGGAACGAAAGGCGTCAATTGGCCATTGGTGAGCCGCAGGCAGCGGTCGCAACGGCGCGCCAATGCGTGGTCGTGAGTCACCAGGATCAGCGTGGTGCCCGCCTGCTGGTTCAGCGTGAACAGCAGGTCGATGATTTGTGCGCCGGTATCCGGGTCGAGGTTGCCGGTGGGTTCGTCGGCGAACACCAGCTCCGGGTCGGTGACGAAGGCACGGGCAATCGCCACGCGCTGCTGCTCGCCCCCTGAGAGCTGTTTGGGCAGATGCGAGGTGCGCTCCCCTAGCCCCACACGCTCCAGCCACTGCTGGGCGGCGGCGGTTTCCCCTGCCCGGGGCGACAACTCCAGCGGCAGCAGCACGTTTTCGAAGGCGCTGAGCGTGGGCAGCAGCTGGAAGTTTTGAAACACGAAACCTACTCGTCCGGCCCTGAGCGCGGCACGCCCATCCTCATCCAGCTGGCTCAGCGGGTGACCAAACAGCGTCAGCTCACCATCACTTGGCGTGTCCAGCCCCGCCAGCAGCCCCAGCAAGGTTGACTTGCCTGCCCCGCTCTTGCCTAGAATGGCAACGCTTTCACCGGCGGCCACGCTGAGGTCGAGGTGGTCCAGTATGGTCAGCGAACGCTCGCCACTGGCCACGCGTTTTGCCAACTGATGGGCATGCAGCACGACGTTGGGCGCAATGACGGGGGGAACCTTACCTGACGTTGGCGTGTCGGTGGTGGGCGCATGCGCATTGGCAGCATCGCTGGGCACTTTGGAAGTAGGGTCAGAGGAGTAGGACATGAAGCGTGGATTCCCTTTAATAACGGTTCGACAACGAATGGTACCTGTACGACAGGCGATGCACACGACACTCGCAAACACAGCTTTCTCACCAACAGCACTTTCAAGAGCCTTCATGCTGACGGCCGTCACCCTGGTGACCTGTTTGAGCGTGCTCCCCTTGTACGCCGATGACGACGACACGTCCTCGGATACTCGCGCATTGCCCACGTTGCTGGTGATGGGCGATAGCTTGAGCGCTGCCTATGGTATCGAGGAAGAGCAAGGCTGGGTGGCGCTGCTCGCCGAGCGCCTGGAGGGCGAGGCCCAAGTGGTCAATGCCAGCATCAGCGGTGAAACCACCTCTGGCGGTGCGCAACGATTCGCCGACATTCTCCGACAGCGTCAGCCGGATATCGTTCTGCTGGAGCTGGGTGGCAACGATGGCCTGCGTGGCCTGCCTCCGGCCCAGATGCGAGCCAATCTGGCCAGCATGATCGAACAGAGCCAGCAGGCCGACGCCGAGGTGCTGCTGCTGGGCATCGATATTCCTCCCAACTACGGGCAGGCATATCGCGATGCCTTTACCGGCGTGTTCCACTCACTGGCGGATGAGTACTCGCTTTCACTGGTGCCTTTCCTGCTGGAAGATGTGGCGCTCAATACCCAGCTGATGCAAAGCGATGGCATCCACCCCACGGCAGACGCTCAGCCTATCATTCTCGACAACGTTTGGCCCGAACTGGAGCCCATGTTGGAAGCCACCTATCAGGCAGCCCAGTAACAAAACGTTGATGCTTTGTGACCAGCAGGGATAGCGCTTTTGCATGCCAGCGAGTAATCTTAAGCTCTATTTGCTCAACGCTCATGGCGTCCATGTCCCTGCACTCCTCCCCTCCTCCTCATGGCCTGACACGTCGGCGGTTCTTGACCGTCACAGGTGCCTTGTTGCTGGGTATTGGGCTGGGGTTTCAGCCCTCTCCTGCGGCCGCCTTCAACCCTCAGCAATTGCGTCAATCCATGCAGCGGCTTTACGGCCAAAGCGGAATGAACGTGCTGGAAGAGTGGTTCAGCCTGCTCGACCGCCTGCAGGGCCAGGATATTCAAACGCAACTGCGCGACGTGAATGACTTCTTCAATCGGCGCATTCGCTGGGTGGATGATATCCAGGCGTGGGGCCAGGAAGATTTTTGGGCCACACCCTTGGAGGCCATGGGCAAGGGTCAGGGTGACTGTGAAGATTATTCGATTGCCAAATACATCACGTTAAAACAGCTCGGGGTGCCAGGTGATCGTCTGCGCATGATTTATGTCCGTGCACGTATCGGGCGTAGTCAGATTACCCAGGCACACATGGTACTGGGCTACTATTCGACGCCTAATGCCGAACCGCTGGTGCTGGATAACTTGATGCCTTCCATCACGCCCGCCTCCCAGCGTAACGACCTGGACCCCGTCTTCAGTTTCAATAGCAGTGGTTTATGGGCAGGCGGAGGCTCCGAGTCTCGTGCCGACCCACTGGCGCGGCTATCTCGCTGGCGCAGCGTCATCGAGCGCATGCAATCACAAGGATTCATTTAAGAGGAACAGGCACATGTCGCTGATCAAGCAGCTTTGGCTGGCCATTATCGTGCTGTTGCTGCTGTCGTTCGTCGGCAGCCTGGCCATCAGCATCACCAGCAGCCGCGACTACATCGAGCAGGAAGTTCGCATCAAGAACGAGGACAACGCCACGGCGCTGGCGCTTTCCATGAGCCAGCTGGACAAGGAACTGGTGATCCTCGAATTGCTGATTGCAGCGCAGTTCGATACCGGTTACTACCGTTCTATCGTGCTGCGTGATGCCGAAGGCGACGTGCTGGTGGAGCGCCGTGCCGGTGAGTACAGCGGTGATGTGCCCGGCTGGTTTCGTCGCCTGGTGCAGTTCGATGTGCCCGTGGGCACCGCTACCGTTCAGGATGGCTGGCGGCAGTTTGGCACGCTGGAGTTGGAGAGCCAGCACAGTTTTGCCTATGCCTCGCTATGGCGCAGCATGCTGGAGCTGGCGGGCTGGTTCCTGCTGGCGGGGGCGATCAGCCTGACCCTGGCCACGGTGATGGTACGAGGCATCAAGCACCCGCTGGTGCGGGTAGTGGCCCAGGCCAAGGACATCAGCGCGCGCCGCTTCACCACCATCAAGGAACCCCGCACGCTGGAGCTGCGTGAAGTGGCCCAGGCCATGAACGTGCTGTCGGCCAACGTGCGCCAGATGCTCAGCCACGAAGGGCAAAAGCTGGACGAGCTGCGCCGCCACCTGCAGCACGACCGCGTGACCGGTGCCCTGAACCGCGATGTGATCATGGGCAAGCTGGGCGCCCTGCTGGAGAGTGAAGACGCCCGTGCCACGGGGCTGCTGGTCATGGTGCGTGTGCGCGCCCTGGAGCAGTTAAACGAGCAGCTTGGCCACCAGGCCACCGATGCTCTGCTCAAGCAGCTTACCCAGCAGCTGGCCGCGCTGGATAGCACTTCGGAAGAACCCTTGGTGGGCCGCCTCAACGGCAGCGACTTCCTGCTGATACTACCCATGGAGGAGGAGCCTCACGCACTACTGCCTCGCCTGGAAGAAGCGCTGGCACAGGTAACGTCGCCCCACAATAGCGCCACACCGGGCCTGGCCACCGCCGTGGTAGCCTACCATCCGCATGATGAACGTGGCCCGCTGCTGGCGACGCTGGACGACGCCCTGGCAGAGGCGGAAAGTGCCAGCAGTACCACCCACACAGTGGTGCGGCAGCGTGAACAGGGCTCTCTGTTCGGCAATCATACCCAGTGGCGCACGGCACTGACCGACGCCATTGCCCAGGGGCCAAAGCTTGCCTACTTCCCGGTCATGGATGCCGAGCAGCAGGTGTTGCATTACGAGTGCCCTGCCCGCCTACAGCTGGCTAACCAGTGGCAAAGTGCGGGGATCTTCATTCCCTGGGTCACGCGTTTTTCGATGGAGCCCGCGCTGGATATCGCGGTAGTGCGCAAGGCACTGGACAAGCTCAAGGCTCACGGCGAGCAGTCGTTCGGCATCAACCTGTCGATTGCCTCGATTACTAACGCCGAGTTCGTCAATGAGCTGAGACAGCTATTGGAGAAGCAGCCTGCCCAGGCACGCAAGCTCTGCTTCGAGGTACCCGCTACGCTAACGCCACACGCCATTGGCAGCTTGCGCGGGCTATGCAGCGCTCTGCGCCCGCTAGGCTGCCAGTTCGGCATCGAGCACGTGGGTGCTGAATTCACCAAACTAGCCGACCTGCACGACGTAGGGTTGAGCTACCTGAAACTGGACAGCAGCCTGGTGCGGGGTATCGATACCTCCCACGAGCAGCAAACCATCGTGCGCGGCATGGCCACCCTGTGCCACTCACTAGGCATTGAGGTGATTGCCGAGGGCGTGGCTGCCCCGGAGGAGCTGGAAAGCCTGTTCCGCACCGGTGTAGATGGCGTGACAGGGCCAGCTGTCAGAGTCGATTAATCCTCACAATGGATGTCAGGGCGTGTTTGAAACACGCCCTGACTAGATTAGCGTATCTTCATCCCCCAATAGGTTCACATCATTCTTGGCGCGAAGCGACTTACGCTCCATCACCTTGCTCTGGGCCGCAGCGGGCAAATCGGTAAAGCTCAGCACCCCCTTCTCCAGCAACACCTCCAGCATGTCTTCCACCACCCTCACGAAAGCCAGGTCAGACGCTATCATTTGCGCCGACTGCCCCGTTTGCTGGGCCAAAAAGGTAAACACCTCTGGCGAATTGGCCGCGATGGTCTCGCTACACTCGGGCGTAGGCTCCTTGCTAAGCGTCACGATCTCTCCCTTGGCGTTACGTTTGATATAGAGCATAGCGGCTTCCCCTGTAAGTAAACGCGCCTATTGGTTGCTAAACGTAATCGTACTGTAGATACAACAAGGCCGCCCGTAGGCGGCCTTTGGGTTGGGTGGTGGTTAATCGATGTCTAGCTTGCCGTTTTGAATCATTTTCTGAATCACATCAGACTCCGTAGCCCCTGGCCCTGCAAGGCTTTCGAAGCTCTGCCCTTGCAAGTTAATCACCTGGTCCGCTTTATCTATATCACCTGACAAGGTGCCATTGGCGCTAATGTAGAGCTTAGTGCCTCCAGCTTCCTCTTTGGCAAGAATATAGCTATTAATGTTTCCTTCATTCTCACTTTGTAGTAAGTCACGTAGATCCAGGGTGTTGTTGCCCTGCCCAAAGTCAGTCACTGTATCTTGAGCAGGCGCACTGGTTGTTCCCTGATCGCCAAACTCCCAGCGGAAGACGTCGTCTCCAAGACCGCCAGTAAGTGTATCATTACCTTTACCACCGATCAGGACATCATTTCCAGCCCCACCATTGAGAAGGTCATTACCTTTACCGCCGATAAGAACGTCGTTACCGTCACCCCCTTGCAACGTGTCATTGCCCGAACCGCCATACAGAATGTCGTCACCACCAGTACCCGTTAGCGTATTACTACCCTTATTACCAATCTGGTAATGCTTAATATCTGTTGTCACATTCCCTTGGGCATCCGTGGCAGTCGCGGTCAGCGTTCCAGTTGCACCATCAAGGCGCTTGAGCGCCGTGGTCCATTGACCATGGGCATCAGCTTGTACAGTATCTATTAACTTGCCAGTACTGTCTGACAAACGAACCTCTGCCAAAGGTGCTGCGCTTCCCGATACCTCAATTTCACGAATACCGGCAGTACTATCGGCAAACTGATCATTAGTGCGATATTCAACATTTTCTCTGATACCTTTGCTATCGACAATTAACGTCTGAGCTGTACCACCTATCGCACCAGAAAACACAACAATATCCGTTACAACATTATCCACGCCTTTCTTGTCTGAGCGTGTAACCGTTGCCTCCATGGAGCGTTGAGTCCATACCTGATTGGAATTCAAAAACCCTCTACCAGTCAAAGTCTCCCAAGTCAACTTATATGTATCACCCACTTCAAAGTAAGCAGTCTCGTTACTTCCACTGAGGGACTCAACTTTTAAATTACGTGTGGCACCCACATCAGGCCCACCCAGAAGCCCGAAAGTCCATGTCGGTATCAGAGAACTTCCTGACACAACTTGAACCGGATTAGCTGTGTTAACTGCTGTCGTAGAGACACCAAAGTGGTTGTCGCCAATGTGGCCCCATTCCGGGTTCATTTTAGCCAGCACATCAACGCCTGCTTCTGACCCAAGTGCAATACCATCAATACTCACTTCTGGCGGTGCAGGCGGTGCTTCAATTGCTACTGTCAAGTCAGCAGGAACACTTTGAACGCCACGGTCACTAACCGAAACAGCCTCAATGCCGAATGTTTCCACACCAACATCAGGACGAACGGTTAAGCCATTCAACTGACCGGGCTCTACACGATAAACCCCCTCTTCCTCTTGCAACGGATTACCGTTAAAGAGTAGCTGACCTCCATCTACCGAGACGAGGTAGTAATCGATATCACCTGCAGAAATGGTACCGTTCAGCTCTACGTTGTAGATCACTGTTTGTTGTTGTGACACCACGCTAATGTTGGAGACATCTACGACTTCGTTAGGCTCTGTAGAGCGAACTTCGAACTGGACAGAAACACGGCCATGCTCATCCAGCGTAACGATCAAAGACTCGTCCTCTGCATCGAATACGGTGCTATTCCTATTAAGAGGGTCATACCACGTTGTGTCATATGCCTCCTGGCCGTTTATAAATACTTTAAACGTATCCCGTGTACCACCGCGACCACTCTTACCATCTTCCCAGCCACCCTTTGCTTGCTGTGTCCAGAACAAAGTAACTTGTTGCCCTGCTTGGCCCACTCCAAAGTCAAACTCAAGTACAGGCGACTTATCTGCAGGCGGACGAGGATCATTAATATTGCCGTTACCTGAGCCCCCCACACCCAAATCCGCCACATCATCTTTGATCACTGTAGCAAAATCGATCGTTGTATTAACGCTGAGGGATACTGTGGGCATTGGGCCAACCGCGTCCAGCACGGCCGTGGTGTCAGCGGCGATCTCGTTGCCGTTGTTGTCCGTGGCCACTGCGTCGATGGTCAGCGGGCCGTCGGTCAGGTCGCTGACGTCGACGCCGTCCACGCTGTAGGTGCCGTCCGCTTGTACCGTGGCTTCGGCAGTGACGGTCACGCCGTTCTGGTCGGTGATGGTGATCGCCACCACGCTGCCTTCGGCCACGTCGGCGCTGGTGCCGCTGATGTCCAGCGTCGCGGCGTCATTGTCGACGGTGGCCGTCACGCTCAGGGCAGACGCGACCGCGTCCAGCTCGGCCGTGGTGTCAGCGGCGATCTCGTTGCCGTTGTTGTCCGTGGCCACTGCGTCGATGGTCAGCGGGCCGTCGGTCAGGTCGCTGACGTCGACGCCGTCCACGCTGTAGGTGCCGTCCGCTTGTACCGTGGCTTCGGCAGTGACGGTCACGCCGTTCTGGTCGGTGATGGTGATCGCCACCACGCTGCCTTCGGCCACGTCGGCGCTGGTGCCGCTGATGTCCAGCGTCGCGGCGTCATTGTCGACGGTGGCCGTCACGCTCAGGGCAGACGCGACCGCGTCCAGCTCGGCCGTGGTGTCAGCGGCGATCTCGTTGCCGTTGTTGTCCGTGGCCACTGCGTCGATGGTCAGCGGGCCGTCGGTCAGGTCGCTGACGTCGACGCCGTCCACGCTGTAGGTGCCGTCCGCTTGTACCGTGGCTTCGGCAGTGACGGTCACGCCGTTCTGGTCGGTGATGGTGATCGCCACCACGCTGCCTTCGGCCACGTCGGCGCTGGTGCCGCTGATGTCCAGCGTCGCGTCGCCGTTATCCACGGTGACGCTGACAGTAATATTAGAGTCAATATCTACGTCGGCGTCGGCATCCGCATCTGCATCCGCATCTGAATCCGCATCCGCGTCGGCATCTGAATCCGCGTCAGCGTCAGCGTCAGCGTCAGCGTCCGCATCGGCGTCCGCATCAGCATCCGCATCTGAATCTGCGTCGGCATCTGAATCCGCATCAGCATCAGCATCCGCATCTGAGTCAGCATCTGCATCCGCGTCTGCGTCTGCGTCTGCATCTGCGTCGGCATCAGCATCTGCGTCCGCGTCCGCGTCAGCATCGGCGTCGGCATCTGCATCTGCATCTGCATCTGCATCTGCATCGGCGTCAGCATCGGCGTCCGCATCGGCGTCTGCGTCGGCGTCGGCATCCGCATCCGCATCGGCATCGGCATCCGCATCAGCGTCTGCATCCGCATCTGCGTCTGAGTCGGCATCCGCATCGGCATCGGCATCGGCATCGGCATCAGCATCCGCATCCGTATCCGCATCGGCATCCGCATCTGCGTCGGCGTCGGCGTCGGCGTCGGCGTCGGCGTCGGCATCTGCATCAGCATCCGCGTCGGCGTCGGCGTCGGCGTCAGCATCGGCATCTGAATCGGCATCAGCGTCTGCATCCGCATCGGCATCTGCGTCTGCGTCGGCATCTGCATCCGCGTCGGCATCCGTGTCCGCGTCTGCGTCCGCATCGGCGTCTGCATCCGCGTCGGCATCGGCATCGGCGTCTGAGTCGGCGTCCGCATCCGCATCCGCATCGGCGTCGGCATCGGCATCGGCATCGGCGTCGGCGTCTGCATCTGCATCTGCATCAGCGTCTGCATCGGCATCCGCGTCAGCATCCGCGTCGGCGTCAGCATCTGCATCCGCGTCCGCGTCGGCATCCGCGTCAGCATCGGCATCCGCGTCAGCATCGGCATCGGCATCGGCATCTGCGTCGGCATCCGCATCGGCGTCAGCGTCCGCATCGGCATCCGCATCGGCGTCTGCGTCGGCATCCGCATCGGCATCTGCATCTGCGTCTGCATCGGCATCGGCATCCGCATCCGCATCGGCGTCAGCATCCGCATCGGCATCTGCATCGGCGTCCGCATCGGCATCCGCATCGGCATCCGCATCCGCATCTGCGTCAGCATCCGCATCGGCGTCGGCATCTGCGTCCGCATCCGCGTCGGCGTCCGCATCGGCATCAGCGTCTGCATCGGCATCCGCGTCGGCGTCAGCATCTGCATCCGCGTCCGCGTCGGCGTCGGCATCCGCATCCGCATCCGCATCGGCATCGGCATCCGCATCGGCATCAGCGTCTGCATCCGCATCGGCGTCTGCGTCGGCATCTGCATCTGCATCGGCATCGGCATCGGCATCCGCGTCCGCGTCCGCGTCGGCATCAGCGTCTGCATCCGCGTCAGCATCGGCATCGGCATCGGCATCGGCATCCGCGTCAGCATCGGCGTCAGCATCGGCGTCCGCATCGGCATCCGCATCGGCGTCTGCGTCGGCATCCGCGTCGGCATCGGCGTCCGCATCTGCATCGGCGTCTGCATCAGCATCAGCGTCCGCATCCGCGTCGGCGTCAGCATCGGCGTCGGCATCCGCGTCTGCGTCGGCATCCGCATCTGCGTCAGCATCGGCATCCGCGTCAGCATCGGCATCCGCGTCAGCATCGGCATCCGCGTCGGCATCGGCATCTGCGTCAGCATCGGCATCCGCGTCTGCATCCGCGTCTGCATCGGCATCCGCATCGGCGTCCGCATCTGCATCCGCGTCGGCATCCGCATCGGCGTCTGCATCAGCGTCTGCATCAGCGTCTGCATCCGCGTCAGCATCGGCATCCGCATCGGCGTCAGCATCTGCGTCCGCATCAGCGTCAGCGTCAGCGTCAGCGTCGGCATCGGCATCGGCGTCCGCATCAGCATCGGCGTCTGCGTCGGCATCGGCATCCGCATCGGCATCCGCATCTGCGTCGGCATCGGCATCTGCGTCAGCATCCGCGTCGGCGTCAGCATCTGCATCCGCGTCCGCGTCCGCGTCCGCGTCGGCATCAGCGTCTGCATCCGCGTCAGCATCGGCATCGGCATCTGCGTCGGCATCCGCATCGGCGTCAGCGTCAGCGTCCGCATCGGCATCCGCATCGGCGTCTGCGTCGGCATCCGCATCGGCATCTGCATCTGCATCTGCGTCTGCATCGGCATCCGCATCAGCGTCGGCGTCAGCATCCGCATCGGCATCGGCATCCGCGTCCGCATCTGCGTCAGCATCCGCATCCGCATCGGCGTCGGCGTCGGCATCCGCATCTGCGTCCGCATCTGCATCGGCGTCAGCGTCTGCGTCTGCGTCTGCGTCTGCATCTGCATCTGCATCTGCATCCGCGTCAGCATCGGCATCCGCATCAGCGTCGGCATCCGCGTCAGCATCGGCATCGGCATCGGCATCGGCATCGGCGTCTGCATCAGCGTCGGCATCTGCATCGGCGTCCGCATCTGCATCTGCATCTGCATCAGCATCAGCATCAGCATCAGCGTCTGCATCCGCATCAGCGTCCGCATCTGCATCGGCGTCGGCATCGGCGTCCGCATCGGCGTCTGCATCACCATCTGCATCGGCATCCGCATCGGCGTCGGCGTCGGCGTCGGCGTCAGCGTCCGCATCAGCGTCTGCATCGGCGTCCGCGTCGGCATCGGCATCGGCATCGGCATCGGCATCAGCGTCGGCATCCGCATCAGCATCAGCATCAGCATCAGCATCAGCGTCGGCATCCGCATCCGCATCAGCGTCTGCATCGGCGTCGGCGTCGGCATCCGCATCAGCGTCTGCATCGGCATCAGCATCGGCGTCCGCATCGGCGTCCGCATCGGCGTCCGCATCCGCATCGGCATCGGCATCTGTGTCATCAGCAGCAGCGGTAGCGGCGGCGCCACCATCAAATTCTACGAATTCGGCGCCTTCCAGTCCGCCTTCGGTGCTGAAGCTTTGTGGGTCGGTTTCTTCGGCAATACGGGCAACGCGCACGAAGCTGCTGCCGCCACCGCCGCCGCCACCTGCGCCAGCACCGGCCGCTGTGGCATCCAGGATATCGAGGAGGTCACCGTCTTCATCTTCGAGGGCGGCAAGCAGGGCTTCCAAATCATCGTCCAGAGCGCTGGCGTCCGTGGCGACAATGGCATCGACATCCAGTTCAGGGGTGACGGCCACTTCCTGGCCACCCTCGACCACATTGGCGCCGGTACCATCGGCAAAATCCAGCTCTACACGACCATCGGCGGAGGTGACGAGGGTTTCACCTTCCTGGATGACGTCGCCAATACGCAGTTCACGCAGGTTGCCGTCTTCGTCACGCGCCCATGCTTGACCTGAAATCGAGATAACCGTTGCCGTTGCCATGTCTTGTTCTCCACCCACTGCTCGATTAAGGGGTTGCCGATGCTAGTCGCCACGAACGTAGCGATGCCTATTAGCGGCATTTTAAACAAGATAGTGGTAGCGAACGGGGCTGCCTATTGTACCGGTGGCCAATAAGAAAAAAGGATGAATTGGGCTTATTTGGCGGCGTACGAAACGTCGTGTCCCGTCGCTGTGAGAAGAGCCTCTTGCGCTTTCAGAATACCTGGCAACATGTTGAGCGCACCCGCATCGTTACTGGCTCGGCAACGATGGCAAAACTCATGGGCACGGGCAGCAAGAGCAACATGATGTGCCGCCACGTCAGGGGTCTGTAACTCCGCCCACCCGGGGCAGGCGCACAGCATTGGCCATTGGGCTGCCAGCAGCGTTTGCACCTCTGACGCCAGCTTGGCCGAGAGAGGCCAGTCGCTTCCCAGCGTGTCATGAGCCCACCCATGCCAATCCAACAGCAGCAACTGCTTATTATCTACCAAGGCCAGGCGCGCGCTGGCGGGATTATGGATGGTCAGGCATTGAGGCACCTTCTCGACCAAGGCAATGATATGTGGCCAGCACTCTTTGAAACGCGCTACCTGAAAGGCTTCCCTGTCTTCATGGGTAAGGTAATCAAACCAGGCGGTGTCGATGCTCCTCATGCGCTCAGGCAGCGAAGCGAAGGTGGCTCGATATTGCATCACGAGCCCCTGAGAGACCGGTAGTTGCAGCAGCGACTGGCGAAGTGGGGCCATCCAGGGTTTGCGCTCTTCGGAATTTAGCCACTGCGGGCGCTGGCCCCCGACGTTCAGCACCACGTAACGGCACCAGAGCAAGCCACCATGCTCGAGCAGCCTGGGCACTTCGGGCTGTACTGCGCAGGCTGTCATATGATGCTCTTCGAGCAATGCCACTTCATGATGCGCCTCGTTCTCCCGAGCGGGCACGTAGCATTTCAACAGCCAGTAAGCGGGTGGCGCGCTGCCGTGTTGAGCACGTAGCAGCACGTGGGAAACGGTACGCCCGTGAAGCAGGCGGCATTCGACGATCTCGAAGACGCCATGATGACGTTCGGCAAGCCAGCCGGGCAACCATTGAGCTAACCTTGCTGCTTCGAAGCGTTGGAGGAAATCGGTGGCCTCCTCTATGAATACTTGCCGTGGACGGGGCAGCAGCAGCATGTTGATGTGCTTAAAATGCTTGATGATCCCTAGCACGTTGACGATGCCATTGACGCTGGCAGCCATCATTTGACGCAGGGCAATCAGCAGGATGAACAGCGTGAACAGGGGGCGCACCGAGCCATAAATATAATCGATGACCAGGATGCCGAACCCCAGCGCAAAGCTGACATTGATCACCGTCAACACGTTGCTTTGCAGCTTTTCCTGAATCTGGGGCACTTTTTCGAAACGATAATGCCGCACCACGATGCCCACCAGGGTCGCCACACAGGCCGCCGCCAGCAATCCCAGCACAAGGTGTAATGACCCAATGACCAGGCAAAACAGCAGCGCAATGCAGGCCGAGGATAGCGCTCCCAGCACGATGGTCAGCACGCGCCTACCCAAGGCGCGATGATTGGCCACCAGGCGCGTCTTGTTGAGCGTTTTCAGTAAGGTGTCGAAGAAGCGTGAGATGCAGCGCTTGATCAGCCACTGAAGCAGAGCGAAGGCACAAAAGCAGAGGACAGCCAATGCTAACAGCATGACGATCTTGTCATTATCGCCAAACCGCGCCGGTAGCCCATTGGTCAAGCGGCTTTGACCGGTCATCAATACCTGCAACAGTTGCCAGGGCAATAACAAGCTGGCCAGCAGCAGCGCTTGTGCCGCTATCTGCATGACGATAATGACGAGCACTCGCCAGCGAAACGGATAAATCACTTCCTGCAAGAGTGCGCCCATCAAGGCACGCAGATGCTGACGATGAGCCACCTGCTCTGCATTCGCGAACATGAGGTACATTACTCCAACCTGGCATCGATCAGTTGCATGAACGCTCGCAGCTCATCCGGCTGGTCTGGCTGCAATGTATAGGTCGATATCGCGTGTCGTAAGGCGGCCAGGATAACGTCGTTGTAGTGTGTACTGCGCTGTTCGGCTTCGGCCCACCCATAGAGGGGCCACTGCTGCTGTTGAGCCAAAGCGATACTGGCCTGGTGGAGCGCGTCGAACAGGGGCGCCACGAAACGGCTGCCGTACAGGCGTTCAAGCTCAACGACGTGGCTACCATCTTGGTAGCGCAGCGATATCAGTGACCTGGGCAAGGAAATACTGCCTTGAGGGTCGAGCAAATAGAATAGCCGCTGCCAAAAACTCACCGCACCATAGCTGGACTGCATGACCCTTTCCAATGCAAGGCTATCCGTGGGTAAAGGTGGGCCGGGCTGCACGTCGCCACTCAACAGCGACTCCGACCAGCGCGCCAAGCCTTCGTGTAACCACCCCTGTTTGAACATCATATGGGCGTTTTGGTAGAGATGAAAAAGCTCGTGGGCAGGCGTCAGATTGCCAGAGGCGTCCACGCGACCTCCCAGCGCCATGCGAATATGGCACCCTGGCATGCCAGGGTTACGCACCACTTCGTCATAGGCTTGCCCGCCGCGCACCTGATCGTCTCGCAGAATCACCACCATCGCCTCGGCCTGTCGATAACGTGGCATCTGTAGCGGTGGCGTCAGGCCCAGCACCTCCTGAAATAGCGCGTGGGCAGCCGCTAGTTGAGTGGCGATATCATCCTGCCTGAGAGCATCCCTGGAGACCGGCGGCTCGGGCGCCTGTACGGCAAAATGGGTCACCGCACCCGACACACCTGGCATCTGCACCGCTTCCACTATCGACAAGGCAGGTTCGCGTGTCAGCGTATGACAAACACCCGCTTCCTGAGAAGGCTGTGCCAGGGCGGGAACCGCACTCACCAGCAAGGCGGCGAACGTCAACCAGCGGCGCTGGGTCGTCCGCACGGCCTGCCTACCCATGGTTCGACGGTGCAAACAGCGAGGAAAGCCCCACGCCATGGGACGCTTTGACAAGCACATGATCACCTGGCTGCAGGTGCTTCACGAGGTCCGCCTTGAGCGCCTTGACCTCCGAGTAGTGATAAACGCCCTCTTCTTCACCGCCCAACGTCGCCAACAGCGTTTGGCTCAGCGGGCCACATAGCAGCACACGCCGTGTGGCCAAGGCGGCAATCAACGGCGACAACTCACGGTGCAGCACTTCTGCCTCCTCGCCCAGCTCCAGCATGTCGCCCATGATCAACAGCTTACTTTCCCCCTTGACCGGCAAGGCAGCAAAGGCTTCCAGCGCCATACGCATGGAAAGCGGGTTGGCGTTGTAGGCTTCATCATGCAGAGTGATGTGCATCCCCTGGTAGTGCAGAGGAGTGACGGCACCTCGGCCCGGGACTGCCTGAAAAGTGCGCAACCGCTCGATGACCTTCGACAAAGGCAGTAGGTCATGCTGGACGACGGCCAATATGGCGAGGGCATTCAACATCATATGGCGCCCTGCCGCGGCCAGCTCGACGGTATATGCATTGCCATCGATACAGACTTGTCCGACCTGCCCCTGATATTCCAGCAGTCGAACATCCGCTTCCTCATGCTCTCCAAAACTGATCACCGTCAAGCGGTAATGTCGTGCTTGCCCTGCGAGGTACGCGAAATGGGCACTGTCGCGATAGAGAATCGCCACTCCACCGGGCGCCATGCTCCTGAAGATGCGCGCTTTCTTTCGAGCAATTTCATCGAGAGAGTGGTGATAGACAAGATGCGACGCGGCAATATTGGTGATGATGGCAAGGTCAGGCCGCGCCAGCGCTGAATTGACCGCCATGGAGCCAATGGCCATCTCGACGGACCAATAGTTTGCCGTTTGCGGCATGGACGCCAGATTCCAGGCCACCCCGATGGGCAAGTTGGCACTCCCTCGACTCTGCCCCACGGGGCCGTCATCCAAAGCGTGTGCCAACATCGCGACCACGGTGGTCTTGCCCGCGCTTCCCGTGACCCCGACCACTCGCCCACGAAACTGGCGGCGCTGATGTTGCCCAATGGCGAGCACCGCGGCCCTGACATCCTCTACCTGCAGAATGGGCACCCCAAGTGCTTGGTAAACCTCGGCTTGTTCACATAGGACGGCCGAGGCTCCCTGCTCCACCAGCGCTTTTATGGCGGCTTCCGTCAAAAAGCCTGTGTCGGCCCTGCCTCTCGCCACCACGAGATGTCCTGGCTCGAAAAACGATTGTTTGCAACATAGCCCTGTGGCCTGCCAGCCCATTGGCGGCATCACATGCCAGCGCCCCTTGGTCATCGATGCCAGTGATTCGGCCTCCAGCTTGCCCTCGCCCACCCTGAAACTCGCCTGCCGACCATGGCCAAGCAATTGCTGATAGGCCACCAAGCCAGAGAGATAGTGCTCGACATCGTCGATGCGCACGCGGAAGCCATGATGACGGATGAAAAAGGCATCTTGAACGGTATGCGGTGCCTTGAAGAACATGGCCACTTCCGGCCAGAAGAATCCATTCTGCAAGTAGTTCGCGCGGCTATGCAGTGCGTGATAGAACGCATCGATGTCCAGGCCATCGAGTACATCGCCAAGCTCCGGCATCTGCTCCAGCGTGAGCAGTGTCTTGTGGAACGCCATGGAGAGTTCCAGCAATGTCGGGAAAGTGGTGATCCGGTCGCGAATGAAGTCGATGTACCCTGCTACGTTGCGTACCGCAAATTCAAAATAGCGGCGCTCGGGGCGGTACATCACCAGCTCGTTGGTACAGTAGGCCAGCCAGTGATCGTGGGCCTGCTCATGGCCGTTGTCGATGAAATAGTCAAAGGCTTTGACGACACACGCCAGCCACTGGGGGTTGCGGGTTTGGCCGTATAGCCGCATCAGCGCAAAGGCTGCCTCGCCATCGTAATAGATGATCCGAGACTTTTCCTTGAGTGATAAATCTGGCGCATTCAGCACGTGCACGAAGCTGCCATCGGCTTCCTGCATGCGGACGATCCCCAGTGCCAGCGCATCGGCCAGCCCGACATAGCGATCATCGTCCATCACCTGCCGATACTTGACCAACGCCAGGATAGCCACTGCATTGGCGCCCAGCTTGATGATGTTGCCCGTATCGACCACATAGGCCGCGCCATCACGCTGGAGGATATCGTGAGCACACAAACTTTCCAGCGCGCGCCCTATCTGGTCACGCAGCTGGTCTAGCGCTTCGTCATCGAGCAGCCGTTGAGCTACGCAGCTTTCATAGCCCTCCAGCAGCGCGTAGGTGCTGCTGGCATGGCGCAGTATGTTATAGGTATCAATCTCACGATTGAAACAGGGAAAGTAGCCGTACACGTAGCGGCCATTCGCCTTGACCTGCCTACCCAGAAAGCGCGTCGAGCGGGCAATCAGTTCGGCGGTGGAAGCTGGCGTCAACGGCGGGGTTTCACGCCGCCCCCAGCAGCGGGGCTGCGTGCTCAGGGTATGGTGGCTCGGCTGTCCACCGCTGAATTCCAGGAACACCCCAGCCGTCGCAAAGCTCCACACCCTCATCTCATCGGCAAAGCTTGGCATCTGACTGGAGCCGTGGCGGGCTTTGAAGTAACGCTCCAGATGGGCCTGATTGATTTGCGCATGGCCCACCTGGTGCCCACCATAAAGGCAGGCATTGGCGTTCAGCTCCATTTCACTGAGCAGCAGCCTGGGTTCGCGCTTGCCTTCAAACGCCAAACCGCTGCGAAAGTAGCTGCGTTTGTAGCGTTTAAGCTCTTGCTTGAGAGCAGCCCAGTGCCATGCCCGCACGGCAAAAGGCCACTCGATACGGCATCCTGTCAACGAATGCTCGAACTTGCCCTGCAGCCTGACCACGGCTTGTGTCAACGCAGGCACCACGGCTGCCCAGTTGCCCGCTACGAGTTCGTCGGTAGCCACCGTCAAGGTAGCTACTTGCGCGCGAGAGTACCCATCACTCGCAGAGATCAGCAGGAGCGATGCAAACGATGCCTCGCGGGCATGTCGGCTTTTCCAGAGCGGTATGGCTGTGTGACCCATCGCCTCTAGCGCCTTGGAAAAGTCCATGTTCTGAGGGGCGCAGGTCATCGCGGCTGGCTGCACTGAATCCTTCGGCATGTCAGGGCTCTTCAAGGGCGTTGGACGCGCAGCATTGGCAGCAGAGTAGCACTGCTTCAATCCACGCTATTGGGAGCGTACTCCGTGGTGGGGGCCAGCTTGAGGATCAGTTGCAAGCGGTCACGCACCGACAGCTTTCTGAAAATGGCGCTGAGATGCGCCTTGACCGTGCGCTCCGTGATATCCAGCTGGCGAGCCGCCTCTTTATTGGTTGCCCCGCTGGCAATGGCCAAGGCAACGCCACGCTCTCGTTCGGTCAAGAGACTAAGATACTCGCTGTGCGCATAGCGTGAAGGCTCTACACGCTGCTGCAACGCCTTGAACGCGCCTCCCAGCACTTTTGACAGCAGCGATTGCCCTACCCAGACCCCTTGATTAGCGACCACCACAGCAACTTGCTGCAGCACCTCGGATGAAGCCAGCGTGTGTACATAGCCACGGGCGCCAAGATCGAGGGCATGCAACGCTTCTCGATCATCCGGCGCGTAGCTCATTACCACCACTATCGCACCCAAATTGGTCAAACGCGTCACTTGCTCTGGCCAACCCTCGACGCTGGTGGACAACCACACGATGTCATGGGCAGAGACACGCTGCACCACACTTTCCAGGGTCAGTTGCGCCGTGCCGGGAAACGCTTTTTTCCAGCGCGCTTTTAAACCGCCCTCTGTTGTTATGAACCAGTGTTTCATCAGCGCTCCCCCATGGAATCTCGCCACGCTCTCAAAACAGGTTTCAGCATGAACTGCATGACCGTGCGCTTACCGGTGACGATATCCACCTGAGCGGTCATCCCCGGTATGACCTGTAGCCGTTCGGCGACGCTTTCGTTTTCCAGGCTACGTACGCGAACCAGATAAAAAGTATTACCCTCATCATCGGTAATGGTGTCGGCACTGATATGCTCGAGTTCCGCCTGCAGGCCGCCATAAATCGCATAGTCGTAAGCCGTCAACTTGATGGTGGCAGGTTGTCCTGGGTGCAGGAAGGCAATGTCCTGCGGAGCAATACGCGCTTCCACCAGCAGCTGATCGTCACTGGGCACGATTTCCACGACTTCCTGCCCCGGCTGAGCGACACCGCCAATCGTATTGATATGGATGCGCTGCACGATGCCGTCTACCGGTGAGCGAATCTCAGTGAGCCGGACGCGATCCTGCAAACCGGTGCCTGACTGCTGCAATGCATTCAGATCACCCAGCGCCTGGGCCAGATCATTACGCCACTCGCTGCGACGCTCGGCCCCCAGCTCCCTCAGCTGGGTTTCGGCCTCTTCCACGGCAGCTTGCAAGCGTGATACCGAGGCATCTGCCTGACTGCGCTCGCCCGTGGCACGCGATACTTCCCGCTGCAAACGCAGCACCTCTACTTCCGATACCGCACCGGATGCCAGCAAAGGACGTGTCAGGTTCAGTTCCTGGCTGGCCATGTTCGCTTCGCGCTGGGCCGTATCTCGTCTTGCCTGCGCTTCACGAAGCTCCTCGCGACGCTGCCGGATACGGTCGTTGAGCACGTTTTCCTGTTCGCGCAGTTCTTCGCGGCGGCTGTCGTACACTTCGCGCTCTTGCATGACGATATTGGGTACTTCCTGGCGAAGCTCCTCGGAGGGCTCGAAGGGCGAGTTGGTGGCCAACGCCCTGAGACGCTCGGCACGAGCCTCCAGCGCAAAACGCTGGGCGCGGTTTTCCCTGAAATCCGAGACGAAGCGAGTCGGGTCGATCTGCATCAGCACGTCGCCAGCGCTGACCAGCTGCCCCTCGCGAATCATGATCTGATTGACCACCCCGCCATCGAAGGATTGGATACGCTGGAGCTGGCTGGCGGGAATGACGCGGCCCGTGCCACGGGTGACTTCATCGATGGCGGCGAAGTAGGACCACACCAGTAGCGCCACGATGGTCAGCAGTACCGTGTAGAGAAACACCCGCGCCCGAATGGGCTCTTGCTGCATACGCGCCCAGTCGGTATCGCTTGCCCAATCCCGGTTGAGGTGCGCAGACGTGACCCGTTTGGCGAACAGTCGATCCATGAAAGGGCGAAACGGTTTTTGGCCTTTTTCGGAAAAACGGCCAATCGCGTCGAATCCTTTCTGTTCGGAGGTGGGAGCAGGTTTGCGTGCCATCAGGAAGCCCTCCCGATCTGACCTTGGCGCAAGGCCTCCACCACGGTATCGCGGGGGCCATCGGCCACCACTTTGCCCGCATCCATGACGATGATGCGATCGACCAGCGACAGCAACGATGTACGGTGCGTGACCACCAGAATGGTCTTGCCTGCCGATATCTGGGTCAGGTTCGCTTTGAAAGCTTCTTCACTGGCGTTGTCCATGGAGCTTGTGGGCTCGTCCAACAGCAAAATGGGCGGATCCTGCACCAGCGCTCGGGCAATGGCCACCGACTGCTTTTGCCCGCCGGACAATGCCTGACCACGCTCGCCCACCTGCAAATCCACCCCATGAGGGTGGCCATTCACCAGTGCCTCCAGCCCGGCGAGCTCCAGCGCCCTGAGCAACGCTTCGTCATCCACGCGGTCATTCCCACCACCGGCCACGATGTTGTCGCGCAAAGAGCCCGAGAACAGACTGACATCCTGCGGCACATACCCTATGTGGCGGCGCAGGTGAAGCGGATCCAGCTGGCGAATATCGACGTTGTCGACCAGCACGGCCCCTGCCGTCGGCTGATAGAACCCCATGATCAGCTTGTTGAGAGATGATTTGCCACAGCCGATACGCCCCAGCAGCGCCACCTTCTCCCCCGCCTTGATGTGGATCGACACCTCGCGCAGGGCATCGCGCTCTTCGTTGGGGTAACGCAGAGTGACTTTCTCGAGACGAATATTGCCCTCGAAGCTGGGCTTTTCGACGTAGGATTTACCCTCATGACGCTCGCTTTTCTTGTCCATGACATTATTGAGCGACTCGAGCGCCGTGGAAGATTGGTGGTACTGAGCCAGCAGCGCAGCCGCTTGGCTAATCGGTGCCATGGCCCTCGAAGAGAGCATGTAAGCGGCAATCAAGCCGCCCTGGGTCAGGTTGCCTTGAATGATCTGGTAAACGCCGACGATGATCACGCACACCGCAATGCTGTGCTGCGCCCACTGCGCCACGTTCGACACCGACGTACTGACCATTTTCAGCTGACTGCCGGTTTTGGCCAGAAATGCCGTGGCTTTCTCCCACTGACGCTGAATACGGCTTTCGGCTCGCAGGGCCTTGACGTTTTCGAGTTGGGAAATCGACTCTACCAACAGCGAGTTGCGCTGTGCACCCACCTCCCACGTGGTCTGCGACAACTCGTGCAACTTGCCCTGAGCAGCCAGCGCGTAAAGCAGCACGAAGACGATGCCCACCAACACCGGCAGCACCAGCCAGGGGTTGATCAGCGCAATGATCGCCGCAAACATCAGCACGAACGGCAAATCGACGATGCCTAGAATGGTCGCGGAACCAATGAAAGCCCGCACCGACTCGAAGGATTGAAGCGTCGAGGTAAACGAGCCGGTGGACGCAGGCCGTTCCTCGAGCCGCAGCCCTAGCGATTTCGCCATGATGGATGATGAGAGTTTGACATCTGCACGGCTTGCCGCCAGATCAACGAAGCTGCTGCGCATCAGTCGCAGCGCCAAATCGAAACACAAGACGATAAAAATACCGACAGCCAATACCCACAGGGTCTCGGTTGCCTGATTGGGTACCACACGGTCATACACGTTGAGCACGAAAAGCGGCATGGCCACCGCGAACAAGTTAATGGCCAGCGAACCCAACACGATGTCTCGGTATAGACGACGATTTTCGCGGATAACGCCCCAGAACCAGTGCTGGTCGCGACGCTTCTTGCTATTGACGCTTGGCTCTGAAGCATTGTCCGTCAGAAACTTCGGACGCACATAAATGGCATCGCCACTGTAACCCGCGTGAAGCTCCGCCAACGGTATCTCGACCTCTGACTCTGCCAACTCAGGAAACAGAACGCGTGCTTTTTGCTGCTTGAGGTCAATGGCCAACAAGACGCATGCCCGCCCAGGTTCGAGCAGCAGTACGGCGGGTAGCAGCGCAGGATTGAGTGCCGAAAGACGACTTTTGACGATACGCGCCGTCAGCCCGGCCCTGGAAGCCGCACGCCCAAATACCGACGGCGTCAGCTTGCCTTGCTCCAGAGGAAGCCCTGCCCGCAATGCTTCGGCAGACACTTCATGCTGATGAAAGGAGGCAATCGCCTTGAGGCACTCCAGCAATTCATCGCCATTTGGCTGTTCACTGGACAGTGAGTTTACTGCGTCCGTCGTCGTTACCTTCGCTTGTGTCACACAGACCTCATATCCTCAGGTGAAGCGTCTACTGCTCATGAAAGGCACGCCAGAGTGGTCACTGAAACCAACCCGCCGCTTGCTGGCAGCGGGCATATCACTGGTTTTCAGTAGCCGGTGGCGGCTAGCCGTTGGTCACGAAGGCATCGGCGTAACCGAGGCCACGCAGGGTTTGCTGCAGTTGCTGGGCATCACTCATGGAAGCGACCGGCCCCAGCTGAACCCGAAAGTTGCCTGATGATGCATATACTCGCGACTGGCTAGTCAACTGCTCACCCAGCTGTGCGCTGAGCAGCTCGGCACGCTCAGCCACCCCCAGGGAGGCTACCTGAATGTACAGGTTACCCACGCTGGGCGCTGTGCTGACCGTCGGCATCGTCGGTTCGGCCCAGACGCTCTCTTGAACCTCTGCTTGCAGAGCGGGTTCACTCGAGGTGTAAACCGTTTGCGGCGTGGTGGTATTCATCGGTAACCCGCTGATGCCACGGGTGAAATCTTCCAACGTAAACCCACGTGGCCCTTCGGTACCGCACGCCATCTCGGGATTCTGCGCCATGCCTTCGTAGCCAAGTTCTGCCAGGCTGGGGATGTCGTCACGGGCGACCTCCAGCGTTTGCATCAGTTGGCCCATGGCAGCCAACGTGCGGGCTTGCGCCAGCGTCAGGTCAAACTCAGCATTGGCGTAGGCCCGGCTGGCCTCGAAGAACTCGTTTTCGCTGTCCAGCACATCCAGCAGGGTGCGCTGTCCGATATCGAACTGCTGCTGATAGGCACCCCGAACTCGGTCGATGGACTGACGATGGTCATTCAAATAGCGCAGCTGTTCACCAATGCGCTGGGTATCGTTGTAAGCAATTTGCGTGGTCTGACGCACGTTGGTACAGGCGACTTCGCGCTGGTTGACCGCCTGCTCGATACGTGTAGTGGCCGCATCGAAGGCAGCACTGTCAGAACCACCGCGGTAGAGATTCATGCTCGCGACCAGCTGAATGCTGTGCTCGTCGCGGCGTCCTGAAATGGCGTCATCCTGATTATTGGTGCCGGTACGCCCCTGGATATCCAGACGCGGCATGAACGCAGCACGCTCTGCGCTCTGCACGGCACGCTGGGCAGCAATGTTCTCGATGGCCGCATGGAATTCAGGGTTACCCTGGAACGCCATCTGGATCGCTTGACCCACATCGGCAGGCAAATCAGCCGCCAGTGAAGGCGCAGGCGTCATGTTCTGAGGCGGCAGCTGGCCGACCAGGCGCTGATAGCGCGCCGTCACGTCATGAAGGTTGGAGGCTTCGGTCATCAGGTTGGACTCGGCAAGCGCCAGACGGCCACTGATTTGCGCCAGGTCTACCCCTCTGCCCGCACCCGAAAGGGCGCGCTCTTCGATCTGCGAAAACACGCGGCGGTGTTCACGGTAGTTATCCTGCGCCAAACGCACCATTTCACGGAAACGCATGACATCCAGATACGCTTGGAACGTTTCCAACGCAATATTTTCACTGGCCCCCAGCAGCTCGAAATAGGCAATCAGCCGCGTACGATCCAGACGCTCCACTTCACTACGCGTCGCGAAGCCATCGAAGACCATCTGGGTCAGGGTCAGCTCGGCGAAGTCACTGTTGTAACTGCCCCGGCCATCGTTCTGCTGGTCCCTGCGACCGACCCCCGCCGAGACATCGATGGAAGGCAGATAGTTGCCTTGGGCAACACGCACGTCGCTGCCTGTCGCGCTGAAATTGGCCCACGCAGCATTGACCTGAGGGTTACTGACGATGCTTTGCTGAATGGTGCTGACCACATCTGTCGAGCCCGGCGCGTACAGCGTGGAAGGCAGGTTTTGAGCCAGCGCAGTCAGCGGCAGGCAACTGAGCGTTGCCACGGCTGCGGGGAGCAAGCCGCGTTGTAGAAAAGTGGGTGTTGTTGGTGTTGTCGCGTTGTTCTTCATGGCCATGGATCCCTTATGAACGTTTCTCGCTGCAGATGAGCAAGTAGCCTTTCCTTTGCAACAACGCGGACACTTTGCATTGTCACCCCCTTGGCTGCTTACCCGCCGACACTGACTCATCTATCGCGTTTTGTTTTTGCCGCGCTCAATTGGCTAAGCATTGTCTAGCAAGAAAACCTTAGCAAATTGATATTAGCTTAAATTAAACGCCTGAGTGCCAGTGGCAAGCCATAAAAACAAAAGTCACAAAAATTTACAATAAAGTGCTGAAAAAAACATTCAGCCCGTCTCGAGAGGCGCTTTTCTGGGCCATTGCTGGAAAGCCAGGCCCATCAATATCAGCAACAGGCCAATCAGCGTCGAGCCCAGCAGCGGCTCGCCTACCACGACATAAAGCAGCATGAGTGACACCGGTGGAGAGAGGAATATCAGCGTAGATACCTTGGCGGTTCGAGAAGTTTTGTGGATTGCCAACTGCCAAAGCACGAAGGCAATGCCCATCTCGAATAGCCCCACGTAAACCCCGGATGCCAGTGCCACCATGCCATGCCACTGAAAGCCAGGCCCCAAAAGTAACAGAACGGTTAAAACAGGTAACCCGACACTGAAATTTTGCCATTGCCCTACCAACGGCGGACGTGCATCCCGCGCATTCAGCAACCAGTACAGTGCCCACAACAGCGTTGACGCAAGGGCCAGCGCAACCCCTAACGCATCTTCGAACGCAACGTTCAATACGTGGCCTCGGGTCGCAATCACCCATACGCCCGCATAGGCAATGAGCCCTGCCACGATGTCTCTACGCGTCAACCGATGTCCTAGCAAGGGGACTGCCAAAAACGCCATGGCCAATGCCCAGGTGTAGTTCAAGGCCATGGCCTCTTGTCCCGGCAGGCGGTCGTAGGCTGCAAACAACACCAGATAATATGCTACGGGGTTCATTAGCCCCGCCCACAGGGCCGTACGCCATCCATGCCTGAGCGCCTGGCGCATGTGACCCTGAACGGCCACCAGCCCCCCCATCAGCAGCCACGACACCAATGCCGCCAGCCACATCAGCTCTATCGGGCTCATCCAGGAGAGCGCCAGCTTGAAGGCAGTCGCGACCGTTGACCATAGCGCCACGGCCCCCAGCCCATACAGGATGGCTGTTCTGTCCTGGCTCATCGGTCTATGTGCCCAAGATCACGCTCGGGGTCGATATGATCACGCACCTGCTGCTTGAGGGTCTTGATGTCTGGAAAGCCGCCGTCACGCTTGCGCTCCCAAAGCAGCGCGTCATCGCACCAGATTTCGAAGCTGCCGCCATGGGAAGGCACCAACGCCACCTGATCGAGCTGCTCACCAAAGGTGGAAAGTAACTCTTGAGCGTACCAGCCGCTGCGCAGCAGCCATTGGCACTGGGTGCAGTAGCGAATCCGGATCTGCGGCATGACGTACTCCTTATCGGTCGATTCCCAGGCAAGCTAAATTATCGTGTTGATTACGCTATGATGTTGATCAACCATTCTGTCATCTTATATTAGCAACTGCCAAGGAACCCCGATGGCCCAGCCGGATGTTACACAAACGCGTCTCTATGAGTGGCTGACGGGCGATGATGATAGCCGCATGTGCGCCGATATCCCTGACGGCGCCTGCCAAGAGCAGCCGCGCAATTTTTTTCATCATTTGTGGGCGGCATTGGGCAACAAGCTGGCGGATGAACTTTCCAGTGCGCGGCTGGTGCTGCCCTGGTTGATGGGCATTATTGGTGCGCCGGTCTGGATGGTGGGCATGCTGGTACCCATCCGCGAGGCTGGTGCGCTGCTGCCTCAGCTTTTCGTGGCAGGATTTATCCGCTTGAAACCTCAGCGCAAGTGGGTATGGGTCACCGGAGCGCTGCTTCAAGCCTTGGCCGCACTGTGCCTCGCGCTACTGGCGCTCTGGGGCAGCGGAACAGTGGGCGGATTTCTGGTGCTGGCGGTACTGGTGGTGCTTTCATTGGCGAGGGGGCTTTCGTCGATCGCCACCAAGGACGTATTGGGCAAGACCATTGCCAAGCGCCGGCGAGGCACCCTGATGGGTTGGAGTGGCAGCGTAGCAGGGGCCGCCACGCTGGTAGCAGGGGGGGTATTGCTATGGTTCGGTGATCGTCCAGGTAACGTGGCGCTGGCCCTGCTGCTATGTGTCGCGGCGGCGGGATGGTTGCTCAACGCGTTCAGCGCCGCGCGTATCAAGGAAGTGCCGGGCGCCGTAGAAGGCGGTCAAAATGCCTGGGACAGCATCAAGCTCGGGGTCACCCTGATGCGTGAGGATCGCACCTTCCTGCACTTCAACCTGGCCAGGGCGCTGCTGCTCTCCAGTGCGCTCGCCCTGCCCTATCTGGCCTTGCTGGGTCAACAGCAAAGCGGCAGTGAGCTGGGCGGGCTAGGCATCATGGTGGTGGTGTCAGGGTTGTCAGCAATGATTGCCAGCCCCATCTGGGGTAAACGCGCGGACCACTCCAGCCGCCGCGTCATGCGTGATGCTGCCATCGGTACCGCACTGTGTTGCTGCCTAGGCGCGGGCATTGCCTGGCTACCGGGCGAGTGGACCCGCAGCGTACTGCCCTACGCCTGCGTTTATGCCCTGCTGATGATCATTCACCATGGGGTTCGCCTGGGCCGCAAAACCTACCTGGTCGATATAGCCAGTCAGGACAACCGAGCACTCTATGTGGCGCTGTCCAACACTTTCACAGGAGTGCTCATGCTGGCAGTGGGTGGCCTGATTGGCGGGCTGGCACAGTGGCTTGGCAGCAGCACTCTGCTGCTGGTGCTGGCGGTCACTGCACTGGGGGCCATGGTAAGCGCTCAGCGCCTTCCAGAAGCAGAGTGATCTTCAAGGATTGCAAACCCGTGCAACGCTCGCCATGATGGGCGGGAATCACGGCGTAACGTGGTTTTTTTGCTATCCTAGCTGTAATCAGTGGTAAGTGGCATCGCCTACCCTGCCTATAACGAGCCTCGCGCTGACGAACAGCGACACGGCTAGAATGACGAGAAGCAACAGGAATCCATTGATGAAACGATCTCCCTTGATCAGTCCGGAGTTACTCGAACGCATTGTTGATGCTTCTGAAGATGGCATTGTCGTTGCAGAGCAGGAAGGTGACGAAAACATTCTGATTTACGTCAACAAGGGCTTCGAGCGTCTGACCGGCTACAGTGCAGACGAAATCCTTTATCGAGATTGTCGTTTCCTGCAGAACGAAGACCGCGACCAGGATGCCCTCGCGTCGATTCGTGACGCCCTGCAGGATGGCCGCCCCTCTCGCGAAGTGCTGCGCAACTATCGCAAGGACGGCACGATGTTCTGGAACGAGCTATCGATTACGCCCGTTTACGATGAGGCCGACAACCTGATGTACTTCATCGGCGTGCAGAAAGATGTCACCGAACGGGTCGAAGCCCAACTGGCCCTGGCGGCGTTGAAGAAGCAGCAGGAGCTGGCCGAATAGCGTCTATTGCCATTCCGCATTTGACAGCGATTGGTCACCTTGCTCGGCAGCTCGCAATTTTTAACGGCGGTCAATGCAAGTTGTACTTGAACTTCGCCTCAACTGACGTTATATAGCGCCTAGGCGCTTGTTTAGCGTTAGGTGCTTCCATTTGTCATGGCTCCTGGACAGCAAAAGGAGCCATGGTTGAAGGAAGCCGTTGTGATGCCGGTGCGCCGGCTTGGGTTGGAGGGCATACCATGAGCCGTGACCCCTTGAATCGCGAGACTTACACCAACGACGGGCTGGACGCTGACGACTTCGACAACCTTGACGCGGTCAACGACGACCAGTATGCCAAGAGCAAGCCCAGCAAAGCCGATACCCTGCGCGCTCGGCGCCAGGTAGAGGCCTGGTTAGAAGAACGACGCCTGCAACGCGCCATCGAAGATGACTGGGACGAAGAAGAGTAGCGCCTTACGGGCAGATGCTCTGTCGTTCGAACAGGGGGCAATCATTGGATTGCCCCTTTTCATTTAATTCAGCGCGTAATGGATTCAGGATAGCCTGGGTAGCCACCCAAACCTGCTTGTGGGAGGCCAATTCATTGGGCGACGGCCTGGGCAGGCACTGGTGCCTGAATCGTCGCGAGCTAAAGCTCCCTCCCACAACAACCCCCTCCCGCAGCAGTGAGTGCCTCCAGGCCAGCTTGTGGGAGGCCAATTTCATTGGGCGACGGCCTGGGCAGGCACCGGTGCCTGAATCGTCGCGATCTAAAGCTCCCTCCCACAACAACCCCCTCCCGCAGCAGTGAGTGCCTCCAGGCCAGCCTGTGGGAGGCCAATTGATTCACGCCCGTCTGCGTAGAACTTTTCATTTCCGTACGTTTTTTCGTTTCATCCTGCTCACCTGACTCAGTACCGTGCGGCTGGCCTTTAGCCGCGCTGGGCACTATCATCTGTACACCAAGCCAGCACTGCTGGCCCCGCTTTTACCACAACCTAACGGATTTCCATGGCGCAATACGTATTCACCATGAATCGGGTTGGCAAAGTCGTGCCTCCCAAGAAGCAAATTCTCAAGGATATCTCGCTGTCGTTCTTCCCGGGCGCCAAGATTGGCGTACTGGGCTTGAACGGCGCTGGTAAATCCACGCTGCTGCGCATCATGGCCGGTGTCGATAAAGAGTTTGAAGGTGAAGCTCGTCCGATGCCCGGCATCAACGTGGGCTACTTGCCCCAAGAGCCGCAGTTGGACGACGAGAAAAACGTCCGGGATACCGTCGAGGAAGCGCTGGGTGCCCTCAAGGAAGCTCAGCAGAAACTGGATGCCGTTTACGCCGCTTACGCAGAACCGGATGCAGACTTCGATGCCCTCGCCAGCGAACAGGCGCGGCTCGAAAACATCATCGAAGCCGCCGACGCCCATAACATCGAGCGTAAGCTGGAAGTGGCCGCCGAAGCGCTGCGTCTGCCGCCCTGGGACGCCAAGGTAGGTAACCTTTCCGGGGGTGAGCGCCGCCGTGTTGCCCTCTGTCGCCTGCTGCTGTCCAGCCCGGACATGCTGCTGCTGGACGAGCCTACCAACCACCTGGATGCGGAATCGGTGGCCTGGCTGGAGCGCTTCCTGCACGACTACAACGGCACCGTCGTGGCCATCACTCACGACCGTTACTTCCTGGACAACGTGGCGGGCTGGATTCTCGAGCTGGACCGCGGCCAGGGTATCCCCTTCGAGGGCAACTACTCGCAGTGGCTGGAGCAGAAAGAGCAGCGCCTGACCCAGGAAGCCAAGCAGGAAGCCTCGCGCCAGAAGGCCATCAAGCAGGAGCTGGAGTGGGTACGCAGCAACGCCAAAGGCCGTCAGGCCAAAAGCAAGGCACGTCTCAATCGCTTTGAAGAGATGCAGTCCGGCGACTACCAGAAGCGCAACGAAACCAACGAAATCTACATTCCGCCTGGCCCGCGCCTGGGTGACAAGGTCATCGAATTCCACAACGTCACCAAGCGTTTCGATGACAAGCTTCTCTACCAGGACCTCTCCTTCACCATTCCCCAGGGTGCCATTGTCGGCATCGTCGGCGGTAACGGCGCGGGTAAATCGACGCTGTTCAAGCTGGTCACCGGCAAGGAGCAGCCGGATGCGGGCGACGTGGTAATCGGTGAAACCGTGGATATCGCCTACGTCGAGCAGTTGCGCGATGCGCTGGATGACAAGCAGACGGTCTGGGAAGCGGTGTCCGACGGCCAGGACATTCTCAACATCAACGGCTATGAAGTCTCTTCGCGTGCCTACGTGGGTCGCTTCAACTTCAAGGGCAACGACCAGCAGAAGCGCCTGGACGAGCTATCGGGCGGTGAGCGCGGGCGCCTGCAGCTGGCGCAAACCCTCAAGCAGGGTGCCAACGTATTGCTGCTGGACGAACCGTCCAACGACCTGGACATCGAGACGCTGCGCGCCTTGGAAGAAGCGCTGCTGGCCTTCCCCGGCTGCGCCATGGTGATCTCCCACGACCGTTGGTTCCTGGATCGTATCGCCACGCACATCCTGGCCTTCGAGGGCGACTCGGAAGTGGTGTTCTTCGACGGCAATTACACGGAATACGAAGAAGATCACAAGAAACGAGTCGGCAACGACACGCCGAAGCGCATGAAGTACAAGCGCATCGACGCCTGACCGCAGGCGCCTTTCGCCCGCTAAAGCGACCTCCCACCAGTGCCTTTCAGGGCGGGTGTGGGAGGGAGCTTCAGCTCGCGATGGCTGACTTTGCCAGGGCGCATGACGGCGCCCTTAGCCCGCCAAAGCGAGCCTCCCGCGTTAGACTTAGCCTGCAGGCCAAGTGAACTGACGCCCGCCCATCAGGTGCATATGGATGTGGTAGACCGTCTGCCCGCCCATTTCGTTACAGTTCATGACCACCCGATAGCCGTCCTCGGCAAACCCCTGCTGTTTGGCCAACTGGGCAGCGGTATATTGCAAGCGGCCGATCACCGGCAGGTCGTCAGGCGCAATGTCATTGAGCGTGGCAATGTGCTTTTTAGGGATGATGAGCTGATGCGTAGGCGCCTGAGGGCTAATATCGTTAAAGGCAAGCACATGCTCGTCTTCGAAGACGATATCCGCAGGAATCTCGCGGTTGATGATTTTACAAAACAGGCACTCCATCGCAGCCTCCTTGGTGTGGCGCGTTATTGTCAAAAGAGCTGGCTAAACGCGCCTATCGGAAACGGCGCTGAGCCAGCAGGTGGCGAACCAACGGGGCGAGGATCAACTCCATCGCCAACGACATGCGTGCACCGGGCACCACCAGCGTGTGGGGCCGCGTCATGAACGCATCCTTGATCATGGCCAGCAGCCAGGGGAAATCCACGGTCGAGGGGTCGCGAAAGCGAATCACCACGAAAGACTCGGCATCGGTGGGGATATCCTGCACCTCGAAGGGGTTGGAGGTGTCGACGGTAGGCACGCGCTGAAAGTTGATATGGGTACGCGAAAACTGCGGCTGGATATAGCGCACGTAATCGTCCATGCGCCCCAGAATGGTGTCGATGACCGCTTCCTGGGAATAGCCACGCAGCTTGGTGTCACGATCGATCTTCTGAATCCACTCCAGGTTCATGGTCGGCGCAACGCCCACCAGCAAATCCACGTGCCGGGCAATGTCGTACTCCTGAGTCACCAACCCGCCGTGCAGCCCTTCATAAAACAGCAGGTCGGTGCCACAGGGCAGTGCCTGCCATTCGGTAAAGGTGCCCACTCGGTAACCGGCTTCGATCTTCTGCTTGTCCTCTGCATGGATGTAGTGCCGATAGGTGCCAGTGCCGTGTTCACCGTACTCGACGAACAGGCTTTCCAGACGATCCAGCAAGTTGGCCTCGACGGCAAAGTGAGAAAGCTCATCCTTGCGCTCGGGCTCTTCGCGGAAGATGCGCTTGAGGTCATCGCGGGTATAGCGATGGAAGGCATCGCCATCCACCATGGCCGCGTGGACGTCTTCTCTCAGGAACATGCGCTCGAAGCTGCGACGCACCGTCGTGGTGCCAGCCCCGGAGGAGCCGGTGACGGCAATGATGGGGTACTCTCGGGACATCAGCTCCCCCTTGCCTCGGCGAGTGTCTGCTTCACCGCGTCAGGAATGGGCACCGGCTTGCCAGCCCCCAGATCCAGCAGCAGCTTGTTGATTCGGGCCGTGGCGACCACGGTCTCGCTGCCTTCCTTCAAGACACGCTGATAGACGGTCAATGCCTTGCCCTGAGGTTCAGGCACCGCCGTCTCGATAACCAGCACCTCCGGGAAGCGCGCTTCCTGCTGATACTGTATCGCCAGGTCCACCACGACGCTGGGATAGCCGCCCATATCCCACTCGGGCAAGTGCAGGCTACCCAGTGCTTGTGCCCTGGCTTCATGCAGCAGCGACACCAGGGCATCATGCCCCAGGTGGCGGCCGTAGTTCATGTCGGTCACCCGCACCGAGAGGGTATGGCGGTGGATCACCGCGTCTGCGGGAAATTCGATAGCAACGCGTTCCATGACGGCTCTCCTGCTTGGGTGACGAAAGGGGTCGTTAGTGATTCACTTCCCGGGCAATGGCGCGGAAGGCGATGTCACGGCGGAACTCGGCACCTTCCCACTGGATGGCCTTGACCCCCTGATAGGCCTGCTGCTGAGCAGCCGATACGCTGTCGCCCAGCGCCGTGACACACAGCACGCGCCCACCGGCCGTGGCGATTTCGCCTTCATCGGTCAGGGCAGTGCCGGCGTGGAACACCTTGCACTGGGCCTGCTCGGCATCGGTCAGACCGTGAATCACATCGCCTTTGCGATAGCTGCCGGGATAACCGCCCGCCGCCATGACCACGCCCACCGCCGCACGGCTGTCCCATTCACACTGCTTGCCTGCCAGCTCGCCTTTGGCACCCGCCAGACAAAGCTCCGCCAGATCCGACACCAGACGCATCATGATGGGCTGGGTTTCCGGGTCACCAAAGCGGCAGTTGTATTCGATCACTTTGGGTTGGCCCGCAGCGTCGATCATCAAACCGGCATACAGGAAGCCCGTGTACGCATTGCCCTCTTCAGCCATGCCTCGTACGGTAGGCAGGATCACCTGCTCCATGATGCGGGCATCCACCTCGGGCGTGACCACAGGCGCCGGTGAGTAAGCCCCCATGCCGCCGGTATTGGGGCCGGTATCACCATCGTAGGCACGCTTGTGATCCTGACTGGTGGCCATGGGGACGACATGTTCACCGTCGACCATGACAATGAAGCTGGCTTCTTCGCCGTCCAGAAACTCTTCGATGACGACCCGGGCACCGGCATCGCCAAAGGCGTTGGCTTCCAGCATATCGCGAATGGCGGCTTCGGCTTCGGCTTCGCTCATGGCCACGATCACGCCCTTGCCGGCGGCCAGGCCATCGGCCTTGATGACGATGGGCGCACCCATGCGGGCTAGGTAGTCAAGCGCTGGCTCGACCGCCGTGAAGGTCTGGTAGTCGGCGGTGGGAATAGCGTGGCGGGCCAGGAAGTCCTTGGTGAAGGACTTGGAGCCTTCCAACTGAGCAGCCCCCTGGGTAGGGCCAAAGATGGTCAGGCCCGCTGCCTGAAATTGATCGACCACCCCTTCCACCAGCGGCGCTTCCGGGCCAACGACCGTCAGGGCGATCTGCTCTTGCTGAGCAAACGCCACCAGTGCCGGCAGGTCGGTTGCGGCTATGGCCACATTGCTCAGCTTGGGCTCCGTGGCCGTGCCTGCATTACCAGGCGCTACGAACACCTGCTCGACCTGGGGGGATTGGGCAAGCTTCCAGGCAAGGGCATGTTCACGACCACCGCCACCGATCATCAAAACTTTCATGGGTATCCTTCTCAAAACAGGAGAGCATCGATGGGCGCATTATGCCATAACGCAGCCGCTAGCGGGGCGCCAAGCGCTGTCTGAAACCCAGCGCTGTTGTGAAGCTAAGGCTTGCCATCCGTTGGGTCGTCGTCTTCCTTGGTGGAAGGCTGGTTGAGCGTGTTCTGCCAAAAGCGCATGTTCTCCTCGGCCAGTTCACGCATGAACTCCATGGGCGTATGCCGCATGGCCTGCTGCCACTGGCTCTGGAGGCGCTTCTGCTGCTCCAGCATCAGCTGGGTGCCCTGTTCCAGATAGCGCGCCAGAGGCAGCGGTGACGACATGTCATACACGCGAATCAACTGGGCCAGCAGGTCGTTGGAGAACACTTCCGCTTCACTATCGGCCTGCTCCTGTTCGATAATGATCGACAGTAGAATCGTGCGCGTGAGGTCTTCGCCACTTTTGGCATCTTCGACACGAAAAGGCTCTTCGTCGATGATCAGACGGCGCAAATCTTCCAGCGTCACGTAGCGGCTTTGTTGTGTGTCGTACAACCTGCGGTTGGCATATTTACGAATGACGCGCACAGCGTATCTCCTTAAACGCGATAAAGGCTTTTGTCGCCATGGCTGCTATTGTGCCTGCAACACACGCCCATGCAAGCCAGCTTAACGGATTAGTGCCGCGATGCGCGGCCTGCCCACGACTAATAGACGACCATCATGAATCTGATTTTGCTCGACCCCAGTGAGGTGAACGGCCAACGAGCCCACCTGACCGACACCCGCCGCCTGACGCATCTGCGCGACGTACATCGCGCCCAGCCGGGGGACCAACTGAGCGTGGGCGTTCAGGGAGGCAACATGGGCAAGGCCGAGCTGATCGAGCTGAGCGACAGCGTTGCCACCTTCCACCTGGGCCCGCTGGAAACGCCTCCACCGCCCCCGCTACCGGTGCATCTGGTGCTGGCCTTGCCGCGCCCGCGCATGCTGGCCCGCACGCTGGAACATGTCACTGCGCTAGGCGTGAAACAGATTACCCTACTGCACACCCAGCGTGTGGAGAAAAGCTACTGGCAATCGCCGGAGCTACGCCCAGAAAAGGTGCACCAGCATCTCCTGCTCGGGTTGGAGCAGGCACGCGACACGCAGCTCCCGCAGGTCACGCTGTGCAAGGGCTTTCGCCCTTTTCTGGAAGATCACCTGAACGGCGTACTACACGAGCGACGGGGGCTCGTTGCTCACCCCGGCATGCCCGACGCCTGCCCACGCGGCATCGACGAGCCCTGTGCACTTTTCGTGGGGCCAGAGGGTGGTTTTATCGAATGGGAAGTCGAGCAACTGCTGGCAACAGGATGCGAGGGCATGCACCTGGGCCCGCGCATCCTGAGAGTAGAAACCGCCGTGACGGCGCTGCTGGCACGGCTGTTCTGACTCACCCTATTGATCAGGTTTGATCGTCTTCGGGGTCGTGGGGAACGTACTCGGCATTCTCCCCACACTCCGGTGTCTGCAGGAACGTTCTGCGCACATCCAGCAATCCAAGGTGGCTGATCGTGCGACGCCCCAGCAGCAGCGGGTAAATCATTTCTTCACGGTCGCGCAGGCTGAACTGCTCTTCATAGATGGTGTCGCCCATGCACACATCCATCAGCACCACGGGGCGTTCATCGCGCCCACCGGCGCCGCGCACGGTTTGCTCACGATAAAGCGGACGTTCGATTTCGTCGCTGAAGGTCTCACCGCTGGCCTGATCCTCCAGCTTTAAGCGAAAGCGCACCCAGTCTTCGCCATCCTTCTCGAAAATCTCGATGTCACGGGCGTCCAGCGACGAGGTCAGCGCACCGCTGTCCAGTTTGGCCTTGACGCCAATGCCCCAAGGCTCGATGAACGCATTCTCCACCCAGCCGAACACCTTGTCCTCAGCCTGTACGCTGGCACTCGCCATCAGCACACTCGCCAGAGCCGTCATGCCCATGGCCTTTCGCAGTCTATTCACCATCGCAACGCATCCTTGATAGTTGGATTAAAGGGGTAATGGAATTATGGCAGTCGCTCGAGCAGCGATTGAGTGGCAAAGCCATCTGGCACCAGCCCTTGATCACGTTGGAAGGCTCGCACACCTGCCTGGGTATTGGGTCCCATGATGCCATCGGCGGTGCCCACCGAATAACCGGCGTTGTTCAACCGCTGTTGCAGCGTTCTGACATCGTCGCGCGACAAAGGTGCCTCATGAGTGGGCCAGGACTGAGTAATGCCCTGACGCCCGGCAATGGCATCGGCCAATGTCGCCACCGCCAACGCATAGCTGGTCGCATTGTTGTAGCGCAAAATGGCACGGAAGTTGGGGCCTACGATGAATGCTGGGCCACTGGCGCCTGCTGGCACGATGACGGCAGCGCTATCGAAAGCAGGCAAATCGCCATTCACTGCTCGTACGCCCTGCGCGGCCCATTGGGCCGAGCTCAAACGCTCGGTTTGCGAGTAGTCGAACGCATCAGGCAGCACCACTTCGGCTCCCCAGGGCTGGCCTGCTTGCCAACCGGCGCGGGCCAGGTAGTTGGCCGTCGAGGCCATGACATCGGGAATACTGCCCCAGATGTCACGCCGTCCATCGTTGTCGCCGTCCACCGCATAGGCTTCGAAGCTGCTGGGGATGAACTGAGTATGCCCCATGGCCCCGGCCCAGGAGCCGCGCATCTCATCGGCGGCGATATCTCCCTGATCGATGATACGCAGCGCTGCCAGAAGCTCTCCGCGGGCAAAATCACGGCGACGGCCGTCGTAGGCCAGGGTGGCGAGTGACTCCAGCGTCGAAAAGTCACCAAAGTTGCTGCCGTAATTACTCTCGACACCCCAGATGGCAACGATGATTTCGGCAGGCACCCCATAGCGCTGCTGCATCTGTTGAGCAGTATCGCGATGCTGGGCATACTTTTCACGACCATTGGCAATGCGCGTACTGGACACTGCGCTATCGAGGTATTGCCAGATGGGCCTGACGAACTCGGGCTGATAACGATCCAGCTCGATCACGCGCTCGCGATAACGCACACCGTCCAGCGCTTTGGCCAGAGTAGCTTCACTGATCCCTTGATTGGCGGCGTAACGGCGGAAATCACTCAGCCACTGGTTGAAGCTGGCATATTGAACCTGCTCGGCGGCCCTCGCATCGACTTCGGTCATCAGTTGAGGGCTGGCTTGGGCAGATTGCCCCCCCAAAGCCAGCATCGTTGCCAGTATCAAGGCTGGCTTGAAGGTGGGCGCGAAAGCGGGTGATGCTTTGGATTTCAATAACATGTCATCGTCTCATGGCTGTCCTTGGCGTGGCTGTGATAATGGCTCAGAAACGGGTCTGATACCAGCCTCAGGCCATGAGCCGCCACAGCACCACCAGGTGGGCAGCCCCCACGATACCGGTCAGCACACAGCGTAACCCTGTGTACCAGCGAGGAAATCCTTCACGGCCATCGCGGCTGACATCGTAAAGACCAATGAGCACAAAGCCTGCCAACAGCACCCATAGCCCCGTCACCACATCGAACATCAGCGCAGGCCAGGCAATCAGGCTAGGCACCATGGCCAGCAGCAGGCGCCTGCCGTTACCCAGCCGCGAGACCTGCAGCGCACTGCCCCAATGAACGCCACCCAGAAACGACAGAATCACCGCACTGTAGTAAGTAAACCCGTAAATCGCCGTGACCTGCCAGGCGGTAGGCGCCCACCATGCTGCGCCACTCGCCGCAATGAACGGGATCAGCCCGGCCAGACCCAAGCCCCATGCCAATCGACATTCGTTCATGACGCGTCCTGCTTCCTTACTCATCGGTCTCCTCGAACTCTTCGGCAGAAATCAGCCAGCGGTGCCATTCACTGGGCAGCACACAAGGCGCATCGAATCTGGAAGGCGCGACTCGCCAGGGCTGGTGCCGTTCGAGGCCAAAGGGCAAGGACTCGAGGGCGGGCAGCCAGTATGCGACATAGAGACCTTTGGGGTCGTAATGCCCCGCCTGCTTCAGCACATTGAAATAGCGGTCTTGCCGAGGGTCTCGCCCTACTCCGGCAATGTAGCGCCAATTACCCCAATTACTGGCCACGTCGTAATCGATCAGGCAATGCTCGAACCAGCCAGCGCCCAAGCGCCAATCAACGCCCAGGTCCTTGACCAGAAAACTGGCCACGTTCTGCCGTGCGCGGTTGGATATCCATCCGGTCCCTTTGAGCTCGACCATCGCCGCATCGATGAACGGGACCCCTGTCTTGCCATCACGCCAGCGATTGAACGCCTCGCTGGGTACGGGGAGTTGCTCGCGACCAAATAACGTGGCCCCTTCCAATTGCGCGGCACGATGGAAATAGTCACGCCACAACAGCTCGAACACGATCCAGTAGCTGGACTCGCAGCTACCGTTGATGGCTTCCCAAGCCTTGACCTCACGATGTATTTGCCGAGCAGAGAGGCAGCCTCTGGCCAGCCAAGGCGAAAACCGCGTCGAAAAATTGGCGCCCAGCAAGCCATTGCGGGTCTTCTTGTAAGACTCAGCGCCGTTCTGCCGCCACAGATAGTGCTGCAGCCGGTCTCGGGCGGCAGATTCACCGCCTACGAATACAAAGCCTTGGCGCTTGTCTGGCTGCCAGGCCGCGCTCTGCTGACACACATCCTTGAGCGGCGGGAAGCCACGGGGGGCGTCGTCTGGCCACCCAGGCAGCGTCACTGGCATGCTCAGCGGCTCGGGGATCTCGCAATGCTTTTCCACATGGCGACGAAACGCCGAAAAGCTGGCGGGCAAATCTTCCAGCGTAAACGGCAGCGCCGAGGCGTCAATCAGATAACCGCTATCGGAACGCACCAGTGAACAATACTCGGGCAGCGACTCGGCCACTTGATCGATGTGGGCACGCTCTTCGCAGCCTGAGTGCTCGGCAACCAACACTTGTCGAGCATTGAGACGCGTGGCCATGGCCACCACCTCTTCGGCAGGGTGACCGATACGTACCAGCAGATCGCTGCCTAATTGCAGCAGCTCGCCTCGCAGCTCCATCAGGCTTTGCCACAAGAAACGCAGGCGCGCCGGGCCAAGGCGGCAAGTCTCTTCGCCTGATATGTTGGAGCGCAACCATGCGCGGTCCAGTACATAAAGGCAAACCAGTTGATCAGGGGCGGATGTGAAATGTAACAAGGGGTTGTCCGCTACACGGAGATTATCCTGTAGCCAGACAATATCAGTCGTGCTGTTCATGCTCGTGCCTCCTCGGCGTGCTGTGCTGTCTGGCTTCGCGTCGGCAACGTTCGCTGCAAAAACGCACTTCCTCCCAACAGCGCGCCCATTTTTTCCGCCAAGTAAATGGGCGCAGGCATTGAACGCAGTCTTTTTCCGGTAGGTCTTGTTTTCGTCTCATCTGTCCATCTCGCTACGCGTCAATCACCGCGCCACGCTTTCATACATGGACACTATATCTTATACAGTACATATATTGTATATAATTTGGCGAGCATAGTGTGCCGCTACACGCATTGCGTAAAAGACAGCCCTCCGTTGGCACAGCCATAAAAAAAGCCACCCGAAGGTGGCCTTTAGCTAACTCGTTGATTAGCTGTCAATCAGGGTCTGTTGGTCGAGGTTGACGTTTGGCGTTTTCCTCGGTTTCCAGCCCACTCTTCAATTCATGGGTGAGCGGATCATAATTGGGCCTGAGCTCGTCCTTCACCGTACCGCTCCATAGACGGGAGCCCACGAAGTAACCCGCCCTGCCAATCACGTGAGCGGCAATGGGCGCTGTGATCAAAATAAAGACGATGATCGCGAACGCACGTGCGACCACCCCTACTTCGGCAAAGTGCATGGCCGCCGCCAGCATGATCAAGATAACGCCCAGCGCGGCGGCCTTGGTAGTGGCATGCATGCGGGTCAACAAGTCGGGCAGGCGCAGCAAACCGATGGAAGCCAGCAGCATGAAGCTGGCGCCGGTCAACACCAGCGTTCCTTTGACAAAATCAATCATCACGCGGTCCCCCACGTTCCAGAAAGCGAGCGAATCCTATGGCGGCCAAGAAGCCCATCAGCGCGATGACGATGGCGGCATCCAGAAAGCTCGATACACCTGACTGAATGGCGTACACCCCCACCAGCCCCACTACCGTGGTGGAAAACAGCTCCAGCGCCACCACTCGGTCCGGCAAGCTGGGGCCTCGCACCACGCGCACAAAGGTCAATATCAGGGCGCAGCCCATCAAGACCTGGCTAATCAAAATCACGGTATCCATCAGCGAAATAACTCCAGGGCTCGGTGCTCCATCTCTTTGAGGCTGCGTCTCAGCTCATCTTCATCGTCCAGGAACATGGCATGGATATAGAGCACTCGGCGATCATCCGAGACGTCCAGACTCAAGGTACCCGGCGTCAGCGAAATCAGGTTGGCCACCATGGTGATCTCCATTTCCGTGCGTGCCGCCAGCGGCAGTGCAATGACGCCTGGCTGCATGTGCCAGGGTGGCGTCAGGATGTCGAACGCGACACGTAGATTGGCCTGCACCAGCTCTTTCATGAAGAAACCGATGAAGCCGATGATGCGCGGCACTCGTAAAGGGTATCCCTTCAGCGCCTCGACCTGAGGCTCGATCAATACCAGCGCAATATAACCAAACACCATGCCTACCAGCAGGTTCAAGCCCGAGAAATCACCGCTCAACAGTACCCAGGCCAGGCCGAGTAACAAGTTCCAAATTGCACCGGTCATGGAGCTTCCTCCTGAACTTCACTCGCCTGATCCACGCCCGCATCTGCCGCTTCCAGCAGTGCATCGATGACATTCGCTGACTCGCCGAGCACGGCTTCAATGTAGCCTGCCGGGTTCATCAATTGATCGCCAATCTGATTCATGACCTGCATGATGGGCTCGGCGAAAACACCCACCAGCAGCGACATCATGGCCAATACGATCACCGGCAGATACATCATCCACAGGCTCGGTTTGAGCATACGGCCATCATCGCCTGTGGGCGTTTGGGTTGCAGGCACCTTGTTCTCTTCCGGCAAGGCTTTCCAGAACACTTCGTTCCAGATCTTGACCATGGAGTAGAGGGTCATCAAGCCCACGGCCAAAGCAATCCCGGTGGCTACATAGGCGCCCGCTTCCAGACCTGCTCGCACCAGTACGAACTTGGCGAAGAAACCGGACAGCGGCGGTATGCCTGCCAACGAGAAAGCCGAAATGAAGAACGCGACGGCAAGCCAGGGGCGCTCGCGATAAAGCCCGCCCATCTTCTTGAGCTGATAGGTACCCTGCAAGCGGTGCGTGATACCACTGATCAGGAACAGGTTCGTTTTCACGATGATGTTGTGCATGATCGCAAACACGCCACCGGCGATGGCCAGCGGGGTATAGAGCGCCAGACCAAGAATCATGTAGCCAATCTGGCTGACGATGTGAAACGAGAGAATACGGCGGAATTCATACTGCGCCGCCGCCCCCAGCACGCCGGTCACCATGGTCAAGACTGCCCCCCACAACATGATGTCCTGGAGATAGCCCATGGTCTGATCGAAGATCAGCGTGAAAACGCGGAACAGCGAGTACACCCCGACCTTCGTCAGCAGCCCGGCAAACAGCGCCGATACCGCCACGGGCGGCGTGTGATAGGACGCGGGCAGCCAGAAAAACAGCGGAAACGCGGCCGCCTTGATACCAAAGGCCACCATGAACATCACGGCCAGCACTTCCACCATGCCACTGTGTTCGGCTTCGTCCATGCGCAGGGCGATATCGGCCATGTTCAGCGAACCGACCGTGCCATACAGCAGACCGACGGCGGTCAGAAAGATCACCGATGCCAACAGGTTCAGCGTCACATACTTGATGGCTCCTTCCATCTGGGCACGCTCGCCACCCAGAATCAGCAGCGCAAACGATGCCACCAGCATCACCTCGAACCACACGTAGAGGTTGAACATGTCGCCGGTCAGGAAGGCTCCGGCCACACCGGCCAGCAGCAGGTGCATCAGCGGGTAGTAGCCGAATTTTTCATGGCCACGCCCGGTGGTGGCCAATGAGTAAATACCCATGGCCAGACCGATGATGCCGGTCAGCAGGATCATCACCGCACTGAGCATGTCCGCCACCAGTGTAATGCCGAATGGCGCGGGCCAGTTGCCCATCTGCATGGTGATATAGCCGTCGTTCAGTACCGCGACAAACAGCCAGAGACTGACCGCCAGCAGCGCAACGTTACCGGCAACGGCCACAAAACGCTGCATGGGCCGCGACCGCCAGAACAGCAGCGATATTGCCCCCGAAAGCAGAGGCAACAAAACGGGAAGTGCGACTTCAGGCCTCACGTGTCGGTATCCTTCATCTTGTCCAAATCATCCGCCTTGACGATTTCATAGGCGCGGCGAATCAGTACGACGGCAAACGCCAGCACGCCAAACGCGATGACGATGGCGGTCAGCACCACTGCCTGGGGCAGCGGGTCAGCCACGGGCCCCAATGGCTGCAGCATGCCCTCGGGAATCAGAGGGGGTGCGCCACGGGTCATGCCTGCGGTGGTAAAAATCAACAAGTTGGCGCCGTTGGAAAGCAGCAGCAAACCGATCACCAGCTTGACGATCGAACGTCGCAGCATCATGAATACGGCAGTGGCGTACAGCAAACCAATCGCCAGGGCCATTAACGGTTCCATGGGGAGCCTCCTGTGTTATCCGGGGTATGCAGCTCAAGGCTCATCCTTGTCCACCTCCATCAACGCCATGACCATGCCCATGACGGAACCCAACACCGCCAGATAGACGCCCACGTCGAAGATCAGCGGCGTAGAGGCCTTGAACTCGATACCGGGAATCGTCCACCACTGTGCGGTCAAGAAGGGCTCACCCATGAACCAGGCGGGCACCACCGAGATCATGCCCAACAGCAGCCCCGCCCCGACCAGGTCGCGGGGGTCGACCATGCGCAGCACTTCTCGGGTGGCGCTGGCACCAAAGGCGAACAGGTAAAGCGCAAACGCCCCCGCCGCCACCAGCCCGGCGATGAAGCCGCCGCCGGGCTCGTCATGGCCACGCAGCAACAGAAAAATAGAGAACATCAGTTGCAGCGGCATCAAAAAGCGTGCCGCCGTATTGAGAATGATCGTACCTGACTTAACCATCGTAGGGCTCCTTGACGCTGCTCTTCTCCGCCTCTACTGATTTGCCCTGGGGGCCATCGTGACGCAGTTTCAACATGGCAATGACACCAATGGCGGCCAGCGCCAGCACGAACATTTCGCCCAGCGTATCCAGGGCACGGTAGTCCACCAGAATCACGTTGACGATGTTGCGCCCATGAGCCAGCGGTGCGCTGTTCTCGACCATGTACGTGGAAATGGTTTCGAACTGGTCGATGCTCCATGCCGTCATGATCAACAGGAAGATCATGACCCCCATGGCAGCTGCCACGGCACCGTCACGCACGCGCTCGAGGCTGGTCGAGAGGTTGGAGTAACGCGGCAAGCGAAACAGCACCAGCACCAGCAGAATGACCGTCATGGTCTCTACCAGCAGCTGGGTGATGCCGAGATCGGGGGCACTGAACAGAATGAAGATCAGCGCAATCGAGAAGCCCATGATGCCAACCGACACCACGGCTCCCAGGCGCGAGCGCGAGATGGTGGCAAAAATTGCCCCCATGGCCATGGTACCGACCACGATGATTTCATGAAAACGTACGTCCAGCGTCAGCGCCAGCTGGGGCGAGTGGCGCAGCAGAATCGAATTACCGACCAGGCCGATCAACACCACCAGCATCACCAGAATGTAATTACGCATGTAGCCATTCTGCAGAATATGGGTCTGCCACTCGGAGAAGCGTACGACGCCATTCATGAAGCCTTCATAGCCTGCTTCCGGCCCATAGCGCATGACCGGTGCCAATCGCGCCAAATGGCTGCGCACCTCGTCCCAACGCTTGAACAGCAAAAAGCCCAGCGCCATGCTCACCAGCGACATGATCAACGCCACGTTGATACCGTGCCACAGCGACAGGGTAACCGTCAGCGCATCGCCCACTACCGAAGTGGCCGCAGCGGTCAGCAGTGCATCCACCCCCAGCAGCGCGGGCGCCAGCCCCAGCAGTAGCGAGCCGCAGGCCAGCAGTGCAGGCCCCAACAGCATGCTAAACGGCGCTTCATGGGCGACCTTGGGAGTGGCATGCTGCGCGCCAAAGAAAGGGCGCAGCGCAATGATGGCCGCCACGGCAATGGTCAGAATGGCCGAGAAGAACGCAAACAGCACCAGCATCAGACGCACGCTGTCGGCGCCCAAGGCAGCCTCCAGCATCAGCTCCTTGCCAATGAAACCGAACAGCGGTGGAACCCCGGCCAACGACAGCGCCGCCACGAAGGCAATCGTCGCCGTCACGGGCATGGCTCTCCGCAAGCCCCCCATGGCCGTGACATCCTTGGTACCCGTTTCATGGTCCAGAATACCCGCCACCATGAAGAGCGCGCCTTTGTACATGGAGTGCGCCAGCAGGAAGGTGACGAACGCCGTCATGGCATAGTCGGAGCCAATGCCCAGCAGCATGGTCAAGGTGCCCAGCGCCATGATCGTCGAGTAGGCCAGCAGCTTCTTGATATTGGTGTGGTGGATCGCCAGGAAGGCGCCCGTCAGCATGGTGGTCGCACCCACCACCGAGAGAATGCCCACCCACATGCCGGTACCGCCCAGTTCGGGCTGCAGGCGCGCCAGCAGGTAGATACCCGCCTTGACCATGGTGGCCGAGTGCAGGTAAGCCGAGACCGGCGTTGGCGCCGCCATGGCATTCGGCAGCCAGAAATGAAACGGGAACTGCGCCGACTTGGTGAACGCCCCGAGCAGCAGGCAGATCAACATGGGCGTATAGAGCGCATGCTCGCGCAGGTTGTCGTCGGACTGCAGAATCTCGCTCAGCGACCAGCTGCCGCTGGCCACACCCAGCAGGACCAGTCCCGCCATCAGCGCAAGGCCACCGGAAACGGTCACGAACAAGCCCTGGCGAGCCGACTTTCTGGCCTCGATATCGTTATGGTTGAAGCCGATCAACAGATACGAGGTGATACTGGTCAGTTCCCAGAACACGAACAGGGTCAACAGGCCATCGGCCATGACCAGCCCCATCATGGAGGCCATGAAGGCCACCAGCGCCAGATGGAAGCGGGCAATATCCGGATGGCCTTTCAAGTACCCGCCAGCATAGATCAGTACGCAAGTACCGATGACGGAAATCAGCAGGCCAAACAGCAGCGACAGGCCATCCAGCAAAAAGCTCAGGCTGATCCCCAGCGAGGGCACCCACGCCCACTCCAGCAGTTGCGGCCCTTCAGTCAGCACCACCGGCGCTTGGCCAATCAGCCACGCGGCCATCAGCGCTGGAAACAGCGCAAGCACCAAACTGGTTCGTTCCCTACACCAGAGGTTGAGCAGCGGTGACGACGCTGCCAGCACGAAGCCTATTAAAACGGCAAATTGCATCCGGCGTTCTCTCCCTAAAATAAGCGCAAACTATTCCCGTGAGCGGCGCATGGTACGACATGTGCCGCTTAAACGTTGAATAAATGTGATTTTATATGCACAAACCTTATACCAGCCCTTCGAAAAACTCCAGCCACCTCGCTGGCATAAAAAAGCCGCTCGGCCAGTGGCCAAAGCGGCGTCAGCGCGAGCAGAAATCTTACTGAGCGGGCACGGGCAACCAGCCCAACAGCTCATTGTTGACCACGGCCAACAGGGCATCGATATGGTCATCGCGATCATTCAGGCAAGGAATATAGCTGAACGTCTCGCCACCGGCCTCCATGAAGCTGTCGTGAATTTCCTCCTTGATCTCTTCGAGGGTTTCCACACAGTCGGAGGAGAAGGCAGGTGACAGAATGGCAATGTGCTTGTGGCCCTGCCTGGCCAGCTCGGCCACATGGTCCACGGTTTGCGGGCCTACCCACTTTTCCGGGCCAAACTGTGACTGGAAGGCGGTATCGACCTCCTCCTTGCTCAACCCCAGACGCTCACGCATCAAGCGCGTGGTTTTCTGGCACTGGCAGTGGTAGGGGTCGCCTTCCATCAGATAGCGTTCCGGCACACCGTGGTAGCTGGCCACGAGCTTGGTGGGACGGCTTTCAAAGCCGTCGTACGCCTCTTGCACCGAGTTGGCCAGCGCCTGGATGTAAGCCGGATGTTCAAAGTAGGCCGGCACCGTACGCAGGTAGGGCTGCCACTTCATCTTCATCAGCGTGCGAAAGGCCTGATCGTTGGCAGTAGCCGTGGTGGGCGAGCCGTACTGCGGGTAGAGGGGGAAGAATACGATGCGTTCGCAGCCCTTCTCTTTCATGCGATTCAGCACGCTTTCCGTGGAAGGGTTGCCATAGCGCATGCAGAAATCGACCTCGACACTGTCGCCATACAGCGCTTTCAGCCGGGCGGTCATCTTTTCCGTTTGTGCACGGGTAATGGTCAGCAACGGGCTCTCGTCTTTTTCGGTGTTCCAGATGCTTTTGTAGGCATGGCCCGACGTAAAGGGGCGCTTGGTCAGAATGATGAGCTGCAGCAGCGGCTGCCATTTCCAACCCGCATAGTCCACGACCCGCTTATCCGACAGGAATTCGTTGAGATAGCGCCGCATGGACCAGTAGTCAGTCGCATCGGGAGTCCCCAGATTGGCCAGCACCACGCCCACCTTGGCGGGGGCAACCGGAGGATGACTGCTTGGCGCGTGGGCCAAGCGCCCTTCACCTGGTTGATCCTTTACAACGCTGTCGGCCATCTCACTTACTCCTGGGGGCTGTCGATCATTCACAATGGTCTAAATCTTATCACTTTTCAGCAAAGACGCGGGATAAAGTTATACTATCAACATAATTTGTATAACTGTAGGCCAACCCATGTCCAAGCCTTTGCTACTCATTCTGGGCGACCAGCTTAGCCCGTCGCTTCCGACACTTCGCCAGGCCTCTGAAGGCGCAGTAGTGGCGTTCTGTGAGGTCGCTGAAGAAGCACGCTACGTCCCTCACCATATACACAAGATCGGCCTCTTTCTGGCCGCCATGCGACATTTTGCCCAACAACTGCGCGACCAAGGCTTCAACGTTCATTACAGCCGCATGGACGATGCGGATAACACCCAATCATTGATCGATGAAGCCGAGCGGCTGGCAAGACAGTACCAGTGCGATGAAATTCGTGTGACGCGCCCCGGCGAGTGGCGGCTGTGGAACGCCATGCAGCAGCGTCAGGCCGCTTCACTGCCCTGGAAAATCCTGGAAGACGACCGCTTCTTCACCACCCCAGACGACTTTGCCCAATGGGCCAAGGGGCGTAAGCAAATCCGCCTCGAATACTTCTACCGGGAACAGCGTAAACGTACCAGGCTACTGATGGAAGGCGACGCCCCCATGGGCGGACAGTGGAATTTCGACCACGATAACAGAGAACCCTTACAGCCTGAGCTGAGCTTCCCCCAACTGCCCATGCACGGGCAGGATGAAATCACTAAGGAAGCGCTGGCCAATGCCGCCGAGTGGTTCCCCGAGCACATGGGCGAGATCGAGACCTTCAACTTGCCGGTCACCCGACGTCAAGCACTGGTAGACCTGAAGCACTTCATCACCCACGGGCTGGCCGACTTTGGCCGCTATCAGGATGCCATCAGCGACCAGTCACCCTACCTGTACCACTCGCGCCTCTCTGCTGCCATGAACATTGGCCTGCTCACGCCCTTCGAAGTATGCGAAGAAGCGGCTGCGCAATATCAGGCAGGCAAGGCACCGATCAACGCCGTGGAAGGGTTCATACGGCAGATTCTCGGGTGGCGTGAGTACGTGCGCGGCCTCTACTGGACGCGCATGCCGGATTACAAACGTGAGAACCAGCTGGGTTTTCAGCGCGACTTGCCCGCCTTCTACTGGGATGCGAAGACCGACATGCGCTGCCTGCAACGCGCCATCCAGATGACCATCGACCACAGCTACGCGCATCATATTCAGCGCCTGATGGTCACGGGCAACTTCGCCCTGCTCTGCGGGGTCAAGCCAGAGGCGCTGTGCGACTGGTACCTGGCCGTTTACGCCGACGCCTGCGAGTGGGTCGAGCTACCCAACACCTTGGGTATGGTGCTGCACGCGGACGGCGGCTTGATGGGCTCCAAGCCCTACTGCGCTTCCGGCAAATACATCGACAAGATGTCCGACCACTGCCAGCACTGTCGCTACTCCCCCAAGCAGGTCACCGGCCCCAAGGCCTGCCCGCTCAACAGTCTCTACTGGCATTTTCTGGAGACCCATGCCGAACAGCTCAATCGGAATCCACGCATGAAACTGATCTACGGCTCGCTGGCACGCATGAAAGAGGAAAAACGCGACGCCATGCGCCAGCAGGCAGAGCAGTTCCTGGCATCGCTCCCCACTGCCGCCGATTACGGGCAAGCCGCTCACACCCAAGGGTACACCCACGAGGAGCGCTCCTCATGAGCCGTTTCGCCACGCTGCATGCCGAACCACCGGTCACGCTCTACCACGATGGACACTGCCCCTTTTGTCGCGTCGAAGTGGCCTGGCTGGCCAAACACCGACACCAGCAGCGCATTCGTCTGGTCGATATTCAGCACGAGGATTTCGACCCCGGCGCATTGGGGCTCAGCTTCGAAGCCATGATGGGGCAACTGCATCTTCAGGATCAGCAGGGAAATTGGTATGTCGGGATGGATGCCAGCCGGGCCCTGTATGCCGTGTTGGGCTACAGGCGGCTGGTAAGACTGTCTTGCTTGCCTGGCCTGCGCGCCGTCATGGATGCAGGCTATCGTTTCTTTGCCCGTCGCCGAATTCGGCTGGGCCAATGGTGGGAAAAATGCGGGTCACGCTCGCGCAATCAGTGATGCCTGGGCGTCAGAATACCAGCGGCATACGCGAGGTCAGCGGCGCGCTGTAGTGGGCGTCGCGACCAATGACTTCATCCTGAGGCACGTGCTGAACGAGGTAAGCCCGGTGGATACCGGCCCGCTTGAGTTCGAGGTACACATCATCCAGCGCTCGAAACAGCATAGGCTTGCCACGCTGGGTCAGCATATGACGCTCACCCTCGACGTCTTCGAGCTCGACCTGATAGAAACGGCTGCCCGAATGCGTGATTACCCGGATTTCAAAATTGTCATGACGTTCGACGAACTGTTTAAGCTCTTTAAGTTCCATGGTTCCCTCCTGTTATTGGTCATCGCCATGGAGCACAGCATACCTTTGCCCCATGACAATAGTATTACCTTGGCACTATCCCCCTAAGAGGGCAATAACAGAAAAGAGTTCCTGACCGAAACGTCAAGATGTGTGTCGTATTACTGATACTCCGAGGGGTCGATGGCCTTGCCAAGCGAGTTGCGATCGATCCAGTTGCCCCCTTTGGTTTCCTTGTAACGGAACACGACCTTGTCGCCAATGGTGACAGGTAATTCCGCATCTTCTGTCTGGTAGCTGTACTGCTCCCCTTCCACTACCAAGTGGTAGCGGTAGAGATCGGGCATGCCCAACCACTCTTTGAAGGGACCTTCACGCTCTAACGACTGGAGCTCACCCCGACCTTCCAGCTTGGGAAGCCGCTTACGGTTACCGCGCCTAAAACCACCTGCCATGCGTTACTCCTGTCTATCTACCAATGCGATTGACCCACGCTTTTCATCCCGCCCTTCCAGTGAGGGTTACCCAGACGACTCAGCCAACGGGGAGCGCATTATACGTGCTCCCCCCTCAGCCTCAAGTCAATCGCCGAAGGCTTCACCGTAACTATCCGGCGCCAGGTCTTCGAAGCGCGTGTATTTGCCTATGAAGGCCATGTGTACCGTCCCGATGGGACCATTACGCTGCTTACCAATGATCAACTCGGCCAGACCCTGGTTGTCCGGGTTATCGCGGTTATACACTTCGTCGCGATACACGAAGGCAATGACGTCTGCGTCCTGCTCGATCGCGCCCGATTCGCGAAGGTCCGACATGACTGGACGCTTGTTGGGACGCTGCTCCAGCGAGCGGTTCAGCTGGGAAAGCGCCACCACCGGGCACTGGAACTCCTTGGCCAGGCCTTTCAGCGAACGCGAAATTTCCGAGATCTCGCCCGTGCGGTTTTCGTTAAAGCCAGGAATCTGCATCAACTGCAGATAGTCGATCATGATCAAGGCGATATTGCCGTGCTCACGCACCACCCGACGTAGCCGTGAGCGCATCTCATTGGGTGACAAGGCTGCCGTGTCATCGATGAACAGCTGCTTGTCTTTCAGCAGGTTCACCGCCGAGGTCAGCCGCGGCCAATCTTCGTCTTCCAACTGACCCGAACGCACGCGGGTCTGATCGATACGTCCCAATGACGAGAGCACACGCAGCATCAGCGATTCGGCGGGCATCTCCATGGAAAACACCATTACCGGCTTGTCACTGGAAATGACCGCATGCTCGACCAGGTTCATGGCGAAGGTGGTCTTGCCCATCGAGGGCCGCCCGGCAATGATGACCAGATCGGAAGGCTGCAGGCCCGAAGTCATCTCATCCAGATCACGAAAGCCGGTGGAAAGGCCGGTCATTTCCCCTTTCAGGTTGAACAGCTCATCGATCCGATCCACGGCCTTGGTGAGCAGGTCACTCATGCCAATGGGGCCACCGGTCTTGGGCCGCTCTTCGGCAATCTGGAACACCAGCCGCTCGGCCTCGTTGAGCAGCTCGTCGGCGGGCCTGCCCTGAGGCGAAAAAGCCCCTTCGGCAATCTGGTTGGCCGCCCGAATGAGCTTACGCAGCGTGGCACGCTCACGGACAATATCGGCATAGGCGCGTATGTTGCTGGCCGAAGGTGTGTTGCGCGCCAGCTCGGCCAGGAAACTCAGCCCGCCCACCGTATCCAGCTGGTCGCGGGCTTCCAGCGCCTCGGAAAGGGTCACGACGTCCAGCGGCTGGCCCGATTCGGCCAGATGTGTCATCACATTGAACACCAGCCGGTGTTCATAGCGGTAAAAATCGTCGGCCACCAGACGCTCGGAGACGTTGTCCCACGCCTGGTTGTCCAGCATGAGCCCGCCTAACACCGACTGCTCCGCTTCCAATGAATGCGGTGGCAGTTTTAACGCTGCCGTTTCCTGATCAGCAGAAGGCTGGTCCTGCATTGCGAGCTCCTTAACAATTACCCGATAGCCAACGGCGCTTATCTTAGCCGTGCGGCTCGGATAACACCACTGGCCCCCACGTAAAGGGAGGGCTTTATAAGCCTGCTGTGTCGCCCCTTGCCAAAAGAGCCCCAGGGCCTAAAAAGACAAAGTACCTAAAAAGACAAAGGGCGCGGGAGAACCCGCGCCCTTTGAGGCGTCAGCGTTGGCGAGTATGATTACTCGGCGACAACGACCACGCGTACAACGGCGTCCACTTCTGCATGCAGGTGGAGGTCGATGTCGTATTCGCCAGTTTGACGAATCGGGCCTTGCGGCATGCGTACTTCGCTCTTGGCGACGTCGATTCCCGCAGAGGAGATCGCGTCGGCCAGGTCACGAGGACCGATAGAGCCGAACAGCTTGCCTTCGTCGCCTGCCTTGGACACCAACGACAGTTCGATGTCGTTGAGTTGCTCGGCACGCGCCTGGGCTTCTGCCTTACGCTCAGCGGCTTGCGCTTCGAGCTCGGCACGCTGCGCTTCGAACGCTTCGATGTTGTCCTTGGTGGCCGGTACGGCTAAGCCGTAAGGCACCAGGTAGTTACGACCATAACCAGGCTTGACAGTGACCTTGTCACCCAGGCCGCCCAGCTTACCAATCTTGTCGAGCAGAATGACTTCCATCTCGTAAACCTCTTGTCAGTTGCTGCGGGCAAGGCGTGCGCGAACGTTCGCAAATGTATCGATCAGCCCCAACAGCAGCACAATGAGAATCGTGGGCCAGGTCGTGATCAGCAGCACATAAAATGCCACCAGCCACAGCCCGTTCATCCCCTTTATTCCAATAAAACCATGCACCAACGCAATACCGGCAATCAGCAGCGGAACCCAACACAGCATCGCCAGTGCCTGCGCACCAAGCGCCATGCCTGCCACTCCCAGCACCACCAGAACGACAAGTTCACGGGGGTTCAGGCGCAACGCATGAAACTCTTCGCGAAAGCCACCGGGGTTGTACAGCCCGGCTTGCCAGCTGCGGGCCAGCGCCAGGCAGATAATGGCGGCCAGCAACACGACCAAGCCCGTCACACCACCGATGACCATGGCAGCCAAGGCCGTCGTATCGACGCCCTGGTTGGCAAACTCGGTGAGCATGCGGTCGATCTCGGTAGAGCTCTCCCGCAGCTGCTCCAGCATGAGCTGCGTTCCCCCTGGCGGGCTGAAAATGCCCAGCTGAACCATGACCGCGGCAGCCAATGTGCCCACGATCAAGGCTTCGCTCCAGCGCATCCGCTCGCGCAGGATGACGGACATCAGCGTGACCAGCAGAACGCTGGCCAGTGGTATCACATCACCTTGTGCCCACCAGAAACCGGCAGGCAGAGCAGCGGCGATGATGACCGGCAGCGCAGGAGCGAACCCCTTGCGCAAGGTCACCAGTGCGGCAATGGCAGCGCCTAGCCAAAACAGCCAGGGCACCAGCGATGCCAGGGCCGCCCCGCCTACGGCATAGGGCGTTCCGCGCATCAGCCATCTTGCCAGTGCCAGCATCACGTTAAACGCTTACTGATGGCTATCGGAGTAGGGCAGCAGTGCCAGGTAGCGTGAACGCTTGATAGCGGTCGCCAGCTGACGCTGATAGCGTGCTTTGGTGCCGGTGATACGGCTCGGAACGATCTTGCCGGTTTCCGTGATGTAAGCCTTCAGCGTGTCGAGATCTTTGTAGTCGATCTGCTTGACGCCTTCAGCAGTGAAGCGGCAAAACTTGCGGCGACGGAAAAAACGTGCCATGGACTAGCTCCTTAAAACGTGCAGTGGATAGAATCAGGCAGTTTCTTCAGCTTCAGCGCGCGGCTTTTCTTCGCGACGCGGACGCTTTTCTTCTGCCGGCTTCATCATCGGAGAAGCTTCGGTAACGGCTTCCTTGCAGCGCACAACCAGGCTGCGGATGATGGCGTCGTTGAAGCGGAAGATGTTCTCGATTTCTTCGAGAGTCTCGCCGGTGCACTCAACGTTCATCAGCACGTAGTGGGCTTTGTGGATCTTGTTGATCGGGTAAGCCAGGTGACGACGGCCCCAATCTTCCAGACGATGCACAGTACCGCCGCTTTCGGTGACGATGCTGGTGTAGCGCTCGACCATTGCCGGTACTTGCTCGCTCTGATCCGGGTGGACCATGAACACGATTTCATAATGACGCATGGAATCTCCTTGCGGTTTGGCAGCTTCCTGAGTGTGCCGGAGCATATGCTCTGACAGCGACTGGGAAGCAAGGAGTTGACTGAAATGCCCTTGGCAAGCCACGTATGGCTGAAAAGAACATCAAGCAGATAAAACCAGTGTCGTAGAGGGGTTACCAATACGAACGCCCGCTTATGTATAAACGGGCGCAAGCATTCTAGTGGGACGGAGGCTAACTTGCAAGCTGCCGCTGACGCACCGCTTCAAACAGACAGATTCCGGCAGCCACCGAGACATTCAGGCTAGATACCTGCCCCGCCATGGGCAGCTTGGCCAGATGATCACACGCTTCCCGCGTCAACCGGCGCAACCCCTTGCCTTCGGCACCCATCACCAGCGCGGTCGGGCCGGTGAAGTCGATATCGAATACGCTGGCCTGTGCCTCACCGGCGGTGCCGGTGATCCACACGCCCTCTTCCTTGAGCCTGGCCAGCGTGCGCGCCAGATTGGTGACCTGATAGACCGGCACCACCTCTGCGGCACCACAGGCGACTTTTCTGACCGTGGCGTTGAGCGGCGCCGCCTTGTCCTTGGCCACGATCACTCCATGGGCACCCGAGGCATCGGCACTGCGCAGGCACGCGCCAAAGTTATGCACGTCGGTGACGCCATCCAGCACCAGCAGCAAAGGAGGCGTATCCGACGGCCAGGCGCGGAGCTTGAGCCACAAGGACTCCTCACCTTCTGCCGTCAAGGGTGCACAGAAGGCAACCACCCCCTGATGCGCCGCCCCTTGGGTCAACTGATCGAGCACGTCACGCGGCTGCTCCTTGACCGCCGCACCGCTGGCTCGGGCATCGGCCACCAGCGTTTGCAAACGCTGACCTGCGCCCTGCTGCACCCACAGCTCCTTGGGCGACTCGCCCCGTGCCAGCAGACTCTCCAGGGCATGCACTCCATAGACGTGATCCAGGCCATCAGGCGTACGGACAGGAGTGCGTGTAGCCGGGCGCGGGCTACGTCGAGACGACGCCGATTTCATGCTCAACCCTTCTTCGAAGATGGTTTACGCGACCCACTGCGCGTACGGCGCGGGCCACGACGGGCGGGCTGCTCACCGGCAGCCGCCTTTGCTCCTGCTCCAGCGCCTTTTTCACCAGAGCTTTCACTACGACGCTTGCGCGGCTGACGCTGCGGGCGCGGCTTGTCATCGGCAAGACCAAAGTCGATCTTGCGATCATCCATGTCCACCCGCGCCACTTGCACGGTCAGGCCATCGCCCAGGCGATAGGTGGTGCCGGTGCGCTCACCCTTGAGACGATGCTTCTCGGCTTCGTAGTGGTAGTAGTCGGAAGGCAGTGACGTGACGTGCACGAGCCCTTCCACAAAGAAGTCATCGAGACGCACGAAGAGCCCGAACTGGGTCACCGAGGCGATGGTGCCCTCAAAGGTTTCGCCCAGCTTGTCCGACATGAACTCGCACTTGAGCCAGCTCTCCACGTCACGGGTGGCTTCATCGGCCCGCCGTTCGGTCATGGAGCAGTGTTCGCCCAGCTCCAGCATCTGCTCGAAGGTGTAGGGGCACCACTTGCTCGGCGGATCCACCGGCGCACCCTCTACCCGCACCACGGTGGCGGTCTGGCGCGGCCCGCGAATCACCGAGCGAATGGCCCGATGCACCAGCAGGTCAGGATAACGCCGAATGGGCGACGTGAAATGGGCGTAGGCCTGGTAAGCAAGGCCGAAGTGCCCCTCGTTCTGCGGCGAATAGACCGCCTGATTCATCGAGCGCAGCATCACGGTCTGGATGATGTCGGCATCCGGGCGGTCGGCAATCGCTTCCCGCAGTGCCTGGTAATCCTGAGGCGTCGGCTCGTCGCCGCCGCCCACCGAAAGCCCCAGCTCACTCAGGAACAGGCGCAGCTTGTCGAGCCGCTCAGGCGTTGGACGCTCGTGGATACGATACAGCGCCGGCAGGTCGTGCTTGTCGAGGAAACGCGCCGTCGCCACGTTGGCGGCCAGCATGCACTCCTCGATCAGCTTGTGGGCATCGTTACGGCTACGCGGCACGATCTTCTCGATCTTGCGCTCTTCATTGAAGATGATCGCCGTTTCCGTGGTATCGAAGTCGATTGCCCCACGCTCTTCCCGAGCAGCGCGCAGCAGGCCGTACAGCTCATGCAGGTTCTTGAGCGGCTTGACCAGCTCGGCGTGCTCCCGACGCAGCGCCTCCCCTTCTTCACTATCGCCGTCCAGCATGGCCGCCACCTTGTTATAGGTGAGTCGGGCATGGGAATTCATCACGGCTTCATAGAAGGAGTAGCGGCTGATGGCACCGGTCTTGGAAATGTTCATTTCGCACACCATCACCAGCCGGTCGACGTGCGGATTCAATGAACAAAGACCGTTGGAAAGCAGCTCGGGCAGCATGGGCACCACTTGCCCCGGGAAGTAGACCGAGTTGCCGCGGGTGCGCGCTTCGTCATCCAGCGCGGTACCAGGGCGCACATAATGAGAAACGTCGGCAATCGCGACGACCAGCTTCCAGCTACCGGACTTGGTCTTCCAGGCACACACCGCATCGTCGAAATCCTTGGCGGATTCGTCGTCGATGGTCACCAACGGCAGGTCGCGCAGATCGACGCGGTGCTGCTTGTCGGCTTCCAGCACTTCAGCGGAGATTTCGCTGATCTGATCCAATACCTCCGGCGGAAACTCGGCGGGAATGTCGTAGCTGCGGATGGCGATGTCGATTTCCATGCCGGGGTCCATACGCTCCCCCAGCACTTCGATCACTTCACCCACTGGCTGAACCCGAGTGGCGGGCTGCTGGACGATCCTGGCTGAGATCACCTGACCATCCTTGGCACCACCGCTGGCGGTGTGCGGGATGATCACTTCCTGGGTAATCCGCGGGTTTTCGGGAATGAGAATCCCGAATTCCGGCGTATTGCTGCGGTATACGCCCACCATGGTCTCGGTATTGCGGGCAATCACTTCGGCAATCGTGGCTTCGTCGCGGCCGCGACGGTCTCGCCCACTGACGCGCACCAGTACGTGGTCACCGTGGAAGACGCGACGCATCTGACGGGGCGGCAGCAGCAGGTCCGGCTTCTTGCCGTCATCACGCAGCACGAAGCCAAACCCATCCCGATGGCCCAGCACCTTGCCCTTGATCAGGTCGAGCTTGTCGATCAGTGCATAGGCGCCTCGACGGTCGCGCAGCACCTGGCCGTCGCGCTCCATGGCCGCCATACGCCGACGCACCGCTTCCAGATGGTCTTCGTCTTCGATGCCCAGCATGCGGCTCATGTTTTCATGGGTAATCGGCTTGCCATAGCTTTCCAGGGCAGCCAACAGGTATTCACGGCTGGGAGCCGGGTTATCGTAATTCTTCGCCTCGCGCTCGGCGTGCGGATCATCACTCAACGTCCAGTACTTCATGCGATCAACATCCTTGATAACGGTTGCGGGAGGCGAACAAAAAGCGCGGGCAGCGTGCACTGCGGGCGAAAGGCATGTGCGCCTCGAAGGGCGTCGTGTTCAACTAACGATGAGTTGAAATAAGTCATGTTTTGTTTGGTCATGGGCGCAGTATAGCGCCGCCCGTTCAATCACCCAACCACTTGGGGCTGCAAACCCAGGTTTTTTACATTAAAAAAAACACCCAGGGGCTTGCATTTAGCCACAGCCTCGGTATCATACGCGCCACTTGCCCAGATGGCGGAATTGGTAGACGCGCTAGCTTCAGGTGCTAGTGACCGTATGGTCGTGGAGGTTCAAGTCCTCTTCTGGGCACCAACTGTTTCATGTTATCCCCTTTCATGAATCAGAACGGTGCAGCGGCAAGTAAAGCAGTAAAAGAAAGGCAGTACGTTCGTGTTCGCCCAGGTGGCGGAATTGGTAGACGCGCTAGCTTCAGGTGCTAGTGACCGTATGGTCGTGGAGGTTCAAGTCCTCTCCTGGGCACCATGCGAACACCGACGTAGTGGCTGAATGTATTGTGAAAGCAGTACAGCAGTGAAAGAGTCGATACGCCCAGGTGGCGGAATTGGTAGACGCGCTAGCTTCAGGTGCTAGTGTCCGTACGGACGTGGAGGTTCAAGTCCTCTCCTGGGCACCATCGATGCCCCCCGTATCGCTCTTGCTTTCGTATTATCCCCTCTGATGTCCTTCTATCTGTTTATTATCCCTCATTAGTCGCCCTATTTTGGCGCACTCTCATCTGTATGCTTTTATTCTCTGATACCCTTTTGCTCTGATACTTTTTCTTCCCCACTATTTCTCTTCTGCCTGCCTTCTCTTCTGCCTGTCTATTTCATGTATATCGAGCCCATACCGTTCGAGCATGGCCGTGTCTGCGCTCAAGCGGCAGGCCAGGGCAACGCCTTGGCCTGCTAGCATGCAGCGTATCGTACTACTGGAACCGGCCTGGACGACGAGATACCTCCTCCAGCGCCCACCCCTGGGTGCGCAGCTCGCCTTCCAGCACGGCTTCAAGCTGGGGTGAGAGATTCGGGAAGAAATTCAGCCCGGTGCGGGCTTCGATCTCATCGATGGTCACCAGGTAGTCGTTCAGCGGCTCATTGCCCTGTACGTCCTGGGGCATGATGAAGGCCAGCGCCAAGGGCGCCTCATCATGGGGTGCCACGATGATCTTGTAAAAGGCTTCGGGTATTTCCACCCACCCCACGCGGTTGAAGACGTTATCCATGAAGCGCTCGGGGTAGACCGGCCCGGTAATCACCTGCAAGCGATCGAAACGCGGCGCAAAGTGATCCATGACGGAGGCTTCGAGCCGCTGCCAGAGCTGACGATTCAGATTCGGCCGCTGGGGAAGCATGTTGCTCATCAAGAACGTGTCCACCTGCGCGCTGCGCCCATGCACGGCAGCAATGGCGTAGTTGGGCGCCAGATGTCCTCTGTCGTAGCCACTGCCGGAATAGCTATCGGTACTCACCGGCCACAGCATGCGCCAATCTGGCTGGAAATTGGGCCTGGGCCCAATGCGCATGTCCTCAGGCACGGCCTCTACCTGGTAGCTGACCCATAACGCCCCCACTCGTACATCCGACCACCCCACTAAAAAGCCATCGTTACGCAGTACACGGTGCAGGCTGGTAGGGTGCAATGTTTCCCAGGTGGGTACGCCCATCCAGGTATAAGCCTGCTGGTGCTGGCGCCCTTGATACTCCCACAAGCCCGTACCGACCAGCACGAACAGCACGGCAATGCCCAGGCGTCGCCCCTGACGACGCCAGCGCAAAAGTGATTTAGCCAACGGAGGACTCCCCTGCTACCTTTCAAGACACCTTGTCAGCGGCGTTTCATCATTCGTTTCATCGGCTTTGCAAAGCCGGGGCGTTACCAACCAACGGAAAACATGGTTTCCAGGTCATGGCGTGAGTGAACCTGCATGGCGTTCAGCGTCTCGGTATCGCTGATGCCTTCCACGGCATTCAACCGCTCGGTCACCAGCTCGGCCAGGCTTTCGAAATCGCGGGTGCGCGCAATGGCCACCAGATCGTAACGGCCGCAGGTGGAGTACACCTCACTGATACCTTCCACATCGGCCAGGCGTTCGGCCACGGCCTTGATCTGGCCTTTTTCGGTATTGATCAGGATGACTGCGCTTTGCATGGCGTCCTCGCAAATGAGTGGCGGTAAGATGAATACTGCACGACGCAGCGAGTATAGCAGCCTGCCCGGCGGGGCCAAGCCTTGCCGGCCAGCGTGGCCAATTGTCGCGCTTTTCATAAGGTTATTCGCACTAATTTTACGCTTGCGCTAGCATGTACTAGAGATCTCCAGCAGCGTTTCGCTGTCGGAGTTTTATAGAGGTGGCCCACCACCCGATCACCGTAGCACACCGTCAGACCGTGACGATAAGGAGACACCATGGCTAATCAGAGCCGTCGTAAGTTCATGCGTAACAGCGTGCTGGGGCTTGCTGCCCTGCCGTTTGGTGCGGGTATCCTGTCGAAAACTGCTTTTGCTCAGGAGCTGCCCCGTCTGGACCCGTCCTCACCGACAGCCCAGGCACTGAACTACGTTGAAAATGCCAGCGACGCCAGCGACCACCCGGCTTTCGAAGAGGGTGAACTGTGCTCCAACTGCATGTTTTTCGTGGAAGGCACCGAAGGCTGCCAGCTGTTCCCGGAAAACAGTGTCGAGCCGGACGGCTGGTGCCAGTCCTGGACCGCACAAGGCTGATACCCTGGACCCCGCGCTCGCCGCGGGGTCACTGTTTTCAGGGATGGTTTTCCTTGTTCTCTTCTTCTACCGGCCACTGGTAGCGGCGAGTCACCCGCCCCTCGTCCAGCGACACCAGGTGCACCGGAAACCCCCACAGCTGCTGAAGGTGACGAATCACCGGATACACGCTTCTGGCCAGCGGACGACGATGGTCCTGAACGTGATGCAGTGTCAGGGAACGATCCCCCCGAATGGCGGCCTCCACTACTTGAATGTTGGGCTCGCGTACCGATAGCGCATACTGGGTCGATAGCGCATCGCGCACCCGCCGATACCCCCGCTCGTCATGAATCGCCGCCACTTCCAACATTTCCGACTGGTCGTCGTCGACGATCATGAACAGCTTCAGGTCACGCATCACCTTGGGTGATAGAAACTGCTGAATGAACGACTCGTCCTTGAAGTTACGCATGGCGAACTCCAGCGTGTCTCGCCAGGGGCTACCGGCAATGTCCGGAAACCATTCGCGATCTTCGGCGGTGGGGTCTTCGCAGATACGCTTGATATCCATGAACATCGCAAAGCCCAGCGCGTAGGGGTTCAGGCCGCTGTAGTAAGGGCTATCGAACCCCGGCTGATTGATGACCGCTGCGTGGGACTGCAGAAACTCCAGCATCAGCCCTTCGTCCACCTTGCCCTCGTCATAGAGCCGATTCATCAGGGTGTAGTGCCAGAAGCACGCCCAGCCCTCATTCATTACCTGGGTTTGCCGCTGAGGGTAGAAGTACTGCGCCAGCTTGCGCACGATGCGCACGATCTCCCGCTGCCAGGGGGCCAGCAGCGGCGCGTTCTTCTCGATGAAGTAGAGCAGGTTCTCCTGGGGCTCCGAGGGGTAGCGCCCGCCACTGTGCAGTCCTAGCGGGTCATCGTCGCTGTGCAGCGCCCCGGGTAGCGGCACGGCACCCGTCGGCGGCTCGGGAATGGTACGCCAGAGCATGTTGACCTGGGTTTGCAGGTAGGCCTCTCGCTCCTCCTGGCGCTTGGCCTCCTCCTCGGCCGACATGGGCGAAGGCCGCTTGTAACGGTCGACCCCGTAGTTCTGCAGGGCGTGGCAAGCGTCCAGCAGTTGCTCCACGGCGTGGGAACCGTGTCGCTCTTCGCACTGGGTAATGTACTTGCGGGCAAATACCAGATAATCGACGATGGACTCGGCATCGGTCCAGGTACGAAACAGATAGTTGCCCTTGAAGAACGAGTTATGGCCGTAGCAGGCGTGGGCAATCACCAGCACCTGCATCATCAATGTATTCTCCTCCATCAGGTAAGCGATACAGGGGTTGGAGTTGATCACCAATTCGTAGGCCAGGCCCATCTGGCCCCGCTTGTAGGCCTGTTCCACGGCCAGAAACTGCTTGCCAAACGACCAGTGGTGATAGCCCACCGGCATCCCCACGCTGGCGTAGGCATCCATCATCTGCTCGGTGGTGATCACTTCTATCTGATTGGGATAGGTATCCAGCCGATACTCGTCAGCCAGCCGCGCCAGCTCTTCGTCAAAGCGCTCCAGAATTCCGAAGTTCCAATCGGAACCCGTCGCGATGGGGTTGCGGTCGACACTCATGGCCCACTCCTTAACGCGCGCTAGCGCTCCTGGCTCAAGCGGCGCTTGAACAACTCACGGAAGACGGGATAGATATCCCCGGCATTGACGATCTGGCGCATGGCAAAACGCTCGGGAAACTGGGCAGCCACGGTTTCATACTCATGCCACAGCGACTGATGATCATGGGGAGTGATCTCCACGTAGGCGTAATACTGCAGCTGCGGCATCAGCTGCTTGACCAGCAGGTCGCGACAGATATTGGAGTCATCGTCCCAGTTGTCGCCGTCGGAGGCCTGGGCCACGTATAGGTTCCACTGGCCTGCCGGGTAGCGCTTTTCGATGATCTTGTTCACCAGCGTCAGCGCACTGGAGACAATGGTTCCGCCGGTTTCGCGGGAGTAGAAGAACTCCTCCTCGTTGACCTCCCGAGCGGCGGTGTGGTGGCGCACGAACACCAGCTCGACCTTTTCGTAGTGCTTCTCCAGAAACAGGTAGAGCAGCAGGAAAAACCGCTTGGCGATATCCTTGTGGTTCTGGGTCATCGAGCCGGAAACGTCCATCACGCAAAACATCACCGCCTGGCTCGAGGGTTGTGGCTGGGCGGCGAGTTGGTGATAGCGCAGGTCGTAGGTATCGATGAACGGAATCGCCTCGATGCGCTTCTCCAGCCGCTCCACCTCGGCCTTGAGCTCCGCCACCCGGGCCGGGTTGCGCAGCACGGGGTCCTTGCGCTCTTCCGCCGCCAGCGCCTCTTCGGCCTCTTTCAAGGCCCGTTTGATGGGGGCGCGCATGGCAATGCGGCGGGCGTAGGCTTCGCGCATGGAGCGGGTAATGCTGATGCGCGAAGGCACGCCGTCACGGGCCAGCCCGGCCCGCACCATCTTGATCTCTTCCAGCGACTTCAAAGGCTTGCGCTGCAAGTGTGGCAGCTCCAGACCGTCGAAGACGAATTCCAGAAACTCCTCGCGGCTGAGGGTGAAGGCAAACTCGTCGTTGCCCTCCCCCTGGTTGGACGCCCCGCCTTCTCCCGCGCCGCCACCGCCGCCGCCCTGCCCACCGGGGCGACGAATCTTGTCCCCCTGCAGAAACTCCTTGTTGCCGGGAGAAACGATGGTACGGGCGCCGCCGCTGCCGTGCTGGAATACCGGCTCGGAGATGTCTCGGGCAGGAATCGAGATTTTCTCGCCGCGCTCCATGTCGGTGATGGAGCGACGGTTCACGGCTTCCTCGACCGAACGCTTGATGTGCTTGCGGTAACGCTCCAGAAAGCGCTGCCGATTGACCGCGCTCTTGTGCTTGGCGTTAGGTCTGCGATCAATGAAGTAGGTCATTCGACCTCCTTGATACCTCAGGCGGGAGCGCTGAACATCCGCGCCCGCCCATCGTGAGGGTCACCCCTGCAACCGGCTGGTTACTGGGACTTGCGAACGCGCAGATACCACTCGGAAAGCAACCGCACCTGCTTTTCGGTATAGCCGCGGTCCACCATGCGCGCCACGAAATCCTCGTGTTTCTTCTGATCGGATCTGGATGCCTTGGCGTTGAACGAGATGACCGGCAAAAGCTCCTCGGTATTGGCAAACATCTTGTGCTCGATGACGCCCTTGAGCTTCTCGTAGGACTGCCAGCTGGGGTTCATGCCGTTGTTCTGCGCCCGCGCCCGCAGCACGAAGTTGACCACTTCATGACGGAAGTCCTTGGGATTGGAGATCCCGGCCGGTTTTTCGATCTTCTCCAGCTCTTCGTTCAGCGACTGGCGGTTCAACAGCTCGCCGGTTTCGGGGTCGCGGTACTCCTGATCCTGAATCCAGAAGTCGGCATAGGTCACATAGCGGTCGAAAATGTTCTGACCATACTCGCTGTAGGACTCCAGGTACGCGGTCTGGATCTCCTTGCCGATGAAATCCACGTAACGCGGGGCCAGAAACTCCTTGATGAAGCCCAGGTAGCGCTCGAACACCTCCGATGGCAGCTGCTCCCGCTCAAGCGCCTGCTCCAGCACGTACAGCAGATGGACCGGGTTGGCTGCCACTTCCTGGCTGTCGAAGTTGAACACCCGCGAAAGGATCTTGAAGGCAAAGCGGGTAGACAGCCCCTGCATGCCTTCATCGACGCCTGCCGCGTCGCGGTACTCCTGGATGGACTTGGCGCGGGGATCGGTATCCTTGAGGTTGTCGCCGTCATAGACCCGCATCTTGGAGTAGATACTGGAGTTTTCGGGCACTTTCAGCCGGGACAGCACGGAGAACTGGGCCAACATGCGCAGCGTATCCGGGGCGCAAGGCGCGGCGTTCAGGGACGAGTCTTCCAGCAGTTTCTGGTAGATCTTGATCTCTTCGGAGACGCGCAGGCAGTAAGGCACCTTGACGATGTATACACGGTCGAGGAACGCCTCGTTATTGCGGTTGTTGCGGAAGGCCTGCCATTCGGATTCGTTGGAGTGGGCCAGAATGACGCCATCGAAGGGGATCGCGCCCATGCCTTCGGTGGGGTTGTAGTTCCCCTCTTGGGTGGCGGTCAGCAGCGGATGCAGCACCTTGATGGGTGCCTTGAACATCTCCACGAACTCCATCAGGCCCTGGTTGGCGCGGCACAGCCCGCCCGAGAAGCTGTAGGCGTCCGGGTCGTCCTGGGAGTAGAGCTCCAGCTGGCGGATATCCACCTTGCCCACCAGCGAGGAGATATCCTGGTTGTTCTCGTCACCGGGTTCGGTCTTGGAGATGGCGATCTGGTTCAAGCGCGACGGATAGAGCCGCACCACGCGGAATTGGGAGATATCACCACCGTACTCCTTCAAGCGCTTGGCGGCCCAAGGTGACATGACGCTGCGCAAGTAGCGGCTGGCAATACCGTACTCCTGCTCCAGCAGCTTGCCGTCCTCTTCCGGTGAAAACAGCCCCAGCGGGGATTCGTACACCGGCGAGCCCTTGATGGCGTAAAACGGGATACGCTCCATGAGCAGCTTCAGACGCTCGGCCAGCGACGATTTGCCGCCGCCCACCGGCCCCAGCAGATAGAGGATCTGCTTGCGCTCTTCCAGGCCCTGGGCCGCGTGGCGGAAGTAGGCCACGATCTGCTCGATGGCCTCTTCCATGCCATGAAATTCGGCAAACGCAGGGTAACGGCGAATCACCTTGTTGGAAAAGATACGTGACAGACGCGGGTCTTTCGCCGTGTCGATCACTTCAGGCTCGCCTATGGCTTCCAGCATGCGCTCGGCGGCGCTGGCATACACCTTGGGATCACGGCGGCACAGCGCCAGATACTCCTCCAGGCTCATGTCCTCTTGCTGAACGCGGGCAAAACGGTCTTGAACGTGATCAAAGATGCTCATGGAACTCTCCTGTGGCCCATCCCCGGCAGCCATCGCCTGACCCAAATTCCCAGGCCGCCTGCCGTGCGAAGTGTCGCTCTATCAGCGTAGTCAGCATTAGCAAAATGTGATGACGAAACCTTCAACGCAGCGCAACTTTCCGCGTCTTATATGGCTATGAGCAAAGGCGAGGCAAAATAGTTGCGTTGAAAACACCGGGCTGACAAGAATCCTCTCCAACAACGCAACGCGCCGCCTGAACAGGCGGCGCGACGACCACGAACGAGCCTTGCTGGCGGCTTACTCCAGCACGGATTTGACGTCGGCCAGCAGCTGATCCAGCAGCTCGATGGTGGTGTTCCAGGCGCACACGAAGCGTGCGCCGCCCGCGCCAATGAAGGTATAGAAGGTCCATCCGCGCGCTTTCAACGCTTCGATGGCATGAGGAGGCAATTCAACGAAAACGCTGTTGGCTTCGGTGGGGAACATCAGCGAGACGCCAGGCAGCGCCTGCAACCCTTCCGACAAGTAGCGGGCCATGGCGTTGGCGTGCTCGGCATTGGTCAACCAGGCGCCGCTTTCCAGCAGGCCCAGCCAGGGCGCCGAGACATAGCGCATCTTGGAGGCGAGCTGGCCCGCCTGCTTGCAGCGGTAGGAGAAATCCTCGGCCAGTTCCCGATTGAAAAACAGGATGGCTTCGCCAAACGCCAGGCCGTTCTTGGTGCCCGAAAAGCACAGCGCATCCACCCCGACCTGCCAGGTCAGCTCGGCAGGTGACGCCTTCAGGCTGGCACAGGCATTGGCAAAGCGCGCGCCATCCATGTGCAGGCGCAGGTCGTGCTTGTCGGCCATGGCGCGAATCGCCAACAGCTCTTCACGGGAGTAGACCGTACCCACTTCGGTGGCCTGGGTCAGCGACACGACCTTGGGCTTGGGGTAGTGGATGTCGCTGCGCTTGGTGACCAGCGCTTCGATTCCCTTGGGGGTCAGCTTGCCATTGGCACCCGGGGAGGTGAGCAGCTTGGCCCCGTTGGAGAAGAACTCCGGGCCGCCACACTCGTCGGTTTCGATGTGGGCCAACTCATGACAAATCACGCTGTGGTAGCTGCGCCCCATCGCGGAAAGCGCCAGTGAATTGGCAGCGGTGCCGTTGAACACGAAGAACACATCGCAATCGTAGTCGAACATCTGACGAAAGCGGTCGGCGGCACGGGCAGTCCAGCGGTCATTGCCGTAGGCCAGGTCATCGGCCTGATTGGCTTCCATCAGGTACTGCATCGCTTCCGGGCAAATACCCGAGGTGTTATCACTGGCTAAAAATCGTGGGGTACACTCCGAGGGCATGACGATTATCCTTTTTCTCTGGCAGTCGTGCAGCGCAGGCCGGGTGCCACCTGCGCCTTAATTCCCTAACAGGGCTTAGTCGTTAGGGTTGACCTTCAGTCTATCGTCATTTCAACGTCAACGTCACGCGCTCAATATGGCTACAGCGTGGCAGCCAGACGGGTGCCCTGATCGATCGCTCGCTTGGCATCCAGCTCGGCCGCTTCGTCTGCGCCACCAATCACATGCACGCGTTTGCCCGCCTGCTCCAGAGGCGCCAGCAGGTCCCGCACCGACTCCTGACCCGCACACACCACGATGGTGTCCACCGCCAGCACCTGCGCCTCTTCACCCTGACGAACATGCAGCCCGGCATCGTCGATTTTCAGGTACTCGCAGCCAGTCAGGGTACGCACCCCTCGCTGCTTGAGCGACGCGCGATGCACCCAGCCAGACGTCTTGCCCAGGTTTTTACCAGGCTTGGAGCGCTTGCGTTGCAACATCACGATGCCGCGTGGCGAAGCGGGCGGTGTGGGGGCTTTCAGCCCGCCTGGCTCACTCACCGTGAGGTCCACGCCCCACTCTTCACACCAGGCCGCCAGATCCAGGGCCGGGTGGCCATGATGCGCCAGCAGTTCCGATACATCGAAGCCGATGCCTCCGGCACCAATCACGGCCACCCGGCGGCCCACTCGCTCGGGCTGCGCAATGGCTTCGGCGTAACTCAACACGCTGGGATGGTCGGCGCCGGGCAGGGTCAGCCCACGGGGCGTCACGCCGGTCGCCAGCACCACGTCGTCGAAGGCAGCCAGCACCTCCAGCGTGGCGTCGGTATTCAAGCGCACCTCCACGCCGTGCTTGTCGAGCATGACGCGGAAGTAACGCAGCGTTTCGTTGAACTCTTCCTTGCCCGGAATCTTGCGCGCAAAGTTGAATTGCCCGCCCAGCTCGCTGCGCCGTTCGAACAGCACCACCCGATGGCCTCGGCGGGCGGCTTCTACGGCGGTGGCAAGCCCGGCAGGCCCGCCGCCGACCACGGCCACTCGCTTGGGAGACTCGGCAGGCACCAAGGGCAGCTCGGTTTCGTGGCATGCACGCGGGTTGACCAGGCAAGAGGTCAGCTTGCCCATGAAGGTATGGTCGAGACACGCCTGATTACAGGCGATACAGGTATTGATCTCCTCGGCCTTGCCGAGCTCGGCTTTCTGCACCCATTCAGGGTCTGCCAGGAAAGGCCGCGCCATGGAGACCATGTCCGCGTGCCCTGACGCCAGCAGGCGCTCGGCCACGTCGGGCATATTGATGCGGTTGGTGGTGATCAGCGGGATCGACAGCGCGCTGCGAATTCGTTTGGTCACCTCGCTGAAGGCTGCCCGAGGCACGCTGGTGACGATGGTGGGCACCCGCGCTTCGTGCCAGCCAATGCCGGTATTGATCAGGTTGGCGCCCGCCGCTTCGATGGCCTGGCCAAGCTGCACGACCTCTTCCCAGGTGCTGCCCTCCTCCACCAGGTCGATCATCGACAGCCGGAAGATGATCAGGAAGCGGTTGCCCACGGCTTCACGAACACGTCTGACGATCTCCACCGCAAAGCGTATACGCCCTGCGAAGTCGCCGCCCCACTCATCGTCCCGGTGGTTGGTGCGGCGACAAATGAACTGATTGATCAGGTACCCCTCGGAGCCCATCACTTCGACCCCATCGTAGCCCGCCTGCTGGGCCAGCGTGGCACAGCGCACGTAGTCGGCAATTTGCTGCTCGACCTCGTCGCTGGTCAGCGCACGGGGCACGAACGGATTGATGGGCGCCTGCAATGCCGAAGGCGCCACCAGCTCAGGGGAGTAAGCGTAGCGACCGGCGTGCAGAATCTGCATGCACAGATGCCCGCCCGCCTGGTGAACGGCATCCACCACCTGGCGGTGCTCTTCCAGCTGGCTGGCCTCGGTGAGCGCATGTGCCCCCTGGAACACCGCACCCTCGGCATTCGGCGCAATGCCGCCAGTGACGATCAGGCTGACCCCGGCCCGCGCCCGCTCGGCATAGAACGCCGCCAAGCGTGCAAAGCCGTTGGGGGCCTCTTCCAGGTTGGTGTGCATGGAGCCCATCAGCACCCGGTTGGGCAGCGTCAGATGGCCCACGGTCAACGGGCGAAAAAGGTGCGGATAAGCGTGCATCACGGCGCTCCTTTGGAGTTGTTAGAACGACAAGCCTCTCATATTCAAACAAGCGTATGACATAGTTCCTTCGGCGTACAGCCTTTTACCGCCGTTGCCCCCTTGCTCATCATGGAAAAGCACGTCACATTAACCGGCTAACGATAAGAGGATGCTTACAAACTACTGCGCTAGGCCATGCGGCGTTGAAATCAGCCTCAAAATGCTCATTTACACTCTGTAAACTCCGCTTTTTCGGCTGATTTCGCCTTGCCTGGCCGTCGCTCGCGACATTTGTAAACATCCTCCAAGGGATTGTCTTAAGGGAATGCGCTATGCCATTGATCTACTTCTTGCCCCCACTGGCCACCGTGCTGATCTGGTCGGGGAACATGACCATCAACCAGTTGACGGTCGGCGCCATCGCGCCCAGCAGTATCGCCTTTTTACGCTGGCTGCTGGCGCTGGCGGTCATGACCCCTTTCGTGCTGCCTGCGGTATTGCGTCACCGCGACGAGATTCGCCGCAACTGGCTGAAGCTGGCGCTGCTTGGGCTGCTGGGCATGGGCCTGTGGCAGGGGCTTGCCTACGTGGCAGCCGAAACCACCACCGCCACCAACATGGGCATTCTGGCGGCCATGGTGCCCCTGCTGACGGTACTGCTCAGCGCGCTGATTCTGCGTGAGCCCCCCACGATGGGCGGCGTGGCAGGCGGCGTGCTGGCCTTCATTGGCGTGACGGTACTGCTGGGGCGTGGCAACCCGCTGTCGTTGCTGCAACTGCAGGTGGCCCAGGGCGACGCGCTGATGGTGGTGGCAGCCACCTGCTATGCGCTGTATGGCGTCATGCTGAAACGCTGGGCCATGAACCTTCCGCCCTGGGTGATGCTTTACGCCCAGGTCTGTTTTGCCGTCCTGTTCCTGCTGCCCTCGTACCTGATGGGCCCCATGACCCCAGTGGATAGCAGCAACGTCTGGCTGATTCTCTACGCGGGCATTCCAGCCTCGGTGATCACTACCTTCCTGTGGATGCGGGCCGTCCGTCAGATCGGGGCCAACCAGTCGAGTATTTTCATCAACCTGATGCCCTTGTTCAGCGCCCTGATTGCCATGGCGTTTTTGGGTGAGCGGGTAGCGGGCTTCCACTTCATTGGCGGGCTGCTGATCCTGGCAGGCGTGATCATGGCACAGACCTTGACCCGCCCTCTGGTCAGCCGCGTGGCGGCCAGTAAAACGAGCAGCGCCCAGCAATGATACAATAGGCTAACTTCATTCGCTGAATGGGAACCCCTGACCTATGTCCCTGGAAGAACTGCACCTTAATCTGCGTAACCTGAGTAGCGACGATTACGAGCAACTGAAGTCGCTGATGGACGCGGTGTATCATGATATTGGTGGCGCCTGGCCCGAGCACACCATCGCCAAGCTGATCCAGGAGTTTCCTGACGGTCAGATTGCCATCGAAGACGACGGCGTGCTGGTGGGCGTGGCCTTGACGGTACAAGTGGATTACGACGAGTTCTCCAACCCGCACAAGTACGACGACCTGATCGGCCATCGGGAAATCATCCTCAACAATCAGGACGGCGATGCCATGTACGGGCTGGATGTCCTGATCCACCCCGACTACCGTGGCTACCGCCTGGGTCGCCGCTTGTACGAAGCGCGCAAAGAGCTGTGCCGCTCCCACAACCTGCGCGCTATCCTGGCCGGTGGGCGCATTCCCGAGTATCACCAGCATGCAAGCGAGCTGACCCCAGCCCAGTACATCGACAAGGTCTCTCGCAAGGAGATTTACGACCCGATCCTCTCCTTCCAATTGGCCAACGACTTTCAGGTCAAGCGCCTGCTGCGCAAATACCTGCCGGAAGACGAGCAGTCGCGTGGCTACGCCACGCTGCTGGAGTGGAACAACATCCTCTTCGAACCCGCCGACAGCGTGCTGGATACCCGCCCGACGCAGGTTCGAGTGGGGGCAGTGCAGTGGCAAATGCGTGAGTTTGCCTCGGTGGAAGCAGCGCTTCAGCAGATCGAGTATTTCGTCGATGCGCTCTCGGATTACCAAAGTGACTTTGCCGTTTTCCCGGAGCTGTTCACCACGCCACTGATGGGCCTGCAGGATCGCGCCGCGCAGAAAGACCAGACCGCTGCCATCCGCTTTTTGGCGGGCTTCACCGACCGTTTCAAGAGCGAGCTGTCGCGGATGGCGGTGTCCTACAACATCAACATCGTCGGTGGTTCGATGATCGAGGTGGGCGAGGACGACCGTCTTTATAACGTGGCTTACCTGTTCCACCGGGATGGCGAGGTGGAGAAACAGTCCAAGCTGCATATCACCCCGCAGGAGCGGCGCGACTGGGTGATCGAAGGCGGCGACGATCTGCAGGTGTTCGATACCGATGCAGGCCGTGTCGGCATCCTGATCTGCTACGACGTGGAATTCCCGGAGCTGGGCCGACTGCTGGCCGACCAGGACATGGATATTCTGTTCGTGCCGTTCTGGGTCGACACCAAAAATGGCTACCTGCGTGTGCGCCACTGCGCTCAGGCGCGGGCCATCGAAAACGAGTGCTACGTGGTCATCTGCGGAAGCGTCGGCAACCTGCCGTCCATCGAGAACCTGGATATCCAGTATGCCCAGTCGGCGGTATTCACCCCCTCCGACTTTGCCTTCCCCCATGACGCGGTGCTGGCCGAGACCACGCCCAACACCGAGATGATCATCTTCTCGGACCTGGACTTGACCCGCCTGACCGTAGTGCGTGCAGAAGGCTCGGTGACCAACCTCAAGGACCGCCGCAAGGATCTCTTCGACCTGCGCTGGCGGGACTGGTCGCTGAAGTCCGGCGCCAAACGGGAAGAGTAAGCCTTCGGCCGCCGTGATGGCTGGATAAAAAAAGCCGCTCCCTCGAGAGAACCTCAGGGAGCGGCTTTTTATTGAACATCTTGCTTCGCGTCGCACCTGGCATGAGATGCCAAAACGGCTGTGCTAATCCGGCCATACCAGATGGGCGGGCACCCTGCCCTTGGCATCGAACACCACGCCCTCGTCACGCAACTTCTGGTGCTGGCGCGCCGCGCCGCCATGGTCGGCCAGCGTCAGCGATGCCGCAATCACTCGGTGCCAGGGCACCTGGTGCCCCTCGGGCAAGTGTCGCATGGCAGACCCCACCATACGCGGCGTGGCCCCTTCGGTCATGCTGGCCACGCGCCCATAAGTGGTCACCCGCCCCGCCGGGATCTGATCGACGATGGTATAGATCTGTTCCAACAGCTCGGGACGCGGCATGGCTACCTCGAATGCGTGAACTCCAAGGTGAGATGGCTTACAGGCCATCCACCAGTTGATCGATGGCCTGGAAGGCTTCTTTCAGTGCGCTATCACGCTGGGCATCACCCATGTTGAGGCCTTCCGCAAACACCACGTCCACATCGCTGATGCCCATCAGGCCCAGCATGGTTTTCAGGTGCGGGGTCTGGCTATCGAACTCGGTGCCGGCGTATTGGCCACCCCGGGCCGCCAGGATGATGGCGCGCTTACCTTCCAGCAGCCCCTGCGGGCCAGTTTCAGTATAGCGGAACGTTTCACCAGCGCGCAGCACGCGGTCGAACCACGCTTTCAACTGCGAAGGAATCCCCAGGTTGTACATCGGCACCGCCAGCACCAGCACGTCGTGGGAACGCAGCTCGGCCAGCAGCTCATCGGAGCGGGCCGCCAGTGCTTTTTGGGCGTCGCTGCGCTCGTCGGCGGGGGTTTGCCATGCGCCCAGCTCTTCGATGTCCAGGTGGGGCAGCGCATTGGCCACCACGTCGCGGTGGCTGACCTCCACGCCGCCACGGGCAGTGGCCTGCTGCTGAAAATGGTTCGCCAGCGCATTGGACTGGCCGTTTTCACTCAGAACGGAAGACGTGACTAACAGAGTACGAGTTGCCATCGTAAAATTCCTTGCCAAAGATTAAAGAGATGGCGCTATTCTAAGGCGCTTTCCAATAAGCAAAAGCGCAACGTTTTCCGCCTTTCATTCGACAAAATCGAATTGTGCTCCATAAAAAAAGCCCCGCTCCGTGGCCATGGCGGCAACACGGGCGGGGCGTTTTCATGACGCGTTCAGGGCTTTTTGGGCCAGGCCTTGGGGTCCACCTTGTTGGCCAGTTTGGGGAACTGGCTCGGGTCGAACACCGGCTCCTTGCCCGACTTCAGCTGCGCGTCGTAATCCTTGAACAGCGCAAAGGCAATGGGCGACAGCATCAGAATGGCCACCAGGTTGATGATCGCCATCATGCCCATGGAAAGGTCGGCAAAATTCCAGATGGCTCCCAGGCTGGCCACCGAGCCCACCATGATCATGCCCAGCACGGCCAGACGATACAGCATCACCGCCAGCGGTGCCCGGCGGCCAGCCAGGTATTCGATGTTGGACTCACCGTAAGAGTAGTTGGCAATCACGGACGTGAACGCAAACAGCAGAATCGCCACCGCAATGAACATGCCGCCCCACTCGCCCACATGGCTGGAGAGCGCCATCTGGGTCAGCTGGATGCCGTTGCTCTCCTCGCTGGCCAGCAGTTCCGGGCCCGCCATGATGATGATGGCCGCCGTGGCGGTACAGATCACCAGCGTATCCAGGAAGACCCCCAGCATCTGAATGAACCCTTGGGCCGCCGGATGATCCGGTCGGGTGCTGGCCGTGGCCGCCGCGTTGGGAGCAGAGCCCATGCCCGCCTCGTTGGAGAACAGGCCACGCTGAATACCGTTGATGATGGCCTGGGAAATGGCATAGCCCATGGCCCCGCCTGCGGCCTGCTCGATGCCGAAGGCGCTCTGCACGATGGTCAGCAGCGCGGCGGGCAGGTCGGCGATATTCAGGGCCACCACCACCAGTGCCAACACCAGATACAGCAAGGCCATCAGCGGCACGACCAGCTCGGCCACCTTGGCAATCGACTTCAAGCCGCCAAAGATGATCGGCGCCACGACGGCCATCAGCACCAGGCCCATGGCCCAGGTGGGAATGGCAAACGCCTGCTCCATGGCCTGGGCAATGGAGTTGGCCTGCACGCTATTGAAGGCCAGGCCGAAGGCAATGATCAGGCAGATAGAAAACAGCACGGCCAGCCAGCGCAGCCCAAGGCCACGCTCGATATAGCGAGCCGGGCCGCCACGGAAGGTATTGTCACCGTGGTCGGTCTTGTAGGCCTGCGCCAGCGTGGACTCCACGAAACTGGTCGCCATGCCGACCATGGCGGTCATCCACATCCAGAAAATGGCCCCTGGGCCACCGAAGTAAATGGCGACCGCCACCCCGGCCAGGTTACCCGTTCCCACCCGAGCCGCCAGGCTGGTCGAGAGCGCTTGAAAGGAGGAGATCCCGCCATTGGACTGCCGCGAGGTACGCAGCAGTTTGAACATGTGGCCAAAATAGCGAATCTGAATTCCCCGTGTCATCACGGTAAAATAGAGACCTGCTCCAATGAGCAGATAAATCAGTATGCTGCCCCATAACAGCCCGTTGCTGCGATCCACGACCGCCGTCAACAGGGATGAAAGTGTCGCATCCATGGTTAATCGACCTTGATTGAATAAAGTGAAGGCGCATCATTCTTCACGGCTGCACCAAAATGGCAAGAAAAATGGCAAATTAGTCCATACACGGAAAGAAACGCTGCGCCATGCTCAGCAGCCCGTGATGGTCGCCAGGATTCTTCTGGGCCCGCCCTGTTCGCGATGCTCGCCCAGCCAGATGCCTTGCCAGGTGCCCAGCGCCAAACGCCCATCGCGCACGGCCAGGCTCAGCTGGGTACCCAGCAGGCTGGACACCACGTGGGCAGGCATATCGTCCGGCCCTTCCAGGGTATGTCGAAAGTAATCCAGCCCTTCGGGCACCAGGCGACGCAAAAAGGCGTTCAGGTCGTGACGTACATCCGGGTCGCTGTTTTCATTCAGGGTCAAGGAGGCCGAGGTATGCAGAAGCTGTAAGTGCACCAGCCCCTGATGGCACTCTTCGAGGCAGGGCAGTGCCCGAGCAATCTCATCAGTGATCAGATGGAAGCCTCGGGGCATGTCGGGCAGGTGAATCTCTTGTTGGTGCCACATAAACACTCCTTTGTCATGGTGGGCCTGCAAACAAGCATGGGTGTCGTCAAACCCAAACGTTTCGTTCAACCATAGCCTATTTCGCCGCGCACCCATAAAACTCACCACAGGTCATCGCCGCCATGGCGGTGGCGTCGCCTCGCTGTTAAATTGAATGGCGATATTCCCATCGCTTGCAAGGAACCGTTCACATGGAGGTCGTCATGCGCTATTCCCTACTGTCGCCAAGGAAACTGGCAACGGCATCGGCGCTTTGTGTCTCGAGCGTGCTGCTGGCCGGATGCACGGGCATCCCCGATGGCACCGAGGCCGTCACCGGGTTCGAGCTCGATCAGTACCTCGGGGAGTGGTATGAAATCGCTCGCCTGGACCACTCCTTCGAGCGCGGGCTGGACTGCGTGACCGCCAACTACAGCCTGCGCGACGATGGCGGGGTGCGGGTCATCAACCGGGGCTACAACCTGGAAGAAGGCAGCTGGGACGAAGCCGAAGGCCGGGCCTATTTCATCGATGACGACAGCGTTGGCCGCCTGAAGGTAAGCTTCTTTGGCCCGTTCTACGGTGGCTACAACGTGCTGGCACTGGATGACGACTATCAGTGGGCACTGGTTTCCGGCCCTAACCGAGACTACCTGTGGATTCTGGCACGTACACCGACGCTGGATAGCGAGCTGGAAGCGCGCCTGCGCCAGCAAGCCGCCGAGCTGGACTTCCCCACCGACGAGCTGATCGATGTGGTGCAAGACGAGCGCTGTCCCGGCCGCTAGGCTCTGCCAGGCTCGCCTACTCAGCGTCAGGCAGCGCAGGCACTCGGCCCGCGATCTCCTGCTGGAGAAAATCGATCAGCGCACGGATGCGGGCCGGGGTATGGCGGCGCTGCTCGAACACCGCATAGAAGTCTGCCCGTACGCCCTGCCACTCGGGCAGCAGCAGCTGCAGCTCCCCACTGGCCAGGTGTTCGTTGACATCCCACCAGGAGCGCAGCATGACGCCATGGCCATCCAGCGCCAGTCGCGTCACCACTTCGCCATCGTTGCTGGCCAGGTGGCCACTGACCTTGACCGATTGCTGGCGCCGCGCTGCGGAGCGCTGCTCGAATCGCCACAGCGCAAAGTCACTATCGTTCTCGCGGATCAACAGGCAGCGGTGCTGCGCCAGATCCAGCGGCGTACGCAGGGCGGGCATGTTGGCAAGGTAGCTCGGCGACGCGCAGAGCATGCGCCGATTGGGCAGGATACGCCGAGCCACCAGCCGTGAATCCGGCGGTTCGCCAATGCGAATCCCCACATCGAACCCATGGTCGCTGAGATTGAGGGGAAAGTTGGTCAGCTCCAGCCAGCTCTCGATGCCCGGATGCCGAACGCAGAAGCGTGACAGCAGCGGCGCAATGTGGCGTCGCCCAAAGCCAAAGGTGGCATTGACCCGCAACCGCCCCTGCAGGCCCTGGCTAGCCGCGTCGCGCAGGTCACTCTCCAGGGCGTCCAGCTCATCGAGAATCAGACTGCCCTGGGCAAGATAGCGCTCGCCTTCGGCGGTCAGCGTCAGGCGGCGGGTCGTGCGCGCCGCCAGCGACACCCCCAGCCGCGCCTCCAGCTGCTTCAGCCGTTTACTCACCGCCGAGAGGGAAATACCCAACTCCCGGGCCGTTGCCGTCAGGCTGCCCGCTCGAGCCAACTGCTGAAAAAACGCCAGATCGTCCAGTGGAGCCATGGGATTCTACACCTGAAAGCAACAATGGCTTGAATAGTAGCCTGATTATCTCATCGCCAACAGCCGCTACACTGCATGAACGGTACGCCTTTCACACGACCATAAAAAAGGAGGCCCCATGGCCCATCAGATTGCAGTCATCGCTGGCGACGGCATCGGCACCGAAGTCATGCCGGAAGGTATTCGCGCACTGGAAGCGGTGGCTGAGCGCTTCGACCTCGCGCTGGAGTTCACCACCTTTGAGTTCGGTAACTGCGACTACTACCTCGAGCACGGCAAGATGCTGCCGGATGACTGGTACGAGCAGCTCAAGGGCTTCGATGCGCTGTTTTATGGCGCCGTGGGCTGGCCGGACAAAGTGCCTGACCATATTTCCCTGTGGGGCTCGCTGCTGCAGTTCCGCCGCCAGTTCGATCAATACATCAACCTGCGCCCCTGCAAACTGATGCCGGGCATCAAGAGCCCGCTGGCCGGTCGCGCCCCGGGAGATATCGACTTCTACGTGGTGCGTGAAAACACCGAAGGCGAATACTCCAGCATCGGCGGCAAGATGTTCGAAGGCACCGAACGGGAGATCGTCATTCAGGAAACCGTGATGAGCCGCACCGGGGTCGACCGGGTCTTGAAATACGCCTTCGACCTGGCCCAGACGCGACCACGCAAGAAGCTCACCTCGGCCACCAAGTCCAACGGTATCTCGATCACCATGCCCTACTGGGACGAGCGGGTCGCCGAGATGGCCAAACAGTACCCGGATATCAACGTCGACAAGTTCCATATCGACATCCTCACGGCCAACTTCGTGCTGCACCCCGACTGGTTCGACGTGGTCGTGGGCAGCAACCTGTTCGGCGACATCCTCTCCGACCTGGGCCCGGCCTGCACCGGCACCATCGGCATCGCGCCTTCCGCCAATATCAACCCGGAAGGCAAGTTCCCCAGCCTGTTCGAGCCGGTTCATGGCAGCGCACCCGACATTGCGGGCAAGGGCATTGCCAACCCCATCGGCCAAATCTGGTCAGGCGCCATGATGCTGGAACATCTGGGACACAAGGATGCCGCCGACGCCATGGTCGAGGCCATCGAAGCCGTGCTCAGTGAAGGGAACCCGCAGGTGCTCACCCGCGACGTGGGCGGCCAGGGCACCACGGAAAGCCTGGGCAAGGCCATTGCCGAGCGCCTGCGCGGCCAAGGCTAGCGCCAGGCCCCACTGGCCATGCCGTTGATCGATGTGGTTGGTAAAGGCGGTTGGTAAAAGTGGTTGAAACGGTAGTGGTTGAAACGGTAGTTGTAAAAGCGCGAACGCCTGCCCTCAAGGGGCAGGCGTTCACACTGTGTGCGCTTAGCGTTAGCTGGCCAGTTTGGCAGCGACTTCAGCCACGTATTTACCCTGGAAACGGGCAATTTTCAGCTCGCGATCATCCGGCTGACGCGAACCGTCGCCGCCTGCCAGCGTCGCCGCGCCATAGGGCGTGCCGCCGCTGACCTTCGAGATATCGAACTGCTCTTCGATGCCGTAACCAATCGGCACGATGACCATGCCGTGGTGGGCCAAGGTGGTCCAGGTCGACGTGATGGTCATCTCGTCGCCGCCGCCGGTGCCGGTCGAGGTAAACACGCTGGCGACCTTGCCGCGCAGTGCGCCCTTCGCCCATAGCCCGCCAGTCTGGTCGAGGAAGGTACGCATCTGCCCCGCCATGTTGCCAAAGCGCGTCGGCGTGCCGAAGATGATGGCATCGTAGTCGGCCAACTCTCCGGGCGTGGCTTCCGGGGTAGTGAAGTCCTGCTTGCCACCGGCATTCTTGAACGCATCTTCCGGCATGGTTTCCGGTACGCGCTTGACGGTGACCTCGACCCCCTCCACGCCTTCGGCGCCTTCTGCCACGGCGGCCGCCAGAGTGTCGATGTGCCCATACATCGAGTAATACAGTACCAATACCTTCGTCATGGCTCACTCCTTTCAGGTGACGACACGCTGCCCCAGACGGGCAGCAAGGACTGGTTACACCATAGTCCAGCCCCAGCCACTTATCAGCGAAAGTTTTCGACGCTCTGAATCGATTTCATTGATGTGGGCACCTTGCACTTTTGCCACTTCGGCACTAATTTTTTTGTATTCAACTTGTTTGCCGTTTCATTCGGGTACAACGCCAAGGAGCCAGGCATGACCATTTTCGAAGCACTGCGTAAAGACCACGATATTCAGCGTGACCTGCTGGCCCAACTGGTAGAGACCCACGGTGACAGCGACGCCCGCGATTCTCTTTACCAACGGGTACGGGCGGAGCTGAAGTACCATGCCAACGCCGAAGAGCGGGCTCTGTATATTCCGATGATGGACCTCGACCTCACCCAGGAAAAAGCGCGCCACAGCGTTGCCGAACACCACGAGATCGATGAGCTGATCGAGCTGCTGGACGACACCGACTACAGTGCCAGCCACTGGCTGACCCACGCCAAGCAGCTGCAGCATCTGGTGACCCACCATCTGGACGAAGAAGAACAGGAGGTGTTTCAACTGGCAGGTCGGGGCTTGCAGGAAGCCCAGAAAACCACGCTGGCCAAGGAGTATCAGGACGAAATGCAGCGCCAACGGTCGGGCTGACCTCCCGGCCTTACCCGCCCGGTATTGCAAAGCGCTTGTGGCTCACGCCATGGGCGCTTTTTTACGGGTTACTTTCATCCTCGCACCGACCATTTTCACGCGCACGACGCCACCCCTTGTGACACGAGCTGAGCGTGGTAAAGGTAGGGCAACACAAGTAGATGCCCATGACCAAGGACACTTTCATGCTAGGCCAATGGCTCGACTGGACCCTTGACGGTGAACGCCCGTCGCCACGCATAGGCCGCTTTGCCAGCGGCACCTATCACCTGCACCGTCCGGGCGTACTGGAATTGACGCCCAACATACTGCGCCCCCATGCCCGGGCCTGTGTCTTTTCCGCCGCCATTCATGGCAACGAGACCGCTCCGGTAGAACTGCTGGGCGAGTGGTTGGCTGCCCTGGAAGCCAGCACTCTCCAACTGGGCGCTCCCGTGCTGGTGATTCTGGGCAACATTCCCGCGCTCAAGGCCCAGCAGCGCTACATCACCACCAACCTGAATCGCTTGTTCAAGCGCGAACTGGCCGACCAGGGCGACGAGCCCGAACGAGCGCGACAACTGATGGAAGCCGTGGATACGTTCTATGCCCGCCATCACGCCCTGCCTCGGCTGCATTACGACCTGCACACCGCCATCCGCGACAGCCTGCATACCCGCTTCGTGGTCGAGCCGTTCGCCGAGTCGGCGACCGACCCGGAACATTGGGAGTGGCTGGCCGCCGCCGACATGCAGGCCGTGCTTCACCAGCATCAGCATAGCTGGACGTTTTCTCACTACAGCAAGCACTACCATGGTGCCCAGGCCTTTACCTTCGAGCTGGGGCGAGTCGCCCCGTTCGGCCACAACGACATGGACGCCCTGTCTCCCATGCTCGCGTTGATCAGTGCTCTCAGTAGCGGCTATACGCCCCCCTCCCAGTCGGCCAGCACCATGGCATTCTACCGGGTGCAGCATGAACTGATGCGTCACTCCGAAGACTTCACGCTGTGTTTCGATGAAGACGTGCCCAACTTCAGCCGCTTCGACACCGGCACCTGCCTGGCCAAGGATGCCACCGCCGGTGACTTCGTGGTGGAAGAGACGCCGCTGCACGTGGTGTTTCCCAACGCTCAGGTCGAGATAGGTGCCCGAGCCGCCTTGCTGGTGGCGCCGGAACGGACGGCAAACTAGCCAAAGAAAGTCCCGTTGAAGAAAAGATAGTTTGATAACAATAACGTAGAGGGGCCATCAGGAGTGCTCTTCAGGCAACACGACCAATGTCGCCCTGATAAAGTACGCGTCTCCGGCGCACTCCTGATAGAATCGCCCCTTTTTTCGCGCCAGCCGCACAGAAACACGAACACTCATTCGTTGTTGCTGCGGCAACCCTGTACTGGAGCCTAAGTTATGGCCGCTACGCCGACTCCCCTTGAAGTGCGTAACATCAAAAAGCGCTTCGGCGATACAGAAGTCCTCAAAGGCCTCTCTCTTGAAGCCCAGAAAGGTGATGTGATCACCCTGATCGGTGCTTCAGGGTCTGGCAAAAGCACCTTTTTACGCTGCATGAATTTGCTGGAACAGCCCGATGACGGCGACCTGATCGTCCATGGCGAACAGATCCGCTTCAAGACCACCCGCCATGGCCGCGAACCCGCCGACTGGAAACAGGTCGTGCAGATGCGCGCCAAGCTCTCCATGGTTTTCCAGAGCTTCAACCTGTGGGCCCACATGACGCTGCTGGAAAACATCATCGAAGCGCCGATTCATGTGCTGGGTAAACCCAAGAAAGAAGCCATCGAACACGCCCACGCGCTGCTCGACCGAGTCGGCCTCAGCGCGCGTGCCAACGCCTACCCGGCGCAAATGTCCGGTGGTCAGCAGCAGCGTGGCGCCATCGCCCGGGCGCTGGCCATGAACCCGGAAGTCATGCTGTTCGACGAACCCACCTCGGCGCTGGACCCTGAGCTGGTGGGCGACGTGCTCAAGGTCATGCGCGATTTGGCCAACGAAGGGCGCACCATGGTAGTGGTGACCCATGAGATGAGCTTTGCCCGGGACGTATCCAGCAAGGTGATCTACCTGCACCAGGGCCTCGTGGAAGAAGCCGGCACGCCCGATGACGTGCTGGGCAACCCGCAATCGCCGCGCCTGAAGCAGTTTCTGGCGCCCAAATACTGATCCGCGAGGCATGCACGATGCTTGATTTGCAAGGCTACGGCCCCCGCCTGCTGGAAGGCGCAGGCGTGACCGTTCAGTTGGCCCTCCTCTCGCTGATCCTGGCGATTGTGCTGGGGCTCTTGACCGCCAGCGCCAAAATGTCCCGCAACTGGCTATTGCGCCGTAGCGCAACGATCTACACCACGGTGATTCGTGGTGTGCCCGACCTGGTGCTGATGATGCTGCTGTTCTTCGGCGGGCAGATCGGGGTCAATGCGATCAGCGATATGCTCTATGACCGCTACGACATCGATATCTACATCAACTTCAATGCCTTCGCGGCCGGTGTCCTCACCATCGGCTTCATCTTCGGCGCCTATATGGGCGAAACCTTTCGCGGGGCGTTCATGGCCGTCGACAATGGCCAGATCGAGGCAGGCAAGGCCTACGGCATGAGCAACGCACTGGTGTTTCGGCGTATTCGCTTTCCTCAGATGATGCGTCATGCGCTGCCCGGCCTCTCCAACAACTGGATGGTGCTGCTCAAGACCACCGCCCTGGTGTCGGTGATCGGCCTGACGGACATGGTGCGGGTGGCGGCAGAAGCCTCTCGGGCCACCCACGAGCCGTTTGTCTTCCTCATTCCGGTGGCGGCAGCCTATCTGCTGATTGCCAGCGTCTCCGAGTGGGTCTTCGCACGGTTGCAAAAACGTTACGACATCGGCTTCGGGGGGCAGTGACATGCTGGACATCTCTGCATGGTTCAACGATTTACTGGCGGGTAACCTGATCTTCACCCCCACCACCCTGGGCTACTACTGGGAAGGCCTGGTGACCACCACCCAGCTGGTGTTCCTCTCGCTGGTGGCCGGGCTGATCCTGGCCGTCCCGCTGGCCATCATGCGCAGCTCAAAACACAAATGGATCAGCCTGCCGGTCTATGTGTATACCTATGTGTTTCGTGGCACCCCGCTGCTCATTCAGCTCTACATCATCTACTACGGGGTGGTGTTCATTGATGGCATTCAGGAAACCTTCCTATGGCCGCTGCTGCGCGAAGCCTTCTACCCGGCACTGATCGCCTTCACCTTGAACACGGCAGCCTACACCACGGAGATTTTCCGGGGTGCCATCAAGGCCACCTCACGGGGTGAAATCGAAGCCGCCAAGGCCTATGGCATGTCCAACAGCCTGATGATGCGCCGTATCATCCTGCCCAGCGCCTTTCGCCGTGCCCTGCCCGCCTACGGTAACGAAGTCATCTTCATGCTGCATGCCAGCGCCATTGCCAGCGTCGTCACCCTGATGGACCTGACCGGGGCCGCACGCTTCGTCTATGCGCGCTTCTATGCCCCCTTCGATGCGTTCCTGTTCGTGGCGGCCATTTATCTGTGCCTCACCTTTGCCATCCTGTATTTTTTCCGTTATCTGGAAAAACGGCTGCTGGCACATTTGCGGCCACAAACCTGAGCATTACGAAAAATCCAACGTACGCCAACGTAAAACAAGCGTTGGTTTAATTCAGGTCACCCCCCTTTTCGCCAACCGCAAGCTGGGGTAGCTTAAAGGGGATCACCTCCGGTGAACCTGCTTCCTTTGGAGTCTACAATGAAAAAACTGCTGACCGTTTCTCTGCTGGGCCTGGCCGTGGCTGCTGCGTCTTCTGCCCAAGCCCGTGATTACGACCACGTGCGTATCGGCGTGGACGTACCTTACGAGCCCATGGAATACCGCACCCCCGAGGGCGAGCTGACCGGCTTCGATATCGACCTGGGCAACGCTCTGTGCGAGCGCATCGGCGTGACCTGCGAGTGGATCGAGCAGGAGTGGGACGGCATCATTCCGGGCCTGATGTCACGTAACTACGATGCCATCATGTCGTCGATGACCATCAACGACGAGCGTCGTCAGCAGGTGCTGTTCTCCGACCCCTACATCACCATGCCGTCGGCCTGGTTCGCCCCCGCCAGCCTGGAACTCAGTGACGCCAACGAAGAGACCCTGGCCGGCAAGACCATCGGCGTACAGCGCGGCACCCTGCAAGACAACTACGTGACCGACCAATACGGCCGTATCGCCAGCGTCAGCCGCTACTCCACCGCTGACGACATGGTGCTGGACATGCAGGCACAGCGCCTGGATATCGTCTTCCTCGACTATCCGATCGGCCAGTCCACCCTGCTGAACAACGAAGATACCGAGTACGTGGTCGTAGGCGAGCGCATCAGCGAGCCCAAGGAGTACTTCGGTGACGGCTTCGGCATCGCCTTCCGCCAGCGCGACCAGGCCCTGGCCGAGCGCTTCAACGAAGCACTGGCCGAACTGCAGGAAGACGGCACCTACGATGAAATCTACACTCGCTACTTTGGCGAAGAGTAAGCATTGACCGTCTCGCCATGCCTTCCTCAGGGAAGGCATGGCAGCACGCCAATACCATGACTCCAGACCGCCTACTCCCCTCTGCGCCCCATGCGCAACGCCCAGGTACCCGTGGCACCATTGCCCGCTTCTACCTGAGCGAGTGGTTCGACGAATAGCCCCCTCTTTGGCACGCCCGTGCCGAAACACGCCCCTGTGCGTGCATGTTGCCATGCGTGATCGACGCAGGGCACTCCCACGCCTGGCGCACCCCATGCTGTAGCCGCCCCTTTCGGCGCTTGGCATAAAGCAACACCTGCATACCTAACTAACATCGCTTCAGGAGACTGACCATGCGTTATGCAACGCTGTCCGTGGCTGCCGTGCTGGCGGCTGGTGCTTCACTTTCCATGGTATCCACTGCCGCACTGGCCCGGGACTACGACGAGATCCGTCTGGGTGTGGATATTCCCTACGAGCCCTTCATGTACCGGGAAGCCGACGGCACCCTCACCGGCTTTGAAATCGAGCTGGGCAATGCCGTATGCGACTACCTGGAAGTGAGCTGCACCTGGGTAGAACAAGACTGGGACGGCATCATTCCCGGCCTGCTGGCCCGCAACTACGACGCCATCATGTCGTCCATGGCGATTACCGACGAGCGCGCCCAGCGTGTGCTGTTCTCCGAGGCTTACTACACCACTCCCAGCGCCTGGATCACGACCCACGCCCACGATATCGACATCGAAGACCGGGCCAGCCTGGAAGGGCTCACGGTCGGCGTACAGCGAGCAACCCTGCAGGATAACTATGTCACCGAACTCTACGGCGACGTGCTGGAAATTCGCCGCTATACCGGTGTGGACGATGTGGTCACCGACCTGCTGGCAGGCCGCCTGGACCTGACGTTCATGGACTACCCGATTGCCGAAGCCGCCATCGACATCGACACGCCCGAAAGCGACTTCCAACGCATCAGCGACTTCATCAAAGAGCCCGAGGAAATCTTTGGCAAGGGTGTTGGCGTAGCGTTTCGCCCCCGTGACGAGGCCCTCGCCGAACGCTTCAACGACGCCCTGCGTGCGGTGAAAGAGAACGGCACTTATGATGAAATCATGAACCGTTACTTCAACTACGATGTACGCTTGTAAGATCGGCGGTCGCCGCGCTTGAACCGCGCCACCCCGCCTACACGCGCCGGCCTTTGGTCGGCGCGTAACGTTTGCTCATCACTTTTCCGGAAAGCCCATGCTGACACTTGTCAAAAACGCCCAGCTTTTTGCCCCAGAACCCCGCGGGCTGTGCCACCTGCTGATCGCCGACCAGCGCATCGCGGCCGTGCTGGATGCCAACGAAGCGTACCAACTGGGCACGCTGATCAAGACCATCGACCTGGAGGGACGTCGGGTGATTCCGGGGCTGGTCGACCCGCTGGTGCACTACATTGGCGGGGGCGGTGAAGGCGGGTTTGGCAACCGCACTGCAGAACTCAGCCTGGCAGACGCCTGCGCTTCAGGCGTGACCACCCTGATTGGCGCTCTGGGCACCGATGCCCTTACCCGCACCCCCGCCAACCTGATCGGCAAGGCGCGGGAACTCGCTGCCGGTGGGCTGAGCACCTACGCCTACACCGGCTCTTATCAGCTGCCTCCGGTCACGCTGACCGGCACGGTGGCCAGCGACATTCTCTACGTGCCGGAATTCATCGGGGTGGGCGAAGTGGCCATCAGCGACCACCGTGGCTCCCAGCCCACCACCCAGGAGCTGACGCGACTGGCTTCCGACGCCCGCACGGCCGGGCTGCTGGCAGGCAAATCCGGCATCGTGTTCATTCATACCGGCGACGCCGACTCCTACCTGGAACCACTGCGTCAGGTGGCCAGCACCAGCGCCATTCCCATCACGCAGTTCTACCCGACCCACATCAACCGTACCGGCGCCCTGTTCGCAGACGGCCTGCGCTTTGCCCGTGAAGGCGGGCGCATCGACTTCACCACCAGCACCACCCCCGAGCTGCTGGCCGGTGGCGAAGTGCCCGCCTCCGAGGCGGTAGCGCGGGCACTGAAAGCGCGGATCGACCCGAGCCAGCTCAGCCTCTCCTCGGACGCCAACGCCTCGCTGCCGGAGTTCGATGACCAGCGCCGTTTCGTGGGCCTGAAACCCGGCAGACTCAGCAGCCTGTTCGACGTGTTGGGCGAGTGTGTCAACGACCACCAGATCCGCATGGAGCACGCCCTGCAATGTGCTACCACCACCGCCGCCGATGCCTTGAAGCTTCCCCAAAAAGGCCGCCTGATACCCGGCTCGGATGCCGATTTCATCGTGTTGAGCGAAGGTCGCTGGGCCATTGACCACGTGTGGGCACTGGGCAAACCGATTTTCAGCGCCCCCTGAGCGCCCGAGGCCACCCAGCGAACTTGCTCAGCCAATGCGGGTCTTTAATGGCATAATGCGCTTTTACAAGGAGGTAACATGGCAGAACACTCAGCGGCACACGCAACGCCCTCCACGGGCCTACCCGAGACGATGCGCCCCTCGTCCCATTGGACCGCCTGGGGCCAGTGGCTTGCGCTGTTCACCATGACCGTGGACCACCTGACCCGCTACGTACTGCCCGATGCCTGGGACCTGGGCTGGGCGGGCTCTTCGATTGGGCGCATTGCCTTTCCGCTGTTTGCTGCCATGGTGGCCTGGCACGGCCTGTTCAACACCCGCAACCCGCTGCGCTACGCACGCCGTATCCTGATCATCGGTATCGCGGCACAAGTGCCCTACATGATGATGCCCAGGGCCTCGGATGCGTTTATCCTGAATGTCTGCTTTACGCTGGCCAGCGGCCTGGCACTCGGTGCCTTGGTACGCCAGGGGTGGCAGCACTACCAGGCACAAACGCTGGGCCTGGGCTGGCTGATGCTGGGGGCCACCGTGTGTGTCACCGTCTGGTATCTGCTGGGCTTCTGGGTGGAGTATGGCCACAACGGCCTGCTGCTGATTCCGCTGTTCATGTTTGCCATGCAGGCCCTCAGCGAGACCCGCGATGCCCTCAAATCAAGGCTATGGGCGGGTCTGGCGGCGTTTCCGGTGCTCTGGATCGCCGGTCAGATGAACGCATCGGACATGGCCAAATCCTTTACCGTCGGCACCTGCGTTCTGGTGCTGATGCTGGCCGCAGGCGCCGCCCAGCGCGTACCGCCCGTGGCGCTGGCCATGCCACGCCGTCTGTGGCTGGCCTGGTACCCAGGGCACTTCGCCCTGATTGCCCTGTGGCTATTGATCAGCGGCCAACTGGCTGGTTGAACGTCTTTTCTGCCACCTGCCGATTGACCTCGTCCTGCATCCAGGGCTGGTAGCGGCGCAGCCGATCACGACCTTCCAGCTTGGCCTGATACATGGCGGTATCGGCCTGCTTGAGCACTTCGGCATGGTCACAGGTAGACGCTTCAAAGCAGGTGTACCCCATACTCGGGGTCACCTCTACCCAGCGGCTCTCCAGCCGGTACTCCCCCGACAGCGCCTGCTTCACTCGCTGCATGTACTGCTCGGCCAGGGCGCTCAGCTTGTCCAGATCAGGCTCTGAAAACTGCGCCAGCAGCACGAATTCATCGCCACTCAACCGGGCGGCCATGTCACCGTCACGCAGGCACGACTCCAAGCGCCGCGCCACCTGCACCAACAGGTCATCGCCCGCGGCATGCCCCAGGGTGTCGTTGATCAGCTTGAAGCGGTCCATGTCCATGAACATCACCAGGCCACCCCGCTGCGGCGTCTCCTCCTCCTGGCACAGCGTTGCCATACGCTCGATGAACAGGCGCCGATTGGGCAGGTCCGTCAGCGCATCGTAGTACGCCTGGCGATAAATGATCTCCTCACTGCGCTTGCGCTCGGTGAAGTCTTCGATGATCGCCACGCCGCCGATCATCCGGTTGCCCATGCCATGTACGCCGTTGAAGAACGCTCGCAGCGGCGTCCCCTCACTGGCCTTGGGTAGCCGATAGGTCCCCTCGTAGTAGCCGGTGCCTTTTTCCAGCGCCGCGGAAACGGCCCGGGCAACGCTTCGGTCGGCTGAACGGTCCAGCATGCGATAGCCCAGCAGCCGAGAACGCTCGACGCCCAGGATCTCCAGCAGCTTGTTGTTGCAGTCGGTGATCTGCCCCTGGTCGTCAAAGTGCAAAACACCCAGGGGGGAGTGCTGAAAAATCGAGCGATAGCGGTTTTCGCTTTCCCGAAGCTGCGCCTCACGGGCCGCCATGGTAACGCGCAGGGCGATATTGTCATGGATGGTTCGGCTCAAGCGGCGGCTGGTGATCAGGATCAGCAGCAGAAACAGCACCAGCATCAGCCCGATCAACACGGAAAGCGAGGTTCCCATCAGCATGAACTGGAATTTCAAAGGCAACAGGATGGGCAATACGAAGCCAGTGGCCACCCACCACACCGACGACAGCGTCGTGACGCCCCCCGCCGCGATACCGGCCAGCACGATCGACAGCGCCGCAATTTGCCCCGGATATTCAGGGCTGAACAGCAGCACTCCCGTACTGCCCCACACCACCCCGGAAACGATGGCCCCCATGGCAAACCAGCGCAGCCACCGGTGCCGTTGCTGCTGCTGAATCGGCAAGCGCTTGAAACGGTGAGCCAACGCCAAACGCAATCCCGACACCACCACCAAGGCGGTGTACCAACCCAGCAGTACCCAGCCTTCCACCACGGGCCACATCGCCGCCACCAGCAAGCCGCCCGCCAAAACGCTGCTGAGCACCGGTTGCCAAAGGTTGTCATACAACATCCGCACTTTTTCTCCGCGCAGCTGTTGCAGGGTGAGATGGTGATCACGCTGGTAGCCGCTGCGTAACCCTGACGCAGTTGCCGTCGACGCCACTGGTTTGCTGGGCGACATAGAACCCCCGTTTTCGTCGGCTTATGGGCCAATCTTATTGATTAATACAAACGTTTTATCACGCCCTATCTTTTAGCATGTTTACGCAGTAAAAGTAGCCTTCGAACATGAAAAAGCCGCCTCTAAGGGCGGCTTTGAAAAGGCCATGACAGCCATCGAACGCACGTCTCAGAGCGAGTCGGCAAAGCTCCACTCGACCGCCGGAGCACCCGGCAGCAGTGCCTGGCAGGCGCGTACTTTTTCCAGCAGCTCGGCATGGCTGGCCGCCACGACGTTCACGTGGGCCAGCTTGCGCCCCGCCCGCTCGGCCTTGTCGTAGCGGTGCAGGTGGGTATGGGGAATCGCCAGCAGCGCGGGATTGTCTCCCTCTTGCCCAATCACGTTGACCATGCAGGTGGGGCCAATCGCCTGAGTCGAACCCAGCGGCAAGCCCTGTACGGCCCGCAGATGGTTTTCGAACTGGCTGGTCACCGCGCCGTCCATGGTCCAGTGGCCGGAGTTATGCACCCGCGGGGCCATCTCATTGGCCAGCAGGCTACCGTCGCGGGTCTGGAACAGCTCCAGCGCCAGCACGCCCACGTAATCCAGCTCATCCAGCAGCGCACGAATGTAGCCATCGGCGGTTTGCTGAACGCTGTCGTCCAGGTCGGGCAGCGGCGCCACCGAATAGCGCAGAATGCCGTCTACGTGCTGGTTCTCTGCCATGGGGTAAAACACCACTTCCCCATCGCGGCCACGCACGGCAATCAGCGACACTTCCCGCACGAAATCGACGAAGGCTTCCACGATCAACCGGGAATGGCCAATCGACTCCCAGGCGGCCTGGGCCTGCTCTGGCGCTCTCAGCACCGCCTGGCCCTTGCCGTCGTACCCTTCGGTGACGGATTTGGCCACCACGGGGCAACCCAGCTCAGTGGCAGCGGCCTGCAACTGCTCGGCGCTCTCCACCACCCGGTAGGCAGGCGTCGGGATGCCCAGCCGGTCGAACAGCGCCTTCTCTTCCACGCGGTTCTGGCACACGGCAATGGCACGGCTGCTGGGGTAGACCGGCTTGTGCTGTTCGATCTGCTGCACCAGCGCCACGGGCAGGTGCTCGAACTCGTAGGTCACCACATCGACCTTGTCGAGGAACGCCGCCAGATGCTGATTATCCGGGTCGACCACCACCTCACCGATACCGGCACTGGGGTTGCCGGTGGTGTCCAGAAAGGTAAACGTGTTGCCCAGCGGGTAGCCCGCCAACGCCAGCATACGGCCCAGTTGCCCGGCACCCAGTACGCCAATGTGTTTTACGCGATTGCTATGCACGCTCATGATGGGCTTCCTATTGTGCCGATTCGCTGGCCGCAGGCGCATCCGGGCGGGGGTCCGGGTTATCCAGCACCAGCTGCGTTTGCTCTGCTCGGAAGGCCTCGACGGCCTGACGCACGGCGCTGTCCTGCAAGCCGACGATTTGCGCCGCCAGCAGCCCCGCATTGGTGGCCCCGGCTTTACCGATGGCCAGCGTGCCCACGGCAATGCCACCCGGCATTTGTGCAATGGAGAGCAGCGAATCCAGCCCCTTCAAGGCCTTGGACTCTACCGGCACACCCAGCACCGGCAGCGCCGTTTGCGAGGCCACCATGCCCGGCAGGTGCGCCGCGCCGCCAGCGCCCGCCACGATGACCTGAAGGCCACGTTCCGCTGCGCTTTTCGCATAGTCGAACAGCAGGTCCGGGGTACGGTGTGCCGAGACCACGCGGGTTTCGTAGGCAACACCCAGCCGTTCCAACATCGCCACCGCGTGCTCCATGACCGGCCAATCCGACTTCGACCCCATGATCACGCCCACCTTGGGTGCGCTGTTCGACATGCAATAACTCCTCGGCCCATGGCCTGTTCTAGCGAAAAACAGTGGAACGAGCCGCGTACAGGCTGCGGCTCATTGAAAAAATGGGAAGGGGCATAGTTTACCAGAGCCAGCGCGTTTGCGGGCTGTCTCATGGTCGTGAAATTTTCATCTAAATAGGCATTGAAAAGCGCGTGAGTTGGCGGCATTGTGTGTTTGTCATTTCAGACCCATGGAGTCACATGAGTACGGCATACTCGACTGCTCACGCAGAAGTGCAGGATCCTCCGCGAAGCAGCCCTGACCTCGATGTCAGGGAACTGGAAAAACGCACGCGCCTCATGCGCATCATCACACGTCTGATCGCCGTATCAGACCTGGGAAGCCGAGAAATTGCCCGCCGGGCAGGCTTGCCAGTACAGAAGATCAGCGACCTGCTCGCCGGAAGGCTGGAGCATCTGAATATTGACGAACTCAATGTCCTGCGTCGCACCTTAGAGCTGGAGGCGCCATAGCCGCAGCCTCGACGTCACTTCCCCATCACACCTCGGCACCACACCTGTACTGCACCATAGGTGTGCGCTGTACATGGGTAATGCCTGATCGCCCCACGCTCGTGGGGCGAATCGTTCATGTCAGGCGCTGCGCTTCACGCCGCAATCACCATCCCGCCCAAGGCCACCACGATCACCACCAGCCAGGCTGGCAGCTTCCACACGGTCAGTAGCAAAAAGCCCGTGAGCGCCAGGGCAAACTCGTACGGTCCCACCACCGCGCTGGTCCAGACGGGGTCGTAGAGCGCAGCCCCCAGAATCCCCACCACGGCCGCGTTGGCACCGCGCATGAGCGCCTGGGCACTGCCCCATTGGCGAAAACGGTTCCAGAACGGCAGCACGCCCACCAGCAGCAGGAAGCCGGGAATGAAAATCGCCAGCAGCGCCAGCACCGCACCCATCACGCTGGGCAGCCCAGGCAGCAGTGCGCCCAGGTAAGCCGCAAAGGTGAACAGTGGCCCCGGCACGGCCTGTGCAGCGCCATAGCCCGTCAAGAACTCATCCGCCGTGATCCAGCCTGACTGCACCACTTCGGCTTCCAGCAGCGGCAGCACCACGTGGCCGCCCCCAAACACCAGCGCCCCCGAGCGGTAGAAGGCATCCACCACCGCCAGCCACATGGCGCCGCCCGCCAGCAGCGGCAACAGCACCAGCAGCGCCACGAACAGCCCCAGAGAGATCAAGCCCACCTTGCGCGACACCGCAAAGTGCAGCGAATCCGCCAGCTCGCCCTGAGCGCTTTCGCGGCAGAGCAACAGCCCTACCATACCCCCCAGCACAATCGCACTCACCTGCCCTAGCGGGCCGCTGACCATGGCCACGGCAAACACCGCCGCCAAGGCAATGCCTGCCCGGGTTTTATCCGGGCAAAGGTTGTGCGCCATGCCCCATACGGCGTGTGCCACGATGGCCACCGCGACGATTTTCAAGCCGTGGATGATGCCGCTGGCCATCGGCCCATCCAGCACCGCCGCCCCCATGGCGAACAGCGCCAGCACCAGCGCGGAAGGCAGCGTGAAGGCCAGCCAGGCCATGGCCGCCCCCCAGGGGCCAGCCCGCAGCAGGCCCAGGGCAAACCCCACCTGGCTGCTGGCCGGGCCGGGCAAGAACTGGCACAACGCCACCAAATCCGCATAGGCTTTCTCGCTGAGCCACTGGCGGCGGGCCACGAACTCCGTACGAAAATAGCCCAAGTGCGCCACCGGCCCGCCAAACGAGGTAAGCCCCAGCGCCAAAAAGGCCCAGAACACCTCTCGAATGCGAGCAGGCGATACGGCAGTATCAGAGGAAGGACGGGGTTCCGACATAAGCTCGGCTCCTTGCAACGTTGAACAACAGGCAGCCGATAACCATACACGATTTTATTGACATGCCCATGACGGTTGAGCAACGTTGAGAATCTTTCCAACGCCACCTACCAGGAGCCCCCATGGCCCATCATTCAGAAGAGTTTCTACGCCTTGCAGAAGCCGCCAAACAGAGCACCACCCAGGTATCGCCCAGCGATGCCAAGCAGCGCATCGCCCAGGGCCACGTGGTGCTGGACGTGCGAGACAAGGAAGAGTACGAGCAGGGGCATATCGAAAACGCCCTCAACATCAGCCGGGGCACGCTGGAAATGCGCATCCAGGAAGCGATTCCCGATAAAGACACGCCCATTGTGTGCCACTGCGCAGGCGGCAATCGCGGCGCCCTGGCCGCCGACACCCTCCAGCAACTGGGCTATACCCAAGTGGTGAATATCGAAGGCGGATTGAAGGCGTTCAAGGAAGAAGAAGCGCCGTAAGCCGCTCCTTTTGGTAATGATGCTCGCCCTCCCATCGGCGGCACTAGAAGACTCCGGTGACTTTCGATTTGAACCGATGACGCACGAAAGGCCGCCGTCATGGGAGCGATTGGTTGTTTAGTGGGAGGATTGTTTTTGTGGTTCCACATGTACCGTCAGCTCGAAGCCGCAGGCATCTGCATAGCGCTGCAACGTTTTCCAACCGGGGTTACTACTTCCTCGCTCCAGGCGGCTAATGTTACTTTTCTGCGTCTCCAGACGTTTGGCAAGTTCTTCCTGAGTCAGCCCGGCACGCTGGCGCATTGAAATAAGCGTGGAGGCCAATGCAAACTCCGGTGCCAGACGTTCATATTCCGCCTTCACCTCAGGGTTCTGAAGCGCCTGCTCTTTTAATGCCTTTAAGTTCATCATGACTGCACCTCGCGCTGTCTTGTCCGCGCTAATGTTAACGCCTGACGCGGCGTTTTCTGGCTTTTCTTGACGAATGCGTGCAGGACGACGATGTGTTTCCCATGCACGTAACAGAACAAGGAACGGCCAATCCCCTCTTGTGCCTTTGCTCGAATTTCAAACAGGCCGTCACCCATGGACTCCGTGTGAGGAGGCCCTAAGTGAGCACCATGCTGCTCTACCATCTCCAGCAACCGGAGCATTCTGGCCTGTATTTTAGGCGGCATGCCTAGAATTTCTTTTTCCACACCTGGGTAAAACTCAACCTGCCAGTCCATAGCCCGCCCCATCAAAGTTATCTTTTATGATAACCCAAGGCATATAAAAGTTCCTACTCCAGATGCACGCGAGCACTCCCAACTTATGGCACCATAGCGTGACCGCATCCCCGTGACGCCGATTGCCGTGAAGGAACGCCGCCGTATGCCTGCCAATGCCCTGCTCTCCCCCACTTCGCTCACCCCCGGGTTCATGGTGGTGCACGCCAATCGGCTGGAGGACTTGCGGGGGCTGGCGGTGGAGTGGATGCGCCTGCACCCGCTGGGGCCGCTGGAGAACGAAACCATTCTGGTCCAGAGCAACGGCATTGGGCAGTGGCTGAAGCTTGCGCTGGCGGAAGACCCCGGCAACGGCGGCGCGGGTATTGCAGCGGCGCTGGACGTGATGCTGCCCGCGCGGTTTTTATGGCAGGCCTACCGCCGGGTGCTCACCCACGTTTCCCACGATGCCGACGCCGTGCCGGAAACCTCGCCGTTCGATAAATCGCGCCTGGTGTGGCGGCTGCTGCGTCTGCTGCCTACCCTAGCCGGGAAGCCGGTGTTCGAACCACTGGCGCAGTTTCTGGAAACCGACCGCGACCAGCGCAAGCACTACCAGCTGGCCGAGCGGCTGGCGGATCTCTTCGACCAGTACCAGGTGTACCGCGCCGACTGGCTGGACGCCTGGGCCAACGGCCACGATGTGCTGATTACCGCCCGAGGCGAACACCGCCCGCTGGAAGAGCACCAGTGCTGGCAGCCTGCGCTGTGGCGCATCCTGCGTGACGATGTGGCCGCCACCCAAGGCGATGCCGGGCTGAACAGCAGCCGCGCCCAGGTACACCAGCGCTTTTTGAAAGCCACCGAACAGCTGGAAGGGCAGGCCTGCCCGCCAGGACTGCCCCGTCGGCTGATCATTTTCGGTATTTCGTCGCTGCCTCAACAAACCCTGGAAGCGCTGGCGGCGCTCTCCCGCTGCTGCCAGATCGTGCTGTGCGTGCACAACCCCTGCCAGTTCTACTGGGCGGACATCATCGAACACAAAGACCTGCTGCGCGCCCAGCGCTATCGCCAGCGGCGCAAGACCGGCATGCCCGACACGCTGGACGTACTGGGCACTGGCGATGCCGATGACGCCCTGCACCTGCACGCCCAGCCGCTGCTGGCCGCCTGGGGCAAGCAGGGCCGCGACTATCTGCGCTTACTCGATGAGCACGACGACGCGGGCAACTACCAAACGCTTTTCGAGCAGCAGGCGCTGCGCATCGATATGTTCGAGCCGTTCAGCGGCGAGGAGCGCCACTGCCTGCTCAGCCAGCTGCAAGACGATATCCGCGAGCTGCGCCCGGTGGCAGAAACCCAAGGCCAGTGGCCAGCGCTGCCCGCCACCGATGACTCCATCGTGTTTCATATTGCCCACGGCCCCCAGCGGGAAGTGGAGATTCTCCACGACCAGCTGCTGGCCGCCTTCAGCGCCGACCCCGCCCTGCGCCCGCGCGATATCATCGTCATGGTGCCGGATATCGACCGCTACGCCCCGCACATCGAAGCGGTATTTGGCCAACTGCCCACGGACGACCCCCGGCATATTCCCTACACGCTCTCCGACCAGGCCAGCCGCCACCGCCTGCCGCTGATGATCGCGCTGGAAAAACTGCTGCGCCTGCCAGAGCTGCGCCTGACAGTCAGCGATGTGCTCGACCTGCTGGAAGTGCCCGCCCTGCGCCAGCGCTTTGGCCTGGAAGAGCGCGACCTGCCGGTGCTCGAGCGCTGGATGGAAGGCGCGGGCATCCGCTGGGGGCTGAACGCCCAGCAGCGCCAGCGGCTGGAGCTGCCCGGCGGGCTGAGCCAGAACACCTGGGCCTTCGGCCTGCGCCGCCTGCTGCTGGGCTACACCGTGGGCGACGGCCACGCCTGGCAAGGCATCGAGCCCTTCGATGATATTGGCGGCTTGGAAGCGGGCCTGGCAGGGCCGCTGGCCACGCTGCTGGAAAAACTCGACGCCACTTGGGAAACCTTCTGCCAACCCACCGATGCTGCCACTTGGGTGGCGCGGCTGCGGGCACTGCTGGAAACCTTCTTCCTCACCGACGATGCCCAGGAAAGCATCATGCTCACCAAGCTGGAAAACGGCTTGCAGCAGATGCTGGAAAGCAGCCAGGAAGCAGAACTCGACGACCCGCTGCCGCTCTCCATGGTGCGGGAGCACTGGCTAGCGCAGATCGATGAGCACAGCCTTTCCCAGCGCTTCCTGGCCGGGGCGGTCAACTTTGCCACGCTGATGCCCATGCGCGCCATTCCCTTCAAGCGCGTGTGCCTGCTGGGCATGAACGACGGCGACTATCCCCGCTCCCAGCCACCGCTGGATTTCGACCTGATGGGCAGCGACTACCGTCCCGGCGACCGTTCCCGCCGGGAAGACGACCGCTACCTGTTTCTCGAAGCGCTGCTCTCCGCCCGGGACCAGCTCTACATCAGTTGGATGGGCCGCAGCCAGATCGACAACTCCCCGCTGCCCCCCTCGGTACTGGTGGGCCAACTGCGCGATCATTTGGAGGCTGGCTGGCAAACGCACACCGGCGCGCCGCTGCTGGAAAGACTCACCACCGAACACCCGCTGCAGCCGTTCAGCCGCGCTTACTTCAACCACCCGGCGGGCCGCCTGTTCACCTACGCCCACGAATGGCGGGAAGTGCACGCCCCCCGCAGGCCGCCTGCGGTGGAGCGCATGCTACCCGCGCCGGAAAACGCCCCCACCAGCCTCTCGCTGGCCCAGTTGGGCGGCTTTCTGCGCGAGCCGGTGCGCAGCTTCTTCAATACCCGGCTGGGGGTCTATTTCGAGCAGGAGACAATCGCCGAGCTGGACGCCGAGCCCTTCGCGCTGGATGGCCTGCAAAACTGGCAGCTCCAGGACCAGCTGATTGCCGCCCAGCGCCACGCGGTGGATCACGGCCAACCGCGTATCGAGGCGCTGCACGACGCGTTGGAGCGCTTTCAAGGCCAAGGGGTACTGGCCATGGGTGCCTTCGGCGAGCGCATGCGCGATGCCCTCGCCGACCCCATGGAAGAGTTGTTCAACGCCTACGAAGAAGCGCTCACGGCGTGGCCGCACGCGCTGCCAGACGCACAGGTGCAGTTCGAGGCCCACGGCCTCACGTTGGAAGAACCCCTGGGCGAGCTGCGCCAGGATGAGGCAGGCCAGCGCTGCCGCCTGCTTCTGCTCAGCAGCAGCCTGATCAGCCAGGGCAGCGGGCGCGGCCAGTACCGCTGGAGCCACCTGCTGCGCCCTTGGGTTGCCCACCTGGCAGGCAACCTCAGCGGCCCGATGACCTCCCTGCTACTTTCCAAAGCCGGTCATGTCACGCTGGAACCCGTAGCCGCCGACACCGCCCGCCAGCACTTGGAAACTCAGCTCGCCGCCTGGCAAGCGGGCCTGCAAACCTCGCTGCCGCTGGCCCCACAGGCCGGTTTTGCCTGGCTGGCCAAGCAAGGCACGCCGGAGATAGCGCAGGAGAAAGGCCGAGACAGCGACGCCTTTGCTGCCGCCGAAGCCGCCTATGAAGGGGGTTACAAGGTCACCGGCGAAGCCGCGCAAAGCGCGTATTTAAGCCACCAGTGGCCCCGCTTCGAGCGACTGTTTTTCGAGCAGGCCAACGGACACACTTTTGCCACACTGGTGGATGCGCTCTACGCGCCGCTTCATCAGGCCGTCAAAGGGTAAACCAGCAAGGGGGTTACACCGCGTCGAGCGTTTCCACATCGAACGCCACAATCTGGCGTTTGGCGCTGGAGAACTCGACGCCGATCAGGTGTATGGGCTTGCCAGAGGCGCGGTACTTGTCGGCGTACCCCTTCTGCTTGATTTGCGCCAGCGCCTGACCTTCCGGCAGTTGCTCCACCACTTTGAACTCGAACAGGTAGATATGCCCGCCAAAGTTCACGCTCATATCCACCTTGCCGTGGTGGCTGGCATCTTCCACCGTTACATCCAGCCCCAGGGCCGCGAAGTGGCTGTAGAAGATGCTGGCATAATGCCCTTCGTAGCGAGCAATTGGGTTGTTGCGGTACCAGTCATGGGGCAGCCCGGCATAGAGTGCCTTTAGGTGCGCTTCTAAGCCGATAAGGTCATGCTGGCTTAAATGGCGGAACAGCGTCCTGCGTTCACGCGGGGCGTTTTCGACCCCCAGCGATGGCAGCAAGGCGTGGTTGAGGCTGGTTTCCACCTCACGGTTAGGGAAGCCCAGAGTGTACTGGCGGTATCCCAGCAGCGGCTCCTCTACCTGCTGGATGGTCAGGTAGCCGGTTTGAAACAGCAGGCCTTCGGTGCTGATCTGATCCACATCGAACTGGCTGAGCAGTTCATACTCGGTTTCCCAGTGATCCAGTGAGGGCGTAAATACCCCCCGCTGTTTAAGAATATCGACCAGGAACGTCGGCGTGGCAGACTCGAACCAGTACGGTGCAAACTCGCGCTTTTGAAACAGCAGCAGCACATCAAACGGGTTGTAGACAGACACCACCTCATGCCCACCCCAGCGGTAGCCGTTGTACCACTGACGAATGGCTTCACGATCCAAGCCGGGTAGTTCCGGTGCGAACACCGTATCGATGTCTTCGTCGGTATAGCCGCAAAGCGTGCTGAAAGGGTCGTCAAGGGTGATATCGTTGAGGTTGTTCAACCCCGAAAACAAGCTCACCTTACTGAACTTGGAAACCCCGGTGAGCAGCACGAAGTGCAAATGAGGGTCGGCATCTTTCAGCACGCTATACAGGTTCTTCAACCCCTCACGCAGTTCACGGGCACGCTCAGGTTCCAGAATGTTATCCAGAATCGGCTTGTCGTATTCGTCGATCAGTACCACCACCCGCTGGCCATATTGCTGGTGGGCGCTGCGAATCAGAGTTGAAAATTCACCGGGTATATCCGTCTTGTGGTGTTGGGTAATACCCAGCCGCTCACGCTGCACCCGGAGCTGATCACGAATACGCTCATCCAGCGCTTCACGGCTCTGCATCACACCATCGGCAAAGCTGATACGAATGACCGGGTAACGCTGTTGCCAATCCCACCTGTCGTGAATATGGAGCCCTTCGAACAGCGCCTGGCGGCCCTCGAACAGGCAGCGTAGCGTATCCAGCAACAGGCTTTTGCCGAAGCGGCGCGGCCGCGAGAGAAAGTAGTATTTGTTCTGGTTGACCAGGCGCTCGATATGCGGCGTTTTATCCACGTAGTAATAGTCGCCCTCGCGGATATCCGAGAACGTCTGAATCCCGATGGGGAGCTTACGGCGATGGGCATCCTGCACGGCGGCCTCCAGAACACAAAGTGCGATACAAAGAGCAGTTTAGCATGCGGCTGCCCCAGGCAGCCTCAGATCAGCGGGCTTTCATCTCCCTTGCCGCCCAGCGATAAAATGCGCTTCGCCAACGCAATCATCTCAGGGTCGCCGGTGTTCTTGGTGGGCACATCGGAAAGTTTCACCACCGGCAGCCAGCCCTGCCCTTCGGGGCGGGCCTCGACCATCTTGATCACCATGTTCATGGGCGCCACGCCGATATCGTTGGTGAAGTTGGTGCCGATCCCGAAGGCCATGCCAATGCGCCCCTGGCAGAAAGCGCGAATGCGCTCCACTTTTTCAGGGGTAAGCGCATCGGAGAAGATGATGGTCTTGCTCAGCGGGTCGATGCCCAGGCGCCGGTAATGGGCAATGGTGGCATCGGCGAACTCGATCGGGTCGCCGCTATCGTGGCGCACACCGTCAAACAGCTTGGCGAACTTCTTGTCGAAGCTCTCGAAAAATGCCCGCGTGGTAAACGTATCGGTGAGCGCGATGCCCAAATCCCCCCGGTACACATCCACCCAGTGCTCCAGCGCCAGGCTGTTGGCCATTTTGAAACCGAAACGCGCCCCGTGGAACATGAACCACTCGTGGGCGTGGGTGCCGATGGGCTTCACCCCGTGGCGCATGGCCAGCAGCACATTGCTGGTGCCGCTAAAGGCCTCGCCACCGTAGTGGCGCAGCGCTTCCACCACCCGGTCGTGCACCGCAAACGAGAAGCGCCGACGAGTGCCGAACTCGGCAATCTTCAGCCCGTGCTGGCGGTAGAGTTCGATCTTCTCCCGGGTGCGCTGCTCGATGAGCGCTTCATCCTCTTCCGACACCGCCACGCCGCGCAGCCGATACCAAAGCTCGCTGATCAGCGCCATCAGCGGCACTTCCCATAAAATGGTGCGGTACCAAGGCCCTTCGATCACCACCGACAGCTCGCTGCCCTGCTGCTCGATGGTCACCTCGCGGGGGTCGTAACGAAAGCCCGCCAGAAAATCGAGATAGGTGGGGTCCAGGTAAGGGCAAGTGGTTTCCAGATAGCGCTTCTCCTCCTCGGTCAAGCACAGCGCCACCATGCGGTCTACCTCCCCGCGCAGCGCCTCACCAAAGCCCTCGGGAAAGGCATGCTCCCCGCGATTGATGAAGGCGTAACGGGCATGGGCATAGGGAAAGCGTTTGATCACGGCATTCTGCATCGTGATCTTGTAGAAATCGTTATCCAGAAGCGAGGTCAGCATGAGATCCCTTCACCAGCGTCAACAGATCGCCAAGAGCGGCTAGCCCACTAGATTAGCAGTTGGCAGCGATACCTCACACCCTGCCCTCTTTTGCCCTAACTTGCGGGCAGTTGAGCGACTATCCGCCATCGGCAATAGAGTGCTAACCTTTAAAACATTAGCGTTCAGCGAGGAGCAGACCCCATGCGTCTTTCTCAATCACAGCGTGAGCTTATTCTGGCAGCCGTCCGTGAGTTTGCTGGGCCTTCGGTGGCCGTGCATGTATTCGGCTCGCGACTAGACGATGGTAAGCGAGGCGGCGATGTCGATTTACTGCTTATCTCGCCCACCGCTATTTCGCTACTTGCCTGCGCTGAACTCAAAATGGCGCTTGAACAGCGCCTCCAGCTACCGTTCGATCTCGTAACCTACGTAAAAAAGGCGGAACCCACCCCGTTTCAAGCCATGGCGCTCGCACAGTCACGCTCAATAACGCTTGAGGAAGCGGCATGAGCCAAGATGTCCTTAGCGAACAGCAGCGTTATCTGGCGCAGCTGCTTGAAGCCATCCAGCGTTGCGCCTGGTTTCTTCACCAGTCACGCAAAAAAGTCACATGGCCTTTGGACGGTGACTGGTTAGCCGACCATAAAAAAGACGTCGACCTTTTTGAAACACTGGCCGCTATCAATGAGCGCTTTGCCAAACTCCAGGACTCCATTGCGTCTGCCATGAGGCACAGCGCTCTGTTGGCAGGTGAATCGACCGACAGCTTTCTCAAAGTCCTTTCGCTGTTTGAAAAACAAGGCGTCGTGGACGCCACCAGCGACTGGCAGCGTTGTCGTGCCATTCGCAATATTGCCGCTCATGATTACTCGACGCACTACGCGCAAATAGCAGAGCACTTTAACCTGTTGAACGAACTTTCTGACGTTCTTCTCATCATGTCAAAAAGACTCGTGACATGGAGCGCTGAACAATTAGGGATTTTTCCAGCCACCCAAGACTTCTCCAGCGAGTTCGATAGCGTCTTTCAAACCAGCCTCTAACGCTGCTTTGCTCTTTTGCCCAGCACCCGGCGACGCGATATAGTGCCGGTGCCTTGGGTCACCCACCCAAGGCGCTTTGCTTTCCGCCTGCCGTGATGTTCGGAGAAGAAGAATGAGCCAGCCCGCCCCGCTGAACCCGCTGACGCTGCCGCTTCACGGCAGCCGTTTGATCGAAGCCAGCGCGGGCACGGGGAAAACCTTCACCATCGCGCTGCTTTACGTGCGCCTGGTGCTGGGCGGGCAGCACGGCGAGGACGACACCGCCTTCGTGCGCCCGCTCACCCCGCCGGAAATTCTGGTGGTCACGTTCACCAATGCCGCCACCCAGGAGCTGCGCGAACGCATTCGCCATCGGCTGGTGGAGGCGGCTGCCGTATTTCGTGATCAGGGGGAAGACTCTCTTCTTCTGGCGCTGCGCAGCCAGTACCCCGAGGCCACCTGGCCCGCCTGTGCTCGCCGCCTGGAGCTGGCCGCCGAGTGGATGGACGAAGCCGCGGTTTCCACCATCCACAGCTGGTGCTACCGCATGCTGCGGGAACACGCCTTCGATAGCGGCAGCCTGTTCTCGCTCAACCTGGAAAACGACCAGCACGAACTGGAGCAAGAAGTGGTGCGCGATTACTGGCGCACCTTCTACTACCCGCTGGACGCCGAGGCGCTGGGCAGCATCACCGGCTACTGGAAATCCCCCGACCACCTGCATCAGGACGTGCGCAAACTGCTCCACGAAAGCGATGCGCTGGGTGCCCCACGCCCCGAGCCCACGCACACCTTAAGCACCGCCGCCGCCGAGCGCAGCGCCCTGCTCAGCACCCTGAAAGCCCCCTGGCCCGAATGGCTGGACGACCTGGTGCCCGCACTGGAAGACGCCGCCACGCGCAAAGCCTTCAAAGGCCAAAGCTTCAACGCCAAAAGCCGCGCCAACTGGCTAGGCGCACTGCGGGAGTGGAGCGACAGCGACCTAGAGCGCCCCGCGCTCACCCCCGCCGCCTGGAAACGCCTGACCCCGGACGGCATGGCGGAAATATGGAAAGAGGGCGCGCCACCCTGCCCGAAGGCCTGGCAAGCGCTGGCCGAGCTGCCCGCCGCCCTCAACACGCTGCCCGAGCCACGCAACGACCTGCTGATTCATGCCGTGCAGTGGTGCAAGGTGCGCCTGGAGCGGGAGCAGGAGCGCCGCGCCGAAATGGGCCCCAACGACCTGCTCACCCACCTGGACCGCGCCCTGCAAGGCCCCAACAAGGAGGCGCTGGCCGCGCAGATACTGCGCCAGTTCCCCGTGGCGCTGATCGACGAATTCCAGGACACCGACCCCATCCAGTACCGCATCTTCAACGCGGTGTACGAGGTCGCCAAACCCCGCCGCGACGCTGCCATGCTGCTGATCGGCGACCCCAAGCAGGCCATTTACGCCTTTCGCGGCGCGGATATCTTCACCTACCTGAAAGCCCGCGAAGACACCGCAGGCCGCCACGTAACGCTGGGCACCAACTTCCGCTCCAGCCGCGCCATGGTAGCGGCAGTGAACCACTGCTTCCGCTATGCCGATGAACATCCGGCAGGGGCCTTCCTGTTCCGCGAAGAAGGCGGCGACAACCCACTGCCGTTTCTGCCGGTAGACGCCAAAGGCCGAAGTGAACAGCTCGTTCACCAGGGCCAACCACTGCCCGCCATGACGCTTTGGCCACTCGCCGCCGACGAGCCGCTCTCCAAAACCGCCTACCAGACCGAAATGGCCGAACGCTGCGCCTCGTACATGGCGGAACTGCTCAACGCTGGCCAACACGGCAAGAGCGGCTTTCAAACCGACGACGCGCTCACCCCGCTCAAGCCTTCCGATATGGCGGTGCTGGTGAACGGCCTGCAGGAAGCCCGCGCCATTCGTCAGGCGCTGGCCAGCCGAGGGGTTAAGAGCGTGTACCTGTCGGACCACGACAAGGTGTTCAGCTCGCCCATGGCCGCCCAGGTAGAGCGCTGGCTGCGCGCCTGCGCCGAGCCGCTGGCCAGCTCCCGCCAGGCCGAAGCGCACCTGCGCGCCGCGCTGGCCACCCCAGTGCTGGGGCTCAGCCTTGCCGAGCTGGACCACCTGCAGCAGAACGAGCTGGCCTGGGAAGCGCGGGTCGAGCAGTTCAGCCACTACCACCGCCTGTGGCAGCGCCAGGGCGTGCTGCCGCTGGTGCGCCGCATCATGGTGGATTTCGAGATTCCCGCCCGCCTGCTGGCAGAGTTCGAAGAGGGTGAGCGCTTGCTCACCGACCTGCTGCACCTGGGCGAACTGCTGCAACAGGCCAGCGCCGAGCTGGACGGCGAACACGCGCTGATTCGCTTTCTGTTTGATGCCATTGCCGACCCGGAAAGCCACGGCGACAGCCACAAGCTGCGCCTGGAGAGCGACGCGGATCTGGTCAAGGTGATCACCATCCACAAATCCAAAGGGTTGGAGTACCCGCTGGTGTTCCTGCCCTTCATCGCCAACCACCGGCCGGTGAAAGCCGAAGACGTACCACTGCGCTGGCACGACAGCGAGGGCAACCTGCAGCTCAGCCTGGACGCCGATGACACGATACTCGCCACCGCCGACCGCGAACGGCTGGGGGAAGACCTGCGCAAACTCTACGTCGCGCTCACCCGTGCCCGCCACGCCACCTGGCTGGGGCTGGCCCCGCTAAAAGGCTTGGAAAACAGCGCGCTGGGCTACCTGTTGACCGGTGGCAGCACCCTTTCCCCCGATGCGCTCCCCAAGGCGCTCGATGCCCTGGTGGAAGGCAGCGACATCCACCTCGGCATGCCGCCCGAGCCCACCGCTGATCGCGTGACGCCCGTGGCGGAAAGCACCACCCTGGGCCACGCCCGCACGCCCACGCGCCCGGCCAAGGAGCACTGGTGGATTGCCAGCTACTCCGCGCTGCGGCTTTCCGGCACGCTCACCGCCCCGGTGCTGCCACCGCTGGAGCCCACCACCGCCCAGGAAGCCACCGCCTTCGAAGTACTGGATGAACCTCGGGATCTTTCCCAACCGGAAGCGTATCACCTGCACAAATTCCCCCGTGGCCCCGGCCCCGGCACCTTCCTGCACGGGCTGCTGGAGTGGGCGGGCAAGCAAGGTTTCGATGCTGCCGCAAATGATAGAGAAGCCCTCAACGACATGCTGTGGCGGCGGGTGCAGCTACGCGGCTGGCAGGCGTGGCAAGAGCCGCTGGCGGGCTGGCTAAGCGCCCTGCTCACCACGCCGCTACCGCTGGCCGCGCCCACCCCGCAAAGCGTGGCGCTGAATGAGCTGGAAAGCTACCAGGTAGAGCTGGAGTTCTGGTTTGCCGCCAAGCGGGTGAACACCCAGGCCATCGACGCGCTGGTGAGCAAGCACTTACTGCCAGGCATCGAGCGCCCCGCGCTGGATGCCGACACCCTCAACGGCATGCTGAAAGGCTTCATCGACCTGGCCTTCGAGCATCAGGGGCGCTTCTACGTGCTGGACTGGAAATCGAACTACCTGGGCCCCAACGACAGCGCCTACGAGCCAGAAGCCCTGCGCCACGCGCTGCTCGCCAAACGCTACGACCTTCAGGCTGCGCTCTACCTGCTCGCCATGCACCGGCTGTTAAAAGCGCGCCTGCCGGATTACGACCCGCACCAGCACTTGGGCGGTTCGATGACAGTATTCCTGCGCGGCAGCCGCAGCCCTGGGCGTGGCGTGGTGGGCGAGCCCGCCCCGGTTGAACTCATCGAAGCCCTGGACAGCCTGTTTGCAGGCGAGCCCCACGCCACCCAGCAGGAGGCCACGGCATGAGCCGCCAGCACGACACCCACACCTTCGACATGTTCGGCGATGCGCCCACCGCCAGCGCTCACCCTGCACTCAGTAGCACCCCGGAACTGCTGGCCCTATGCGAACGCTGGGTAGCACGCGGCTGGCTGCGGGACCTGGACCGCGCCTTGGTGCGTTTTCTCGCCAGCGAAGCACCGGATGCCCCCACGCTGCTGCTACTGGCGGCAGCGCTGGCCAGCCACCAGCTAGGCCGGGGCCACGTGTGCCTGGATATCAACGCCACGCTCAACGCGCCGGATTTCGCCCTTTCGCTACCGCCCGAAGGCGACGACCTCACCGACCCGCCGCCGCTACCCAGCGACGTGCTGGCCACGCTCACGCTCAGCGAATGGCAAGCCGCCCTGCACCACCCGCTGCTCACCAGCGAAGGCCCCGGCAACACGCCGCTGGTAGTAGTAACCACTCACTCAGCCAGCGGCACGCCCAGCACGCGGCTCTATCTGCGCCGCTACTGGCAGTACGAGCAAAGCCTCCACCAACACATCGCCGCCCGCCTGGCAGGCACAGGCACAGAAAGCCAAGGTGGGAGGCCAATTCATCTGACAGCCGAGCCAACCACTAGCCACACAGCAAGCACAGGCTCAGAAAACCAAGGTGGGAGGCCAGTTCCTCTGACAGCCAAGCCAACCACTAGCCACACAGCAAGCACAGGCTCAGAAAGCCAAAGTGGGAGGCCAATTCATTGGGCGATGGGTGACGCCAGTCACCCTGGGTTACTCCCCCAAGCCCTGAACATTCTGTTCAAGCCAAGCAACGCCCTGGACTGGCAAAAAACCGCCTGCGCCCTGGCCGCCCGCAGCCGCTTCGGTATCATTACCGGCGGCCCCGGCACCGGCAAAACCACCACCGTGGTGCGCCTGCTCGCCCTGCTGCAAACCCTGCAACTCGCCCAGCACCCCCGCCAGCCGCTGCGCATCCGCCTGGCCGCCCCCACCGGCAAAGCCGCCGCCCGCTTGAACGAATCCATCGCCGGGCAAGTGAATGCGTTACCGCTCGCTGAGTTGGCAACGCTGTTAAGTGAACACTCACCTTCTGTGGCAGCTAGCGAGATCGAGATTCCCACGGAAGTGACGACACTGCACCGCCTACTCGGCGCACGCCCCGACACCCGCCACTTCCGCCACAGCGCCGCCAACCCGCTGACGCTGGACGTACTGGTGATCGACGAAGCCTCGATGGTGGATATCGAAATGATGGCCGCCACCCTCAGCGCCCTGCCCGCCCATGCCCAGTGCATACTGCTGGGGGACAAAGACCAGCTCGCCTCAGTAGAGGCCGGTTCGGTACTCGGCGACCTATGCCGCCGCGCGGAAGCCGCCTACTACACCCCGGCCACCGCTGAATGGCTGGCCCAAGCCAACGGCCAGCCGTTGCCAGCCGAGTTCATCGACCCCGCAGGCCAACCGCTGGACCAGGCCATTACCATGCTACGGGTGAGCCACCGCTTCAATGAACACAGCGGCATCGGCCAACTGGCCAAAGCCATCAACCAGCCGAGCCATGCGCAAAGTGATCGGGAAAAACAGCAGGCGGTCACGGCCGTGCTGCGCCACGGCTACCCGGATATTCACCATTTGGTGATGAGCGACGACGCGGCGCTGGATAAGCTGGTGATTCACGGCAGCCCCAACGGCTTTGCAGGCAACGGCGAAGGCCGCACCGACCACCAAGGCCAGCCCATCGCCCCGCCCACCGGCTACCGCTACTATCTAAACGTGCTGCAAGCCCAGCGACCACGGGGGGAGTCGTTCGAGGAGAACCAAACCGCTTTTGACTCCTGGGCCAGCGAGGTACTCAGCGCCTACAGCCACTTCCAACTGCTGTGTGCGTTGCGCAAAGGCCCTTGGGGGGTAGAAGGCTTGAACCAGCGCATCGCCAGCACGCTGCGCGGCGAAAAGCTGCTGTTCGGCAGCGACTACACACTGGAGAAAGGCTGGTTTGAGGGCCGCCCGGTACTGGTCACCCAAAACGACTACGGCCTGAAACTGATGAACGGCGATATCGGCATCACCCTGGCCGTGCCCGACCCGCGCAACCCGCAGCAGAAGTTATTGAGAGTGGCCTTTCCTTCATCAAGTGCCGCCAGCGACCCCGACAAGCCCATCCGCTGGGTGCTGCCTTCCCGCCTCCATGCGGTGGAAACCGTGTTTGCGATGACGGTGCACAAATCCCAGGGCTCAGAGTTCTTGCACACCGCCCTGCTGTTGCCTCCCACCCTGAACCCCATTCTGACCCGCGAGCTGGTGTACACCGGCATCACCCGCGCCCGCGAATGGCTCACGGTGGTGGAAGCCAAGCGCGGGGTGTTGAATGAGGCGGTGGTGAGGGAGGTGGTTAGGGTTAGTGATTCACAAAAATTATGCTAGCATTCTATTTTAAACATAAATTTCACAACAGTAAAAATGCTAATGAAAATTCCTTCTTTATTTAAAGCCAAGAAAAAAGAAACATCAGACCTAAATAATTTGGATTGGGAAAAATTACTTTCTTCAAACAGGAGAAAAAACCCTGAAAAAAAATTAGAGCAAACTGATGTAGCTAAAACAGACAGAACAGAAATTGAAAGAGATTACGACAGAATTGTTTTTTCTGCTCCTGTAAGACGTCTATCAAATAAAACCCAAGTTTTTCCTTTGGACGATAACGATAGCATTAGAACTCGCTTAACACACTCTCATGAAGTGTCGAATTTAGCTAGAGGTGCTGGCGTATCGTTATGCTGCAATGGTTTCTTTAAGCACTCCGGCGTCAATGATAAAAGATTACTGCGCGATATTCCTTCACTTTTAGCAACATCCGGTCTTGTCCATGACCTAGGCAACCCTCCTTTCGGCCATCAGGGCGAAGAGGCAATACGGGTTTGGTTCAAAAAACACTTGGCCAATAAATACAAAAAGGAAACATGCACACCTTCTATTTACAGCGACTTTATTAACTTTGATGGAAACGCTCAAACTTTAAGGCTGGTTACACGCTTACACGCTGCCGATGGTGATTATGGAATGGATCTTACTTATTCCACACTAGCTACAATAATCAAGTATCCCTCATTTAATCACAACTTAGGGCCTTATAAAAAAGCAGGGATTTTTTATTCTGAAAAAGAAATAGCTGAAGATGTTTGGATACATACTGGCTTAAACAATCACCAACGCCACCCTTTAACTTTCGTCATGGAGGTTTGTGACGATATAGCCTATGCTACTATAGATGTAGAAGATACCATAAAGAAGGGTTACGCTTCGTTTAATGATTTAAAAAACTGGATTGGTAGCGACAAAAATATAGACCAGGCCTTTTTTGAAAGGATATACGCCACTATTGAAGAAAAAATAAAAGACTTTGAAAGTAGAAGTGAAGAAAAGCTAACCAGCGACACAACAAGAGAAGTGTCCATGGAAATATTTCGCTCCATAGTTATAAATAAATTCCTCTCAGAAGCCACCATAAAATTCAATGAAGACTTTACAAACAACTCTGTAAAGTGGAAGCAACTTAACGAACCAAAGTACTATGAGATATCTGAAGCATTTAAATACAAAAAAGAGCTTAAATGCTTAAAGAAATTCACAGCACACTATGGTTTTAATAACAGAGAAGTACTGAAGCTAGAACTTACTGGCGGAAATTACATCAAAAAACTAATGGACGCACTATGGTTAGGATTTGAAAATATCGATGAGAACTTAAAAGGTCAAAATCACTATCAAAAATACATTATATCCTTAATCTCGAAGAACTATCTGAGGGAGTTCAAAAGAGCCTTCAGAAAATGTAAAGAAGAAGGCAGAGATAGAGAGCTAGACTATTATCGCTATCAACTCATGACTGACTACATTTCTGGTATGACAGAAAATTTTTTAATCAGAACTCACAACGAAATTATACCCTTGTATGAAAATCACATTAGCTCAAGATGATCAAAATATTGTTGATAGCATAGAGACATTACAAAAGAGAATGGTATATTTTTGTGACTATCACACTCCAACCCAAAAACCTTTAATGCGGTTTATCAACCTCTTATTCCCTCATGGAAAGCCATATATTTTTGGTGGCGTTATAAGGGATATAGCAATACATGGTTTAAAAAACTTCAAATCGGATATTGATATTGTATATACTGGGATTATTCAAGAGAGAGAGCTGCAAGATATAGCAATAAAAAATAAATTTGGAGGACATCGTGTAACATTTAATCGCTGGATTATCGATATATGGCCATTAAAAGAAACCTGGGCTTTCAAAAACGGAGCTATCGCTTTTGAAAACAAAGAATCTCTTCTTAAAACAACCCAGACCAATTATGAAGCAATAATGTACGATATTAAAAATAAAAAAATAATTTGTGCTAAAAACTATATTGACGACATTAGAAACGGATATCTAACAGTGATTAACCCTACATCACCATCCAGCCTAAAGCTTCTCAAAAAAATACTAACCTCCATATATAAAAACAACGTAAAATATTGCGATCAAACACTTTCAGCTCTAGTTAACCAAGTTATGAATAATTACAGCCAACCAGAAATACTTAATGAACTACAAAAAGGAGGTGCACCGTATAGTTTTTCAAAAATAATTATAGAAAGAGCCATTGAGTTTGAAAACGACTTATTTCCGTTTCCTATTTATGATCACAAGCCGGCTCAATATGATCTTCCACTTGCTTAATAATGAACCTTGAAGTAACCCCATCAGTGATGTGGCCATTCTTCATTGTAGTACTGGCTCCAGCGCCCAATGACCGCTCTCGTAAAGTACTGAAGTGACCTCCTGCGCAGCTGCCTTATGCAGCTGCGCAGGAGGTACTTTACGATTCTTATTAAAAGTATTAAGCAATAAAAACAGCTTTTCAAAAACAGCACAAATTCTTAGCTCTTATTAATCTCTGGAAAAATGTTTAAACCAGCAGAACTACTTGGATATTTCTCTTTTAAATTATTAATATATAAAAACAACTTCTTATAACTCTTGTAGTCAACATCATAAACGAATGACAAAAATCCATTAACATGATTATAATCATCACTTTTTCCTACAAATAACCTGTGCAGCTTTACTCTTATTTCTCTATATCTCTTTCTCCCAATACCAGCATGATTTTCGTTTACAACCAACCCAGTAATACGTTTTTGGCGCTGAGTTCCACAAATCTTTGTTTTCTTCTCATTAACTTTAAAACCTTCACTTGAAATAATGACATTTATGAAATCTCTAGCTTTATAAATCTTGCGCGCGGCTTGCCCTGACAATGTTATGTCATCAGCATAGCGTGTATAAACAATGCCCAAAGGGCCAGAGTACCCAGATAACCTAGAGTCTAATTTAGCACATATTAGATTTGCAAGTTTTGGAGAGGTCGGTGCCCCTTGAAGGAGTCTACCATCATAAGTACATATGCTTGTCAGAACAGAGCTAATTAACTTATTATAGCCTACAGAATAAAAAATAGAATAAACTTTATTAGCTTTTATACTAGGAAAAAAGTCCTGCAAGTCAACCGTCAATACGTAATTAGCACCTACATGAGGCATCGCATTATCAAGAATTGAGCTCTCTTTTTCAAAACCTTTAGAATGCTCAGAAGCAGACAATTTATCTAAAATATTTCTTAATATCCACCCTTGGACAGCCTTCAACTCTCGACTAGGTTGCGCAATAAGTCTACTACCGCCACTTTTTTTCGGTATAGAATATACTTTGTATAGATGTTGAGCACGATATGCTAAATACCTGATTTTATTATCTGAAAGCCTAATTTCATTCGCCAGGTCAGATATGGTCTCTATAGCAGGAAGGCCTAAATTTTTAAGGCCGTATTTTTTCTGTTTTTCATTCATAAGGTGCCACACCTTTACGTCTTAAGAAACGGATATAAAGACGCGGTGCAATCATCGAGAGATGATTGTGCCGCAGCTTTAGATACGCTAAAGCTCCAGATTTCGTGCAGGGAAGCGAAGCGCAACCCAGTGAGCGCTAAGCCCACTCGCTAAAGGAGGGCACCTGGCTTAATTCTAGCATACCTGACCCTAGCATTCCTACGATTTTGTGCATTCAAAATTTCTACCCTTGCGCTATCCAAGCTAACTCCACCAAATCTATTTTGAACGTATGAGGCACCCAAAGGTGTAACTTTATATCCACCTGACATTCTAGTTATCACTCTATCACGAATTAATTTACCTAAAGCTGATTTAGTTGCAATTTCGCTAAGTATCTTATTATCATGACCTGCATGCTGCACGAGTTTATAAAGCTTGACATTGTCCACGCCATCTATCAAGTATATGCATGGCAGTATGAAATATTCAACCTCCAACAAGTTAGTAACATCTTTTTTTACTGGGTTGTTTAATTTAATCTCTCTAATGTATTTTGTGACTCTCTTAAACAAAGCATCACTTTCAAGACCACCATCCAGCTCGATCTCACTAAAAGTAATAACTTTACCGCTTTTATTTTTCCGAATAAGTCTAACAGGTCCGTAATTAACAAAGCTCTTATCAGACTTATACTTACTGTTAATTAGAACGATCATTTTTCTTGCCAAAGCTTCATTGTTTGAAAAAGCTCCTAACTCTGTAAAAGACCCCGGACTCTCAGGGAATAAGACTATCGCATCTACACTTCTAGCCAATATATTCTCCAGCTCCAACAAGCTGTAAGTCCCTTGTCCAGCCAACAAATCTTCAAACAAATCCTCAGGGTACAAGAGCTCAAATTTCCGGCTCTTACCAAACAAGGCTGCCATTTTGTATCGGTAAGTCTTCTTGTTTTTTATATCCGCACCACACAAGAAAATAGTAGTCTTTCTTTTATTAGTCGGCACAAAAATTTTATCTTTTATTATCTGTGAAATAACTCTCAAGTCGCTATCATATAAATCATTTTCTCTAGACACACATCCCCCACTTTCAAAAGATCAAAAATAGCAATAATAAAAACCTAAAACCTGACACAAAATAGGCGCATACTTAAAATAAAAAACTAATTGTATCATAGTCAAAAATAAAAAAGACAAAAAATTTATTGTTAATCAGTACATTGTTTCTATTAAAAAATCACTATATGGAACTCATATCATTAAAAACCTATGCCAACTTTATCCCTTAAGGCCTAGCGTTAAATAGCTAAACGCTTTCATTATAATACTTTTAGGTTAGCAGAAAAAAACACCTCCACCTAACCACGTTAGTTTTTAGACGAAAATGGATGCTTTGGGAGGAAGGTGAGTCATCACTTCCACGCTACCGCTGCACGCTGGAATGGTCGCGGGCTGAAGCCACCTCCCACGGGGCGGGTTCACCTCTGGGGGAGTTGGTCGTGGGCTGAAGCCGCCTCCCACGGGGGGCTAGGTGAAGACGGTTTGCTGGAAGCTTGTTCGCGCTGTTACAGACGCATGCCACGCGGCAAGCTGGGGGTGCGCTTCTTTCCAGCGTATCTCTGGCAGCCGGAAGGCGAGGTATTCCAGCGCGACGGCGATGGCGATGTCGCCCAGGTGAATCGGTTCGGCCGTGGGGTTGCCGCTCAGCTCGCTATTCAGTTGCTCCAACAGCCGCTGCATGGCCCTTGCCCGGCGTTGGCCCAGCTCGCTCTGGTCGATCTCGGGGCCATAGTGCTTGCGGGCAATCACGGTGGTGAATGCGGCATCCATGAGGTTTTGGCCAAGGCCTGCCAGGTGCAGTACGTCACTCAAAGAGTTGGTGGGCAGTACGGGCGGGGTGGGCTTTACGTTGTCCAGGCTGTCCAGGTACATGGCTATCAGCATGGATTCGCTGAGCGTGGTGCCCTCCTCCGTTACCAGTGCGGGGATGCGCCCGGCGGGGTTGGCCTTCAGAAGGTCGGCGTCGTCGGCCCATGGGTCGCACCACTTGAGCGTCACGGCGTCCATCAGGCCTTTTTCCAGCAACACGATGCGCACCAGCCGCGCATAGGGGGATGTTGCGTTCAGGTAGAGTTCCATGGTTGCCTCCCTTTATCTGAATAGTGCTTGTTAGGCTTTGTACGAAAACTGCCTATGCTCGGCCATACGGCGTTAAAAATCGGCTCAAAGTACTCATTTACACCTTGTAAACTCCGTCTTTTCGCCGATTTTTGCCTTGTCTGGCCATCGCTCGCCGACTTTTCGTACCAAGCCTAGGTTATTGGACAGAAGGATGTGTGCGGCGCTGCTGTACGCCTCGGCTAAGCAGTACCAGCAACAAGCCAAGGGCAAGCGCCATGCCGCTGATGATGAAGAGCGGCGTGTAGCTGCCCCACATGCCAAACAGCGCCGACATGGCATAGCCTGCCCCTGCCTGGGCAGCGGCGAAAGCGGCCGTGGCTCGCCCCCAGAGCTGCTTGTGGGCGGTGGGCCCGACCAGCTCGGCCAGGCGGCCAGAGGTAAGGGCCACGATGCCGGGAATCATTGCCCCCACCATGAACGAGGAAACCGACTGGCTAAGCAGGGCAAGCGAGAACACCGGGAGCATGACGGCAGCGGCCTTGGCCGTAAAGGCGATCATCAAGCCCCCTTGCCACCCCACGCGCTGGGCCAGCGCCCCCACCATGAACGGCCCGCACAGGGCACCCAGCCCGAAGATTCCCCATTGCAGGGAAGCGGCTTGATGGCCCAGGGCATGCTCTCTGGCGAGGTAGTCCACCCAGAACACGGTGTGGGGCACGAATCCCACCGCATCCAGCGCGTAAGCGCCGATGACCAGCACCACCACCCACTTTACCCTCGCATACCCAACAGGGCTATTACCCACCGGGCTTGCCACTGGGCTTGCCACAGGGCGTGGGGGCAAGCGCGTGACGCCGCGGTCGCACGACAGGCCAGCCGCCAAACAGAGCAGCCCCAGCGCACCCCAGGTGAGCGAGAGGCTTACCCCGAGCAGTGACGGCACAACGAGGGCAGAAAGCAGCGCCCCAAGCCCGATACCGGTAAACACCAGGGCACCGACACGGGTTCGCCTTTCCGGGGGCGTGGCCGCCAGCGCCAGCGAGGGGCCCACGACCATCAAGATCCCTCCCCCTACCCCCGAGACCAGCCGCCAGAAGAAGAACCAGTGAAAACCACCCGCCCCGGCGCAAAGCAGGAAGCTGAGCCCGATACCCGCAAAGCTTGCCGCCAACACCCAGCGCGGCGCAAAACGCTCGCTCAGCGAGTGGGCGGCAAGCGCGCCGATAAAATACCCCAACAGGTTGGCCGCCCCCAGGTAAGCACCCTGGCTTGCGGTAAACCACCCTTGCTGAATGATCGCGGGCAATAGCGGCGTATAGGCGAAGCGAGCAATACCTATCGCCGCCAGGGTCGCCATGATGCCGGTCATTAACGCGGGCAGATCGTCGGTAGTGAGTGTTCGCTTCATCACGCCAGTTCCTGGTGGTGTCGCCTGGATGGGCCGAGGCACGCGGGTACCCATCAGACTACGCATAGGCGATCATTTCTATAAACGATTAGTTTTAAATGCGACTATATTAAAACAAAGGAGCAGGCACATTTCCCGCTAATGCATCCTCCAGCTCTTCATGAAATCTTGGCTCATCAAGGACTTCCTTCGCTAATACAGAAATCTCGGCCGCTTCTTGTTCACGGCCATTGACGACAAGAATCGCAACCAACGTAGCCACTTCATTGCGGAACCAATCATGATAGGAATCGACTCTAGATGCATTTAACTCTGAGTCACCTACCGTTGACATTCTGCTTTCAAAGCCATCCTTGAGACTTATAAAGTCATTCTGCGGATTGACGTATTTCACATATAACCCATACTCCTTATCCTTGATCAACGCAGTCTTCGCGAAAAAAAAGGCCCTTCTGGCAATTTCATGCCCTCTCGAATCGATAAGTTTAAATATCTCGGTTGTTTTCGACTCTTCACCGAGCACTGCATTGATGGAAACCAGATCATGAAAAGCGCTTCCGTCGTACTCATCATGCATCAACCGAGCAACCAGGCTGGCCCGGATATCAAGAAGCCTATCCATAGCTGGCGGATATTCTTGCCCTAACTCCACCCAGTCATACAGCGCATAAGACAACCTGGCTCCAGATACACTTTCACCTACTTGCTCCGCATAATGATGGAACCAAATAAGCTTCTCTAGCGCAGCCTCGTATCGCTCGGCCTCTACATCCAACCGTACCTCGTTTAAAACCTCTAGCAAATCAGGATTTTCAGGTGGCGTCCAATCCGTTGCCACCGCTTGAGCTGACATGACCAAAAACAGCATGATGGTGCCGCATACACGAGATAACAGCATCTTGCATTCCTTGTGAAAAACGTTAATCCCCAGGCAGGGTAATGGCAGGATGACAATCCTATCTCCAGCACCATGAAATTATGTAGAAAAAAATGAAGGTCTAGCCTGCCCATGAGATGTTTTAGCCCAGAATGCAAGTTCAAGTGCTGTGGATTAAGCGTTGTGGATAATAGCAAGCATTGCTTCCGTGCTTGTTCGGCCGAAAACCAAGCCACGCTCTACGATGCTTGCCCTTTTCCCCAAGCGGTCCTCAAGCCTTCTTCACAAACTGCGCGGTCACCATCATGTCGCCTGCGCCGTCTACCTTGCAGTCCAGCTGGTGGTCTTTGCCCTCTTTTAGCCGCTTGATGACGGCCTTGGTGCCGATCTTGAGCACCAGAGAGCTACCTTTCACCTTGAGATCCTTGATCAGCGTGACCTTGTCGCCTTCCGCCAGCGGCGTGCCGTGGGCATCGGCCACGTTCACGGCCTCTTCGGCGGCGGCTTCTTCAGGGTTCCATTCGTGGGCGCATTCGGGGCAGATGAACAGGCGTTGGTCCTGGTAGACGAATTCGGATTGGCAGCGGGGGCACGGTGGGCAAGACATGAGCAGTGGCTTCTAAAGTGAATGAGCGGGTGATGATACTGAGCCGGGGAAGACTTGGCGACTGACGAGGCTCACGCGCGGGCATCGTCTGCTTGTTCGGTGGGGTGAAACGCCTCCTTTTGCTCGGCCCACGTCAGCAGGGCATCCAGCGCGGGGCAGAGCGCCTGGCCCCACTCGGTCAGGCGGTACTCAACCTTGGGCGGCACTTGCGGGTACACCGTGCGCGCGACGATGCCGTCGGCTTCCAGTTGGCGTAGCTGCTGGGCGAGCATCTTTTGCGAAATGCCGGGAATCAGTTTTTCAAGATCGGAATAGCGCTGCACCTTGCCATCGAAGAGGTGGACGAGAATGATCAGCTTCCAGCGGCCTTCCAGCATTTTTAATACATCTTCCACTCCGCTGGCCGCGCTAGTGGGCGTGTAAATCCTTCTCATGGCTGACACTCCCCGCCCGTTGGGCGAGGGTTCTTGAGTCACCCCAAAAACCTTCCTGCTTCCCCACGCCTTCACTAGACAGCGGCTACGCCGCTGCCCCCGCTCCAGTCGCTCCACAGGCGAAACCCGCCAGTCCGGCGGTTCGGATATTGTTGGCCGCGTTGATGTCGCGGTCGATGGCCACGCCACAGCCCTCACAGTGCCAATGGCGCTGCGATAGCGGCAGCTTCTCGACCTTGTGGCCGCAGCCGTGACACAGTTTGCTGCTGGGGTACCACTGGCTCACTTTGACGAGTTGCCGGCCCGCCCAGGCGGCTTTGTACTCAAGCTGGCGCACGAACTCGCCCCAGCCGGCATCGCTGATGGCCTTGGCCAATGAACGGTTCTTGACCATCCCGGTGATGTTCAGCGACTCGATGCAGATGACTTGGTTTTCGTTGATCAACGTGCGAGAGGCTTTATGGATGGCGTCGCGGCGACAGTCAGCGATCTTGGCATGCAGTCGCGCCACTTTTTGGCGCAGTTTTTGACGGTTGCGAGAGCCTTTCTGCTTCTTCGCCAGTCGGCGCTGCAGGCGAGCCAGCTTGGCTTCGTAGTGTTTCAGATGACGCGGATTGCCGGACTTTGCGCCGTCGCTGGTGATGAACAAGTCGCTCAGGCCAAGGTCTATGCCTACCGTTTTTGGCGTGACCGGGAAGGCTTCTGGCACGAAGTCGCACAGACAGCTTATGAAATAGCGTCCGGCACGATCGCGTGAAATCGTGATGCTGGAGGGTTCGCTGGGCAGCGGACGGCTCCAGCGGATCGGCAATGGCGTCTTTGCTTTGGCAATAGTGATCTCGCCATCCCGATAGCGAAACGCTGCCCTGGTTAGACGGATAGACTGGCGGCCATCCTTCTTTTTGAAACGCGGATACCGTGCTTTGAGCTTTGGGTTGAAGAAGTTGTCGAAGGCGGTTTTCTGATCGCGCAACGTCTGCTGCAGGATCACGCTAGACACGTCTTTCAACCACGGGTAGTCGGCTTTGAGTGACACCAGGCGCTTTTCCGCTGCCGAATGCGAGACTGACTCGCCGCGCTGCTGATACGCTTCAGTGCGATAGTGCAAAGTGTTGTTCCAGACAAAGCGCGCACACCCGAACGACTGCGCCAACAGCGCTGCCTGCTCGGTGGTGGGATAGAACCGTTCTTTGTAGGCACGCTTTGTCATACTGGATAAATTATCAGCTTATTGAGGCGGTATCAATACAGCACCGCTGCGCGGTGCGCGCTTGTATCACTGCCCGATTGGGCGATGCTTTACGCGCAGTTTTGGTAAGCCTAAGCAGAAGATCCTCGCACAGCAACTACGATGAGGAAGGCCCACCATGAGCGTGTCACTCCCACCCCACATTGCCACCTATATCGCCATTAGCAACGGCGCGGATGATGCCCCGCTGGCGGAGTGCTTTACCACGGATGCCCGCGTGCTGGATGAAGGGCAAACTCACCAGGGCATTGCCGCCATTCGTGCCTGGTTACGCGATACCCGCCGCCAGTTTGAGTACCACGTGGAGCCCACTGACGTCTCTCGTGATGGCGACAAGATGGTGATTACCACCACCGTGACCGGCGATTTTCCCGGCAGCCCGGTGCAGCTGTTTCACCATATCGAACTGGCCGATGAGCGCATTCACAGCCTGGAGATTACCCCATGAACCTGCAGCTTCGCGGCCGCCGCGTGCTGGTCACGGGGGGCGGCAAAGGCGCGGGCGCGGCGGTGGTGGCGCTGTTTCGTGAAGAGGGCGCGCAGGTGCTGACCACCGCCCGCCACCGCCCCACTGCCCTGCCCGAGGAGCTGTTCATTGCCGCCGATCTCAGGCTGCGCCACGGTGGCCGACGCGGTAAAGGCCCGCCTGGGAGGCGTGGATATCGTCGTGCATGTGGTGGGCGGCTCGTCCGCCCCGGCAGGCGGCTTTGCGGCCCTGGGTGAAGAGGAGTGGCAGCAGGAGTTGAACCTGAACCTGTTCCCCGCCGTGCGGCTGGATCGCGCCCTGCTGCCGGGCATGCTGGCCCAGGGTGAAGGGGTAATCGTTCACGTGACCTCGATTCAGCGGGAGCTGCCTTTGCCAGAATCCACAACGGCTTACGCGGCAGCCAAAGCGGCGCTTTCGACCTACAGCAAAAGCCTTTCTAAGGAGGTTTCCCCACAGGGGGTGCGGGTAGTGCGCGTCTCGCCGGGTTGGATCGAGACGGAAGCCGCCGTTGCCTTGGCCACGCGGCTGGCCGAGCAGGCAGGCACCGATTACGAGGGCGGCAAGCAGATCATCATGGGCGCTTTGGGCGGCATCCCGTTGGGCAGGCCTTCTACCCCAGCAGAAGTGGCGAACCTGATTGCGTTCGTGGCCTCGCCGCTGGCAGGCTCGATCACGGGCACGGAGTTCGTGATCGATGGCGGCACGGTACCGGTGGTGTGAGCAGGCAAGGTGATTGATGGCCCTGATAATGCATTGACGAAAAAGCGCCCCGGCCTGGGGCGCTTCCTGTTCATGCACCTAGAAAGAGGCCCATGCATCCTTGCCCTGCTGGCTGTTCAGCAGGTGAGATGCCGGTCGCTCCGTTCGAGGTGGGCTGACGTGGCGTCGCCCTGCGGCAGGTAATGCGGCCTGCGGCTGATTGATGCTTGCCCCTCTGAAGAACGATACCTCTTTCAATAATGCCTCGGCTTGAATCTGGAGAGAGCGGCCTGCGGCACTGGACTCTTCCACCAAGCTCGCGTTCAGCTGGGTCACACTGTCCATCTGAGCGATGGCCGTGTTGACCTGATCGATCCCTTGAGACTGCTCGTGGCTGGCTGTCGCGATTTCACCCATCAACAAGGAGACACGCTGAACACCGCCGACAATGTCTTCCAGCGCTTTGCCCGCCTGATTGACGAGAGTAGACCCGTTGCCGACTAGATCGATGCTTTCTTCCACCAGCTGCTTGATCTCCTTCGCCGCGTTGGCACTGCGCCCCGCCAGGTTGCGTACCTCGCCCGCTACCACCGCAAAGCCACGGCCCTGCTCGCCTGCACGAGCGGCTTCCACCGAGGCATTGAGCGCCAATAAGTTGGTCTGGAAAGCGATTTCATCGATCAAGCCAACGATACCGGCAATCTTGCGGCTCGATGCATTGATGCCTTCCATTGCATTCACCGCGTTACTGGCGATTTCCCCCCCCGCATTGGCTTGTTGCGTCACTTCGTAAACGAGCTTTTCGGCTTCAGAGGCGTTGTCCGCGTTCTGCCGAACGGTAGAAGTGATTTCATCCATCGAGGCGGCGGTCTCTTCGATGCTGGCGGCCTGTTGCTGCGTTCGGCTGCTCAGATCTTCGGTGCCATGGGCAATCTCTTCAGCCGCCCCATTGACCGACTCGGCATTGTGCCGAACGGACATCACCACCTGGGAGACCTTCATCTCCATGGCCTTCAATGCCTTGAGCATGTCGCCAAATTCATCTTTACAGGTGATATTGATGTCGTTGTCCAGCTTGCCCTCCGCCATGGCGTTGGCCAGGGCTTGCGCCTTGCCCAGCGGTGTCATGATGCCCTTGATCAACCATATTGCCAGCAGAACGCTCACGAACACTGCCCCGGCAATCACGCCAATAACGATGTTGCGTGTCCATACGTATTCATGGGACGTTTGCTGGTGAGAGGCCGATGCTTGGGCACTATTGATATCGATTAGCGAGTGAAGCGCATCGAGCACTTGCGGGTAGGCTGCCCGTAACGTCGTGGTGGCGATGCGGCGTGCCGCGTCGAAATCATTGCCGACCATCGCTGCGTTGATTTCGTCGATCCCTGCACGCAGCACCGCCAGAGACGTGATGAATTCTTCAGCGATACCACGCTCTACGTCATCAGACACCCGCTGGGGGAAATAATCGTTCCAAGCGGCATCGATAATGGCATCGTTTTCGGCCACTTCTTGCTGTGTCGTCACGGCGGAGGCCGGGTTGCGGTCGCGTTGTTCTGCGGTGATTTTCACTCTCGTACTGAGCAGCGCTTCGTTCACCTTTCCCAAATCGACCAGCGTCAGCACGTTGCCTTCGAACGTGCGCGTAATGGCATCGTTCATCTTACTTAAATGATATAGCCCGAACACCCCCACGGCGATCAGCATTAGAACACAGGCCCCCAAACTCACAGCCAGCCGTCTTTTGACACTTTTTTTTAGGTATAGCATGGCGATTATTCTCATCAGCTCCGCAGCGGCGCGCTTTGGCAAGTGAAAAGCAATGGCATCTATAAAGGTGCAAAAAAGCACGTTAGCAAGACGCCATTTCAGTTATCCATTGGTGGGGTCATCGGACGCTTACCGGAGTAGGCAATGTCTTACCAAGCTACGGGGCGATGTCTTACGCAACAGATAGCAAATATCTTACAAAACCCATGGCAAATCTCTTACAAAAATCATCGCTAAAAACGTAAAAAATCATCAACCCCATAAACGACAGACACTTGCAAAATATTTTAGATGAGAACCAATATCTTTACGTATCTTTACCCCCTTACTTTAAAACACCAAGTAATAAGCGCGCCTCACTGCTAGAACGCTTTTTTAATTAGCTCGCTAGTGAGAAATGGAGTTGGCCATAAACGCTTGCGAGCCGAGCCCACTAAAAACGACGCTTCGACACTTCAGGGAACACTAACAGCATTTCTAATGAGCCATTTTACACTCACAGTGACACGTGCCTGGTTTGTCACCTGCCATACCAACCGCTTGGTGCGGTTTAACCAAGCCCCAGCGCCTCGATCACCGCCTTCACCTGCTGGCGTGGCTGCCCTTGCAGCGTATTCAGTGGCTGGGGCAAGCAGGGTGCGCTCACGCGGCCAGTGAGTTCGGCCATGGTGGCGGCCACCCGCAGGCTGCCACCATGTTCATGGTAAAGCGCCCATAGCGCTGCCAGCGCGTTGGAGTGGGCCAGGGTCTGCTCGGTGTCTCCCTCCTGGGCGGCTCGGGTCAGCGCCAGCGCGTGTTCCGGGTAGAGCCCACCGAATACCGAATACCATGCCTCGCAGCCTGCCAGCAGGCCCGCGGCGGCGGCGGGGTCGCCGCTGATGCCAATGGTTACATCATTAGGGATCAGCGCCCGCAGCCGCGCCACCCGGGCACTGGCGTCGTGCAGATCGTTGGGCACCGGTGGAATCTTGATGGAGCGCACCTGGGGCAGCGCGGCAATGCGCCCGTGCAGCTCATCGCTGAAGGTGAAGTGGGTGGTGCCGGGGTTGTCGTACACGCACAGCGGCACACTGATGGCGCGGCTGACGGTACTGAACAGGTTGAACACGTCGTCATCAGTGAGCTTCTGGTAAGACACCGGCGCCAGCAGCAGGCCGCTCGCCCCGGCCTGCTGGGCATGTTCGGCGTTGGCCAGTACATCCCGAGTGCGCAGCGCGCCAATGCCCACCACCACCGGCACCTCAGCGGCGTTTTCCACGCTCAGCCTGGCCACTCGGGCCCGCTCCTCCACGCTCAAGTAGGCGTAGCTGCCGGTAGAGCCCAGAACGCCGATGGAATCCACCTTCGCGTGGGCCAGCCGGGCCACTAGCTGGATGAACTCCTGCTCGTTGATGCCCTGCTCGTTCATGGGGGTCAGCGGAAACGCACTCAGGCCGGTAAACATGGGGTGTCCTTTTTTTGAGCGCTGCCTGGGCAGCCAAGGGGGGGCTGGTCAGGGCGTTACAGGCCACCCGCCAGATCCAGTAAAGTGCCGGTGGCAAAGGATGACTTGTCACTGGCCAGCCAGACAATGGCTTCTGCCACTTCGGAAGGCTGGCCACCCCGTTGCAGGGGGATGCGAGACTTCAAGCGGTCTACGCGGGCAGGCTCGCCGCCGAGTGCGTGCATCTCGGTGTAGATGAGGCCGGGGCGCACTGCATTCACGCGGATGCCTTCGGCCGCGACTTCCAGCGCCAACCCCCGAGTCAAGGTATCCACGGCCCCTTTCGAGGCGGCGTAATCCACGTACTCGTTGGGCGAGCCGCTTTTGGCGGCCATGGAGGAAACATTGACGATACTGCCGCCCGCGCCGCCCTGGCGGGTAGACATGCGCTGCACGGCCTCCTTGCAGCAGAGAAAGCAGCTCATGACGTTCTTTTGCAGCACGTTGCCAAAACGCTCCGGCGAGATATCCACCAGCCGCGCCTGGGCGTTGAGAATGGCGGCGTTGTTGACCAGCACCGTCAGTGTGCCGAGTTCCTGATCGACCTGGCGAAACAGGTTTGCCACCTCATCGGCTTTCGACACATCCGCCTTCACGGCCAGGCAGCGCACGCCCAGAGCGAGGATATCACTGCGCACACGCTCGGCGGCTGCGTCGTTTTCGACATAGTTGAGGCAGACATCGTAGCCATGCCGGGCGAACAGCCGGGCCGTCTCGGCACCAATGCCTCGACTCCCGCCGGTAATCACCACCACGTTGGGGTTTGCCATGCGCCCTCCTCGTTTGCCAGTGTTTTGCGAATGCCGCCCACTGTGTACCGTCTGGTGAATATACACTGACACCGCCGTTGAGCAATTATGTACAAGCCACGCTGGCGCCCGCGTCATATCCTGAAACGGGTCAGGGTAAGCCCGCCATGGGCCGAATGCGATCAAGGAGGTTGGCATGGGCAGCAGCCAGTTCGAGTTTTTCAAAAATCATCATGTGCCGTCACTGACCGTCTTGAAAGCGGCCATCGAGGATTTTAGCTATGACCGTCATGCCCACGAGGAGTACGCCTTTGGGGTGACGCTGGCGGGGCGACAGGATTTCTTCAGCGGCGGGCAGTTTCATCGTAGCCCACCGGGCAACGTGATTCTGTTCAACCCTGAAGAGGTTCACGACGGCCACGCTGGCGGTGAGCAGGCTTTGGGCTACGTGATGGTATACGTACATCCCAACCAAGCGTTGCCGCTGTTCGAGGAGCTGCTTGGCCGCCCACAAACGTCACCGTTTCGCTCCCGGAGTACGCTGATTCACGACCCGCTGCTGCGCCAGGCGATACAGGAAGTCGCACGCCTGACCACGCATCAAGCGGGCAGCTGCATCGACCAGGAAAACGCACTGTATCGCGTGATCGAGCGCATGGTTCAGCTTGGCGGGCACATGGTGACTGGCCAACGCACCAGCCGCCCAGACACGCTGTTGGGCCACGCCAAAACGTATATTCATGAGCATCTTGAGGCAGATATCTCGCTGGACGACATCAGCCAGGCCGCGCATTTGTCGAAGTACCACTTTTTGAGGCTATTTCGCCAACAGTTCGGCATGACCCCTCATCAATACGTGATCAATTGCCGCGTGAACGCCGCCCGCTCCGCGCTCGACCAGGGCGCGCCACTCACCGAGATAGCGCTGCGTTTCGGCTTTGCGGATTTGAGCCACTTCAACCGCCGTTTCAAACGCATCTACGGCATGACCCCTTTCCAGTACCAACGCGACATCACGCGTTAAGCATCACGTCCACCTAGAGGTTTTCTCATGTTAGCAATCGTCGCCTATGCCCTGGGCGTCATGTACACGCCTGGGCCTGTGAATCTGTTGGGGTTGAATGTCGGTATCAACGGGCAGGGTAAAACCTCGCTGGGGTTTTGCCTGGGCGTGGGGCTGGCCATGCTGCTGTACTTGCTGGTGTTGGGATGGGCGGGAGCCGCCTGGATATCTCAAGACTCCCTGGTGCTGCTCAGCGCGCTCGGCTGCGCTTATATCCTGTATCTGGCCTACAAGGTGGCCCGCGCCAATGCCACCCTGGATACCCACGCCCCGGCACCACGCATGCTCAGTTTTCGTGATGGCCTGATGATGCAGTTACTCAACCCCAAAGCCATGGTCGCGACACTGCCCATCGCGACGCTGCAGTTTCCTGCCGAGGGTATTCAGGGCATGAGCCTGTTTATCTGGGCACTGGGGCTGGCCGCACTGGCGGCAGGCGCCCCCGGCAGCTATGTGGTGATAGGCAGCCTGCTTGGCCAGCGTGTCAGGCAGCCCATGCTGATCAAAGGGTTCAACTGGGTCATGGCGGGGCTACTGGTAGCCGTAGCGGTATCGATTGGCCATGAACACGTTTGGCTCGTGGTTACTGCCCGAAGCTGATCCCCAAACGCAGGGCTTGCAGGCCGTCCAGCTGTACCGTGACCTCATCGGACCACAGCGGATGGCCTTGCACGCGCACGTTGACCGCCGCCTGGGAACCACGATACCCCACGGTGACGGCGATATTGGCGCTGTTGCTGACCGGCGCCAGCAGGCCGTACTCGACGTTATCCACGCTGACCGAGGTCAGGCCACGGGATGCCAGCTGCTGCTCGACCTCCCCTTCGATCACCACGCCGTAATAGAAATAGATACCCGCATAGCCGAGTCCCAGCAGTACCAGCAACGAAAAGAGCTTGCCCATGGTTTTCCTCTGTTTGAATACACGTGACGTTATCCCGCCACCCTCAAACGTGGATGATGCCTGTTTTCTGGAAACAGCGGCAAGTTGGGCGTGGTGGTTTCAGAATAAAAACAGAGCGGGCCATGGCCCGCTCTGTGGTGTGATGGTGCTTCCCATCAGGCTGGCAAACCCGCGCGCTCCTGTTGGGCTTCTCGGCACCCTCTCACACTGGCCGCCAGCGCTTTCACCAGCCCGTGTACCTGGGCGATGGCTTCTTCGCCGCTGCTGGCGTGTTCGATGCAATCTACCAGGGCAGAGCCTACTACCACGGCGTCGCTGAAGCGGCCAATGGTGGCGGCCTGTTCGGCGGTGCGAATGCCGAAGCCCACGGCAATGGGTAGCGGCGTGTGTTCGCGCAGCTGGTTTACGGCGCTTTCCAGCCGCTCGGGTGTGGGGGCACTGCCGCCGGTCACGCCCGCCACGGAAACGTAGTAGATGAACCCGGAAGCGTTGGCCAGCACCTTGGGGAGCCGCTTGGCATCGGTGGTGGGCGTGGCCAGACGAATGAAATCGATGCCGTGCTGGGCGGCGGGCTGGCATAGCTCTTCGTCGTGCTCGGGGGGCAGGTCCACCACGATCAGCCCGTCTACCCCTGCCTGGGCGGCGTCACTGAGAAAACGCTCGACGCCGTAGCAGTAAATCGGGTTGTAGTAGCCCATCAGCACGATGGGCGTGGTGCTGTTCTGCTCACGGAACTGGCGCACCATTGCCAGCGTTTTGGCCTGGGTCTGGCCTTTTTCCAGGGCGCGCAGGGCAGCCTTTTGAATGGCGGGGCCATCGGCCATGGGGTCACTGAACGGCATGCCGAGTTCGATGATATCCACACCGGCCTCCGGCAGCCCGTGCAGCAAGCGGCGGGAGGTCTCGGGGTCCGGGTCGCCGGCAGTGAGGTAGCTGACCAGCGCGGGGCGGTTTTGCTGTTTGAGCGCGGCAAAGCAGCTGTCGAGCCGAGAAGTACGTTGCAAGGTAGGTTGCATGGGAGTCTCCTGTATCGCGCTCATGAGTGTTTCATGCCAAAGCGATCGCCCAGATGCTGGGCCACGCTGTTCATGTCCTTGTCACCACGTCCGCTGAGGTTGACCACCATCAGGTGCTCGCGGGGCAGTGTCGGCGCACGTTTGGCGACTTCTGCCAGGGCGTGGGCGGTTTCCAGGGCGGGGATGATGCCCTCCTGGCGGCAGCAGATCTGGAAGGCTTCCAGCGCTTCGTCATCGGTGGCAGAGACGTACTCGACCCGCCCCTGCTCGTGCAGCCAGGCGTGTTCGGGGCCAATGCCGGGGTAATCGAGCCCTGCGGAAATGGAGTGGGCGTCGGTAATCTGGCCATCTTCGTTTTGCAGCAGGTAGGTACGGTTGCCGTGCAATACGCCGGGGGTGCCGCCGTTGAGGCTGGCGGCGTGCAGGCCACTCTTGACGCCTTTACCGCCCGCTTCCACACCGACCATGTGCACGCTGTCATCGTTGATGAACGGATAGAACAGGCCCATGGCGTTGGAGCCGCCGCCGACACAGGCAATCAGTGAATCCGGCAGACGGCCCTGCTTTTCGAGCATCTGGGCGCGGGTTTCATGGCCAATCACCGCCTGAAAATCGCGCACCATGGCCGGGTACGGGTGCGGGCCTGCCACGGTGCCGATGATGTAGAAAGTGTCGTCTACGTTGGTGACCCAGTCGCGCAGTGCTTCGTTCATGGCATCTTTGAGCGTGCCGGTACCGGAAGTGACCGGCACGATCTCCGCGCCCAGCAGCTTCATCCGGAACACGTTGGGCTGCTGGCGCTCGATGTCGGTGGCGCCCATGTAGATCACGCAGGGCAACCCAAAGCGGGCCGCTACGGTGGCGGTGGCCACGCCGTGCATGCCTGCGCCGGTTTCCGCGATGATGCGCTTCTTGCCCATCTGCTTGGCCAGCAGTACCTGGCCAATGCAGTTGTTGATCTTGTGCGCGCCGGTGTGATTCAGCTCTTCACGCTTGAGGTAAATGCTGGCACCGCCGAAGTGCTCGGTGAGGCGCTCGGCAAAGTAGAGTGGATTGGGGCGCCCCACGTAGTCGCCTTGGAAATAGGCGAGCTGGCGCTGGAATTCGGGATCGTTTTTGGCCGTGGTGTACTCATCCTGAAGCTCGAGAATCAGCGGCATCAGGGTTTCGGCCACAAAGCGGCCACCAAAGCTGCCAAACATGCCGTTGGCATCGGGTAGGCTTAACGGTTGGTTCATCTCGACCTCTGCGATTTGGGGCGTTTTTGCAATGTGTCGACGTTAGCGCAGGCAGGTCGGAAGAAAAATCGATAAGATGGCAAGCACCTGTGAGTTTTTCGCAACTGTTCCAGGAGACCCCATGCAACACAGCCTGCCCCCGCTGAGCGCTTTGCGCGCCTTTGAAGCCACTGCTCGGCTGGGCAGTGTCACTGCGGCCGCTGACGAGCTGAGCGTGACCCACGGCGCGGTAAGCCGCCAGCTAAAGAGTCTGGATGAACATTTTGGCGTGGCGCTGTTCACGAAAGCCGGGCGCGGGCTGGTGCTGACCCACCACGGTGAGCAGTTGCAAAGCGGGGTTGGAGAGGCCTTCGCCAAACTCAGGGATAGTTGCACACTGCTCAAGCATGAGGTGGAAGAGGCGCCCTTTACCCTGGCCTGCCCCGGCAGCCTGCTGGCCCGCTGGCTGATCCCCCGCCTGGACCGCTTGAACCAGGCGCTGCCCGAACTGAAGCTGCAAGTGGTGGTGAGCGATGCAGAACAGCCGGGCCAACCCGAGACCAGCGCCACGCTGGCCTTCTTCGAACCACCCTGGCCCGAGGAAGGAGAGCGCATTCCTCTGATAGCCGAGGAAATTTGCGCCGTGGCCAGCCCCCGGCTGGCCGAGGCATGCCACGCGGAAGCCCCCTCATCGCTGTTTGGCAGCAAGCTGCTCTATACCGCATCACGCCCTCAGGCGTGGCCGCAGTGGGCTGCCGCCCAAGGTCTGGAACCCGCCGCATTGAAAGCAGCCCTGCAGCAGGGCCAGGGGTTTGCACACCTCTACTACCTGATGGAAGCCGCCGTGGCAGGGCTCGGGGTCGCCATTGCCCCCAGGCTACTGGTGGAAGACGACCTGAGAAGCGGTCGGCTGGTCGCCCCCTGGGGCTATATCGAAACCTCGGCCAGACTCTGCCTGTGGCTACCCAAACACACCAACGCCCGCCGCAGCGAAGCCCTGGCGAGCTGGTTGCGCAGAGAGTTGGGGGCTAACGCGCTCGCATGAGGCCATCTTGCACGCGTTGAAGGCTCTATTTAAGCTAACGCGCCGATTCATTAGCAGGCTTTCATCATGAACATCAATGTGGTCGGCACCAGCAGTAGCGGCAAAAGCACTTTGGCCCGCAAGCTCGCTGAAGCGCTCGACGTTCCTCACATTCAAATGGATCAGCTTTTCTGGCAACCCCACTGGCAGGGAACGCCGGATGACGAGTTCGTGGCAAAGCTCGAAGTCGCGTTGAACAGCGCCACACGCGGCTGGGTACTGGATGGTAATTTCAACCGTACCCGCGATATCAAATGGCGGGACGTGGATATGGTGGTTTGGCTGGATTACGGTTTCTGGCGAGTGTTTGGCCAGAGCCTCAGACGCGCCATCAAACGTATTGCAAGCCGCCAGGAGATCTGGCCAGGTACCGGTAATCGCGAAAGTTTTCGTCAGACCTTCATGAGCCGCAATTCCATCCTGCTCTGGATGCTGAAAAACTGGCGCTCGAATCGACAGCGCTATTTCGCCGACGCGCTGGACCCACGCTATCGGCATATCCAGATGGTGCGCTTGACCCGCCCCGCCGAGGCAGAGTGGCTAATCGAGTATATCTCTCGACGCAGCGGCTGATCAGAGCCCTACTCGGTGTGGATACACCACGAACGCGAGCTTGTTGCCGTCGGGGTCGCGGACGTAAGCCGCGTAGAAGCCGTCTCCGTACTGAGGGCGAAAACCGGGTTCGCCTTCGTCGCTGCCACCGCTTTGCAGGGCCAGCTGATGCAGCGTATCCACTTCCTTGATGTCGCTGAACTGGAAGGCGGTCATGGTGCCATTGCCTACCGTCGCAGGATGACCATCAAACGGCAGGCCCACGAAAAACTGGGGCACTTCGACATCATCCGGGTCGCCGAAGGAAACACAGCTGTCATCCTGCCAGCAGATCTCCAGCCCCATGGCATTGAACAGCGGCGTGTAGAACTGAAGAGCACGCTCCAGATCCTGAGTTCCCACCATGGTGTAAGCCAGCATGCGCTATCTCCTCATTGCGCGGCGCAGCGCCGCTGAGTTGCCTTTCTCGTGCTTATTGTCTTGTACTTATCGTCTCGTACTTATTGTGGCTCGATTGGCGTCACTCTGACCAGTTTGCCCTGAGGGCTGTCGGTCAGCAAATAGACTGCACCCTCGGGGCCTACTCGCACGTCACGAATGCGCGCGTCCAGCTCACCAAACAGCCCCTCTATGTCTTCTGCGCTGCCGTCTTCCTGCCAGCGTACCCGACGCACCTCACGATTGACCAATGCCCCCACCAGCAGGTCGCCCTCCCACTCGGGAAACAGCTCGCCCCGATAGACGGCCATGCCCGAAGGGGCGATAGAAGGCGTCCACTCCAGCGCCGGGAGCTGCATGCCGGGGTATTCGGTAAACGGCGAGACCCTGGCCCAGGTGTAATCCAGCCCGCCGGTGGCAATTGGCCAGCCGTAGTTGTTGCCGGGTTGGATGAGGTTGAGCTCATCTCCACCTCGCGGGCCATGCTCGTGGGCAAACAGCTGCTGGCGCTGGGCGTCGTAGACCAGCCCCTGCACGTTGCGATGGCCAATGCTGTAGAGCTCGGGCAGTGCATCGGCCTGGGCCAGGAAGGGGTTGTCGTCGGGCACGCTGCCATCGGCATTCAGGCGCACGATGCTGCCGATATGGCTGCTCACCCGCTGGGCATCTTCACGGTTATCGAAACCATCACCCAGAGTGAGGATCAACGTGTCATCCGGCAGCCATGCCAGGCGGCCCCCATAGTGGGCATCGCCACGCTTGGCGGGGTGAACCCGAAAAATCTCTTCTACCTGCTCCAAACGCCCATCACCCAGGGTGGCCCGAGCCAGGCAGGCATGATTGGCACTGGCCGTACCGCAGGCGTAGCTGAGGTAGAGCTGTTGATAGGTCTCGAACTGGGGAGAAAGCAGCACATCGAACAGCCCCGACTGCCCAGAGGCAAACACCTCCGGCACGCCATCGAGGTCGGCCAGCGTCTGGCCGCTGTCATCCAGCAGCAATAGGCGTCCTGGGCGCTCGGTCACCAAAAAGCGGCCATCGGGCAAGAATGCCAGCGACCAAGGGTGCTCCAGCGCATCGGCCAGGGTGTCGATCTGATAGGCCGTTTGGGCTTCGGCAGCGGGCTGAGTCACGGGCAGCACGAAGGCGACCAGCGCCATGGCCAGAGACGTGTGGCCATGGCGCTTGTGCGATGCGGGACACGTCAGCATGGCCAGCAGCCAGCCTGCTATGGCGGCCGTTGCCAGCATGGCGGCCAGCCCACCGGCAGTGCGGGTGGCTGCCACCAGCGTGGGCATGGGCGCAAACATATTGGTCAGCAGGAAAGTCAGCCATAGCCCGGCCACGGCCGCCAGCGCAAAGGCCAGGCGTCGGAGGCTGGCAGGCCACCGCCGAGTGAGCCAGCCCGCCACGGCCTGGGAGATCAGAAACCCCGCCAGAAACAGCCCTGCGTAAACGGGCGCAAAGTGAAGAAGATCCTGTGCCGTGGTCGAAAGCCGTGTACCCAGAGGAATGGCCACCCCCAACGCCTGCAACTCACTCAGGTTCAATTGGGTTTGCACGACGCTGCCCAACACGACCCCGATGACCACCGCAAACAGCACACGAAGTGCCAGCGCCCCCCTACCCTTCTTCTGACTCATGATGTTCTCCACATTGAGCGTATTTTCCTACCAGCATACCTTTAATTGCCATCTTGTTCGTGGAGAGTGCTGGGAAAGTGCTGAATGAACACGCTGCCACGGGGAGTGCGTCCGATTCTTCAGGGAGTGCGTGCGTTTTCAATAGATAGACGTTATGGTCTTGATAAATATTACCTATTCCACGGAGCCACCATGCCGCGCTATACGAGTACTGCTGCCGCACTGACGGCACTCATGACCGTTGCTACTGCCGGGGTCGCCAGCGAGCCGCCGCTGGCCCAGCAGTTGAACGCCTTGGAAAACTTTCAGGTCATCGCGCATCGTGGCGCCAGCGGTCACGCTCCCGAAAGCACGATGCCCGCCTACGAGCTGGCTCACGAGTGGGGTGTGGACTATCTGGAGCTGGACGCTCAGCTCACCGCCGATGGCGAAGTGGTCATTTTTCATGACAACACGCTGGAACGTACCAGTAACGGTGAAGGGCATATCCATGAGCACACGCTGGCCGAGCTGAAGGCGCTGGATACCGGCAGCTGGTTCAACGAAGCAAACCCCGAGCAAGCGTCGGATGACTTTGTCGGTTTACCCATGCTGACGCTGGAGGAACTGTTCGATCACTTCGGGCATACCACCCGCTATTATATCGAAACCAAGTCACCCCACTTGAACCCAGGCCTGGAAGCCGCGCTGGTAGAGCGCCTGGAGGCCTACGACCTTGTACAGGAAGGCCGTGTACTGGTGCAGTCGTTTGCTCAGGAAAGCCTGCTGAAAATACAGGCGCTCAATCCTGAGATCCCGCTGGTGCAACTGTTGTGGTACTCCCCTGGCGAGGGCGAAGGCTCCCCCTTGGTCGAGTGGAACGACACCACGCCCGGGCCCGCCCAGATGCGTGCCAGCGACTTTCAGCGCATCGCCGAATACGCCGTCGGGATCGGCACCAACGCCCAGCGTGATGGGCAGGACGTGATCGATGCCGACTTTATTCGTCTGGCCCAGCAGAACGGCCTGCCAGTGCACGTTTACACCATCAACGAGCGCCCAGAGATGGAGCGCCTGATGCGCATGGGAGTCAACGGACTGTTTACGGATTACCCAGACCGCCTACAGTCACTGATCGTTGAATAAGCATGCTTTTTCAAGTGCTGACGATCGTTACCCTGTCGCGCTTTTAGCGTACTATCTTTCTAATATAAAAATGACAAGAACGGCAGGGTCGAGACGGAAGCGTTGTTAGGTCATCGTTTGTACGTTGCAGGGGGATTTCCCATTCTTACACCCATGACACACGGCACTTGTTCCTGGTGCCCTTGCTGAACGTGATGCCACGGAGACCCTGGCGCGCCTATGGGCTGCTGGCCTTGATCTGGCTATGGCTGGTACCCGCCAGTGCCCTGGCCGAAGCCGAGCCGACCGAGTCGTTCACGGCGATCGTTCTCGTGGCTCACCCGGACATCGAACTTTCAGCGCTGCCACGGGATGCCCTTCGCGCCATGTTTGCCATGCGCCAACGCACCTGGCCTGGCGGCCAGGCCATGCAGGTTTTTGTGTTACCCAATCGCGACCCTGTACATGCCCGCTTTGCCAAGGAGATGCTGGCCGTCTACCCGCATCAGCTGCAGCTCGCCTGGGACAGGATGGTGTTTTCTGGCATGGGGCAAGCGCCCCACCGTGTACGCGACCAAGTGGATATGCGCGAGCGAGTTGCCCGCACTCCCGGCGCGCTAGGCTACCTTGAACGGGAGTACCTGGATGAAAGCGTCCGTGTCATTTCCATGGAGTAAGGGCTTGGGGCAGCGCTGCGCCCTGGCGGGTTTGCTGGCCTGGCTGCCCATGGCAGGCATGGCTCAAGAGCACCCCGCCGACACCCTTCAGGTGCACGGGTTTCTCAGCCAGGCACTGGTCATCACCGACCATAACGACTTCTTTGGCCCCAGTAGCGACAAGGGCAGCCTGGAGTATACCGAACTGGGGTTGAATGCCTCGTTTCGCCCACACCGCCGGGTGCTGGTGGCAGGCCAACTGCTCAGCCGCCGTGCGGGAGGCGCTACCAGCGATGCGGCCCCCACCCTCGACTATGGCGTGGTGGATTACCAGATGCTGTCCAGCCCGGCGCGCACGCTGGGGGTTCAGGTAGGCCGCTTCAAGAACCCGTTTGGACTCTACAACCAGACCCGGGACGTGGCCTTTACACGCCCGAGCATTTTGCTGCCTCAATCCATCTACTTTGACCGCACCCGCGCACTGGGGCTGGCGGCGGATGGTATCAGCCTGTATGCCGAGGAGCATACCGCGGCGGGTACGTGGCGCTTGAGAGGCGGCCTGGGTCGCCCGCAGACGGGCTCAGAGCTATCCGACCAGCTGTTTGGCGGCATGGCCCAACGAGTGTCTGCCTCCGAGCCCTCGGCCATCGCGCAGCTGCTCTTCGAAGACCACAGCGGCCAGTGGGTAGCGGCATTGAGCACGGCCTCGGTGCACCTCGATGCCACGCTCGTGGGTCAGGCGGCCGACTTCGAGTTTCAACCGTGGATCGCTTCCTTGCAGTACAACCAGGAGTACTGGAGCGTGACCGCCGAATACGCGCTGCGCCAGCAGGCCCTGAGCGGCGAGAACCTGCCACGCACGTTCGATATCACGGGTGAAAGCTGGTATGTCCAGTACCAGCGGCGCTTCTCTCCCGACTGGAGCGGCCTGATTCGCTTCGACCGGCTGGTCAACGATACCGATGACCGTTCGGGCCGCGCCTACGAACGGGCCGGGTTCGGTCCTGCGTATTCCCAATTCGCCGATGACATCACTCTGGGCGTGCAGTGGACACCCACGCCCCAGCTCATGCTGTCGGGGGAGTATCACTACGTGGATGGCACCGGTTGGCTGCCTCGGCAAGACAACCCCGATGCCGGCCTGACCCGCAAGCATTGGAACATGCTGCTGTTTCAACTCTCTCTGCGCTTTTAAACCCTGCCACCGGGATCTGTCTCGATGAATCAGTCCAGCCCACCCGTCAAGCGTCGCTCGAGTCTTGCCTGGCGTGTCATTGCGCCTAGCAGCTTGCTGCTGCTGGTGCTGGTGGCCCTGTTCATCTGGCTTGGCCATCATCACCTGACCCAGCAGCTCGAACAGAGCCGTCAGGGGCATCATGAGCGTCAGCAGCGAGAAATCCGCCTGGCCATGCAGCGCTCTGCCGATAACCTGCGCCAGTTGGCAGGCTTGACGGCAAACGCCCCCGACCTGGGCAATGCCTTGGCTCAGAACGATGATGAAGGCCTACGCACGGTGCTGGCAGCCCAGTGGCCTTCGCTGCAGTTGGAAGCCGGGGTAGATGGCGTGTTCGTCTTCGATCGTCAGGGGCAGCAGCGTGGGCAGTCCGGGATGGGCTCCCCGGATATGGAGCTGCCCATTCGCGGTTGGGTAGACGACTTGCTGGCGCGAGAGATTCCCATCAAGACGCTGCGCTGTACCACCAGCTGCCAGCAATATGCGGCGGTACCGATTCTGGTGGATGGCGACAGCATCGGCATGGTCATGCTGTCTCGTTCGCTTGCCGACGTCACCCGCGAAGCCAAGGAGGTCTCGGGTAGCGAAGTAGCGCTGATGGTCACGGGCCACGTCGAGGGTGACTCCAACGACCCATCGCGATACCTGCCAGGCTGGAACGGTCATCTGGTGGCCATCACCAACCGAGAACCTACCCTGCCACTGCTGGAGCAAGCCTCGTTGGCAACGCCGATCTACCAGTTGGCAGACACGCCTTTCAGCATGGAGTACGCCGGACGCTACCTGGAGCTGAGCGCGGTTTACATGGAAGACGATGCCGATTGGCGCAGCACCAGCTATTTTCTGTTGATTTCAGACATCACGACGCAAACGACGGCCATTCAGCGGGCCACCAACACGCTGCTGGCGCTGGGCGTGGCGGGCTGGCTGGCGGCGGAATTGCTGCTGCTGGCGATCCTGCTCGGGCCCATGGCGCGGCTGCGCCGTGTAGCGGCCCTGTTACCGACGCTGTCGGATGGGCAGTTTCAGCGCGTGCGCACCCGCCTGCCCATGACAACCCCCAGGCGCTCCAATGAGATCGACATACTGGAAAATGCCACGCGCACCCTGGCCGACCAGTTGGAGCGTCTGGAGTCGTCGGTACATGATCACAGCGGCCAACTGGCCGAGCGTATCGAGGAGTTGGCCAGCGAGCGCGATTTCGTCAATAGCCTGCTGGATACGGCCCAGGTGTTCATCGTCGTGCAAACGGCCACTGGGCGCATTCAACGAGTCAATGAATATACCCGCAGCCGCCTGGGGTTGGCGGACCAGGATCTGGTAGGCCGCCATTTTTACGACATCTTCGACAGCTCTGCCCACCCTCTGCCTGGGGGAGCGGAGCACCGCAACGCGCAGCCCGCAGGCCAGTTCGCCAGCCATCAGCAGGAAGAGAAAACCCTGCATACCCAGGACAAGCGCTACGCCACCGTGGCCTGGTACCATGCGCCACTCACCAGCAGCCATCGGGAGCGGGGAGCACGCATTTCGGTAGGTCTGGACATCACCGAACGCAAAGCTGCCGAAGAGCGCTTGACCTGGCTGGCCGAACACGACCCACTCACCGAGCTGTACAACCGTCGCTATTTCCAGGATGCGGTTCAGCACGCCCTGCTGTGTCAGAGCGAAGGCGCCATCGTGCTGCTCGACCTCAACGAGTTCAAGGAGGTCAATGAGCTGAGCGGGCACCATGTGGGCGACCACCTGCTGCGTGAAGTTGCCGAAACGCTGTTCATCAATCTCGGGCAGCGTGGCACGATTGCCAGGCTGGGGGGCGATGAGTTTGCCCTGTTGCTGGAAGGGGTGAACAGCGAGCAAGCCATCAGCGTCGCCGACTATATCAACCAGTTGCTGAGCAGCATTGGCTTCCAGGCCGCAGGCCGGAAACATCATATCTCTGCCAGCATGGGGATCGCGCTGTTCCCGGCCCATGGGCAGACTTCTGCCGACCTGCTGGCCAGCGCCGACATGGCCATGTACAAGGCCAAAGAGAGCAGCAATCAGGATTGGTACCTGCTGTCCCAGGCCGAAAATGCCAAGGATGAGCTGCAGGAGCGGGTGTATTGGGTAGAACAGCTGCACAACGCGCTGGAACACGAGCAGTTCGAGCTGATGGTGCAGCCCATCGTGCGCCTCAAGGATCACGATATCAAACATTACGAAGTGCTGGTCCGCATGCGACACCCGGATGGCAGTCTGGTGGCGCCTCAGCACTTCATTCCGGTCGCCGAGCAGAGCGGCCTGGTAGTCGCTCTGGACCGCTGGGTCATCAGGCACAGCCTGCAAGCCTTGGGCAAGCTGCAGGAGCGCGGTGTTTCACTGGCCGTGAACCTGTCGGGGCAGTCGCTTCACGACCTGGGCTTGAAACAGTACCTCACCGACGAGCTGCGCAGCAGCGGTGCCGACCCTCACCATCTGATTCTCGAAGTCACGGAAACGGCAGCCATCACCGACTTTTCCACCGCCCGCAACGTATTGCAAACGTTCAGAGACCTGGGCTGCCGTACCGCGCTGGACGACTTTGGCATCGGCTTCAGCAGTTTCCATTATCTTGGCCAACTGCCGGTGGATTACATCAAGATCGATGGCTCGTTCATTCGTAGCCTGCTGATCAATCCCGACAGCCATACCATCGTCAAGGCAATTGCCGACATTGCCAAGGGGTTCGGTAAACAGACCATCGCTGAATTCGTTGATCAGGCACCGTTGACGCCTATTCTGCAAGAGTACGGCATTACCTATGGACAAGGGTTCTATTTGGGCAAACCCATCCCATTAACGCAGCTCATACAAGGATAACGATGGTGATCACGACAATAACTCCCCCCGTCACCACGCCTGAAACGCTTGTCGAAAACACCTTTTCACCGGCCTTCTTCGACACGCATTTTTCCCTGTTGATTGCTCATACACCCATTGAAAAACTGCGCGCCTTTACCCTGCGCCACGCGGTGTTCATCGAGGAGTTGAACTACGACCTCGGCAATGACAGTGCGCTCAATATCGAACACGATGACCATGACCAGCAGTCGCTGCTGTGCCTGCTTCACCACAAGGCCACAGGATTGGATGTAGGATGCCTGAGGGTCGTACTGTTCGACGAGCACAATGGCCACGAGCAGCACAGCCTGCCGCTGGAAGCCTATTATGGGGAGCATCTGTTTTTACCGAACACGCACCCCCGCTGCTTTGCTCATCAGCAGGTATGCGAAGTCTCGCGGTTGGCCGTTCATCCTACGGTGCGTCGCAAGCATAGCGACGTACAAAGCCCCTACGAAAGCATCAAGGAGAGCCCTGCCCTGCTCAGCCTGAGCCTGTTTTTGGCCGCCACCGCCTTGGTGGGCCTCAGCCAGCGCCCTCATGCGTTCGCCATGCTCGAGCCACGCTTCAGCCGCTTGCTGAAGGCTTCCGGCCTCCAGTTTCATCAAGTGGGCGGCGTGATCGACTACTGCGGTAGCCGTGCCGCCTACTATATCGACCAGCGAGTGGCCGAGGAACATTTGCCGAAGCGCATTACGCCTCTCTACCAGTTCATCAAGGGCCAACTGGCGAGCCAGTTGGCCAACAGTCCGCTGCTGCAAGCGTGATGGTGATCACGCCAGCTGCGAGCCTGGCGCCTCCTGGCGAGTGAACTCCTGTGGCGCGACACTCGCGAACTTTTCGGCAAAGAACAGCAGCGTTTCAGGATGGCGAAAGCGCTGCTCGAACGTCTCCTGACCTTTGGGGGTGCGGCGGGTAACGCTGGCCTGATAGGCATTGCCTACTTTGGAGACGCGGACACTGTTCTCGTGACCCGGCTCCCGGTGATACGCCGTGACGTTGGACTGCTGCTCCAGCAGTTGGGCCAGCTTCGACGCGGCCACTCGCTCTTCTTCACTGGCCCACAGCGGCTGGTCTCGATTGCCGTAGTGATAGAGCATGACGGCCAGTATGAGGGCAAAGATGCTGCTGATGAGCATCCAGGTCAATTCTACGCCCGCCACTGGCGTACTCAGCAGAATGCCCATCTGCACCAGGCTTCCCACGGCAAACACCAGCGCCAGCGGCCGCCACATGCGCTGATTCATGACGCCTCGGTTGAGCATGTATCCCCACAGCCCCACGACCCCCAACACCCCAAAGAACAGGTGCACCAGCGCCAGCGGTGTCCCGCCCCCGAAGAGAATGGCAATGACGCCCATCACTGGCAGCAGGCTGTAAAGCCCAGCGAAGAGAAGGTAGGCACGCTGTAGGGACATGAAGGGCTCCTTATTTCATGGTAAAGCCACGCTTCACTAGAAAGTCACGCATGTGGGGGCGCAGCTTGTTGTCGAACAGAGGGGTGAGGTTGTGCGACCAGTCACTGTTTTTATTGCCGCTACTGCGTGATTGGTAGTAAGCCCGCATGGTGTCATCGAAGGCCACGACCTGATCACTGTCTTCAGTGTAGTAGTCCTCTTTCAGAATCGCCTCCACGGGCAGCCTGGGTTTGACCTCCGGCTGATGGTCCGGGTAGCCCAGGCACATGCCGAATACCGGGTAGACATGGGGCGGCAGTTTGAGCAGCTCGCTGACGGCCTCGGGGTTGTTGCGAATCCCGCCGATGTAGCAGATGCCCAGCCCTTCCGACTCGGCCGCCACGGCCACGTTTTGGGCCATCAGCGCCGTGTCCACGGTGGCCACCAGCAGTTGCTCGGTCATGCCGCGCTCTACGTTGGCGCCAGTACGCGCCGAGGCTTCTGTAGGACGCTTCATGTCGGCGCAGAACACCAGAAATACCGCACTGCTGGCCACATAGCCCTGGCCACCGGACAGTTCGGCCAGTTGCTCTCGGTTGGCTGCATCTTTCACGTGAATCACGCTGTACGCCTGCACATGGCTGGAGGTCGCCGCCGCCTGCCCGGCCTTGATCAGCTCCAGGAGCAGCCCACGGGGAATCTCCTGGTCGGTGAATTTACGAATGGAACGGTGGGACTGCAAGAGCTTGATAACGTCGTTCATGGTGCCTCACTGATCACGAAATGGTAGGGGGCGTGCTTTGTCGGAATACTTGAATCGTAACGCATTCTTGCCTGCTTGCGGCAACCCGCGAGGCTCGCTTGCAGGCAAATGCAGCTTCACGAGGCCACATGGGTTAAACAACCCTCCTCTACTCGCCAAGCCCTGCCTGCTCTTCTAAGGTTAATTCAGCATTGTTGCCACGCAGGCAACACCCGCCCCATAACCAAAGGAAAAGACATGGACGCTACCTATCGCAAAGGACCGGCCGTCTGGGCCATGCTCGCCCTGGCAGGCGTACTCCTGCTACTGAGCCTGCCCATGATCGTAGGTGGGGGATACCTGGTCCTGCTCGGGGGCTCGTGGTATTTCCTGCTGGCGGGCCTTGCGATCCTGAGCGCCGCCGTGCTGATGTGGCGCCGTTCCCCATCGGGCGTTTGGCTCTACGCCGCGACGGTGCTGGCTACCCTGGCCTGGTCGTTATGGGAAATCGACCAGAAAGGCTGGCTGCCGATTTGGCAGGTGGACTTACTGGCGCGCATGGGGGTGCTGTGGGGCTTGCTGGCGGTGGCGCTGCTGCTGTTACCCGCGCTGTACCGACACCGCGGCCACCGGCCTGGCTGGGGGGCACGCCTGCCGGGCCTGATCGCCCTGGCGCTGCCGGGCCTGGCACTTCTGTGGCTGTTGCAGGATCGTCATGTGGATATCGACTCCCCGGCACAGGCACGCTTGGCGGAAGGCGCTTCCTCGCCTGACATGAACGACCAGACCTCCATGGACTGGCCGGCCTACGGTGGCGATGCGTCGGCTCGGCGGTTTTCCGAGGCCAGTCAGATCACGCCAGACAACGCGGCTCGGCTCAGCGAGGCCTGGACTTTCAATACCGGCGATACTCCCCATAGCGACGCGACACCTTATGCCTTTCAGAATACGCCACTGAAAGTGGGCAACAGCGTCTATGTATGCACCCAAAGCAACCAGGTATTTGCACTGGACCCCGGCAACGGCGAGCAGCAGTGGCATTTCGACCCACAGGTCGACCGCGATGCGCTGGAGCATGTGTTTTCTGCCGCCTGCCGCTCGCTGGCATACCATGAAACCGACGACCCCACGACCCAGTGCCCGCGCCGCCTGCTGATGGGCACCATGGATGGACGCCTGATGGCCCTGAATGCCGATGATGGCTCTCAGTGCACCGATTTCGGCCAACAGGGAACCGTGGACCTGTATGAGTTCATGGACCCGCAGGCACCGGGCTATCTCTCCAATACATCGGGCCCTACCGTGGTCAACGACAGTGTGATCGTAGGGCATCAGGTGACCGACAATCAGCGCCGGGACGGCCCTTCCGGCGCCGTGAGGTCCTACCATGCCCTCACGGGCGAGTGGCAGTGGACCTGGGACGCGGTCTGGACGACCCCCGACCAACAGCCCGAACCCGGTGAAGTGTACCCGCGAGGCACCCCCAACGTGTGGGCAGCCATCACGGCCGATGAAGCCCTGGGGCTGGTCTACCTGCCCACCGGCAACCCTACCAATGACCAATATGGCGGCGACCGCTCGCCGGAGGAGGATGCCTTCACTGCATCACTGGTCGCCGTGGAAGCCGACTCCGGCGACGTCGCCTGGAAATTCACCACCGTGATACATGATTTATGGGATTACGATCTGGGGGCGCAGCCAGCGCTGATCGACTTCCCCACCGAGGAAGGCCCCAGAGCGGCCGTGGTGCAAGCCACCAAATATGGGCAGGTGTTCGTCTTCGACCGTGAAACCGGTGAACCCCTGCGCAGCATCGAGGAGCGCGCCGTGCCTCAGGGTGCCATCGAAGGAGATTGGACCTCGCCGGTACAGCCTTTTTCACCAGACATGCCCAACTTTGGCTCACTGCCAGGGCAGGAAGTCGAACGCTTGACCGGGGCGCATACCTGGGGCACGACGCCACTGGACCACCTCTACTGCCGCATCGAGTTCCAGCGCATGCGCTACGAGGGCATGTTTACTCCTCCCACCCTGGAGGAAGGCGGCATGCTGCAGTTTCCTGGCATCCTGGGCGGCATCAACTGGGGCAGCGCCTCGTTCGATCCCACGCGCCAACTGATGATCGTGAACAACAACCGCATGCCCTCGCAGGTGGTGCTCTACCCCCGAGAAGAAGCCGACGACATGGATGACATTGCCCCCATTGGCGCTCAGGATGCCAGCTACATCGACCAGCAGGCCCAGCCCATGCTGGGCGCACCCGTGGCAGCGGAGCGCGGAGCCTGGCTCTCTCCGCTGGACATGCCGTGTACGGCGCCACCCTGGGGCTTTCTGAGCGCCACCGACCTGAACAGTGGCGAGATCGTCTGGTCACGCCCGCTGGGCACCAGCATGGACCAGGGGCCGCTGGGCATTCCCTCGCGCCTCAAGATGACGGTGGGTGCCCCCACCAGCGGTGGCCCGTTGGCCACCCAAGGGGGCATGACCTTCATTGGGGCTGCCATGGACGATTACCTGCGCGGCTTCGACAGCGCGACCGGCGAACTGATATGGGAACAGCGCCTGCCAGCAGGCGGGCAGGCCAACCCCATGACCTACGTGCACCAGGGCCGCCAGTATGTCGTCATCGCCGCAGGCGGCTCTTTCCAATCGGAAACCACGCTGGGCGATAGCGTCATTGCCTACGCCCTGCCCGAATGATGGGCAGGGTAAACGTGAAAAATGTACGTGCTGACTGGGGCTTATCCAGCGGATGGCTATACTGTAAAAAGCGTTATTCTAATACAGTGTTTCACTCTGAATAATCGCACCACTGAATAACGATGCCAGGATGCCGCCATGACAAACGCCTCACATACCCCGCCTGGGCAAGCATGGAATGCTAGCCAGTACGCGGAAAACGCATCTTTCGTGCCCAAGCTGGGCCACGAGGTGCTGAAGCTGCTCTCCCCTCAGCCGGGTGAGCGCATTCTGGATCTGGGCTGCGGTGATGGCGTATTGAGCGAGCGCATCATGCAGCTGGGCGCTGACGTGCTGGGCGTCGATGCGTCGGCGGAAATGGTCGCGGCGGCGCAGCAGCGCGGCGTGACGGCCAGGGTCGTCGATGGCCACCAACTGCCCTTCGACCACGAGTTCGATGCGGTTTTCAGCAATGCCGCCCTGCACTGGATGCTCGACCCTCAGGCCGTGCTGGCCGGCGTCAAGCGGGCCCTCAAGCCCGGGGGGCGCTTCGTGGCCGAGTTTGGTGGGCACGGCAACGTGGCGGCCATCTGCACCGCGCTGATTGCCTCGCTACAGTTCCGTGGTATCAGCTCCAAAGGGCGTCACCCGTGGTATTTCCCGACGGCAGAGGATTACGCCAACCTGCTGCAAACGGTGGGCTTTCGTATCGACAGCATCGAGCTCATCCCGCGCCCTACGCCGCTGCCCAAGGGCATGGCCAACTGGCTGGACACCTTTGCCAGCCCGTTCTTCCACGGCCTGGATGACGACCTGAAAGATGCCGTGTTTGACCATACCGTCAACCTGCTGTCGCACAGCCTGAGCGATGGGCACGGCAACTGGACTGCCGACTACGTGCGCCTGCGCGTGGTGGCCCACGCCTGAAAGAAAAACGCCCCCTGAGCAAATCGTGCGCTCAGGGGGCGTTCTATGGTCTTCCTCTTAGAATTCGTCCCACTCGTCCTGCTTTTGAATCGACTTGGCAGGCGTCTGCCCTGGCGTTTGTCGACCCAGGGCTGGTGCTGCCTCCTGCGGCGCAGGCGACAATTGCTCGCCAGCGGCCAGCCGGAAGGTGGAGATCAGTTCTGCCAGGCCACTGGCTTGGCCCTCCAGGGCAGTGGCCGCCGCACTGGTTTCCTGCACGAGCGCCGCGTTCTGCTGGGTCACCGAATCCATTTCGGTCAGCGCCGCATTGATCTGCTCGATCCCTCCGCTCTGTTCACGGGTTGCCGTGGAAATTTCACCCACCAGCGTGGTGACCTGACGAATGGCGTCCACCGTCTGATGGATGGTTTGCCCGCTGCGCTCGGCCTGGCTGGCACCGCTGGTGATCTGTGCCGTGGTTTGCTCGATGAGACCGCGAATCTCCTTGGCCGACTCGGCACTGCGGGTAGCGAGAGAACGCACCTCACTGGCCACCACGGCAAAGCCGCGCCCCTGCTCACCGGCTCGGGCCGCTTCCACGGAGGCATTGAGCGCCAGGATATTGGTCTGGAAGGCAATCGAGTCGATCACGCCAATGATGTCGTTCACCTTGTCGGCGCTGGCCGCAATATCCCGCATCAGTTGCACGGTTCGCTCGACCTCGTCGCCACTCAGCTCTGCCGACTGCGATGCCGCCACGGAGAGCTGGTCGGCCTGCTGGGCGATATCCGCATTGGTGCCCACCGTGGTCGCCATCTGCTCCATGCTGGAAGCCGTTTGCTGAAGCGCGGCGGCCTGCTGCTCGGTACGCGAGGAGAGGTCCTGGCTGCCGGAGGAAATCTCGCTGGCCCCGCTATAGACGTGTTCACTGCTGCTGCGCAACGAGAGGACCAGCGTTCTGAGCTTTTCCTGCATGGCGGCCAGTCCAATGAACAGCTGGCCAATCTCGTTACGGCCGCGGTCTTCGATACGCCCGGTCAGGTCGCCGTCGGCAATGCGCGCAAAGTGGTCCAGTGCCTGGCGCAGCGGCGTGACCACCCCTCGCACCATGGCAATACGAATGACCAGCGCCGCCAACAGTGAAAACAGCAGTAGTCCAATGGCGATGGCACCTACCCAGGTCGCGACTCGCTCAACCTGTTGCATCACCTGCTGACCACGGGATTCGGTATAGGCCACAAAATCGCTCATCGCCGTATCCAGACGCGCGCTATGCTCGCCCAGCTCCGCCTGGCGACGCTGGATCTGGAAAGGCGGCGCATTCAACAAGGGCTCCAAGCCTTCCACCACAAAGGCCTGATAAGCCTCGGCCACCGCATTTCGGTAGCGGGAAAGCTCACTTTCCGGGGCCACCACCACAGAGGAGAACTCCTCGAAGTACTGTTGCGCGATCTGCGTGGCCTCCACTGCCTGCCCCTGGCTTTCCTGACCTCTTTCAGGATTGCCCATGGTACTGAAGCTGGCAGCGCGGTCGAGAAAGGTCTGCGCCCGTAACGCATTGACCTGCATTCGGTTGGCCAGATTGACCAGCCTCACATTGGTATTGTTGATTTCGGCAAGTGCCTGACCGCTGTTGGTATTGGCATAAAAGCCCAGCCCGCTAATCAGGCCAATCATCACCACCAGCACCGCGAGGGCAGCCGTCAGGCTCCATTTGATTGAGAGATGCTTCATGGGTGAGTTCCCTTGTGCTTATTCGTTATGGCACTGCTCAAGCGAAGGGTAAAACAATCCACGCCAAAAAACGGCCTCTCTACGACTTATGTATATCAACAAATTTTCATTGATGGGCCCACAAAAAAGCCCACTCCCCGAGAAACCCTCGGAGAGTGGGCATCGCTACCCGTGAAATGCCTCAGGCAGGCGTGTTTTTCAGCGTGGCCATGTCGATCACGAAGCGGTAACGCACGTCACCTTTTTCCATGCGCTCGAAACCTTCGTTGATGTCGTTGATATCCAGCATTTCGATATCGCAGGTGATGTTCTGTTCGGCGCACAGCTTCAAGAGCTCTTCCGTTTCGGCAATCCCGCCGATCAGTGAACCAGCCACCACGCGGCGCTTGAAGACCAGATTGAACGCTTCGATGGTCGGCTCGATGGGCTCCAGCAGACCGACGATGATATGCGTACCGTTGTACTTGAGCGCGGCCAGGTAGGGGTTGAGGTCATGCTGCACCGGCACGGTGTCCAGCATGAAGTCGTAGGTCTCTGCCACGGCCTCCATTTGCGCCGGGTCGCTGGACACCACCACGTGGTCAGCGCCGTTTCGCTTGGCTTCCTCTACCTTGGCGTCGGAACGGGTAAATACCGTGACTTCTGCGCCCAGCGCCTTGGCCAGCTTCACGCCCATATGGCCCAGGCCACCCATGCCAATCACACCGATCTTGTGCCCTTTACCTACCCCGAAATGCTTCAGCGGTGAGTAGGTAGTGATACCTGCGCACAGGATAGGCGCTGCCGAGGCCAGATCGATACCATCGGGCATCTTGAGCACGAAATGCTCGCTCACCACGATGGCATCGGAATAGCCGCCCTGGGTCAGGGTGCCGTCCTGACGGTCGGGGCTACCGTAGGTCATGGTGAAGCCTTCCAGGCAGTATTGCTCTACGCCCTCCTGGCAGGCCGAACAGGTGCGGCAGGAATCGACCATACAGCCCACCCCTACCAGATCGCCTACCTGGAAGCGGCTGACGTCGCTGCCCACGGCGGTCACGCGGCCGACGATCTCGTGGCCGGGCACGACGGGGTATTGGCTCATGCCCCAGTCGTTACGCGCAAAGTGCAGGTCGCTGTGGCATACGCCACAGTAGAGAATTTCGATGGCAACGTCGTCGGCACGCGGCGTACGACGCTCAAAGGTAAACGGCGCGAGGGGTTTGTCGGCAGAAAACGCGGCGTAAGATTTTGCTTGGCTCATGGAAACTCCTGTTCAAGGCATCCCGCCCATGCGAGAGAAGTCACCATTATTGGCCGTACCGCCGCGGTTAGCGATGAACGAAGCTCCGTTTTTTTTGCCTATTTCTCTACTCAAGCGTAATAAAATAACAAAAATTCGCTCAAAAAAGGCACAATCGTCGCAGCTGCCCCAAGACTGCCTACCTTTCGGAGCTACCATGGCCACTACCACCGCTGCCGGTAATGCACTCGCTCAGTGCCTTTCTCCCTTGATTCGACGGGAAGGAATGAACGCCTCGACACTGCCACGCGTCAGCCTGCTGTGTCTGAAACGGCATCAGCCGCGCACCCCGCTCATGTACGAACCGGGGCTGACGGTGATTGCCCAAGGGCGAAAGATCGGTTACCTGGGTGACCGAGAGATTCATTACAATCCTGGCCACTATCTCGTTCAGACCCTGCCGCTGCCTTTCGAGTGCGAAACACACGGCTCCGAAGAGGCGCCGCTGTTGGGTATTTCGGTCTCTCTGGACCCCGCACTGCTCAACGAGCTGGTCACGGCCATGGGCGATCAGGGGCCGCTTGTGCAAACCGTGAAAACCCCCAGGCCCATGGCCTCGGTGGCCATGAACGAGGGCATGCAGGCCGCCGTACTGCGGCTCGCCCACACCCTGCACGACGAGATGGAGTGCCGCACCATGGGGGCAGCGCGCATACGCGATGTGGTATTCGAAGCGCTCAAGGGGGAACAGGGGCAAGCGCTGCGTGCGCTGGTCAGCGGCCATGGCCACTATGCGAGAATCGTGCAGGTGCTTTCCCACCTGCACGCTCATTTTGCCGATCCGTTCTCGGTGGAACAGCTGGCTCGTCAAGCCAACATGAGCGTCTCGACCTTTCATCAGCACTTCAAGCAGATCACTCGGGCTTCCCCAGCGCAATACTTGAAACGGTTGCGGCTGCTGAAGGCTCAGCAGCTATTGCTGCAGGACCGCCATAACGTCAACCAGACCGCCTTGGCCGTCGGCTACCGCAGCGTGCCTCAGTTCAGCCGCGACTATAAGCGTTACTTTGGCGAGCCACCGCTACAGCATCGCCGTCAGGAGCAGGCCATGCGCGCCTGACACGCGCCCTGTCGGCGACACAAGCGCACTTACTTGGCAAAAATTTGGCTCTTGTCCTTGAACGCCTTGAACTCCAGCGCATTGCCGCAGGGGTCGAGCAGGAACATGGTGGCCTGTTCGCCCACTTCTCCCTTGAAGCGAATATAGGGTTCGATCACGAAATCGGTATCGCGGGCTTTCAGGCGCTCGGCCAGCGTTTCCCACTCATCCCACTCCAGGATGACACCAAAATGCGGTACCGGCACATTGTGGCCATCCACCGGGTTGGTATGGGCGCTTTCCTGCCCAGGCGTCTTGGGATGCCCGTGAATCACCAGCTGGTGGCCAAAGAAGTTGAAATCCACCCAATGGTCACTGGAACGCCCCTCTTCCAGACCAAAAACATCATTGTAGAAAGCGCGTGCCAGCGGCACATCGTAAACGGGGATTGCCAGGTGGAAAGGGGAAAGGCTCATGAGAAGCTCCTGTTATCGGGTATGCCGCGATGTGCTGCGTTTATGGTTGGTTCAGCCATCCTAAAAGCCGCCATGCAAAAATAAAATCAATTGTTTTTTGATAAACTCACAAAAAATATTGATGAGTTACCGATCATGATTCGTGAGCTTAAAACGCTTGTCGCCGTGGCCCAGCACGGCACTTTTGCGGCTGCCGGGCAGCAGACCGGACTGACCCAGGCGGCCGTCAGCGCCCAGATGAAGCGCCTGGAAGCGGAGCTGGGGGTCACACTGTTCGAGCGCAGCGGTCGCAATGCCGTCCTCACCTCGCAAGGCCAGGCCACCCTGCAGCAAGCCCGCGCCCTGCTGGCGCTGTACCGAACGCTGGGGGCAGCAGGCACCGATAAGGCCCCCGGCACGCTCATCACGCTAGGCGCCATTGCCTCGTATCAACGTACGCTGCTGCCGGACGTGCTGGCACATTTTCACCGCGACTTTCCCCACTGCCGCAGCCGGGTGGTCCCTGGGCTGTCACTGGGGCTGATGAGCCAGGTGGATGCAGGAGAGCTCGATATGGCCGTGATCATTCGGCCGCCCTTCTCGCTGCACAGCGACCTGCGCTGGCAGCCACTGGCCCATGAACCCTTTCGCCTGTTGGTACCGCAGGACTGGTCAGGGAGCGATTGGCGAGCATTGCTGGAGCGTCATCCGTTCGTGCGTTACGACCGGACGTCCTTTGGGGGGCGGCAGGTCGAGCGCTTCTTGCGCGATCAGCACTGCCAGGTGCGCGATGTGTGTGAAGTCGATGAACTGGATGCCATCGTTCGGCTGGTGGCCAACGGCGTGGGCGTCGCGCTGGTACCAGAGCCTCGTGCCCTTGACCATTGGCCCAGCGGCATCAGGGCAGTCAGCCTCGGTGAGCACACCTTTCACCGGGATATCGGGGTGGTATATCGAGGCGATCAACCTGGCCATGAGGCATCCCGTGCCCTGATCGCCCTGCTGGTGGAATACGCCGCCTAGCAATGAACGAAACGCACAACGCCAGCCCGAAGGCTGGCGTTGTATAGGCCGAACTTCAGGCGTCGTGCTTACGCCTGTGTCACCTCTTCTTCCTGCTCGCTGTCCTGAGCTTCCGCTTCGTCAGCGGGTTCGGCGTCCTGCTCCGCCTCGTCAGCGGCGTCTTCGACGTCACTTGCCTCGACGGCATCGCCCGCCTGCAGGTTCATGGGCTCGTCAAGCTGCAGGGTTTGTGCCGTATAGGCGCGCACGTCACGCAGCAGCTCCGGGTTTTCCGCCAGTTTCTGGCCGTAGGACGGCACGATGGCGGTCAGGGTAGACTGCCACTCTTCGGTGGCCACCTGTTCGGGGAACACACGCCCCAGCAGGTTCAGCATGATTGACGGAGCAGTGGAAGCGCCCGGCGAAGCGCCCAGCAGCGCAGCCATGCTGCCATCGGCAGAGCTGATGATTTCGGTACCAAACTGCAGCACGCCGCCCTGCTCTTCATCGTTGCGGATGATCTGCACACGCTGGCCCGCTGTCCACAGCGACCAGTCTTCGGGGTTGGCTTCCGGGTAGAAGTCCTGCAGCGCTTCGAAGCGGTCTTCTTCCGACATCATCACCTGGCTGACCAGATAGCGCACGAGGTCAAAGTTATCGACTCCGACCTGCATCATCGGCCAGGTATTGTTCAGCGTCATGGAGCCGAACAGGTCGGTCCAGGAGCCTTCTTTCAGGAACTTGCTGGAGAAGGTGGCAAACGGGCCGAAGAACAGCGCGGGTTCACCGTCCAGATAGCGGATATCCAGGTGGGGTACCGACATCGGCGGTGAGCCTTCACCGGCCTTGCCATACACTTTCACCAGGTGCTGAGACACGACGTCCGGGTTGGTGGTGTAGAGGAACTGGCCACCCACCGGGAAGCCGCCGTAGCCCTCTACTTCAGGAATACCGGTTTCCTGCAGCAGCGGCAGCGCAGCACCGCCCGCACCGATGAAGACGAAGCGTGCATCGATGGTGAATTCATCACCGCTGGTCAAGTCGGCGATACGAACCTGCCAGGTATCGTCGTCATTGCGCTCGAAACCACGCACTTCGCTGTTCAGACCCAGCGTGAAGTTGTCGCCCTGGGCCAGAGATTCGATCATCTGGCGCGTTTGCGCACCGTAGTTCACCTCGGTGCCCATCTGCATGCGCGTTGCTGCCACCGGGGTGCCGTCGTTCTCACGACCGGCCATGACCAGCGGCATCCACTCGGCCAGCTCCTGCCAATCCTCGGAGTACTCCATTCCGGCGTAGAGCGGGTTCTGTACCATGGTAGCGTGACGCTCGCGCAGGAACGCCACGTCGTCTTCGCCCCATACCAGGCTCAAATGCGGAGAGGTGCTGATGAACGAGCCGGGCTCGCCGAGCATGCCACGGTCCACCTGGTGCGCCCAGAACTGGCGAGACACCTCGAACTGCTCGGTCACGTTGACCGCACGGTCGATGGCCACACTGCCGTCCGACTGCTCAGGGGTGTAGTTCATTTCGCAGAAAGCCGAGTGTCCGGTACCTGCGTTGTTCCAGCCGTTGGAGCTTTCAGCGGCGACTTCATCCAATCGCTCGTAGAGGTGTATGCTCCACTCCGGCTCCAGCTCCTGGAGATAGGTGCCCAGCGTAGCGCTCATGATGCCGCCACCAATCAGCAGGACATCGACCGGTTCATCGGCCGAAACGGGCATTGCTGCTAGCGCCAGCAGCGGCGAGCAGAGTAAAAGACTTAAACGTTTTTGCATGTCATGTCCCTGACGATACAGAAATGACGTGCCGGAGCAGTGAGCGCCCAGCGTCGAGGGGGGTGTGATTGTCGACGAAAGTCTAACAAAAAACCGTGGGCGCGGAAACATAAAAGAACGCTTAAATGAGAATGAAAGGAATTACCGAATGAAACCCGAAGACCTCGAAAAGCTGGTCTCACGCAAAATGCTCTTTGGCAAATACGAAGGATGGATCATCGCCGACCTGCCTGGGCCCTATCTCAACTGGTTTGCGCGAGAAGGCTTCCCTTCCGGGGAGATTGGCCAGCTGCTGCACTTGATGCACGAAATCGACCATAACGGCCTGAGTGGCCTGCTCGACCCGCTGCGCAAGGCGTGAGTCAACGGAGATTCATGGCCCCCTCGCGCTCGGCCAGGTAGTGCTCCGCGTGGGTCGCGGGGTCCTGCGGAAAGCGCCCCAGCGCCACGGCCTTTTCGAAAAACCCGCTGGCCGGACGATCTTCGCCACGCCGACTGATGACCAGCGCCGCGACCAGGGGCCGCCCTGCCGCCACGTCCTCTTCCATGAGCCATTCAAGCGCATTGGCCACTTGCGCAATGGTGCCCGGCGGGGTGAGCCCCAGGGCAGCCGCCACTTGCTGGTAGGTCATGGGCAGGGCCTGCCGAGGCGCTTGCTCGATCAGCGCGCGCACTCGGCCGGCGAGCAAAGCCGTTGCCTGCGTGGCGGTCACATCCGATGAAGAGTGTCTGGGTGAGTGCATGGAGCGTCCCTCATGGCGGCATCTTGGGTCAGGCGGGAAAAGTGGCCACGCTACCACATCGCTGGCTATGCTGGGCAGACACGTCATGTTTCCAAGGGGAAAGGGATGGCCAGAGCATTCACAAGAACATTCAGCCGTACACGCAACAAAAGCCGCTGGCCCAGCGCGCTGGTCTGGCTGAGCCTGGTGGCGCTGTTGGCGGCCGTGACCATGATGGCCATCGCTGGCCCGGCGTATCGCTGGCAATGGGTAGGGCTGGGTGAGGCATTTACGTTGCTGCGCAATGGTGTGTTCACGGCCATGGCCGCGCTGGCCTTGAGCGTGCTGGCGCTGCTCATCAGTGCGTTCACTCGACGGGCAGGCACCGCGGGTGCGGCACTGCTCGTCCTGCTGGCCACGGCGGCGCTGCTGTACTTGCCTTGGCAGCAGTGGCAACGTGCCCAGCAGGCGCCTGTCATTCATGACATCACCACCGATACGCAAAATCCGCCGGCTTTCGTGGCCCTTCGTGAAGCCCGCGAGGCCGCCCCCAATGCCGTCGACTACCCCGGTGATGCCACGGCAAGGCAGCAGCAAGCCGCCTACCCTCGAATTCAGCCGCTGCAGGTAGCGGCCGATGCCGTCACTGTACTGGCGGCGGTGCAGGCGGAAGTCGAGGCAGCAGGCTGGCAGATTGCCGACATCGCTCCAGACCGCCTGGAAGCCACGGCCACTACCCGCTGGTTTGGCTTCGAGGACGATGTGGTGATTCGCTTGACCGAGCAGCCAGCGGGTACCCGAGTGGACATGCGTTCAGCCTCTCGCCTGGGTGCCAGCGACGTGGGCACCAACGCACTGCGCATCGAGACCTTCATGGCTGCCCTGAATGAGCGCCTGAGTGACGCGTTATAACAACGCATCGATGGGGCGTTTGCCATCCAGCAGGGTAATGTCGCGGTCGATGATCGAAGGCGTCTGCACCACCCTCAGCAGCGCATGGGCCACGTTGGCACGCGAAATGCGATTGTCGCCCGCTTCTTCCACGCTGCTGGCAAACTTGTGGCTGGGGGGATCATCGGTGAGCCGCCCCGGCTTGAGAATCACGTAGGAGATATCGCTATGGCGCAGGTGGGCGTCGGCAGCGAACTTGGCCGCCATGTACGGTCGCATGTTCTGCGGGGCTTCCAGAGGTTTTTCAGCGCGCAGCGCACTGACCATGATATAGCGTGACAAGCCGCGCTGGCTGGCGATATCCGCTGCGCGGATGGCACCGAACAGGTCGATCAACAGGGTTTTGTCAGGCCCGGTGTGCGGCCCCGACCCTGCCGTGAACACCACCTGATCACACCCTTCGAAGGCATGCTCCAGCTCACCCTCCAGGTCGGCGATCACGGTAGGAATGCCGCGTTCTTCGAACCATGCCGCCTGCTCTCGGTGACGAATCATCGCCTTGACGGGCGTGCCCGCCTGTTTGGCCAAGGCACAAAACTGCTGGCCAATCTGTCCATTGGCCCCTATCACTAGCGTCGTCATCTTGCCTCCTTGTCTTGATTCACTCTTTATCAGTGTAGGCAAGTGCAGCAAAGTTCAACCGATTGAGAGGCAAACAGCGAACGCCGGGGCGTTCGCTGTCGGGGAAAGGGGGATGGAGAAGCGCTTATTTCAAGCGAGCGGGCTGTGATTGAGCATGTCCTCGAGACTGGGACGGTGATTGAGACAATGACTGAGACAATGACTGAGACAATGACTGAGACAATGACTGAGAGGGCAGCGCCGCAGGCTGACGCCCGGCATCGTGGCTCACCTGAAAGCGGCTGACCAGGGAGTGCATGTCCCCCGCGCGCTCATCCAGCGTGTGGCTTGCCGTGGTGGCTTCCTGTACCAGCCGTGCGTTCTGATGGGTCACCTGATCCAGTTGCGAAATCGCCTGATTGATCTGATCGATGCCGGCCGACTGCTCTTTGGTGGCATCGGCGATCTCGGTCACATAACGGGTGACCTCGGTGAGGCTGTCGATGATCTCTTGCAGGTGCTGGCTGGAGGCCGTCACCAACTGCTCACCTTCACTGACTTTTTGGACGCTGTCATCGACCAGATGGCGAATCTGGGCAGCCTCTTCGGCACTACGCCCCGCCAGCTTGCGCACTTCCTGGGCGACCACCGCAAACCCACGCCCTTGTTCTCCCGCGCGGGCTGCCTCGACCGACGCATTCAGTGCCAGCAGGTTGGTCTGGAAGGCGATATCGTCGATGGCCTTGATGATCGAGGTGATTTTCTCGCTGGCCTGGCGAATGTCGCTCATGGCAGCAGTGGTACGCTGGGCAACATCCCCCGCCGAGCGGGCACGCCCATCGACGTTGGTGCTGGCATCTTTGGCCTGGTCGGCGTAGTCCGCCGTCTGTTTGACCGTGGCGGTAATCTGTTCGAGGCTGGACGCGGTTTCTGCCAACGAAGCCGCCTGCTGGTCGGTACGCTGTGACAGGTTCTCGTTGCCTGCGGCGATCTGGCGGCTGCTGGAAGCAATGGCTTCGGCGCTTTCGCGGATCTGTGCCACCATGGCTTCGAAGGTGTCCATCATCTCATTGAAGGCCTGGGCGGTTTGCCCTGCTTCATCATTGTGGGCCAGGGCCAGACGCATGGAGAGGTCGGCATTTTCACCCGCAGCACCGCTGATGCTTTCCATTTGACGGCGCATGGCGACCAGCGGACCCAGTACCCGCACCATCGTGCGCCAACCAAAAATGGCCAGCACGCCGATGACGCCCAGCGTGACCAGTACCAGCAGCGTGCGCCCGGCGTTGGCCAGCGTTTCCGCTTCACTGCTGGCACTGGCGGCGCGCTCGACCGTGTAGGCTTCGATATCGCTCAGTACGCCCTGCATCTCATCGGACGCCTGTGCCACGCTGGCCAGCGCCACCTGTACCTGCTCGCCTTGGGCCAGCTGCTGCTGGCGCAGGTCATAAACGGAGCCGGTATCTTCCACCATCAGGGCATGCAGGTCGGCAATCACCGAGTCCAGTTCGGCGATCAGCGCGCGCTGTTCGACGGTCGTGCTGGGTGCTTCTCCCATGGCAGCCAGCGACTGGCGTGCCAGGGTTACCTGTTGGGCAATCTCATTGGTACGCAGGTTGACCAGCGCATCCACGCTCTCCACCTGCATCATCTGGCGCCCAAGGTCGGATAGCGTCGCCACGGCCATGCGGGCATTGCCGCTCAGCCGTCCAATGTCCACCCGAGGAGCGAACATGGTGTCCAGCAGTTGGGTCGGTAGCGAGGTCGTGCCCTCCTCACGCCAGGCTTCCATCAGCTCACGCTGACGGCGCTCTTCACGCACCTGCGCCAGCGCCGTGCGACCGGCGATGTCTTCGGCACTGTGCATGACCGTGGTGATGGCAGCCTGCATCTGTTGCAGCTGGGAGACCATTTGTGCCGAGAGATTCAAGGCTTCACGGCGTACTTCTTCCAGTGTTTCATCACCCGCCAGCAAGCTCTGGTAGTGAGTGTCCAGTGCACTGAGCTGGTTCGATAGCGCCGATTGGCTGCTGCGCTCCAACCCGTCTCGCGCACGTGCAAAGCGTTCGTTCAACGCGCTGCGCGAGGTCACGCCGTCAAGGGCCGCCTCGCTGTCGGCCGCCAGCAGGTCGGCATGACGCTGACCAAACGCGCCCATGGTCAGTACCATGCTGCGGCTGGCATCCTGCAAAGGAAGTACATCGCTGGTGATGAGGTGCTGAACGTTGATCAGCCGCTGATTCGTCATCCAGCCGGTGCCCGCCAGTACCATCGCGCCCAGAACGGCGGCAGCGAATAGGCTAATGAGCATGGCTCGTATGCTTATCGTCTTTTTCATCAGGGGTATTCGCTGTGTCAGTGGTTATGCTATTTGAATTATGGTGCAACGCTTGCCCAATCGACCGGCTCGAACTGTCCGTTGCGAATGATCGTGGCCCACACGGCATCGCTGGCCTGATGGTCTCCTTCCCCCAGGGTCAGCGGCTCACCTACGCCAATATCGATGGTGCCCAATCCCAGCAAGCCTTCCACGATGGCTTGCCGATTCGGATTTTCTCCGGCGGCTTTCACCCCTTCCACGAACAGCTTGGCAGCCAGATACCCCTCCAGGGAGATGAAATCCGGCTCGCTGCCGGGCACATGCGCCGCCAACGCCTGGCGGTACTCTTCTACCGCTGGCAGGTCAGCATCCAGTGGCGGCACGACCTGAGTCACGATCACCCCTTCGGCCAGTGGCCCCAGCGCCTCCAGCAGGGCTTGGCTACCCACGAAAGAGACGTTCAGAAACACGGTCTCCGGCAGGTCCTGACGCGCTTCGCGGATAAAATCGGCAGCGGGGCCAAAGGTGCCGACAATGATCACCGCACGAGGCACGACAGGTGCCTGAAGAATGGTTGCCAGCCCTTGGTGAACATTGCGGGTACCGCGTGTAAAACGGCCGTGGGCCAGCTGTGAGGTGTCGGTAAAGCCCTCTTCGTGCAAGGCGCGCAGCGCGCCATTGTAACCTGCATCACCAAAGCTGTCGTTCTGCGTGAAAAAGGCAATCTCTTCGGGCTGGATTCCTGCTTCCAATAGCCCCGCCACCATGGCGGCGGTTTCCTGCACATAGCTTGCCCGGTAGTTGATCACATAGCGGTCGGGGGGTGAACGACGCAAAATGCCAGCGCCAGTAAAGGCGCCGTACAGTAGCGTGTTGTGCTGGTTATGAATGGGAATGGTCACGGCGGCAGTGGGCGTGCCGACGTTACCGATAGCCGCCAGCAAAGCGCTGTCACTGACCAGCTGCCGCGTATGCGCGGCGGCGGGCAGCGGCGAGTATTGATCGTCGAAGGCTTGCAGTACCAGCGACTGCCCGTTGACGCCACCTTCGGCATTTACTTTGGCAAAATAAGCCTCGATACCCTGCTGCATACCCGTGCCCAAGGGAGCCGCTGCACCGCTCAACGGTGCCACGATACCCACCTTGAGCTCCGCCAGAGAAAGCGGGGAAGTGAGTAAGCCCGCTACCAGAAGCCACGTTCTCATTTTGTGCATTGCTTTATCCTCAGGGTGCTTTGGACAAATATCGGCACAAACCGCTACGACTTTAGTCGCCCAAGAGGGCGTTTTTCGGCCTCTAGCCAGGTCGGTCCAGGGCAAAGCGGTCGCTGACTCTGACATAGTCGCTACCTGCCAGGCGCCCCACCGGCTTGAGCGTGTCCAGATGCACGTGGCGGCCATCCCAGACGGTCTCATCGGCGTGGATCGACACCACTTTGACCAGAATCAGGCTGCCTGCCAGCGGCTGATCTCCGAAGCGGATCACCTGTACTCGCTGGCAGCCAAAGGCGATGGGCGCCGCCGCAATACGCGGCACGCTCACACCAGGCATGACAGCCTTTTCCAGCCCTGCCAGGGCAAACTCGTCTTCCTGGGGCGGCAGGCTGGCACTGGTGGCATTGAGCGCCTCGATCAAGCCTTCGGTGCCCACATGCACCACGCACTCGCCGACGTCTTCCAGATTGCGCAGCGTATCCTTGGGCTGGGCGCTGCCATCCAGCAGCGGTGCAAAAGCCAGAATGGGAGGGTCGATACTGGCCACGTTGAAAAACGAAAACGGCGCCAGATTGGCATTGCCCTGGCCATCCTGGGTGGCCACCCAGGCAATGGGTCTGGGGCAAATACTGCCCGACAGCAGGCGATAGAGCGTTCCGGCGCTTAGCGGCGAAGTTTCCAGCAGGGTATCCATGAAGACTCCTTATCAGGCCATAGGAACCAGGTAATCATTGTTGTAGAGACCGAGTGTTACTAGGCCGTCGAGCCGTCCTGCTGTCAAGTGTGCTAGCCTTGTCAACTCATGGGTTACCAGAGAATTGAATGCTCACTATTTCCAATAGCGTCACGCTGGCCGATTGGGAAATCGATATCAGCCAGATTCGTGCCCAGGGGGCGGGCGGCCAGAACGTCAATAAAGTCGCCTCTGCCGTGCATCTGCGCTTCGACATTGCGCGCTCGACGCTGCCCCCTACCTACAAGGAGCGGCTGATGGCGCTGTCCGACCAGCGGATCAGCAAAGAGGGCGTGGTCATCATCAAGGCGCAGAGCTTTCGCACGCTGGAGCTGAACAAGGAAGACGCCTTGAACCGCTTGCAGGCGTTGATTCAAAGCGTGGCCCGTACGCCGAAGACACGCCGCCCTACCAAGCCCACCAAAGGCTCCCAGCGGCGGCGGGTGGATCACAAGACCCGCAAAGGCAAGATCAAGTCACTGCGTGGTAAAGTGCCGCTGGGTTGACGCCCTCCGTGAACCCTTCCCCCACTTCGAACCGGATACCACGCCCCCCATGCTCAACCAGCCTCGCCCTGTGTCACCCTGCCGCCATATTTGCCAGATCAACCCCGAGACGGCGCTGTGCAGCGGCTGCGGGCGCACTCTGGATGAGATTGCCTGCTGGGGCAGCATGACCGATGCAGAGAAAGCGCCCGTCTGGACGCGTATCGAACAGGCCGGTTACCTGGACATCGGCGATGACGCTACTCCTTGACCGGCGCAGGCTGGGCGTGCCGATCACTCAAGATATGGTGCAGCTCGCCACAGGCGACCATCGGGTCGTCGCAGTTGATCACGATGGTGTAATCGGCCAGCACATAGCTGCGCCCGGTAATGGTATTTTCCACCACCTGATAGGCACCTTCCTGGTGGGTGCCTGTAAAGGTGCCGATAAACCCGGTTTCTCTCAACGAGACGGTTTCCAGCTTGTCGCCCGGCGCCAGCCGCCCTTCATGATGCATCAGCGCCAACCGCGCCGAGGTGCCGGTGCCGGTGGTGCTGCGGCAAATCACTCCGGGGTGTACGTAGGTGGCAGAGCGCGAACGCACATAGCCCTGCGCCACCTGCTCCTCAGGACCCATGAAGTGTAGAAAGGGCAGCGGCCCCACATCGCCCAGAGTGTAGTGGGAAAACCCTCGGTGGGCCTGGATGGCCTCGATGATCTTGTGGGCACAGGCCGCCAACGCGGCCTCTTCGTCCCGTACCAGCTTGAAGCCCAGCGCCTCGGCATCGACCAGCGCGTAGAAGCCACCGCTGTAGGCAACCGAGTAGGTGACGTCGCCAATGCCCGGTACCAGAATCGTATCGCGATAGCTGTCGATATAGCTGGGCAAGCCTTCACAGGTCACCGACTCGACGACGCCGTTGCGCACCCGCGCTTCGATCTGCACCAGGCCTGCCGGGGCTTCCAGCTTGAAGCGCTGAATCCCCTCCTGTTTGGGCACGATACCCATTTCCAGAACGGCCGTGGCCGTGCACAAGGTGTTGGAGCCTGAGTAGATCGGGTAGCCCATCACCTCCATGATGATGTACCCCGCCACCGCTTCAGGGTGAGTAGCAGGCACCAGCAGGTCGACCGACATTTCCGGAATGCCATAGGGCTCGCCCAGCAGTAGCTGCCGGAGGCCATCGGCGTCGTCACGCAGATACTCCATTTGCTGGCGCACCGTGCTGCCCGGAAGCGTATCGATCCCGGCGGTGACGATACGGCTCACGTCGCCCCCCGCGTGGGTGTCCAGCAGCTTGATGGTATGCACGGTATTCACTGGCGAGGCTCCCGTTCCGATTGAAGAGCGGCAGATTGGAGAGCAGCCGACTGAAGCGCGAACGGCGCCCCATGGGCCTCCCACTGGGCATCGGGCACGATCACGATCTTGCCCAGATAGTCGCTGCCGCGATTGACGAAGTAGCGCTCCGCCGCGTGCAGCTGCGACAGCTTTAAGGTCCCGTGCAGCACCGGCTTCAGCTCGCCGCTGCGAATCCAGGCGATCAGCTGTTCGGCCTCTTCACGGGTGCCATGGGAGACCCCGACGATTTGCACCTGATACAGGTAGATGCGCGTCCACATGATTTCGCTGAGATTGCCACCGCTGGCACCGGCGATGGCCAGCCGCGGATACGTGGCGCGCTGCGACATATCACTGATCATGGTGTCGATGAACAGGTCGGTCATGTCGCCCCCCACCAGGTCCATGACCGCATCGATGGGCCGCCCTTCGGTGGCGTGCAGCACGCGCTCGACGAAGGTGGGCAAATCGCCTCGGTCGATCACCGCCTGCGCGCCCAGCCCGCGCAGGGCATCGGCCTTGCTGGGCTGGCTGACGGCATAAGGGATGGCGCCGATGATGCGGCACAGCTGAATCAGCGCCGTCCCTACACCTCCGCTGGCCCCACTGACCAGCACCCGCTCGCCAGCCCGCACGTTGGCCGCCGTCATCATGTGGTAGGCGGTCTGATAGGAGCACATTCCCATGGCCGCCAGAGGGGCATCTGGTAACTCAGGGTTGGCGATGTGATGAAACTGGTCGGCAGGCACCACGATATATTCCGCGAAGCCCCCATCGGCACCATGTCCGTAGTAATCCGGCATCAGATTGATGTCGCGACGGTCATCGGGGTAGAGATTGAAATCCAATAGCCCACGTTCACCCACTCGCTGCGCATCGACGCCCTCGCCCACCGCCACGATGTGCCCCACCACATCGGCCCCCTGGATACGCGGAAAGCTCAAGGTGGGGGCACCGCCCATGGCGAACGAGGTGACCTCCTCCTTGCCCTTGGTGGGATAGAGCCCTTCGCGTGCCTTGCGGTCGGTGTTGTTCTTCGCTGTCGCCGTGACGCGCACCAGCACCTGACCGGCCCCAGGCTGAGGCGTGGGTACGTCCTGCCGGTAGTGCAACATGTCCACATCGCCATGACCGGTCAGCAGCATGGCCGACATGCTGGAGGGGATAGCAGTGGCGGCACTGGAAGTGGTGGAAATGGAAGTGGTGGAAATGGAAGTCTCGGAATCATTGGCAGCGTTGGTGACAGGTGAGGTTCTGCGGTCCGTATTGGCCATGGGCTGGCTCCTGATCGGTGCATATACCACGACAATAACAAACGCCCGGTCAGGTTCAAGACATCCAGCCGCAACAGCGGCCAACGATACCGGGATCGCTTCCCTACCGCTTGCGCCGTTTTCTCCCTGGGGCGTCAACTTTTCGCCAATGGTGGCCAGCCTCGAAAAGGGTCAAGCTCATCGTTCATGGGCGCCTCCCAGACTCTGCCAAGGAACGGTATGCTTCACTTCAGCTCTGCCTATCACCGCCGCCTGACCTGGACCTATTTTGGTCTATTCATCTCCATTGGCATGACCGGCGGGCTGCTGGGGCCTGCCCTGCCCCATCTGGCAAGTGCCAGCGGCTCTTCCATGAGTCAGATTGCCGTACTGTTCACGGCTCGGGCCATGGGCAACATGAGCGGTGCCCTGGTCACCGGACTGCTGATGGACCGCTTCAATGGGCATCGTGTGCTGCTGATCATGGGCATACTCACCGTGGCCGGATTGGCGCTGGCGCCCTTGAGCCCGCTTCTCGTGTTGCTGGCACTGCTGTTCATGCTGCTGGGGTTTTCTGAAGTGTCGCTGAACGCCGGGGGCAATACGCTGCTGCTGTGGCTGCACCGAGACGCCGCAGGCCCCAATGTGAGCGCACTGCACTTCTGCTTCAGCGTTGGCAATATGCTGACCCCGCTGGTGATGGTGGCAGCGCTGTCGCTGACTGGCCAGTTTCACTGGACCTTCTGGGTAGTGGGACTTTGCGTCGCGGGCATGCTGTGGCCACTATCACGCTTTGCCAGCCCCACCATGCCTAGGGCGACCTGCGGGGTGAGCGAAACGCCCGCCCCACGCAAGCATCGCGACCCTCTTCTGCTGGGGATTTTTCTGCTGCTGTTTGCACTCTACGTGGGCATCGAGGTGACGTTTGCCGGCTGGGTGACGGCGTATGGCGCGCTATCGGGGCTGCCCGACGAGCAGGCCACCCTGCTGGCAACGCTGTTCTGGCTGGCCCTCTCGGCAGGACGCTTGCTGGCCATTCCTCTGCTGCGCTGGTGTGCGCCTTGGCAAATACTGGGGGCGTGCCTGACGATGGGGCTCGCCGCGGCCAGCGGCTGGCATGCAGGTATGCTTTCGCTTGCCGCAGGGGCGCTGCTGTTTGGCCTCTCTGCCTCGGCTTTTTTCCCCACGCTGTTTGCGCTATGCAACCACACCATGGTGATGCGGGGCCGCACCACCGGGGCCATCTTTACGGCAGCGGGCTGCGGAGCGCTGATCATTCCCTCGCTGACGGGCCCACTGCTGGACACCGCCGGACCCGGCGCTTTCCCCGTGCTGCTGGCCTCGCTATGGCTGTCGATCGGTCTTGCGCTGTGCCTGCTGACGCTGCGACTGCGGACTCTTGCTCGCTCTGCTGCCGACTTTTGACACCGTATGGCCGAGCGCAGCTCGTTTTCGGACAGTGCCTAGAACCAGGCTTTACGTTTGAACAACCAGATCAGCAGTACGCCAATGGTCACCATGACGCCCCAAACGAAGAAGTAGCCATACTGGTAGCCAAGTTCGGGCATGTATTCGAAGTTCATGCCGTAAATACCGGCAATAAAGGTCAGCGGCACGAAAATGGCGGTAATGACGGTCAATACCCGCATGGTGATGTTCAACTGATGCGACGAAATCGAGATGTAGCCATCCACCAGATCACCACAGATGTCGTAATACATCTGGGTCAAGGAGTGCAGGCGCTCGAAGCGCTCCTCCACATCGGTGATGGCATGCAGCGTCTCGCTCTCACCCCGGGGGAGGTGCGCGTAGTCGTAAGCCGTCAGCTCCTGAGTGATGCCCTTGTGGTAACTGAACACTCGCCGCATCTTGACCAGCCGAGAGCGGTACGCGGTAATCCGACGCATCAGCACGTCATTGCCGTTTTCCAGCAGCTCGTCTTCCAGGTCACTCAGTTCGGTCTCGAACTCCAGCAGGCTGTCGATATAAAAGCCCGCCGAGGTATACATGACGCGCAAGGCAACCTGCTCGGGAGAACGCGACAGCAGCCGCGCGCCCTGGTCGTTGAGTAACCGTTCGATACTCAGCGCCAAGCCAGGATGCAGCGTGACCAGAAAGCGCTCGCCAACGAAAAAGCACAGCTGCTGAGGCACGAAGTTGAGCTGAGCATCGAAGGAGGAAATGCCTCGATAGATGATCAGCGTATGATTCTCGAACTCTTCGATCTTGGGTGGATGACGCACCTTGTGGGCATCCTGAATCGCCATGGGATGGCAGGAAAATCCCTCGAGCACCTCGCGCTCGCTGGCTTCACTTTCGCCCTGCATATCGACCCAGATATGCGCGCCCTCCTGGCGTTTCCAGACATCGATCAGCGAGAGATCGCCTTCGCGCACTTCTCCCTCTGGTGTGGTCATCAGACATCGAATCATGTGCTTTCCTTGAATTGGCTGGCGTCGGGTGAAGGCAGTGCAGGGCTTGCCAAGCGCGTTTGCGCCTTGCCGGCTCGCTTGGCTTCGTACATCGCCACATCGGCTCGCTTCAACAACTCTTGCGGGGTTTCTTCTGCCCCGGGGACATACTCTGCAATACCGATACTGGTGCTGACCTTGAGCACGGTATCACCTATGGATAGGGGGACTTCAATGAGCTGGATCAACTTCTGCGCCAGCGGCGCGATGGCATCGTTCTCTATATTCTCCAGCACCAGAACGAACTCGTCCCCTGCCCAACGGGCCACGAAGTCCGTTTCACGCACGGCGGTTTTGAGGCGATTGGCGATGTCTCGCAATAGCTCATCGCCCATGGCATGGCCGTACAGGTCATTGATTCGCTTGAACCCATCCAGGTCGAGAAACAGCACCGCCAGCGGTACGAGACTGCGTCGAGCCCGCGCCATGGCCTCAGGCAAGCGTTCGTCGAGGGCTCGGCGGTTGGGCAACTCGGTCAAGGCATCCTGCCTGGCCTCCTGGTCACGCAGGCGAGCCAGCTGCTGCCGCTCGGTGATGTCGTGTATGAACAGGCTGCGCCGCCAACGCCCATTGAGCTCGTAGCGCTTGTGGCGTATTTCTACTGGCAAACGTCCTCCGTCTCGACGCCGTGCTTCCCACTCGATGGGTGAAGCATCGTCTTCCCGAGGCACGCCAGCAGGAAACATCAGGTCGGTAATGGAACGAGTCAACGCCTCCTTGCGCGACCAGCCGAACATGGTATGCGCTGCGTGGTTCCAGTCCAGAATACGGCCACGGTCGTCGATGCTCAGGTAGGCGTCGTAGGCCGACTCGATGACCAGATTGAGCTCGCGGGTACGCCGCTCTATCTGCTGTTCCAGGCTGTTGTGCAGCGCGGTGAGGTCACGTTTGAAACTGGCATTACGCTTCTCTTCCTGTATCAAGCGCTCGCGCAAATGAATTTCACCGGACACCACATCGGCCAGGTCTTGCAACGCAGTGAACTCCTGGGGGCTCAGTTCGCGAGGGCGCGAATCCATGGCACACAGGGAGCCCAATACCAGACCTTGGGTGGTTTTCAGAGGGATTCCGGCATAAAAGCGTATGCCGTCGGGTTTGATGACATAAGGGTTGCTGGCGAAGCGCGGATCCTGAAGCGCATCGTTGACGACCAGCGGCGCTTCCGCCAGCACGGTATAGGCACAGAACGCCACGTCGCGCGGCGTTTCCGAAAGCTCCAGCCCAACCTGGGACTTGAACCACTGGCGGTCGCTATCCACCAGCGTGACGGTAGATTGAGGGACCCCCAGCAGGACCGTCACCAACCGAGTGACTCGGTCGAATACAGGTTCATTGGGGGTGTCCAGCAACGCCAGCTCTTGCAAGGCGGCAATACGCAGCGCTTCATTCGATGGCAACAGGTGGCTCATGGTCGTTACACCTAATGTCGTTAACACCCCCTGAACATCATAACGTGAAACTTGTGAGCCTGCCTAACGCCTTGATTTTTTTGTCACCGCTTACCCACAGGGGTACTCCAGGCCACGATGACGCTGACCAGACTAGAGAGCAGCAGCGCTCCCAGGAAGGGCCCGAGGGTGGGAATACTGCCAGGAAACGTGGCAGCCATGATGCCCGCCATCAAGGAGCCTTGACCCAGCCAGCCCGGCAATACCGCCCCCACCAGGCCCGCTACGCCACCGCTGATGGCCGCCAGTGGCGTCATGCGCTGCCACAGGCCCAGCAGCACTGGCACCACGATGGCCGCACACAGCAAATCGGCAATCAGGAACAGTCTCAGCACCGACAGCCCCTGCAAGGCGATGAGAATCACCGGTACCATCAGCAGTACCGTGATCCAGCGTGCCTTGTTCAAGGCATGTGGCTGCTCTCCCGTTGCCCACAGCGACGCAATGCCGTTTTGCAGCGTATCCACGCTGGAGGTCACCAGCGTCACGGCCAGCACCAGTGCCGGTAGCGTGATCCAGACAGGAGCCTCTGCCAACAGGGCAAAAAAGGGCATCGGCGGCTCGCCGAGGTTCACACCGCTCAGCGCTGCCATCATGCCGACTCCACCGATGACCATGACCACGGCCACCGTCATGCCGCCTCCCAGCCATGCCCCACGGCCAAGACTGGCGCTATCCTGAGCCGCCCACAGCCGCTGCCAATAGCCCTGATGGAACAGGTTGGCTGCGGTCACGGCAATGACCAGTGTCAATGCCACGCTCAGCGAAGTTCCCATGGGCAAGGCCGGCAACGCCGCGTCACTGGGCATGGCAGGCAAGCGCCATAACGTTACGCCCGCCACGGCACATAGCAGGATCAACAGTAGCCAAGCCTGCCAGCGGTCGGTGGCCAAACTGGCTCGCAGGCCACCCAGAACAGTATAGACGAGGGTCGTCAGCGCTACGCCAATGATGACCCAGGCAGGTGGAACATCTGACAGTAGCGCGGTAATGGCACCGATGGCCGTCAGTTCAGCCGCCAGGAAACACCCCATGTACGCCACGGAGGCCAGCGTGACACAGTGGCGAACCCCTTTCCCGTAACACACCTCGGCGAACTCGGCGATACTGCGCCCGCCTGGCAGCGCCCGACGTATTCTGGGCCCGTAGAGCCCCAGCACCAGAAAGGGCAGCGCCGACCCCAAGGCATAGCCCAACAGAGCCACCGGCCCCACGAACGCGCCGATTTCAGGAGGCGCGAAGAGAATCCAGGCCCCCATCCCCGACGCCAGAAAAGAGAGCCCCAGGGTGGTTGCCGTCTGCGAGTTGCGCGCCGTGACATAGTCATCCAGCGAGCCTCCCCCAAAACGTGCCCGAAGGCCTAAAAAAGCAAAGCAGCACAGCGCTGCGCCCAGCACAGCAGACGTCAGGTACGGCATGTCGCGCTTCCTCCGCCGGTATTAACCGGATCAGGTTCCAGGGTCTGCGTGACGCGCATTCTCAGCCCGTAGTGGGCTCCCCTGGCGACAGTGAATGAATGAAGGCGGTATCTTCACTGAAAGGGGAGCCCTGGTAAAGCGTTACGCTGCATCCTGAACCATGGCCTAGGCTGGTTTCGGCACGCGCCCCATGAGATAGAACTCTGGATTAGGAGGAGTTCCCGCCAGGGTGACCAAACGATTCGACATGCCAAAAAAGGCGGCGATGGCACCGATGTCCCAGCAGTCTTCCAGGGTAAAGTCCACTTCCGCCAACCGGGTTTGCCACTGCGGCGTCAACTCACCCAGCTCGATGGCGCTGTGCAGCGCAAAATCGAGCATGCGCAGGTGCCGCTCGCTCAGCCCCGCTGTGCGGTGGTTGATGGCCACGTTGTCGGCCAGCAGAGGGTCCTTGCTGTAGATGCGTACCAGCGCGCCATGTGCCACGACGCAGTATAGGCAGCGATTGCGAGCGCTGGTGGCGACCACGATCATTTCCTTTTCTGCCTTGGTCAAGGTGTCGGATTCCCGCTCCATCAATGCATCGTGGTAGGCAAAGAAAGCGCGAAATTCCGCTGGGCGATGCGCCAGCATGAGAAACACATTGGGCACGAACCCGGCTTTTTCCTGCACCGCCAACATGGCCTTGCGAATGTCGTCAGGCAGGTCGTCCAGGCTCTCGGGGATATTAAATCGGCTTAATGACGCAGACATGTTTACCTCTTTCTTGTTATGTTGATGACCGTCATCTTCAATACGTCTTTATGGTTAACAAAATGCTAACTCTTTAGGCTTTCATTACACCTTGAGGCTCGCCATACTCTTGCTGAGCATATTTCACAAGAGCCGTCAGCGTTGAGCCAAGCGGCGTCTGGAACAGGGAAACCACCATGTCTTATTCTGAAGCAAGAGAGCACACGCCAGGGCGTTTGCATGCATTGTTCGCGGACCCCTACCGTGCGTTCGAAAACGATACGGATGAGCGTCAGTTGCATATCCGCATCATGCTTCATACTTTGCTGGCTCGCCCTATCGCTCATGGTCAAATCACGTTACGGGTGATTCACGGTTGGGAGAACGGCGGCTTCGAGCCAGAAGACCTGCAACATGCTGATTTCCACCTGAACAGTTTGGCAGATTTCCATGCCGCTGCTGCGCGTTTTGCGGCGGCCAATCGACAGAATGCACCGCTACCTGCCGATGGCAGCGCCATCCTGGCAGCGCCGCTGGCCGACGCCATTGCAGGTGCCGAAGTCGAAGGCCTGACCCTGAACGAAGACATCCGCGAAACGCCTGCTCGCTGGCCAGCGTTCGAAGGGGGGCTGGCGCTTTACACGCTGTTCAAGATGTATCATCGCCTGGTCTATGGCGAAGACGATACTTACCGCTGCTCTCAGTGCGAGACGCCCCACGGCCTGCGCGAAATCCATGAGTTCCATCTCGAAGAGGGCGAATTTGCCCTGCTGGCCCCGCTGAACGATGAGCCAGATGCCCCTTACCTTCTGGTGCTGCATGAAAGCCAACTTGAGCCTATCGAGCAGCTCCTGCGCGACAGCCTGCCGCTGTTCGAGCCCGTTTGAATAACAGAAGTCTTCTTCCATCGGGAAGAAGACTTCTGACGTGTCACCCACTCTTCAAGCGGATTTCTACAGAGCGATCGTGCTATTGATCCCGCTGGAGACGTTCTCGGGCTCGAACCAGCGTGCGGTCACCGTCTTGGTTTGTGTCCAGAACGCGATGGCCTGCTTGCCGTTGGGGCCCAAATCCCCCAGTTTGGAAGCCCGAGAGCCGGTGAAGCTGAAATAAGCTACCGGCACCGGGATCGGCACGTTGATACCGATCTGACCAACGTCGATATCGGTTTCGAATCGGCGTGCCACCCAGCCCGAGTTGGTAAAAATCGACGTGCCATTGCCGTTCGGGTTGGCGTTGATGAAGTCGATGGCGTCGTCCAGCGTCTCGACCCCCACCACGCATAGCACCGGACCGAATATTTCTTCCCGGTAGATGGTCATCTCCGGCGTGACGTTGGCAAACAGGGTCGGCCCCACGAAATTGCCCTCCGGGTACCCTTCTACCGTGTAGCCCCGGCCATCCACCAGCAGCGTTGCCCCCTCTTTTTCACCGGCGGTGATCAAGCGCTCGACACGCTCCTTGGCCTGAGGAGACACCAGCGGCCCCAGGTCGGCATCCCGCTGGGTACCAGGGCCCACCTTCATGCTGCGGGCGCCCGCCTCGATATCGCTCAGCCACTCCTGTGCCTTGCCTACCAGTACCACCACCGAATTGGCCATGCAGCGCTGCCCCGCCGCCCCGAAAGCCGACCCCAACAGGCTGTCGATGGCCTGACTACGGTTGGCATCCGGCATCACCACGCAGTGGTTCTTGGCCCCCATCATGGACTGCATGCGCTTACCGGCAGCCGCCGCACGGCCATACAGCAGCGACCCCACATGGGTAGAGCCAATGAACGACAGCGCCTTGATGTCCTGGTGGTCGGCAATCTGGTTGGCGACCTCGGGCCCGCCATGCACCACATTGAGCACGCCCGCCGGAATACCCGCCTCATGGGCCAGTTCCACCAGCCGCATGGTCGAGCTGGGGTCCTGCTCGGAAGGCTTCAGAACGAACGTATTGCCCGTGGCAATGGCCAGCGGGAACATGAAGCAGGGCAGCATGATGGGGAAGTTGAACGCAGTGATCCCGGCGCCCACACCGAGCGGTTGATGCATGGTGTACACATCGACCTCATTGGCCGCATTTTCGGCCAGCTCACCCAGCTGCAGAGACGTGATCGAACAGGCGTGCTCGACCACTTCCAGGCCGCGGCCAACCTCACCTTCCGCGTCAGGTAGCGTCTTGCCATGCTCTTCGGTGATCAGCGCGGCGAGCTCTGCGGTGTGCTCACGAATCAGGGCCTGAAGCTTCAGCATGATGCGCATGCGTTTGCCCAGTGGCACCTTGCGCCACTCCTTGAACGCGGTTTTGGCACTGGCAATGGCACGCTCTACCTCTTCAGGGGTACAGAACGGCACGCGGGCCACGACCTGCTGGGTCGCCGGATTGACGACGTCCCGCCACTCCTGGCTTTGCGACTCGACCGGCTGACCATCGATATACATGGGAATCTGGCGAACGGACATACAGACGTTCCTCGTGGTTGTGTTTGTTATGGGTTTGAATAAGGAGCCACTAGGGTATATCAGCAAGTTGACGTAAACGTCAATTAGCCACTCGATAAAGCTAAATTCACGGCCATGGGGAAATAGCCTTTCCCTACGGGAAGCAGCCTCGCTATGCTGACAAAGCACCTTCCTGACCTGACTATTTCTGACCTGACTATCGACGATGCATAACGTGGCTTTCCACAAGGAGGCATCCATGCAAACGTTCAGCTGCCAATGCGGCAACCCGCTGTTCTTCGAAAATACCCACTGCGTGGCCTGTGAGTCGGAAGTCGGCTGGTGCCCGGCCTGCAGCAATATCGTTGCCCTGGCCCCCCTGGAAGGCGGCGGATACCGCTGTACCCACGAAGGCTGCGGCACCCACTTGATGAAGTGCCACAATTACGCGGTAGAGAACGTATGCAACCGCATGGTGATCATGGCCGAAGGTGAAGCCGACACGCTGTGCGACTGCTGTCGCTATAACGATGTGATTCCTGACCTGAATGTAGCGGGTCACCGCGAGCGCTGGGCTGCACTGGAAGCTGCCAAGCGTCGTCTGTTCCACACCCTGGAGATTCTCAAGCTCCCACACGGAACCCAGGGCGATGATATTCGCGTCCCCTTGAGCTTCTCGTTCATGGCCGACGCCCTCCCCGACAAAGGGCTCTGGCGCTCCACCGCGAATCAGGAGAAGGTCTATACCGGCCATGCCAACGGCCATATCACCATCAACGTCAAGGAAGCCGACGACGTCGAGCGTGAGCGACTGCGGGTGGACATGAACGAGTCCCACCGCACCCTGATCGGCCATTTTCGCCATGAGGTAGGGCATTACTACTGGGACTTGTTGGTCAAGGATCAGGACGAGGCCGCCAGCTGCCGAGTGTTTGGCGACCATAACGACCCCACCTATGGTGATGCGCTGGAAACCTACTACCAGCAAGGCGCGCCGGCCGACTGGCCGACCCGGTTCATCTCTGCCTATGCCTCCATGCACCCGTGGGAGGACTTTGCCGAAACCTTCGCGTTTTATCTGGACATGGTGGCCGTGCTGGATACCGCTCTGCACATGGGAATTTCACGAGCCGAATATGACGGCACGCTGGACAGCATGTTACGGGCGTTTCATCAGGTAGGCATGGCCGTCAATGAACTCAACCGCGACATGGGGCTACTGGACCTGGCACCGGGGGTGCTGCCACCCCCGGTACGCGACAAGCTGGCGTACCTTCACGAACTGATCCACAACGCCAGCGCCGACGCTCGCTCCGCGTGATCAATCGTTGTCATGATCACCCAGGTGGCCCTGGCTTTGACGCTGGGTCACCTTGGGCACGTTGTCGCTGTTCACGAAATACGTGGCCTTGAGCGTGTCATGGATCGCGGCAAAGCCGATCTGCAGCTCGTCAACGAACGCATGCAGCTTGCTGGGCGAGTGAGCCAGCGCCTGGATATCGGCGTCGACCACATCGGCCCGTACCAGCGACACCGTGGCGGCCACCCGATCCTGCCGAGGCAGCAGCTGCAGCTCCTGGCCCAGCGTTTCCAGGCTACAGGCGATCGAGCGCGGCAGGTTCGGGTCCTGTAGCAGGAAGCGCAGCACATCGGGGCCCCGCACTCTCAGCCGCACTTCCTGACGATACATCTGATAAGCCGTCAGGGACTTGAGCACGCTCATCCACTGCAGGTTCTCGAACGGCAGCAGCTCTTCAGGGTTCTGGGGCAACAGGCTTGCCGAGCGCACGTCCACGATACGCGTGGTCATGTCGGCCCGTTCAAGATGCCTTCCCAACTGGATGAAGGTGCGTGCCGAGCCATGACTCAACGTGCCTTCGATCAGGCCCGTCAGCGTCTGGCAGCCACGAATCACGTTCTTCAAGAAGGAGTCGCGTCGGCGCGGGCTGACGCCGTTTTCCGCGTGGTCGGCCACGCTCAGATAGAGCTGATTGACCTCCTCCCAGATTTCTCTGGGCACCACGTCCCGAGTAGTGCGCAGGTTTTCCCGAGCGCTGGCCAGCGCCGAGAGAATCGAGCTGCCATTTTGCGCATCGGCGCATAAAAAATGCACCACGCTACGCTCGTCAAAGCTGGAATGGCGCTCGTTGAACGCTTCAAGGGTGCCGGTCATTTCGATCAGCGGCGCCCAGCCCAGCGGCAGGTGGCGCGGCAGGTCGAGCATCAGGTGACTATTGACGCTCAACAGCCGCGCGGTGTCTTCGGCCCGCTCGATGTAGCGCGCCATCCAGTACAGGTTTTCAGCTACGCGTGACAGCATGGCGCTAGACTCCTTCCTGCTCGGCGGCATCAGCCGCGTTCTCATCGACCTCGACGATCCAGGTATCCTTGCTGCCGCCCCCTTGAGAAGAGTTGACCACCAGCGAGCCTTCCACCAACGCCACGCGGGTCAAGCCTCCCGTAGTGACATGGGTTTCAGGGCCGGAGAGAATGAACGGGCGCAGGTCCACATGGCGCGGTTGCGGCAAGCCGTTGGCCAGGGTGGGCGTGGTGGAGAGCGCCAGCGTAGGCTGGGCCATGTAGTTGCGCGGGTTCTCCTTGATCAGGCGGGCGAACTCGTCACGGGTTTCCTTGGTGGAGCGAGGCCCGATCAGCATGCCATACCCGCCGGACTCATTGGCAGGCTTCACCACCAGCTCATCGAGGTGATCCAGTACGTACTTGCGGTCCTCATCGAACATGCACAGGTAGCTGGGCACGTTGGGCAGCAGCGGCTCCTGGTCCAGATAGTAGCGGATCAGCTCTGGCACGAAGGCGTATACCACCTTGTCGTCTGCCACGCCTGCCCCTGGCGCATTGGCCAGCGCCACCTTGCCCGCCCGCCAGGCGCGCATCAGCCCAGGCACGCCCAGCATCGAATGCGGATTGAAGGCTTCAGGGTCCAGAAACTCGTCATCCACACGACGATAAATGACATCCACCCGTCGCAGCCCCTCCACCGTGCGCATGTAGACCACGTCATCGTCGTCCACCAGCATGTCGCTGCCTTGCACCAGCTCGACCCCCATCTGCTGGGCAAGATAGGCGTGTTCGAAATAGGCCGAGTTGTAGATGCCGGGGGTCAATACCACGACCTGAGGGTCATCACCCGGGCGGGGAGACATGGCTGCCAGCATGTCGTACAGCTGCGCCACGTAGTCGTCTACCGGCAGAATCTTGCCCGAGGCAAACAGCTCGGGAAGCACGCGCTTGGTCACGTTGCGGTTTTCCAGCATGTAGGATACGCCGGAAGGAATTCGCAGGTTATCCTCCAGCACATAAAGCGTGCCATCGCCACCGCGCACCAAGTCCGAACCGCAGATATGCGCCCAGATGCCATGGGGCGGATTGATCCCTACACACTGGGGGCGAAAGTTGGCCGACTGGGCCAGTACTTCCGCAGGCAGCACTTTGTCCTTGACCACTTTCTGGTCATGATAAAGATCGTCGATAAAGAGATTAAGTGCTTGAACGCGCTGCTTTAAACCGGCTTCTGTCTTGCGCCATTCATGGGCCGGTATGATCCTGGGCACGATATCGAATGGCCAGGCACGGTCGATCATCGCCCCTTCGGAATAAACGGTAAACGTAATACCCATGGTACGAATGGCAATTTCTGCGGCGGTTTTTCTTTCCGCCAACTCCTCGGCACTAAACCGAGCCAACATATTGCAAAGTTCATCGGCAGAGGCCCTGGGTTTGCCCGGCGCCTCTAGCAACTCATCATAAAACTCACGGCACGCATAGTTGTTCCAATTGACTTGGCTCATGGGCGCTCTCCTGGCGCTAGGGTGGAAGCGGCAACTTCCTTGAACAATAGTGTAGGCCTGCCGCGTGCAATCGACGTACTTATTGGGCTATATAACCACGCAAGACGCGTACCACCTTCCCCGATTTTTCAACGCTGTGACGCTGAGTTTTGATAAAACATGCCCGCTTTTCTGAGCACTGATGTTTTTTTCATACGCCACCTGAACCAATTTAGTGCCCCAGCCAAAAAGACACATAAAAAAAGCACCAATTTAGTGCGATAACAATTTTCCACACTTCTTAAACGCCTTGAGGCATATTGCAGCTGCAAAAAAGTGCAACTCCAACGATACTCTTGGGTAAATGTCTTGCTGCGTCGCAGTTCCTGATGAGCTGCGAGAACTTACGCTTTATTTGAGGGTGGCTCATGACCATTCGCGTTGCCTTGCATCACCGCACGACCTATCGATTTGACCGCCCTGTCAAACTGTCGCCCCACGTGGTTCGTCTGCGCCCGGCACCGCACTGTCGTACTCACATCGATGCCTATTCGCTGAACATTTCCGGCGACGACCACTTTTTGAACTGGCAGCAAGACCCCTTCGGCAACTTCAACGCTCGCGTGGTGTTCCCAGAACCGCGCAAGGAGCTCACCATCGCCGTCGAGCTGGTGGCGCCGATGACGGTCATCAACCCGTTCGATTTTTTTCTGGACGATGCCGCCCAGACCATTCCCTTTAGCTATTCCGACGAGCTTCGCAAAGAGCTGGGCCCCTACCTGGAGGTTACCGAAGCGGGGCCACGTCTGAAGGAGTGGCTAAAGGAAGTTTCTCGGGAGCCCACTACCAGCGTCGATTTCCTGGTGGCCCTCAACCAGCGGCTGCAGCAGGACATCAGCTACCTGGTGCGCATGGAGCCTGGCGTACAGAGCTGTGAAGAAACGCTCACTCTGGGCAGTGGATCCTGTCGTGACAGCGCCTGGCTGTTGGTACAGATCCTGCGCCATCTGGGGCTGGCCGCCCGCTTCGTGTCCGGCTACCTGATTCAATTGACCCCGGATGTCAAAGCGCTGGATGGCCCCAGCGGTACCGAGGTGGACTTTACCGACCTGCATGCCTGGACCGAAGTCTTTCTGCCGGGCGCAGGCTGGGTGGGCCTGGACCCCACCTCCGGCCTGTTCGCTGGTGAAGGGCACATTCCGCTGGCCGCCACCCCCACCACTGGTAGCGCCGCGGCCATTACCGGTTTCTCCGACAAGTGCGAAGTGGAGTTCGACGTCGAGATGCGCGTCGAGCGCATCCATGAAGACCCGCGCGTCACCCGCCCCTACAGCGACCAGCAGTGGCAGGCGATTCTGACGCTGGGCGACCAGGTGGATGAAGTCCTCCAGCAGCAGGATGTTCGCCTGACCATGGGGGGCGAGCCGACCTTCGTCTCCATCGACGACATGGAGAGCCCCCAGTGGAACACCGAAGCGCTGGGCGAGCACAAGCGTGAGCGCGCCGAGGCGCTGCTGACCCGACTGCAGGAAGCCTACGCGGCAGGCAGCGTCATTCAGCAGCAACAGGGCAAGTGGTACCCCGGCGAGCCGCTGCCCCGCTGGGCGCTGGCCTGTTACTGGCGCAAGGATGGCGTGCCCCTGTGGCGCGACCCCAAGTGGCTGGCCAGTACCGAAGGCGCGCCCCTCGCCAAGGTGGACGACGCCATGGTAGAGCGCTTCATTCATGCCTTGGGCGAGCGTCTGGGCGTGGCGCAGCGCCACTGGATTCCCGCCTACGAAGATGCCTACTACTACCTCTGGAAAGAGCAGACCCTGCCGGTCAGCGTCGACCCGCGTAACGCCGACCTGAAAGACGATGCCGAACGCCGTCGCCTGGCACGCCTGCTGGAGCAGGACCTGGGCGCCGTGGTGGGCTATGCGCTCCCGCTGCGCCACTCGATTGCCCAGTCTCATCGCTGGGAGAGCGGCCGTTGGCCGCTCAAACGCGACCACCTGTTCCTGGTGCCGGGCGACTCCCCCATGGGCCTGCGTCTGCCGCTGTCGGCGCTGCCCTGGGCCGACCCGGAAGAGCAGCCACAGCCCCAGTCGCTGTTTGCACCGCGACCTGCGCTGGGCGACATTCACGGGGAAGTGGCGCGCCGCAATGCCGAACAGCATCGCTTCACCAGCGCCGAGCGCCATGGCCAGAGCCTGCATCCCAGCCATAGCCACCCGGAAGGCGAAGCCGTTCAGCAGCAGCCAAGCGCCGCCGACGACCGCGAACACAAGGTGATCCATACCAGCCTGTGCGTCGAGCCTCGTGAGGGCCGCCTGCATATCTTCCTGCCGCCGCTGACTCACCTGGAGCACTACCTCGACCTGTTGAGCAGCATCGAGGAAACCGCCCAGGCGCTGGCTTGCCCGGTCATGATCGAAGGCTACGCGCCGCCCCGAGACCCGCGTTTGTCCAGCTTCCAGATCACCCCGGACCCCGGTGTCATCGAGGTCAACATCATGCCGGCCGACAGCTGGCCAGCGCTGGTCGCCCAGACCGAACGGCTCTACGACGAAGCCCGCCAGGCGCGGCTGGGCACCGAAAAATTCATGGTCGATGGCCGCCATACCGGCACCGGCGGCGGCAACCATGTCACGCTGGGCGGCATGACACCGGAGGATTCACCTTTTCTGCGTCGGCCGGACCTGCTGGCCAGCCTGGTGACCTACTGGCAGCACCACCCGAGCCTGTCGTATCTGTTTTCCGGGCTGTTCATTGGCCCGACCAGCCAGGCCCCGCGAGTGGATGAAGCCCGCCACGAGGCGCTCTACGAGCTGGAAATCGCCCTGCAACAGATGCCCGAAGGCGAGGTCGTTCAGCCCTGGCTGGTGGACCGACTGCTGCGTCACCTGCTCACCGACCTGACCGGCAACACCCACCGCGCCGAGTTCTGTATCGACAAGCTCTACTCACCGGACAGCGACAGCGGCCGTTTAGGGCTGCTGGAGCTGCGCGGCTTTGAAATGCCCCCCCATGCCCGCATGGGCCTGATGCAGACGCTGCTCATCCGCGCCCTGGTGGCGCGCTGCTGGAAGACGCCCTACCGTGCGCGCCCGGTACGCTGGGGCAGTGCCTTGCAGGACCGCTGGATGCTGCCGCACTACCTGTGGGAAGACCTGAACGATGTGCTGCACGACCTGCGCCACCATGGGTTCGATTTCGAGCTGGAGTGGTTTGCGCCGTTCCGGGAGTTCCGTTTCCCGGTGCATGGCCGCTTACACACCCCGATGCTCTCCATCGAACTGCGCCAGGCCATCGAACCCTGGCACGTGCTGGGCGAAGAGGCCACGGCAGGGGGCACCGCCCGCTATGTGGACTCCTCGGTGGAACGCCTGGAAGTGAAGGTCAACGGCATGAGCGGCGACCGCTACGTGGTGACCTGCAATGGCCGCCAGGTGCCGCTCACCCCCACCGGGCGCAACGGCGAAGCCATCGCAGGCGTGCGCTACCGCGCCTGGCAACCGCCATCGGCCCTGCACCCCCAGATTCCCGTGCACGCCCCGCTGGTATTCGATGTGATCGACACCTGGAACCAGCGTTCGGTGGCGGGCTGCACCTACCATGTCGTGCATCCCACAGGGCGCAGTTTCGAGACGTTCCCGGTCAATGCCTTCGAAGCCGAAGCCAGACGCCTGGGCCGCTTCAGCGACAGCGGCCACGGTCATGGCTACCAGGCGCCCATGCCAGAAACACCCAGCCAGGAACTGCCGTGTACCCTTGACCTACGCTGGAGCCCGCGCCGATGAGGAGTGTAATGCTTTCCTATCGGTGCTAGCTGCAGGATAATCCGTCCCTTACTCGCTCAGGACTCTCAGGATCATGACCGCCCCTGTCTCTCCCTCACTGCTTGAGCTCGGCGCTGCCGGGCTCATCGAGGACTACTTGAATCAGCTAGGCAAGGGACAGCCCGGCACGTTTGATGCGATGCTCGACCGTCATGGCCAACTGCGCCCGGGCTGGCAGAGCCTGCTCAGCGCTCTGGAAAGTTTGGGCGCCGAGGGACGCTATCAGCAGCATGAAGAGCTTCAGCGGCTGCTGGCCGAGAACGGTGTCATCTTCAATATGCACGATGACACCCAAGGGCGCGCCTGGCGGCTGGACCCGCTTCCCTGGGTCATCGACCAGGCGCAGTGGCAAGCGCTGGAAATCGGCCTGACCCAACGCACGCGGCTGTTCAATGCGCTGTATGACGACCTGTACGGGCCTCGCACGCTATTCGATGCGGGCCTGCTGCCCACCCAGGCGCTGCTGGCCTCGCCCCACTTCCTGCTGCCCTGCCATGGCTCTCAGCCCAGCGACCGTCCTGCGATCAGCTTTCACGGCATCGATGTCATCCAGGATTCAGAGGGGCAGTGGCGCGTCATTGGCGACCGCTTGCAGGCCCCTTCCGGCACCGGCTTCACGCTGGAAAACCGCATCCTCATGGCCCGCGCGCTGCCTGAAATGTACCGCAACGCGCCGCTGAAGCGCCTGGCGGGTTTCCTGGACAAATACCACCGCACGCTGACCGCACTGGCCTACCAGCACCGCGACAACCCGACCGTGGTGCTGTTGACCCCAGGGCCGGGCAGCCCGCGCTATTTCGAGCATGCCTACCTGGCCAACTACCTGAACATCGACCTGGCAGAAGGCCAGGACATGGTCGTGCGCGACAGCCAGCTCTGGTTACGTACCCTGGGCGGCCTGCAGCCGGTGGACGTGGTGCTGCGCCACTGCGACGATGCCTACTGCGACCCGTTGGAACTGCGCGGTGATTCGCACCTGGGCGTACCAGGGCTTTTGCAAGCCGCCCGCGCCAGCGGCGTGGCGATGTCGAATGCGCTGGGCGTAGGCGCTCTGGAGCTGCCGGAACTGGCCGACTACCTGCCAGCACTGTGCCAGCACCTGCTGGGGGAGGCGCTGTTGTTGCCCAGCGCCGATGCCCGGACACAGCCCGCCACGGCCCCCATGTTCGACCCGCACATGCAGCGGCTCTCGCCCACCACCCTGAACCTGCGCTGTTTCGTTTCCAGAGCCCCGGGCAGCGTGGCGACCCCAAGCCAACAGCCCAGCGACTATCACGTCATGCCGGGTGGGCTTGCCTGGGTGGGCACCCCCGGCTCGCCGTCGCTCAGCAGTCCCATCGTCAAGGACGTCTGGGTGACCGCCAATACGCCCCAGCCCCACGTCAGCCAACTGCGTCAGGCACGCGGTCCCGTGGTGGCTACCCGTGATGGCACCGACCTGCCCAGCCGAGTGGCGGAAAGCCTGTTCTGGCTGGGTCGCTACGGCGAACGGCTGGATGCCCGTGCCCGCTTGCTGCGTGAAGCCTTGATGCGCCTGATGGAGTACGACCAGGACGAAATTGCCGACCAGTTACTGGACGAACTGCTGCTGGCGCTGGAAATCACCACCTTGAACGCCGACGGCGAAGGCGCCAAACCCCCGCTGGTGGGTTTTGCCCAAAAACGCACGGCGCTGCTGGCCCAGTTCGACGAGCGAGACCCCCAGGCCCTCAAGCCCCTGTTTGCTCATTTGCTGCGCAACGCTCGGAGCGTACGCGACCACCTGGGCGACGACTCCTGGCGGGTGGTGCATCAGCTACGCCAGCGGGTGGATACGTTCAGCCCCAGCCTGGGCGCCAGCGCGGCACGGCGCGCCTGTGAAGGGTTATCGGCACAAATTGCCGCTTTCTTTGGGCTGTGCAACGAAACCATGCCCCATCACTACGGCTGGCGGTTCATGGACATCGGGCGCTTTCTGGACCGCGTGCTGGGGCTGCTATCGCTGCTCAAGCTGACCCTGAACGCGCCCCATTCACCGGGGCTGGCACTCTGGGAAGTCGTGTTGGCCACCACGGACAACTTCACCGCCTATCGTCGCCGCTACCGCAGCGAGCTGCACCCCGAGGCCATTCTCGACCTGCTGCTGTTCGACGAGACCAACCCTCGCTCGGTGGGCTACATGCTCAAGCGCCTGGAACGGCAGATGGACCGCCTACCCGGCAGCTCGTCACCCTACCGCAACGCCGAGCGGCGGCTGCTGATCCAGGCCAATGCCGCCCTGCACCTGGCCGACATCGACCGTCTGAGCCATCTGGCCGACACGCCCGATGCCCAGGCCGCGTTGGAACAGCTGCTGGATGAGCTGATTGCGCCGCTCAGTGCCCTTTCGGACGCCATCAGCCACAGTCATTTCAGCCATGTAGAACGACCGCGCCAACTTGTCAGCATGGAGCCCGACGAATGAATTACACCCTGCGGCACACCACGCGCTACCACTACAGCGCGCCCGTGACCCTGTGCCACAGCGAGGCGCGCGTGCTGCCTCGCAAGACGCAGCACCAGCAGTGCGGGGCCTCCGAGCTGACCATCAGCCCGATGCCTCACGTACAGGCAGAGCGGCGGGACGTGTTTGGCAATCGGGTGCTTTACTTCGCCATGGAAGAGGTGCACCAGACGCTGGACGTGACGGTCGTCACGCCTTTGAACACTCAACCTCTGGGGCCGCTGCCTGCCAGTTCGCCCAGTTGGGAAAGCGTGGCAGCGCAACTGCGCCAGGACAGCCGCTTCGACATGCAGCTGTATCGGCTGGATTCGCCATTCATTCGCCGCAACGATGAGCTGGCCGACTTTGCCCGCAGCTGTTTCACGCCCGGCCGCCCGCTGGTGGAAGCCGCCATGGCCCTCAACCAGACCATCTACGATACCTTCGAATACGACCCCAGCTTCACCACCCTGGCCACGCCACTGAGTGACGTACTGGCCAACCGACGGGGCGTCTGCCAGGACTTTGCCCACCTGGCCATTGGCGCGCTGCGCTCGGTGGGCCTGCCTGCCCGCTATGTCAGCGGCTATCTGGAAACTCAGCCTCCCCCCGGCCAGCCCCGCTTGATTGGCGCCGATGCCTCCCACGCCTGGCTGGCCGTGTGGATACCCGATTGGGGCTGGCTAGCCCTGGACCCCACCAACGGCACCCTGGCCGGTGAACAGCATCCGGTGCTGGCCTGGGGTCGCGACTACGCCGATGTGGCCCCGCTCAAAGGCGTCATGAACGGCGGTGGGGAGCACCAACTCGAAGTGGAAGTGGATGTCATGCCGCTCACCGACCATAGCGCGGCCTGACCGGCCTGCGCTGGGCCCTGGCATCCGTTCACCAGGGCACATCGTCAAGGCCTGCTGACAAGGGGATAGAACCGCTCAGCGTTGAATCAGTCCGTTGGTCAGCCACGGCAGCCAGGCCAGCAGCACCAGTGTGAACAGCGTGGCCAGCAGGAAAGGCAGCAAGGCGCGGAAAATTTTCAGCGGCGGCGCGCCGGTCATGGAGGAGGCGATGAACAGCCCCGCTCCCACTGGCGGGGTCAGTAGCCCCATCACCAGCGTCAGGCACACCACCACGCCAAACTGGTAAGGGCTGATCGCAAACTGACTCTGCGCAATGGGCATCAGAATGGGCACCACCAGGATCAGTGCAGCAATGCCATCGAGGATCATGCCCACCAGCAGCAGCGCCGCAATCACCAAAAGCAGGAACACGAAAGGATCACTGGTCAGCGCGGCAATCCACGCGGCGGCCATCTGCGGCAAGCGCTCATACACCACCACCCAGCCAAATACCCCGGCGGCGGCAATCAGCATGATCACCAGCCCTGCATTCATGGCCGTACGTGCCAACACCTGCGGGAGCTGCCCCAGACGCAGGTCGCCATACACCCAGCGCCCCATCAGCAGGGCCGCCAGCGATGCCAGGGCAGCCGACTCCGTGGGCGTCGCAATGCCCAGCAGAATGCCGCCAATGATGATCACCGGAATCAGCAGCGCGGGCAGCCCCCAGAGCGCGTCGTGAAGCGCTTGCTGGCGACTGGGCCACTCTCCCTTGGGGTACTGCTGGACCAGCCCCACCAGCGCAATGACCACGAAAAAGCTGGCCCCTAACAGCAGCCCGGGCAGCAGTCCGGCAATGAACATTTCGGCAATCGGCACCTGCGCCATGACGCCAAACAGCACGAACAGCATAGAGGGCGGAATGATCGGCGATAACAAACCACCGGCGGCGGTAATCGCGGCGCTGTAGGGCTTGTCGTACCCCTCCTGCTCCATGGCGGGCACCATGGCCCGCGACATGATGGCGATTTGCGACGCCGCAGAGCCAATGATCGCCGCCATCATCATGTTGGCCACCAGGTTGATATACGCCAGCCCGCCGCGAAACCCGCCCACCAGCAGCCGCGCCAGGGCGATCAGCCGTTTGGTCAGGCCGCCTTCGTTCATCAGCTCGCCCGCCAGCATGAACAGCGGAATGGCCAGCAGCCCATAGCTCTCGATGGCGCTGAACAGCTGCTGAGGGTACGAATCGAACAGCACCGCATTGCCGGATGCCTGGATATACCACATGGCCGTGAGCGCCAGCACCAGCGCAATCGGCACCGCCCCCAGCAGCAGAATCAGAAATACCACAACGGTCATGTGCGTTCCCTCAGCCCCTGAACGGATTGCAGCAGGTTGGACACGCCGTGCAGGCTGAGCGACAGCGCAAACCAGGGCACGATCAGCCACGCCCAGAATTTCTTGATGCCCAGCGTGGAGGTGTTTTCGGCGTAGATGAAATTGAAGGTCTGGCCCTGGAAGGCGCGCACATCGAACCCGGCCTGGGCCAGCGCCCAGGGTTGATACCAGCGCCAGCAGAGCCACGCCAACAGCAGCGCAAACAGCAGCACCATGGCGTCCACCGCCAAGGTAATGGCACGCTGCCCCGTGGCGGGCAACAGATCGCTGAGCAGCGTCACGGCAATGCCCTGGCGGCGCTTCAAGACCGCCCCGGCAATCAAGAACGTCATCCAGATCATGGCGTAGATAGCCAGTTCACTGACCCAGTAAAGCGGATTGCCCAGCGCCCGAAAGGCAATGTTGGCGAGGATGAGACACGTGACCGCCGCTGCCAGGGCAGCGGCGGTCATCTCTTCGTAACGGGCAAGCCTGAGGGAGAGGCGTTGCAGCATGATCATCGAAAGCCTCTGGTTCAGCGCTACTCGTCGCGCAAGCGGTCAGCTTCCGCCCGCAGGGTTTCCAGCATCGGAGCCTTGGGCGCCCAGATGCCCTCCCACTGGGCGATGGCATCGGCAAAGAACTCGGCATCCGCTTCCACGATGTTGATATCCAGGGCGCGAATTTCCTCTTCCTGGGCGGCGTCCATGGCTTCGAAGCCGCTCAGCACATTGTCGAGATGCTCGGCCATGGCGGTTTCGAACAGCTCGCGATCCTGTTCCGACAGCTCACGCCACACACGCCCCGATACCACGCCGACCATGGGGAACATCATATGGTTGGAGATCAGCAGGTTTTGCGCCTGCTCATGAAATTTCAGGATCAGGATGGAATCGAAATCCATGTCGATGGCATCGACCTGCCCGTTGGCCAGGGCATCGTAGACTTCCAGCAGCGGCATGGGCGCAGGCGCGGCGCCGGTGGCCGTGTAGAAATCACGGATTGGCTCGAAGGGCGTGATGCGCAGGCGCTGGCCGCGAAAACCAGCGGCGCTCTCGATGGGACTGCGGCTGAGTACTTGACGCATACCGACCATGCCATACCCCAGCCCTACCAGGCCCACGCCTTCCGGCATCAGCTCGAGCAGCTCGGCGGCCGCTTCGGAGCGCAGCAGGCGCGCGGCATGGTTGACGTCATCCACCAGGTAGGGCGCATACAGCGCACCAAAATCCGGTATCCGGTTGGAGATTTCGGCGATGGTCAAAAATGCCATGTCCAGGGCACCGGTCTGCAGCTGCTGCACCATTTGCGCTTCATTGCCTAGCTGCTGGGCAGGAAAAACGCTTACGCTGTGCTCGCCGTTCGAGCGTTCGTGCACGGTTTGCGCAAAGGCTTCGGCTTCCGTCGACCAGAGGTGCTGGGCGGGCGTGATCAGCCCCAAGCGAAAGTCCCGCGCCTGGGCGCTCAGGGAAGTGACGGCCAAAGCAGCCGCCGCACAGGCCAGTGTCAGCGTTTTGAATCGTTTCATGCAAAGCCTCTCGGGATCCCAGCGGCAAGACCAGCGTCTTGCGTTATTTTCGTTAGCGCCTTGAGAATACCCCAGCTACTTCGTTGATAACACCCGTGCTTTTGGTATCCCGCTTGACGCTCCGGCGCAAAAGACAGGATGATAGGCGTTCTTATCAGGACGATGCCATGCCGACCCACTCCGTACACCGCACGCCACCGTTTTCCACCAGCCGTCCGACTCGGCTGATGGGACTGTGCTGCCTGTTCGTGCTGTGCCTGGGCGCATCAGGCCTGGCGCCTCCCCACGTCACCGGCGGTGTCGCCTCGACCGAGCACCAGTGGGTCGGCCACGGTGAGCAGCGCAACTATGCGTATCTGCCCGAGCTGCCGCGTATTCGCCACCAGTTGCATGCGCTCGCGTCCGATGACGCGACGCTGCTCGCCGCACTGGGCCAAGGCGATGACCCACTTGCCATTCAGGCACTTCCTCTGGCGGCCGTCTGCCTGCCACTTTCCAACACGGCAAGCGCAGGCCTGTCGCCCGCTTGCCAAGCACAACGTTACAGCTTACCCCCTGGCCGAGCCCCACCTGTCCTGCAAGCTGCATAGGCAGCCACTCCCTTTTGCAATATTTAGCTCTGCAGGCGCTGCACTCATCGCCTGCCGATCATCTTGGGACCCTTGTAAGGACAACGCATGTTTCCTGTGGACAAGCTCATTCTGCTGGCGGCCATCCTGCTGCTGGTGGGTATTTTATCAAGCAAGCTCTCTGCCCGTATCGGCCTGCCGGTACTGGTGCTGTTTCTGGTCATTGGCATGCTGGCGGGAGAAAGCGGCATTGGCGGCATTGCCTTCGACAACCCGCTGGGTGCCCATACGCTAGGCACGCTGGCACTGGCCATCATCCTGTTCGATGGCGGTTTGCAAACCCCCACGTCGTCGATCAAGGCCGTCTGGAAGCCTGCGTCGCTGCTGGCCACCGTGGGCGTACTGGTCACGGCCATGCTGACCGGCGCGGCAGCGGCCTACATTCTTGACCTGCCGTTACTGGAAGGGATGCTGCTGGGTGCCATCGTGGGCTCCACGGATGCCGCAGCGGTCTTTTCCCTGCTGCGTAATGCGGGCATTCACATCAACAAGCGCTTGAAGTCGACGCTGGAAATCGAAAGCGCCTCCAACGACCCGATGGCGATCTTTCTGACCGTGGGCCTGCTCGAGGTGCTGGTCAATGGCATGCAGCCTGGCATCGGGCTGCTGCAGCTGTTCGTGGTGCAAATGGGCGTCGGCGCGCTGGTGGGCCTGGGCGTCGGCTGGCTATCGGTGAAACTGATCAACCGTATCCACCTGGCAGCATCAGGGCTCTACCCGGTGCTGGTCGCGGCCTGTGGTTTCCTGTCGTTTGGCGTCTCTGCCAACCTGGGTGGCAGCGGTTTTCTGGCCATCTTCCTGACCGGGGTCTTCATCGGCAACCGACGCATTGCCTTCCAGCGCAGTACGTTTCTGTTCCACGACGGGCTCGCCTGGCTCAGCCAGATCGTCATGTTCGTGGTACTGGGTTTGCTGATCAACCCGCTCTCCCTGCTGGAGGTGTGGTTCGAAGGGCTGGTGATTGCCGCCGTGCTGATTCTGGTGGCTCGCCCATTGGCCGTGGCGCCGATTCTGAGACTGTTTGGCTTCAACGCCCGTGAGATCACCCTGGTGTCCTGGGTGGGCTTGCGCGGCTCGGTGCCGATCATTCTGGCGATTTTCCCGCTGATGTTCGGGCTGGAAGGGGCCGAGCTGATCTTCAACGTGGTGTTCTTCGTGGTGCTGATTTCGGCTTCGATTCAGGGCACCACCCTGCCGATTGTCGCGCGCAAACTGCGGCTGACCGAGAAGCCACCGGCTGTACCCGCCGCCAGCCTGGAGATCACCGCCCTGGAAGAGGTGGATGCCGATATCGTCGAGTACACCTTGAGCGAGCAGCCACGCGCCGCAGGGCGGCGGCTTTCCCAGATGGCCCTGCCCGACACCACCGTGGTGGCGATGATCACCCGTGGCAAGGAGGTCATTCCGCCGCGCGGCTCCACCGAGCTTCACCCCGGCGACCACTTGTTCGTGGTGCTGCGCCCGGAAACGCGCCCTTTCGTGGACTGCGTCTTTTCCGACGCACCGGACAAGGTCAGCAGCGACTTATCCGACCAGCCTTTACGACTGAAGGGCAGCACGACGCTGGGCGACCTGCGCCACTCCTACGGTTTCATCTTGAACGAGCCTGAAGAGACGACACTGGACACGCTGTTGCGCAGCCAACTCGACATGCCGCTGGCAGTCGGCGACACGCTGCATCTGGACGGCATGACGCTGAGCGTCGAAGGGATTCTGGGGGAGCGCGTTACCACCGTGGCGCTACAGCTGGCCACGCAGCCACCGGAAACTTGAGAGCAGCGCCCCCATGGCGTCACACCGCCGCCATGGGGGCTTTGACATCGCGCTTCAGGCGGCTTCGTAAGCGGCCTTGAGACGATAGAACTCAGCCACGATGGCCGCCATCTCGCTGTCGTCGTAGTTGCACAGGCCGCTGACCACCAGCTTCTTGGAGCCCACGCCCACGGGCTGGCCAGAGGACTGAATGGAGAACTCCAGCAGCGCATCGGCACGCTTGCCCTGGACTTCGAGAGACGACTGGGTCAAGGCGAGATCCGGTGACAGCGCATCCAGCCGGTCCAGACAGAAGCCCATGCTGTCGTAGATCACCAGCGGGCGCTTGGGGTTGAACATCACCCCGTGCTGCTCCATCAAGGGCTTCAGATAGTGCGGGAAATTCTTGCCCGAGAAGGCCACGTAGCAACGCGCGAAGGCTTCCACGGCCGCTTCGTCACGGGTGACTTCCCCTCGGCGTACCACCTGCAAATAGCACTTTCCGCTCTCGTCGCAGACATGGATATCGCCGTTGTCGGCTTCGCTAAACTTGAGCGGTGTATCAGCGCCTACCATATTGGTGAAGCGAAATTCCATTTGTCGCGACAGCCCGAACTTCACCAGTACCAGTGTGAACAACAAGTCGCCGGGCACGCAGAAACGCCGTGCGTCCGGGTTGTGAATCGGGTTGTAATCGCCGGCCACGCCCTTGGCGAAGCGGCTGGCCTGCTCGGCGGAGATCACCACGTACTCTCCGCGCTGCGCGTAAAAATCCTTGAACATGGCTTTGCTGCCTGCCTAGCGTTGAAATCGAAAACCCATAACTGCCCCACGTCGCGCATAATGCCATAAAACACGCGCCAACAGGAGTCATCTGCCAGGATGCTTGTATGACCAACGAGACGCCCCCCACGCCGCGCCGCCGTTCCCCCTTGATCTACGCCTTGGTGGCCGTGATCCTGGTTGCTCTAGTGTGGCTGGCGGGCAGCTACTGGCTGCTCAATAGCCAGTGGCTGCCGCGCCAGATCTCCACCATCGACGGCGTAGAGGTGCGCTGGTCGAGTGCCCAGAGCCTGCACCCCGGCCGCTGGGAAGTCGAAAACCTCTACTTGGCCCGGGACGATGCCGCCCTGCCCCTCTCGGTAGAAGCCGAACGGGCCACCTTGTCGCTCTCGCTACTGGCCCTGCTGCGTGGCGAACTCTACCTTCACGCCCTGAATGCCGACGGCATTCGCCGCCTGACGGTTGGCGATCTGGCGCTGGAGGCCGAAGGCCAGCTGCAGGTCATGGATACCCAGCTTAGTCAGGATCGGCTGGCCTTGCCGCATGTCTCGCTGGACATTACCCAGGGCAGCCTGGTGCGGCTCAGTGATCAGACCACCTTGATCCAGCAGATCGACCTGCGCAGTACGGCGTCGCTGGCCGAGACCGCTACCCAGGCGTTACGGGGGGAGGCCCTCGAAGAAGCGCTCTTGAGCGCCCTGGATGCGCGGCTGTCGCTGACCGCCCAGGCCGATGCCTGGGACGTGTTCATGCCCTATCTGGAAGCGTTGCCGTGGCTCAGCCTGGCGGGCCGCGGTGAGCTGCAGGGTGACCTTGCGCTGGTGGCAGGCGAACTACAGCCCGACAGCGAGCTGGTACTGACCGCGCCCGTCCTGGAGCTTGCGCTGGATGAGCAGCGCCTGGCGCGCCGCGATGAAGCACGCCGCTGGCTGCTCGCAGATGCCTCGCCCCCACGCCACACCGCCACCGGCGAAGGCCAGATACGTCTTGCGGTGGAAGAGCAGCAACTGCGCTTTTCCACCCGTCTGGCACAGGTGACGCTGGCAGAAGCCACACCTTCCGACACCCGCCCCTATGCCACCGATACCCAACTGACCCTGGCCACCGAGCTTCCCAACCAGCGCCTGGACCAGCTGGCGCTCCCTACCCATGCCACGCTGGCCCTCTCTGGCCAGGTCACTAGGCTGGACATGCTGGACCGCTACCTGGCCACCGCGCTGGAAGGCCAGGGCATCAGGCTCACTGGCGAGGGGAGTATCGATGCCCAGCTTGCCCTGCGCGACGCACGCCCCTACCAGGCCGAGCTGGCCATCGAGGCCCCAGCGCTGGGTGCAGCGCTGTTGGACTTCACCACCCAGGGCCGAGGCACCTTGAACGCGCAATTGAACGAAGATGAGCAGCTGCACGCCACGCTGGCACTGCGTGATGCCGAGCTGTATCACCAGACGCGCCAACTGATGGCCAACGCGCAGCTGACCCTGGACGCCACCAGCCCCCTCGACCCCGAACAGGCCAGGCAGCAGGCCACGGCACGGCTGAGCTGGGCAGAAGCCACGCTCCCCGATCTGGGCGTACTGCAACCCTACCTGGCAGGCCTGCTGCCCTCTCCCGCCCCGTTGACACTACAGCGCGGCAGCGCCACCAGCCGGGGACAACTGGAGTTCGACACACAGGCCATGCAGGGTGAGCTGCACCTGGCGGGCAATCAGCTGACCACCGGCTGGCAGCGGGGCGATCAGCGCGGCACCCTAGTCAGCAACGCGCAGTTGCAGCTGACGATACGCCAGGCCGCGCTGGACGGCACGGCGCTGGATATCAGCGGCTCACGGCTGCGCTGGCAGGTGGCCGACGAGCACGCCCTGGAGGAGCCGCTGGAGAGCATCATCGTGCTTCGCGACGGGCAGTTTCAGCGCCGGGCAGGCGTGCCCAGCGGGCAGTTCAGCGTCGACGGCAGCGTTCAACGGCTCAGTTTTCTCAACGCTTTTTTACCAGATGCTCATGGCATCAGCCTCTCGGGCGAAGGCCAGCTCTTCTTGCAGGGGGCATTTCAGGACGACCAGCTCCAGGCCCCCACACGCCTGAGGGTCAACGCCAATGAGCTGGCCGTGACCTTTCTGGACTATCTCGCCACAGGGCGTGGAGAGCTGACCGCGCAGCTGGACAGCCCCGAACAGGCCCGGCTTTCACTCGGCATTCCCCAGTTTGCCCTGAGCCATCAGGACGACGATCGCCCCCATCTTCAAGGCCGCCACCTGGCGCTGACCACGCAGACAGACCGCTTCAGTGAGGTGCTGGAAGCCGCCGCCCCAGAGCACTTCGTGACCCGCATCGTGCTGCCCATCACCGAAGTGCCGGACATGACCCGCTACAACCGTTTTCTTCCTGACGATGCCGGGGTGGAGCTGCTCTCCGGCCACGCCAGCCTGAGCAGCGAATGGCTGCTGGAAGGGCTCCAGGCACAAGGGGAGATTACCCTGCGCGCCTTCGAGACCGAGCTGGCCCTGCTGGACCAGCGGCTACGCGGGGATATCGCAATGCAGCTAAGGCTCACCGACGGCGATCTCGATGCTCGCCGCTTCACCGCCAGCGACTCCTATGTGCGGCTGGAAAACATGTTCCGCCAAAGCGAGGAAGGGACTCAGGATGCGGGCTGGTGGGTGCAGCTCGACCTGCAGCAGGCACGGTTGGTGTGGGGCGACCCGCTGCAGCTGACCAGCCAGCTGCGCTTGGGGATGCGCGACTCCGGCTTGTTGGCGCGGCTTTTTTTAGCCCGCGCCCGAGAGCGCGACTGGCTGGGTCGGCTGCTCGACGTGCAACCCATCGAGGGCAGCGCTGAACTGAACATCGACGACGAACAGATCCGACTGGCCAACCTGGCGCTGACAGGTGGCCCCCTGTTACTACTGTCGGACATCACCCTGGACAATCAGCAGGCCAATGGCGCGCTGTATGCCCGCCTGGGGGCGCTGGGTATCGGCGTCGAGCTGGTGGAGAGCGAGCCAACCCTGCGCGTCATTCAGCCTCGGCGCTGGTTCGATCAATGGCGCGCCACCCAACGCCCATAAGTACCGGCAGGCGCTTAGCGACGACGACGCTCGCGGCGAATCATGCGCACCCGCTCCTTGGCCTTCTGGGGCGTCGAGAGCGAGGTGGTGTGTGGCTCTGTCGTGTCGTCGGCTTCGTCGTGTTTGGGCGGCACGGTCACCCAGGCAAACACCGGCAGCGCGAGGTGCCAGTGAATCGCCGCCAAGCGCAGCCCCAGGGTGACACTCAAGGCAGCCGCAATGGCAAGCGTCAGCGGTGCCTGCAAGGATTGGAGCACCACATAGACGATCCCGCCCGCCATGGCGGCGGTGGCATAGATCTCTTCGCGCAGCACCATGGGCACCCGCTGGGCCAACACGTCACGAATCATGCCTCCCGCCACGCCGGTCATCATGCCCATGAGTACCGCCACCACCCCCGACGTGCCCAGCAGCAGCGCCTTGTGGGTACCGATCACGGTAAACAGCGCCAGGCCGAAGGCATCCGCGATGGGTAAAAACCCCCGAGACAGACGATGGATATAGTGAAATCCCACCAACGACACGCCCACCGTGGCGAGGATGACCCACAGATACGTGGGGTCGGTGACCCAGAACACCGGCCGGACACCCAGCACCAGATCCCTCAAGGTGCCGCCGCCGACCCCGGTCACCGCTGCCAGCACCAGCATGCCAAACGGGTCCATCCGCGAACGGCAGGCCAAAATGACTCCCGACAGGGCAAACACGATCATCCCCGCCAAATCCAACCCGTAAATTACCCCCGACACGCGGCGCTCCTTTGATGCGACCCTGAAGAGGCGGACAGAATATCACTGTTGCGGCCGGTGCGTAGCGGATTATGCGGGCAAGGTGACGTTAATGTTCCTGACGCTCGAGCCACTCGCGCAGAAACGCAATTTCACTCTCTTGAGCCGCGATAATCTCCTCGGCGAGCTGGCGAATCTCTGGGTCATCGCCATATTCGAGCACGATCTCGGCCATCGCAATGGCGCCTTCATGGTGCGGAATCATGCCCTTGGCAAAGTCCACGTCGGGATCTCCGCTGAAGGCCATGTTCATATCTTCATGCATACGGTCATTGGCCGCCTGAAAAGCGGCAACGGCCGGATTCTCTGAAGGTGATGCGGCCTGCCCATGGGACTCGTGGGCGTGGCTATCTGATTGCGCATGGCTGAGCGGCGTGATCAGCGCCCCCGCGAGCATCATGACGCCTACCCAGTACGGCCTGGGCATGGCGGGTAAAAGGCTCTGGGTGACACCTTGGCAAGCGTTGGACATCAGTGTGCTCCTCAATGGCTGATTGGCTTTGCCTGCCTCTGTCAGGCAGGACGCTATCGTCACGATAGATTAAAAGTCTAAAACCTTGGGGCAGCACAGAGGTCAAGAGGCCTAAGGTCTAGGGTCTCCCCATTTTCCGGCGTGTCATCGGCATAGTCCTCCTGAGGAGGTGAACAAGTCTGGTATTCGTGCCTCGGCGTCTGGCGCTCTTCTCCAGAGGGGATAGAAAACACTTCGGCCTTGAGCAAACAGCCGTTGCCAGCCCCGCTGCAGGCTATAGAACGGGAATATCAGCCGGCGGTGTCGCTTCTGACGTTGCGCGTGCCGCACCAACTCCGGCGCTCGGTCCTGATAGGCCGCAAGCAGTGTCATTTCCAACAATTGTTGCGACTAAACAATAATTGCTGCGACAATCTCTATGTTGAGTTTACATAGAGTGCGCCTTTGTGACCGTTTCTCTTAAACAATCCAGAACCTTTAGCTTCCATGATGGCACCCTAAAAAACGAGGCAGAGCGCTTGGTCGTTTGGTGGTACGGGCCTATATTTAAGAACAATCGCTTACGAAGCGTCCCTAAAATCCATATCTTCTTAAGAACCATCGACCATGAAAATAACTTAGGAGGCGTGATGAGACGTGAGACTGTCTTAACGCATCTTGGGCTATTGAGAATAGGGTCAGTATGGGAAAAGGGCGTGAGTAGCTCGCGTATTGCCTACGAGGAAAGAAAATTCTCCGTTTCTTTTTCTCCAGGCGGCTGGCGAATTGTCACCTTAGATGATTTACGACAATCAGGACGAAGCCTCTATACCGCTTTTCATGACTCGAACTACTTACCCCAGAAAAATCAGCACAAAACATACCTGATTGAATTTGACCTTCCAGATGGCAAACACTTGCTCATCCCTTGCACAGAATTTTTTATTCGCGTTTACGGCCGATCTTCTGAAATCAAGCGAGTGCTCGCCACTTACCCTTGGGAAGAAGTCAAAAAACGTCTTTATCGACAGCTTGATGCGCCTGCATCCCCAGGTACGTGGCCTGTCAAATTTACCTATCATGTTCATAAACACGATGCCATTTTGCTCGCGCATATGTTGTACGATCCGTATGCCAAGCGCGCTGCAAAATATATATATTCACAATTTGAAACCAGCTCCACGCCAGATGAGATGCTTTTAAAAGCCACCCCATGGTTTCAAGGCAGCGGGGAAATCTCTGTTTCTGGCGTTCCAATTGATGGTGGCAACACATTCCTAGGCTTGCAGATATTAGGCTGTACGCAGCCCGATGGTGCCACGATCCACCGCGAAAGAGAGAAGTCAACGACAGTACCAGCCACCGATGGCGATGATGCTCCCACTCAATTTCCCTATCATCAGCTTCAAGACATCCCCGATGTCATTGACCTGACGGATGATGAAGAGCCCGACCATGGCTCTTCTTGGCTAGACCTTCCTGAGGACGAATTCGTTATTTTAGGTAAGCCTCGCGCCGTCTTGGATAAACGATATACTCGAAAAAATGTGCCCGATACACGAGGCGTCCCCGTTCCGGGTGACGAAACTATTTTCTCCACTGGGGAGCCGCATGGATCAGGAAAAGGGGTCGGACAGGCCTCTATTCATGCTCCTATTACACTGGAATCACAGGGCTTTCTACGTGATATGTGGAATGCGCTTCTCTATTTGCAATCGGCCTATCCCGAAACGATTCGTGGCGTTAGCTGGTTTACCTTTGAAGACGGCTTTAGCACTTCCCCCGACCCTCGGTTGATCAGCCTCGAACCTTTCGAAATAGACGAGGAGGTGGAAACGTCAGTCGCTAATTGGGTTTACATTGATACTCAGACCAAGGTACCTCGCGGGGTGCTCGTCGTTCGGGTGCATGTGTTAGATCAAACGCTCTATCTCATGGAGATCCAACGACGCCCTCCAAAACCCAGAGCTGGCGGTAGCGAGGAGGCATCCAAGCCTCCTTCCTATAAAGGTTTAGTCTTCACGCTGAGCCACCAAGGCAGCTTCGAGCAGTGGTTACGCCAAGTGCTGTCTAACGTGCGGCACGTAGAAGGTGTTGTCCAAAAACTAGTTGGTCACTGCCCAGGATTCGCCGATACGTTCAAGCACCCTAAATCCAAAAAGGAACAGATACCCTGCGAAGCCTCTGTGTTAAATGCTTTTAGCAAGGTCAGTATTGGTCGCAGTGACTTAGCATAGGTACTATTTGCCACCTTTATGAGTAGCGGTGTCTGTTTTGTCGCTAAGAGCAACCTGTACACCCCGTGTGCAGGTTGCTCTTCTGACGAAGAGCCGATACGGCCATCCCTTCAGTGGCGGGCGAGGATCTTCGCTGCGATGGGCGAAGTGATCATTTGAATCACGGCAAAAAAAGCGGCTGGAATCGCGATCTCTGATGGCAAGCCGGAAACAGCGACAAACGCTGCAGCGATGCTGAATTCCTTTTTACTGACCGTGAAAAGATAGGTAATCACCTCTTTGCGATCAGAGGTGAGTAACCGTGAGGACATACCTACCAGGTACCCAATCAAATTGAGGCACAGGGCCGCGCCCGCAATCACAAACGCATACCAGCCATAGCCAATGATCGTGGTGGCATTCGGCCCGACCACGGCGAGTAGGATCAGCAGATACAGAATCGACCCTATCCCTGCATACGCTGAATCATGCCGTGCAAAGAAAGCCGAGAACTTTGTACGCAAGCTGACCCCAATCACGGTAGGAAGAAGCACGATTAGTGTTAATTCAAGAATAATTGATCCAAGCGGCACGTCTAACTGAAGGCCGGTGAGCCATAAAAACAGGAAGGGAACAATAAACGGACATAACGCGGTGTTGACTGCGTTGAAAACAGCGGCAAGCGCCACATTGCCTTTTGCCATCAGTACCAAAAGAGGAGAGGACACATCTGTCGGCAGCGTGCCGAGCAAGGTTTGGCCAGCAGCCAGCGGGCCGCTTCCAAAAAATAGACGGCCCGTTAGCCACCCGGCAATCGACATAGGCCCATAGACCAGCCCCAATGCCAACAACTGCCGTGACGGCTTTCGGAACACGATGCGCACTGCATGCGCATCGAATGTGAGGCTGATAATCAACATCAGTAATGCCAGTAATGGCCCAATCGCGAACTTAAGCATTATTCCGGTGGCCGGAAAGAGTAAGCCTCCCCCCGCGACGACGATTACAAACCAGACAAGGTGCGCCTCGACAAAATAAATGAATCTACCCATGGTGGATTAGACGTTACCGGTTGAAGTGGATTGAGCCCCGCACCTAAAACATGATCACCTTCGGCCCAGCGCGCCATGGCTCGCTTGGTAGCTAGGGACGTGCTTCCCAATCCAGCGATGCAAATAGATAATGCTCAAGGGTTGAAGCTTTAGTTGCTAGAGGTTTTATAGTACCAAGAACAGATAATTCGAGAGAAGGTAACAGATGGGACATCATCATGATCATCCCCACATTGATCCTGCCTCTGGCGACCGGCGCGTCAGCATCTCCATTTGGGCCAATGGGCTCTTAACCATCGCTCAAATCGTCGGTGGCATTATGGCGGGGAGCCTATCGCTGATCGCTGATGCGTTACATAACTTTTCTGACATGGCAGCATTAGTCATTGCCTTTGCTGCTCGTAAAATCGCCAGACGGCCTGCCGATGTGCATATGACCTTTGGCTATGGCCGCATCGAGATAGTGGCAGCACTCATCAATTACACCACCCTCATTATTGTCGGTGTCTACCTGATTTACGAAGGCGCTATGCGGATGGTCGATCCCCCTGAGATAGAGGGATGGACGATCGTGATTATTGGTGGCGTCGCGCTCGTCGTCGATGCCCTTACCGCCATGCTCACGTGGTCAATGCAAAAAGAGAGTGTCAATATCCGCGCCCTTTTTCTGCATAACTTATCGGATGCGTTTGCCTCCATCGCCGTGATTATCGGTGGTTCGCTTATTTTACTGTACGACATGCGCTGGGTAGACCCCGCGATCACGATAGGGATTGCGCTATATATTCTTTACCTAGCCTTCTCTGAAATTGGCGGCCCTATCCGTACGCTAATGCTGGGATCTCCCCCGGACATTGACGGGCAGGCAGTCGTTGAGACCGTACGAGATATCGAGGGAGTCCAGGATATTCACCATGTGCATCTATGGCAGATGCAGGAAAACATGGCAGCCCTTGACTGCCACGTGGTTCTGACAGAAACCGGCTGGCAGCAGCTTGAATCCGTCAAAGCAGAGATCAAGGAGCAGCTTAAAATGCGCTTCAGTATTGCTCATTCCAGCCTAGAGTTTGAGCATAGTGACCACGCGCATCAAAATGCCAATCTATATGGGCACGAGTGATAGACCGAGGCCGACTCCCGGCTCAGGTAGTTAGCGAGCGGCTTACTCCCATAGCGATTGGCTTATTTTTCAACCCTACTTTTCCACCCCATCGTTGAGAAAGAGAGAGAAACATGTTCAAAAAAGCGTCTTTTATATTGGCCGGTACGTTAATGCTGACCGCTGCGATCGTCGCCGTATCGAAACCTGCCCTCTTAGATATGCAAGCTCAGGCAGCAAAGGAGAGCAGTGTCCAGGCAGAGGACTCCTTGGTGCGCTCACACTCCCCCATCTTGGGACGAGAAGACGCGCCGGTGACGATTGTGGAATTCTTCGATCCGGCTTGCGAAGCCTGCCGTGCTTTCTATCCCCTGACAAAAAGTATTCTGGAAACCTACCCAGAAAAAGTGCGGCTCATCGTGCGCTACACTCCTTTCCACGGCGACGTATCTGATAAGGCCATTCGGGTATTAGAAGTTGCTCGTCGTCAGGGCGTCTTTGAACCGGTACTGGAGAGGCTGCTGGCTCGCCAGGATCAATGGGCTTCACATGGCAGTTTTGATGAATCCGCTATCCTCGATATCGCGAGCCAAGGAGGCCTTGATTTAGCGGCTGCCGAAGAGCAACTGACTTCTGCTGAGGTGCAGGCGGTGATTGACCAAGACATGGCGGATGTCAGAGCCAATCAGATTCGCCAAACACCTACCTTTTTTGTCAATGGCGAGCCTTTAGACCCCTTTGGTATGCAAGAGCTGATTGATGCCGTTGAGAGTGAAGTAGCGGAGATCTCTGGGGAAGAGGATGGCCAGTGATGCAGCGCTGGTGGTTACTAGGCTTTGTGGGCTTTTACCCCTTGCTAGCCGAAGCCAATTGGCAAACGCATCTGTCATTGCCTCCGTCTGAACTTAGCCCTGTCAAGTTACAGGCGGCTAGCGAGCAAGAAGGCACATTACCGCTCGATAGCGTTGATACCCTAACCTTTGGGCGTGATGTCGTCATTGATACCACCCTCTACGAGGCCTTGGCAGCAGAAGGTGTCCCAACGCGTTTCGCCACTAAACTGGAAACACTGCTCAGCGAGTTTATCGCAGCGCCGCTGGAGTTTTCTGGCAGTGAACGTATTCAATTAGTGTGGGAGGAAGATCGACGCCAGGACGGCGCCCGTGTTGGGCCACCACGCCTCAGTTATGCCGCTCTGCCTGATCAGGCAGAGCCCTTGGAGGTCATATGGCCGGTCACCCAAAAGGGGGACGTAGCTCTTTTCAAAAGCGACACCCTGCTAGGCACGTTGCGGTTGCCCGTGCTTAGTGCCCGCTTAACGTCTCGCTTTGGGAATCGGCGACATCCTGTGTATGGAGGGATGCGTCCTCATAATGGAATTGACTTGGCTGCGCCGACAGGAACGCCGGTCATTGCCACCGCACCTGGGCGCGTATTCTTTATGGGTCGCCAAGGGGGATATGGGCAGGTGATCGAGGTGGAGCACGACACAGGGGCCATTAGTCGCTACACACACCTTAGCCGATTCTCCCCACAGCTAGTGGTTGGGGATTTAGTCAATGCGGGAGAGTCGCTCGGAGAGGTAGGTTCCTCCGGGGTCGCCACGGGCCCCAACCTGCATTACGAAGTGAGAGTCAATAACCAGCCTGTTGATCCCCTTGGTCAAGGTCAACGCATCATGTTGGGTGAGCAGCCGACTCAAGGTGAATATCAAGCGTCACTTTACGAGGCAAGAGATCGCTTGGAACAAGCTATCGGCACGGCGTCCATTTATGACTTGATCTCGTTTAACGAGCCGTAACCACCCGTGCTTAGCAACGTTGCATGGATTGTTAGTAACGTGAACGTGTGCTTGCCTCGTTATGGAACCCTAGCGCTGTGATCACTCATCTACCACAAGACAGGTAATCGGTATGGAAGAGGTTTCTCTCGTCACAATGGGGGTATTGGGAAGCCTTGCCGCGGGCTTGATGACGGCTGTCGGGGCGCTTCCTATCTTGTTTACCAAAAGACCGAATCGTGGTGTTCGCGATTTAGCGTTGGGGTTCGCCGCTGGCGTCATGCTAGCGGCCTCTTTCTTCTCACTGATCATACCCTCCTTAGAAGCCTCGGAGCTGCGTTACGGAGGTAGCGTGGTACCTGCTGCCATTGCCTGTGCGGCCATCTTGCTAGGGATTGGAATGGTCGCACTACTGAACGAACTCTTACCTCATGAGCACTTCGAACAGGGGCGAGAAGGGCCAGAGGCTGCCTCACTACGTCGTATCTGGTTGTTTATTATTGCCATTACGATACACAACCTGCCAGAAGGGCTAGCCGTTGGCGTGGCCTTCGGCGCAGGGGGAAGCGAAGGAGGCATTCCACTAGCGATTGGCATTGGACTTCAGAATGCCCCAGAAGGACTGGCCGTAGCAGTATCACTGCTAGGCGTGGGCTATTCACGTTGGCGGTCATGGACGATTGCCGCCCTTACGGGGCTTGTTGAGCCGTTGGGTGGCTTATTAGGCGCTGGAGTCATCAGCATGTCACAAGCGCTACTGCCCTGGGGGTTGGCCTTTGCAGCGGGGGCGATGTTGTATGTGATCAGTCATGAGATTATTCCCGAAACTCATCGAAGCGGGCACCAAAAAAAGGCCACGCTGGGCCTCTCCATCGGATTGGTACTCATGCTGTTTTTGGATGTTTCGCTGGGCTGACCATTGGGCGTGGGGCGTAGCGTTAGTGCTAACCCAAGTCGAGAGCCCCTCCGTGCGATTTTTCAGTGATACAGAGTTGATGATCACTGATGACCTCAATGATTCGGCAGCTTTCCACTTTACCACCGGCACACTGCGTGATCATCCGTTGAAGCTCCTCACGCAGTATGGACAGTCGTTGAAGGCGGGACTCCACTTTCTTTAGGTGATGCGTGGCGATGGCATCGACTTCTTGGCAAGGCATATCAGGTTGATCTGACATGGCCAAAAGCTCTCGCACTGACTCCACCGAAAAGCCAAAGTCACGGGCATGACGAATAAAGGTCAAGCGCCGCACAGCGTCGTCTCCATAGCGGCGCTGCCCCCCACCGGTTCGTGTCGCATCGCGCAACAGCCCAATACGCTCGTAATAGCGAACCGTTTCAGGTTTGCAATCGGCTCGTCGTGCTAACTCACCAATGCTGATACTTTGGCCGATCATCGACATGGTAAAACTCCTTAGGCAGGGCTTGAAGCTGTAGTTGCTACAAGGTTTACACTTAAAAACCATAGCCCATTGGCAGGAGAGGCACCATGAAAACATCAACGCCGACAACAGCGCCTACCACCTTGACGCTGCGTGTTGAAGGCATGGACTGCGGCGGTTGTGAGCGCAAGGTTGTATCGGCGCTAGAGCGACTGGAAGGCATTGAGGAAGTCACGGCAAGCTCGGTCACGGGATCAGTGAAGATTCACCACCACGATCACGGGGCCCCCTCGCGAAAGACCATTGAGGGCATCCTGAACGAACTAGGCTATCAAGTGGCTTCCCATGATGGCCAAACACGCGCACCTGGTGCTTCATCCTCTTGGTGGCAAACCGCTAAAGGGCGCTTGGTCATTATCACAGGCAATTTGCTGATCGTAGCCTTCGCGCTTCGTTTAGCATGGCCTGCGCTGGGTAATATGCCTTTCATTTTGGCCACGCTAGTCGGCTTAATACCCATTGCGCAGAGTGCCTGGGGCGCCCTCAAAATGCGCAATCCCTTTACCATAGAGATGCTGATGTGCATCGCTGCGCTTGGCGCATTGGCCATCAATGCTGCCGCTGAAGCTGCGATGGTCGTGTTCTTGTTCGCCGTAGGTGAGCTACTCGAAGGGGTAGCTGCTTCACGAGCGCGCCGCAGTATCTCAGCCTTGGCAAATTTAACACCCTCAACGGCGAGGCTGATGGACAATGGCCAGCTGCGTGACGTCTCGGCGGAGTCACTTAAACCCGGGCAGCGTGTGCTGGTGCGGCCCGGTGATCGCGTACCCTGCGATGGACGCATCCTGGTGGGCACCTCCGACATTGACGAGTCGCCGGTAAACGGCGAGTCCATACCCCGTTCGCGAGCGCCTGGTGATGACATTTTTGCTGGCACAGTGAATCTTGATGCCGCCCTGGAGGTGGAGGTAACACGAGGCGCTGATGACAATACGATCGCTCGCGTTATTCGTCTGGTTGAAGAAGCACAGGCCGCCAAGGCACCGATAGCACGCTTTATTGATCGTTTTGCGTATTACTATATGCCCGCCGTCGTCTTACTCGCCCTACTGATGGCGATAGTGCCACCGCTGGTATCGACCATGGCATGGTCGGAGTCGATTTACCGTGCGTTAGCATTGCTGTTAATCGCATGCCCCTGCGCGTTGGTCATTTCTACCCCAGCCGCCATCGCCGCAGGTCTCTCGGCGGGCGCTCGGCGCGGACTACTGATCAAAGGGGGAGCCGTTCTTGAACAGTTAGGTAAGCTTCGCTTGGTGGCATTAGATAAAACGGGCACCCTCACTGCGGGTACCCCAAGAGTCACAGATGTGGAGTCTTGGATTGCTGAGGAAGACGATAACAGCGTATTGCGGCTCGCCGCCGCAATAGAGCGGGATTCCAGTCACCCTATCGCCACGGCTATCGTTGAGCATGCCAGACAGTCGGGCATCAACCTCCCCACCGTCACTGGCAGCCGCGCTCTGGCGGGGCGCGGTGTTTCCGGCCAGGTGGAGGGTCGCGAGCTGAGCTTAATGACGCCTCGTCACCTTCACGAGAAAGTCATCCTTGAGGAAAGTCTCAGTGCTCGAATTGTCGCGTTAGAAGAAGCCGGTAAGAGCCTCGCTCTCCTCGTCGAAGGCGAGCGTTTACTGGGCTTGATCGCGGTTCGCGATGAGCCACGCGAAGATGCCATTGAAGGCCTAGCGGCGCTATCCCGTTTAGGCGTACAGGCGGTCATGCTCAGCGGTGATAATGCCCGCACCGTCGCTGCCACGGGGGGTCGCTTAGGCATTGAAGCGTACGGCGAACTAATGCCTGAAGACAAGGCAGCGTATGTTCGAGACTGGCAAGCGGCAGGCCGTGGCCCCATCGGTAAAGTAGGTGATGGCATCAACGATGCACCGGCACTCGCGGCAGCAGATGTGGGTATCGCGATGGGGGGTGGCACGGATGTGGCGTTGGAAACCGCCGATGCAGCCTTGCTCAAGAACCGCGTTACCGGCATCGCTGAGCTGATAGACCTCTCTCGTGCCACGCTGCGCAATGTGAAAACCAACGTTGTTCTCGCCCTTGGCTTAAAAGCCATTTTCCTAGTTACAACGGCGCTGGGTATTACCGGCATGTGGATTGCGGTGATGGCCGATACCGGTGCTACCGTCCTGGTGACGTTGAACGCCATGCGACTGCTGGGTTACCGCTTTTCGCCCAGTACCGCAATGACAGGCCTGTCACAAGGAAAAACAACGTCATGAGAACAGCGCCAAACGATAGCCCTTCACGTCGCTGGCCATGGTTCACATTAGCTTGCGTGATGGCTCTAGCCGATCAACTGGTCAAGGAAATTGTGCATGCCCAGATGTCGTTTGGCCAAGTCATTCCGCTAACGCCGTTTTTTAACTGGGTTTATACCGGGAACACAGGAGCCGCTTTCAGCTTTCTCGCAGAAGCAGGGGGTTGGCAGCGCTACCTCTTTCTTGGTTTAGCGTTGGTGGTGGTCGTCGTATTGGTTGTGCAGCTATGCAAACCCCTGTCGCGCTTGGAGGCCTGTGCGTACAGCCTGATTCTTGGCGGCGCGCTCGGTAATACTGTTGATCGCTTAGCGCGAGGGTACGTCGTCGACTATCTGGACATTTACTGGGGCGAATGGCATTGGCCCGCCTTTAACATGGCCGATATCGCGCTATTTGCCGGTGTATTGATGTTCGCGGTGGCGTTATGGCGTGAAAGTCCTGCTTTTAAGCGCTCTGAGTAACGCTATGGATGTGGTCGATAAAGATAAAGAATATACGCTTTTTGCTGGGCGCTCCTCACCAATAGTCGATTGCGTTGTAGCGCTCGCCGCTGGGGTGCTGACCACCTTGAGTGCCGCCCCCTTTTCCCTATGGTGGCTTGGCCCAGTGAGCGTGGCACTGGTCTATTGGAGAATAGCGTCGCTAACGCCCGCCATGGCCACCCTGCGTGGGTGGTGCTATGGGGTAGGCCTGTTCGGTTCAGGCACGTCGTGGGTCTTCGTTGCTATTCACGATTTCAGTGGCACCGGGGCCTTGGTGGCGATGCTCCTCACCACTCTTTTTGTCAGCGTCCTGGCGCTCTTCTTTGCAGTCCCCTTTGGGCTCTATCGACGCATCACGGGGCCACGGTTCGCCTTTCTTAGCTTTGCCGGTATGTGGGTGGTGAGCGAATGGCTACGCACTTGGATGCTCACCGGCTTTCCCTGGTTATTGCTGGGCACCTCTCAGATTGATTCTCCACTAGCCCCATGGGCGCCCGTTGGTGGTGTGTACTTGCTGTCACTCATGACCGCGCTGACAGGTACGTTAGGGGTAGAGGTACTGCGTCGCCGCTGGAGTTTCCTTGTCCCAATGGCCGCCTTGTGGATCGTTCCATTCCTATTGCCCGCCCAATGGACAACCCCGGCTGGCAAGCCCATCCGGGTGGCATTGCTGCAAGGGAATCTTGACCAGCGCATTAAGTGGACTGCCCAAGGGCAGCGCGAAGCGATCAGTATCTACACGACGATGACACGGGAGCAAGCAAGGGATATCGATCTCATCGTTTGGCCTGAGGCAGCCCTTCCCATGCTTGAGCAGGAAGCACAGCAAATACTTGAGCAAGTAGCGTCCGACCTGGGGCCTGACACCGCCTTGTTGACCGGCATTTTGCAACGCGACAGTGAAGGGCGCTCTTATAACAGCGTCATAGGGCTAAATGATGTGCAGGGCGAATACCAGAAGGCGCACTTGGTGCCCTTTGGCGAGTATTTGCCATTCCAAAGTCTCCTCGCTGGCACCCTTGCTTTTTTCGACTTGCCAGTACCTCGCCTGACCCCAGGGTCAGGCGAACAGGCTCCGTTACACGTGGCTGGAGCCACCATTGGCAATGCCATTTGTTACGAAATCATTTTTGCCGACCATGTCGCCCAACAGGCGCGTAATGCCGAGCTGCTATTAACGGTTTCCAACGATACGTGGTTTGGGCGCTCCATTGGCCCACACCAACATCTTCAAATGGCGCGTCTACGTGCCTTAGAAAATGGTCGTCACCTACTTCGAGCTACCAGTAATGGCGTGACGGCCATCATCGATTCACAAGGTCACGTCACAGCCCGTGCCCCACAGTTTGAACAGGCCAGTTTAACGGGCGAGGTGACCCCGATGCAGGGCCTAACTCCTTTCACACGCACCGGTAGTGGCCCCGCTTGGATACTCGCTGCGGTGCTGACACTGCTCGGGTTACAACTGAACTTATCTCGATCAAAAAACGACGCATTAGATGAAAAAGGAACCTAGCGATGCTCTTGGCAAAGAACGCAGCAATACTTAAGAGATTCCTCCCATGGCCAATGCAGATCGGCTTCATCGTGAGTGTGATGGTTTCGTTTCTGGCATGGCTCCCTGTCGCCATGGCGGCACAACCTTCCACTGCCCAGGAGACGGAATGGCCCAAGGGGCATTACCCGCTACCTGAGGAAGGCAATATTATCGGAGAGGCTGACACCTTCATCGTGAAGAATTACGAGGATACTCTGATTGATATTGCCAGACGTCACAACCTTGGCTACCAGGAGATTGTACGTGCTAACCCAGAGGTCAGTATTTGGGTGCCCGGAGTGGGTACTGAAGTAACCATTCCAGGACGCTTCATCCTGCCGAATGTCGAGCGTACTGGGGTCGTCATCAATATCGCCGAGCTGCGGCTTTACTACTACCCAGATGTCAAAACCGGTGAGACACCGCGCGTTGAGACCTATCCTATCGGCATCGGTCGCGAAGGGTTTGATACACCCCTTGGTGTGACCGAGACCACCATGAACATTAAAAACCCCGCATGGTACCCGCCTGAGTCGGTAAAACGTGAAGCGGAAGCACGCGGCGAAACCGCACCAAGCGTTGTACCGCCCGGCCCCGATAACCCGCTAGGAGACCATGCCATCATCCTAGGCTTCGATGGCTATTTGATTCACGGCACCAACCAGCCCGATGGCATTGGCATGCGCGCAAGCCGAGGTTGTATCCGCATGTTACCCAAAGACATCGAATCTATATTTGACCGCATTCCACCCGGCACCCAAGTCAACATCATCAATCAGCCGATCAAGATAGGTTGGGAAGGCGGTCAGCCGCTGATTCAAGCCTTTCCGCCGCTTGGAGAAGAAGAGCACAGTATGACCGCACTCACAGAGACCATGACACGCCTTAACCAATACAATGTCGATAACGTAAACCTCGATTACGAGCAGCTCAGCGATGTCCTGTCACTCTCTAACGGGCTTATAACCCCACTACATCCAAAGCAGGAACAGGAGCCACAGCGCCACAGCCCAGAAGAGAAGGCTATCAAGGGCATTTATGAAGACCTGGTTTTGACGTCATCTCAACGGTCATGACACGCCTTTTGGCACCCCGTTGAGCCCTGGCATATAGGTAGAGAGCCATAGCCCCGTCCAAACGGCGGGGCGACATTCGCCTACAGAGTCGCGGGGCCCTCCAAGTGACTGCGCGCTATCAGTGTCTTAGCACTCAATATCCAGAGGCAGCCAGTAGGTAACGCCACCCACTACCACCTGTATCCCGTCTGTCGTCCGCTCTACGGTCTGTTGTCGAAGCATTTTCTGCGTTAATTTTGTGTCATGGAAATACTCCATGGCAGCAACGATCCATGCCTCCCTCCAGGCCTCTCCTTGATCAGCACACCGGGCCATCGTCATCAGGGTGCGGGCTAGTGTTTCTTTTCGCCGCTTTCTTGCCCGTTTTACATCCACCCGAGGAGCCAACGTGGTGGCATGTTGGCGATTTAAGAAATTAGTAAACCCCGTGACCGAGGCTGCTTGTCCGGGCACCGCATGCAAATAGTTGTCCACATCGCCCTGTTGAGGCAGTCGCTGCCCCTCCCGGTCAGTAGCGAGTAGCAATGCGGCTGCCGCTCTTAGTGCAAGTCGTGCGGAGGTGTGGGACGTTTTGCCCGCCTCTATACGGGTTTCCAATTGCAGCCAATAGGCTTGCAGCACTTGGTCTGATAGCGAAGCGAACGGCATAGAACTGAGACACGCTTGAATACGTCTTTTCTCTGAGTCGATCCGCTTTGCTTGGTGATCCGGCTCTACCCCTTGCTCTTCATGCAACCATCGCATGGGAAGCCTCACACGCCGCAAGCCCTCCGCCCCGAAGTGATGAAGTAGCTCCGAATAGCTCGGTATCCGTGACCATGCCTGGTCGAGCTCAAGGAAGAACGAGAAGAAATGATTGATCTTGAGGGCAGCCTTATGCGGCCCAGTGATACGAATCAGCCATTCACCAAATTCCCCAAAGGCCTCACTTAACGCTTTGGTAGTGATACCGGCTTGGCCAATGGTGATGCGTTTACGGCATGTTCGCGTCCAATAGCAGGGCTCACAGGCATCACCTCGACCCGCTGGCATGGGATTACCACACGATGGGCAGGCAATTTCCCCTTGCTCATTACAGGCTTTGCACAACGCATCCCCGTTGGGTGCCACCACCAATAAACGATGTCGACGACATGCAGAACAGGTACCGTGGTCTGCTGTCGAACAGCGTGGACATAAGCGATGATCATGCCCCATACGCGCCACTCGGGTAAGACGTTGAGATGCTTTCCCACACGCCTCGCAGGGCTCTGGTTCTTTGAAATAGGGAGCGCAGGCGATACAGACAGGGCCGTAGGGAGTGACCTTGCCGATGTTGTAGTCTGAACTGGCTTTTCCACATCGTGCACACGGTTTGTCAACGTTGCACTGACGACAGACGGCGTCTGGGTCATTCTTAGGCAGACGGGCTAACTCACCACATCGTGGGCACATCCGCCGCTTAAACACACGAGCATAGCAAGTTGAACAGTAGCCGTGCCCTTTATGGCGTCGCCACAATTTGGAGACTTCTCGGCCACACTCATCGCAGTCGACCGTTTGGTGTTGATTCAAGAGGTTGGCTCCGCTTTCATTCTGCGTTTTAAACGCGCCCATGAGGCTCTAACAGCGCGTTCCGACATGGGGCGACAAGCCGGGGGAACACGGCGGCGATGCGGCCCATGAGGGTGGTGAGATAACCGTGATAGCAGCGGCAACAACACAACGGGGGGCGACCTTCGGGGATCATGAAGCGCGCTCGTTTTGACATTGCACGCGACCAGAACGCTGAACGTTTCTTCAAGGCCCATACTGAGCAAGCGTTCCAACGCTACCAATAAGGCACTACGCTCGCTGACAGCCAGCAGCTCAAACGCCAGGCCAGACACAGGCATTCGGCAATCCGTAACCGAAATGCCCAATGAAAGAAGCGCATCGGCCAGGGGTGACACAGGCCGCCGACTTGCACGCCGTATAACGCCAATAAAAAAGGCCACCATAGAAAACCAATCGGCGGGTGCGATAGAGGCCTGCCTAAACGTCACCTTATCCTGTTCTAACACACGATCAGCCATCACTTGAACACTGAACGCTTCAGGTAAAGGCGACGTGCATACCGCCTTTCTAAAATCGTTATGACACCGGCTGCATTGAGCTAAATGTTGATCTTCCGCTGTCAGGCGATGGGGCTCTATAGGGGCCTTGCATGCTGGGCACTCATCTACCAGCTGCACCCCATGAAAGCGGCACCCAGTGTGCCAAGCGAATCGCCAGTGCCGGCGCAAGTAGGGGGTTGAGTCCTCTGCCAAGCACAACGTGCATACCTGTTGTCCTCCATGGCGGGTTCGATTTCGGCTGCCGAGTGCCAACAACCAGGGCCAAGTCCGGGTTTCCGGTAACGAGTAACCGACCACTTTCTCACAATCGTCCCGCATCCCCGCTTTCTGAAACTTAGCGGAAGATATCCCCGAGGCATTCACTAATGGGCGCATTCTTGCGAGGGGTATTTCCCTATCAATGTCCCTCGTCCATATACGCCATGTTGGCCAAATAGCCCCGGTGAGCGACAAAGGATCACACCCCTGTCGCAACGCCGCCCGAACGAGCCATGATGAAAGGGACTCCTCAGGCAGCAGGGGCACACTCAGCGCCCAGGTCATTACAGCATCACTTCCCTAATGCCACGGGTGGGCCGCACCCATGATTTACTCTGAATAATTTTCTCATCGATGCACTCAGCTCCAGACAAAATAGCGGCATTTGCACACTCAATCAGCAGCCGGTGCAGGTCACCCAAATTACCGCCAGAAATCGCGTGGAGCTGGGTCGCCAATTGGGGCTCATGCAGTTGGGAAGGATGTTTGAGAGGTAATATCTTCTCAAAGCCAGCGAGCAGCTTCTGAAACTCCTGATTGAGCTCCCACTTTGGTAACGCGACCACATCAAAGCGACTCGCATGCTGTGGGTCTGAATGCAGCACACGCACAGCATCTTGCGTCCCCACACCAACGATGGGAATCATTAGCTCATTGCATAAAAGCTTAATGGCATTCATCGTTTCGCGCTGCTTAACAGCACCACCGGTTAACAGAGAGTGAAACTCATCGATGATCAGTAAGCGCGTATGGCAAGCACGCAGTTGATGAATCACCTGGTAGCGCAGCTTGGGAACAGGATCTGTAGGCCGGTAGGGAGCCCAGAAACTCTCTAGCACTGCGATATACAGACTTTTCTCATCGGCACTCGGGGGAGCCTGAGTGACAACAACAGGCTTCACGGGCTCTACGTCTTCATTCACGTAGCCTTCACCGTACTGCTTACGAAACTTGTCTTTCCGTTGTTGGAGTCACCCACGAGCAAGAGGTTAGGCATACGAGGACGACTGGGCTTCTCCATCAACCCACGCATGACCTCAATGACACGATTGGCCAATGGATAGCCCAACCAGCGCGGTTGATCCATAAACTCCATTCGCTCTTTAGCGGACAGCCCCAAGACGTGACGAAGATCAGGATGAAGGTGTGTGCTCATGCTATGTCCCAGTTCACATCGATATCACCCGTTAAAAGACCGTCCCCTTGAGCGGGTGTCTCTTTAGGGGCCGCAGTTGAGGGCGCATGTAAAAGGGGATCTGCAGGCGTCACCTTCTTCTCATGCTCTTTACGTCGTTGTGCCTGACGGCGACTTCGCTTAGTACGTGCTTGCGACTCCTCCACATGGGTTCGCAGCTCACTAATAGCGCGTAGAATTTCAGTCTCATTGACCGAGTTTCTTCCTTCCTGCCGAAGGCGCGCTTTAGCTTGGGCATACTCCCAAACACTCATCGAGGGGAGGGCAAGATTGGCAAAGGGCACGCGAAAATAGTGCCCGAGCTCCGGGTCTTTGAACCAAATGACACTAATGTCGCGAGGGTCGCGCCGGAAAACAAAGGTGCGTTTCTTGTCTGGCATGTCTGGATCTTTGGCATTGATCCAAGGTCTTAGCGCTTCATCGTAATAGTTTATGCCATCGATGGTCACACCAAAGGTCTGGATCGTACGCTGAAAGCTGGGCAAAAAATCGAGCAATACAGAGAGCCTGTCAGCAGGCCTCGGCGCTAATCCCACTCCCTGCACATCCGCATTGCCAAACACACCAATTTCCCACTTTTTCATCGGCGACATACCAATCCCAGAATGAAGGCGCTGGTGGTAAACCTTGCAAATCAACGTCACCAGCCACTCTTCAAACTCGCTTTTCGTCATGGCCGCGTGCTTCTCTGGATCGTATCCCTCTTTCTCTTTAATGGAGGAGAAGGTCGTCCCAGGCAGGTTATGGATTTCCTTTAGAAGAGAGCCCAGTACCCGCTCAATGTGGCCACCATAACGAGGCTGCTTAACAGGCCGAAACTCAAGGTTGACCCCATAGGCTAGGCATGAGCGCCGAAACGTCTCAGAGCGAAAATCTGGGCCGTTATCGACATGAATCGTGGCGGGTGTGCCCCATACCGGCCACTCAGCCTCCACATTATGCAGTAGCAACCACTCATCTTTAGGAAGCATGGAGTGCGCCACACACATGCCGACAGATGTTTCAGAGGGCGGGTCAAACGACAAGTAATACCCCGTGACCATGCGAGTAAACACGTCCATGGCCAACGTAATCCATGGGCGACCAATCGGCTTGCGATACACGTCATCGACCAAAATAATATCGGCAGGCGTGTGGTCAATCTGCATAACGGCTAACGGATAGTCCGCATTGGGAAATTTTCCGGCAGCCGGCTGGAACTTGTTAATGGCTTTGTCTCTAAAACCATGGCCACGCAACCGGTCACGCTCTGGGATATCACGCAGACGAGCACGAACGGTACCAGGGCTCGGCGGGTCGATGCGCCGTTCATGGCAGCGCCGCATGACTTCCTGTACCGCTTTTTGTGCGGACGGACGCTGCAGCGTCAAATACACCTCTTTGATGACTTCCTGAATCACTGCCTCGGCATGCGCGGGAATACGCGACTTTCCCTTCTTCCACCCTGGCTTTTGAGGAATCAATGCGAGCACCGAGCCCGTCGCTTTATACCGCTTCAACCAACGGTAGATCGTAGCCGTATCAACCCCCGTTTGTTTCGCACGCTCCTCCGCTGCATCCCGCCCCACCGTATGGCGATCCACCAAGGGCTTAATGATGGAAAAGCGATGCTCGGCCTCCCGCCAATCGGCATCCCCAATCTCGGACATATCCTGCTCAGGGGATACGGACCCGCTATTGAGAGGCGCTAGTTCTTTGATGCGAAGCGGGCAACTACGCCCGGACTCAACGGCAATGCCAATGACTGTCTCAAAATCGAGCACCTGGGAAATTCGGTAAACGGTGCCATCTTTCTGAACCTGCTCACCCACCATAATCTGCAAGTGTTGGCGTGTTTGGGCGACGCCGTTATTGGGTTCAGTTGCGCTGCCACGATGGTTATTCATAATCGGGTACCCATACCTCCGATAGAGGACTGAAGGATTGGGCCATATCGCAATCTAACTGCCGAGTCGCCAGTAGATGCCATAAATGCGCAATCCCCTCTGCCCGGTAAATATCGCCCATAAAGTGCCGAGAAAGCAGGTAATCCAAGGTCGCCACCCCCATTTCCCTCACCGTGTTGAGGACTGCCTGGCTTTCGACAGAGGGAAACACCATCCGCTTGTAGCGCGCTAGGAAGGTAATGTTGTCCAAGGTCTTATCACGAATGCGGCTTTCATCATGAATGCGAAACGCCCAGCCCTCATTGTTGGCATGCCGTATCGCCGCCTTCCATTTAGGCGACCATTCACGCCAATGTGCTTGCCACTTTTCCCGTGGTTTGACCTCCACCAGGAGAGGTTTTGGGTAATCCCTGTAATGACGGTTACCGAGACGGTAATAAACCAAATAGTCAGGTGTGTAGGTGTAGCGCCTACCGGTCACGGGATGATGAAACGGGATCTCGCACGGCTGGGATATCACACCAAGGACGCTCACATCAAAGTCAGCCTTGATGAGGAAATCACGTTCGAGCGTCGACTCGAACGCAATAGACTCCTCCCCGCGAAAGGCATAGTAGCCAGACACACTTCGTCGGGTAGGGCCGATTTTACGAACGGATGTAGGCAGTGGCATGGGCAGTCGCACCAAATGTTGAATAAAACAAGACCTGTCGCATCAATTGCTATTAATTCTGTCGCACTCAATCCTGTACAGACTACCATAATAGCCCGATATTACGCCCTGAGGGTCGCACTAATTGCTGAAAATGACAAGCAGTGCCCAGGCCAGGCTGGCCAGCGCCACCAGGTTCTGCAGCGTCGTGAAACGGCGTGCCTGGACACCCTCTAGGTCGAACCCCTGCTTGGTGAACCGGTACCCCTCCTCGCAGGCCCAGCGATCCAGGTAAGCCTGAATCATCCGCTCGCCTTGGCGGCGACCACGCACCGGGCGCGTCGTCACCAGCACCAGGCGCTCCGACTTCTCATGATCGACAACGATCATCCACAGCGGCGTCTCCGGATGCTCCCGCAGTGTGACCTTGGTGATGCCGAACCGCACCGGGATATGCTGCCCACGGCGCAAGTGGCCGCGGTGCTTCAGTGGCAGATCTCGGGCAATCTGCTGCGACGTCTTGGCGGTATCTCGCCACTGCCAGAAGCGCTGATTGGCGGCCCGGACCAGCACATGACGCTCGGCGCGCAGCCAGGCATCCCACAGCCGCCCTCGATCGCCGCCACGATCGATGACCCACAGTGGCCGGCCCTCCACATGGCGCTGCACGGTATCCATCACGCTCAGGATATCGGTGTTTTCACTGCGGTAGCCGCCGCGAGCCGGCGATAGCAGCCGCGTGAGCAGTGGCCAGGTGGTGCCCCGCTTCAGGTCGCGTGCCACCACGCTGATCAGCGGATAACCGCCGACGATCTCGCCGGTATCACCGTCGCGAACGCGGGTTCGGTATTCACTGGTCGGGGCGCCATCCCGGTTCAGGTCGCCCGGATCGATGGCCAGCACCATGTCATCGGTGATATAGGGCGTGATCCGCTGGAGCTGCAGTTGCTCCGCGGCCCAGGCAAGCTCGCTGTGCCGGGACAGCATGCGCGACAACCGCTTCTGCGTGTGGTGTAGCCGACAGGGTTCCTTCAAGGCGCGGGCGATCTCGGCCTGGCGCAAACTACCGCTGGCCAGGATGCCAAAGAGCGTTTCTGCCGCCAGCTTCACGACGGGTCGAGCGAGGTGATCCGACAGGTCGTCACACCAGTCGATCAGGCGAGCTTTCCATTTGGCGCGGTCTTTGGCATCTTGAAGCATCGGGGCTTTCCTTTTGGTTCATGGTGTTAGGGGTAACAACATGATACCGGCGGGAAAGCCCCGATCTCGTTGATAGCACTGAAATTTTCAACGCTATTCAGGCAGTTACAGCACCACCTGTGGAAAAGTGGGGAGACGCTAGGCCTAAGGTACGTTACCCTTGGGGGAGTCCACTTGATAAGGAGTGCTCATGGATTGGAATCCGGCCTACACCTGGCTAGTCATCGCGCTGCTGCTCAGTCTCGGCGAGCTGACCTCTGGCGCCATGGTCCTCCTGGCGCTGGGCATCGCCGCCGCCTTGACCGCCGCCGTCACCGCGCTGGGGCTGACACTGCCCTGGCAACTGCTCAGCATGGGCATCTTCGCGGGTATTCTGGTGCCCGTGGGCGTGATGGTGATTCGCCCGCGCTTTTCGCCCAAGGGGGTCGCCTACGGCACCACCGGTACCGGTGTGGAAAAGAACCAACACTATGTCACCCTGACCCGCGACTTCGATAATGCCACCGGCATCAAGGTCAATGGCGACTTCTATCGACTACGCGTGCTGGAGAGCGGAGCCACCGAGCTGCCCTCCGGCACTCCGGTGGTGTTCAAACGTTTCGAGGGCACCACCGCCCTGGTCATGCTGGCCCCTGCCAGCAACCCGGTTCCCCAGGACGACCATTCGCAACACAAGGAGCTTTAACCATGGATCTACCCATCAGCCCAGGCCTGTTGATCAGCCTGATCATCGTGGTCATCGGTATTCTGATCATTTCCAAGGGCTTGGTGATCGTTCGCCAATCGGAAGTCATGGTGATCGAGCGACTAGGCTCGTTTCACCGGGTGCTGGAGAGCGGCATCAACATCATCATTCCCTTTATCGAGCAGCCCCGCGCCATCACCATGATTCGCTACAAGAAGATGGGCGAGGAGTATCACCCCATCACCAGCGATGAAATTCGTATCGACCGTCGGGAAACCGTCATGGACTTTCCGGGCCAGCCGGTCGTGACCACCGACAACGTCACGGTGCGGATCAACGGCGCGCTCTACTATCAGATCATCGACCCCAAGCGAGCAGTCTATGAAGTCGAGAACATGAGCCAGGCCGTGGAGGTACTGGCCAAGACCACGCTGCGTTCGGTGGTCGGCAAGATGGAGCTGGATAAGCTGTTCGAATCCCGGGCCGAGGTGAACAACGAGATTCAGGCTGCCATGGAAGAGCCTGCTTCCAAGTGGGGGGTCAAGATCTCCCGGGTCGAAGTTCAGGACATCGCCATGCCGGAAGAGGTGGAGTCGGCCATGCGTCTGCAAATGGCTGCCGAGCGTAAACGTCGTGCAACGGTCACCGAAGCCGAGGGCGAAAAATCAGCCGCCATTGCCATGGCCCAGGGCCAGCGTGAGTCAGCCATCCTCAACGCCCAGGGCGATAAAGAGTCGGCCATTCTGCGCGCCCAGGGTGAGCAGGAGTCGATCAAGCTGGTGCTCAGCGCTATTGGCGATAGCGAAGAGAACAAGCGCACGGTGGTGGGTTACCTGCTTGGCCAAAGCTATATCAAAGTGCTGCCCACCATGGCGAAAGACGGCGAGCGCGTGTTTGTGCCTTACGAGTCTTCTGCTCTGCTGGGTTCCATGGGGATGTTCCGTGAAATGGCAGGCTCCCCGGAAGACACCGTGGCCAACCATCTGGATCACGCCAATTCTCGTCAGGGCGGCTTCCGCAGTGGCATCGTGGGGGGCGCTGCTGGCGGCCAATCGTAGCCATACCCGCGAGGCCAGCGTCAGCGCTGGCCTCGTCTGTTCTCTGTTCTCTGTTCTCTGTTCTCTCTTCTCCTCTAACGCCCCAGCCGGGTCAGCCCTCGTGGCGCCGAAATGCGAAAGAACCGCTCGACCACCTCACTGTCCCCCGCTGGAGTGACCAGCGACACGGCAAAAAAGAGCGGCAGATTGACCATCAGCCCCCAGAATCCGGCATGAATCCCCAACGGGTGTGGCCACACGGCGGTGAATGCCACCGTTACCATGAAGCCCGCCACGATGCCCGCCATGACACCCAGCTTCGACGCTCTGGGCCAAAAGAACATGCCGATGAACGCAGGCAGCACTTGAGAAGCAAACCCCAGCCCCACCAGCAGAATCATCACCAGGCTTCCCGGCTCGGCAATCGCCAGCGGCGCAATCAGCAAGAACATGATGGGTAGAATCAAAAGCCGCGCCAACTGGGCGGTGGTGCCCTCCGAGAGCTTGAAAAGCGGCTGCAGCACGTCTTTGCTCACCGAGAGAGAAACCGAGTGAATGAATGGCTCGCTGGAGGACATGGAGGCTGCCAGAGTGCCCGCGCCCAGCAGCCCCACCAGCACCACGGGCAAGTGCTGCATGGCATACTCCAGCACGACGGTGTCTGCCCGCGCCAGCTCCGGCAATGAAAAGATACCGATGAAACCCACGGTGACCATGGGCAAAATCACGATGTAGTAGGTCGGCAGCCAGGTCGCACTACGGCGTATCGTGCGTGCCGAGGAAGCACTCATCCACTGGGTCCATACGGGCGGCATGAATGACAACATCGAAACGATGATCGAAGTGGTCCAGAAACTGAGCTCATGTCGCCCGCCGCTCCAGGCAGCGTCAGAAACTCCCCGTGGTCAGTCTGAATACGCTCGAACACAGCCGCAAAACTCACGCTGCCCGTCGCACTCTGCATCGCCCAAAGCCCGACGGCCCAGGCCACGACCAGCATCAGCGCCCCTTGAAACGCGTTGGTGCGCCCAATCGCGCGCTGACCGCTGGCGCACAGATACACGGCGATACACGCCAGCACCAGCACCACCCCCAGCCACACCGGAATGGCCCCGCCGCTCATCACGAAGAGAATGTATGCCGACCCCACCGTTTGCAGCACCGCATAGGCAATCGAGCCTACCGCCATGACGCTGGCCGCCAGCGCGCCCAGCGCCACACTCTGGTAGCGGTCGGCAATGGCACTGGCCTGGGTGACATGGCCAAACTGCTTGCCGAACTGCCATACCTTGGGCCCGAAATACCAGGCCACCAGCGCCAGATAGGCCAGGTAAACGGCCACGTAGAACACTGCCACGCCTTTGGAGTAGGCCCAGCCGGGCGCGCCCATGAAGGTGTAGGCACTGACGCTGCCGGCCGCTATCAGCAGGTACAGCGTGACAGGCCCCATGCTGCGCCCTGCCACCCCCCACTCCTCCAGGCTATTCATGGAACGGCCCGCTCGGGCGCGCAGGCCAAGCAGCATGGCAGCGGCCACATACAGCAGCGTGATGGTCAGCGGCCAGAGGCTACTCATGGTCGTCACGCTCCACGATGCGATTGCCCACCAGCATGACGACCACGCAGGCCAATATGATCACGTAGCTCCACACCACCAGCAGCGGCAACCCCATGACCAGCGTCGCTCGGTTGACCCAGCCAATGACCGGCCAGATTCCAGCACCGACCAGCCCCACAAACGCTACCAACAACCACCAGCCCGCACGGGAGGTAGGCAATACCCATAAACGTCGCATCACGATTCCATTTGAGTGAACATGCCGCTGCCCAACCAGGCAGCCTCTCGGCGTCGAACGCCACCCCAGGCGCAGGGCCATTGTCACGGCGGCGTCACGGCACTATGGCAGATTGACCTTACCCTGCCAGCCGCCAAGTCGCCTAACATGAAGATTCTAATGCTTTCCGACGTGTACTTCCCGCGCGTTAACGGCGTTTCCACTTCGATCGAGAGCTTCCGCAACGCCCTGGAGCGCCAGGGCCACGAAGTGCACCTGATCTGCCCCGACTACCCTGCTCACACAGCTCAGGAGCCGCGCACCTGGCGCATCGACTCACGCGGGGTCATCGGCGATCCTGAAGACCGCATGATGCGGTACCAGCGCATCATGGCGATGGCCAGTTCCCTGGCCTGCCTGAAGTTCGACCTGATTCATGTGCATACGCCTTTCGTGGCGCATTATGCAGGCATTGCCTTGGGTAAACGGCTGAACGTTCCGGTGGTGGGCACCTACCACACGCTTTTCGAAGAGTATCTTCATCATTACGTGCCAGGATTGCCGCGCCGCAGCCTGCGGTTTGCCGCTCGACGCTTTTCGGTGCACCAATGCCACCAGCTCGCTGCCGTGATCGCACCATCGTCGGCCATGGCCAACACGCTGAAAACCTATGGCGTTCAGTCACCTCTCGCGACGATTGCTACCGGTTTGTCACTTGACCGCTTCGTCACCAGTACGGCAGGTGGGCACTTTCGGGAGCGCCACGGCCTCCCCACCCAAGGACACTTGCTGCTGTTCGTGGGCCGTGCCGCCTATCAAAAGAACATCGGCTTTCTGATCGACATGCTACCCAAGGTACGCCAACGGCACCCGGATACCTGCCTGGTAGTCGTAGGAGAAGGGCCTGCCTTGGCGTCGTTGAAACGCCAAGCAACGCAAGCAGGATTGGCAGAGGCGGTGTTTTTCGTGGGCTACCTGTCCCGCGATGGCGCCTTGCAGGACGCTTATCGAGCCGCCGACGCCTTCGTGTTTGCCTCCCCCACCGAAACCCAAGGGTTGGTACTGCTGGAAGCCATGGCCCTGGGAACGCCGGTGGTTTCTACTGCGGCCATGGGCACGCTGGACGTACTGCAACAAGGCGAAGGCTGCCTGATCGCGGAAGCGCACCCTGCTCGCTTCGCAGAACACGTCAATTGTCTGCTCACCAATGACGTCCTGCGCCGCTACCTAGGCCAACGCGGCCAGGCCTATGCCCAGCGCTGGAGCGAAGAGAGCAAAGCAGAAACACTGACAGCCCTCTATGAACAGCTGTGCCACAGCGTGCTGGCCACCACGGCGGCTTGATGCGCCTCGTCGGCGAGGCGCGAGAGGGCCGATGACTTGCCTATGGCACCCCAATGGCGTGCGGCACGGGTGTTTCGATAAGGATTTGGCCTGTTTATCGGGCCAGGCTATCGAGCCTAGTTATCCAAGAGCCTGTTATCGAGGAGCCTGTTATCGAGAAAGCTCCTGGCGCACGATGTCGGCACCTGCGCTCAATGCCTTCAGCTTGCCTTGCGCGACGTTGCGCGGCAGGGGCGTCATGCCGCAGTTGGTGCAGGGGTAGAGCTTGTCGGCGTCCACAAAACGTAGCGCCTTGCGCAGGGTATCGGCGACTTGTTCCGGGGTTTCGACGGTGTGGGTGGCCACGTCGATGGCCCCGACCATCACCTTCTTGCCGCGAATCAGCTCGATCAGCTCCATGGGCACGTGGGAGTTCTGGCACTCCAGCGAGACGATGTCGATGTTCGAGGCCTGCAGTTTGGGGAAGATTTCCTCGTACTGGCGCCACTCGGACCCCAGCGTCTTCTTCCAATCGGTGTTGGCCTTGATGCCGTAGCCGTAGCAGATATGCACGCCGGTCTCGCAGGTGACGCCTTCGATGGCTTTTTCCAAGGCGGCGATGCCCCAGTCGTTCACCTCATCGAAGAACACATTGAAGGCGGGCTCATCGAACTGAATGATGTCTACCCCCGCCGCCGCCAGATCACGGGCTTCCTGGTTGAGAATCTTGGCAAATTCCCAGGCGAGTTTTTCACGGCTCTTGTAGTGGCCGTCATAGAGGGTGTCGACCATGGTCATGGGGCCTGGCAGCGCCCACTTGATGGGCTGGTCGGTCTGCTGACGCAGGAATTTGGCATCGTCGACGAATACCGGTTTTTCCCGCGAGACAGGGCCCAGCACCGAAGGCACGCTGGCCTCGTAGCGATCACGGATCTTGACCGTCTTGCGCTGCTCGAAATCGACACCATCGAGGTGCTCGATGAACGTCGTCACGAAGTGCTGGCGAGTTTGCTCGCCGTCGCTGACGATGTCGATGCCTGCCTGACGCTGATCGTGCAGGCACGCCCGCAGCGCGTCCTGCTTGCCTTCCGCCAGCTCGTCGCCCTGCAGTTTCCAGGGGGACCAGAGCGTCTCGGGCTCGGCCAGCCAGGCGGGCTTGGGCAAACTACCGGCGGTCGAGGTGGGCAACAGTGTCTTCATAAGAAATAACCTTCATGATGAGGGGATCAAAGGGCGTAATCGGCCGACCACTTGTCGAGTATTTGGCGGAAGGGCTTGATGAAATATTGCTCGGTAAAGCGCCCCTGCTCGATGGCCAGTTGGCTGCGCTCTTCACGGTCGTACACGATGCGCGTCAGCGAGTAGTCCTGGTGCTTCAGGCTAGGCTGATAGAGCTTGCCTGCCGCCGAGTTGGCGTTATAGATCTCGGGGCGGTAAATCTTCTGAAACGTCTCCATGGTGCTGATGGCGCTGATCAGTTCAAGGTCGGTGTAATCGGCCAGCAGGTCGCCGGAGAAATAGAACGCCAATGGCGCCACGCTATGGGGCGGCATGAAGTAGCGCACCTGCAGGCCCATCTTGGCGAAGTAGAAATCCGTGAGCGACGGCTCGTCGTTGACGTACTCGACGCCCAGCACGGGGTGGCAATTTTCCGTCTGACGATACACCTTGCTGTGGGACACGCTCAGGCAGATGACCGGCGCCTTGCTGAACGATGCGCGGTAGGCGTCGGAATGAATGAAACGCTTGAACAGCTTGCCATGCAGGTCGCCAAACCCTTCCGGGATGCCAAACTCCGAGCGCCCCTGATTGTGCTCGGCTAGCCACACGCTGAAGTCGTAGTCGCGAACATAGGAAGAGAAATTGTTCCCCATCATGCCCTCGATGCGCTTGTCGAGATGCTGATCGATGATGGTCGTCTTCAGCATTTCAATCGCGGGGAAGGCATCGCTCGCGTTTGCCATGTTCAGCTCGCCGGTGATGATATCCAGCTCGACGGCGTAGCGATCTGCCCTGGGGTTATCCCAATGCGCCAGGGTATTGAAGCGGTTGTTGATCATGGTCAGCGCATTGCGCAGGTTTTCCTGGCAGCGCTCGCCTCTCGCCAGATTGGCGAAGTTGGTCGTGGTACGCGTGCTCTCGGCAGGACGGTAGTTTTCGTCGAACCGGACGCTCTTGATATCGAAGGTAAAGTCGTAGCTCATCGCGAACAAACACCCTGTTGGTCGAGATTGGCGACGGCGCCGCAATGCAGCTCAGCGCTCGATGCCATATGTGACGTTTCGATACACGGGCGTTAGCGCCACGTCATCGAAGAGGATGTGTTCTTTATGCCAGACCACCACATGAATGAAAAGCGACATTAATTCAACTCATCATGAGAGAATCTCATGATGGGCTGTGTGGCAGGGCGCTTACCCCTGTTGAAACGGATACACCGAGCCAATGTTCAGCAGCTGCGTCAGCTCATCCAGCGCGGTGAGGACTTCCGTGACGAGCTGCGGGTCGGCCAGGTCGTCGGTGGCGAGGCGGTCGCGGTAGTGGCGGCTCACCCAGGCGGTGAGGTCGTTATAGAGCGCATCGTCGAGCAGCACGCGGCCGCTGAGGGCTGCGCGCTCGGCGTCGCTGAGCACCACGCGCAGGCGCAGGCAGGCGGGGCCGCCGCCGTTGCGCATGCTCTGCTTCACGTCCTTGACGATCACTTCGCCAATGGGGTTATTGCCTGCCAGGATGAAGTCCTGCAGCGTGCGCCACACGGCCTCCCGCTCCTGACACTCGCTGGGCACCACCAGGGTCATGGTGCCATCCGGGTTGGAAAGCAGCTGGGAGTTGAACAGGTACGACGCCACCGCGTCTTCCATGCTCACCGCTTCCGCCGAGACCCGAATGGGAATCAGCGGCGTACTCATTTTGGCGCGTAGCTCGTCCAGGGTCCGCGCCTCGTCCAGAAACGCCATTTCGTGGTAGAGCAGCACCGGGCCGTTGCCCACGGCAATCACATCGTTGTGGAACACGCCCGCATCGATGGCCTCCGGGTGCTGCTGGGCGAACACGGTCTGGGCGTCGCTTAGCCCGTGCTGGCGAGCCACCGCCTGGCTGGCTTCCAGCGTTTGCCGGGCGGGATAGCGCTTGGGCTCGCTGCGCCCGCCGCCAAACGCCTGGCGACCATACACGAACAGGTGCACGCCGGGCTCGCCGTACTCACCGCACAACCGGGTATGGTTAGCCGCCCCTTCATCGGAAAACGCGGGAGTGGCGGGCAGCACCGGGTGGTGGGCGAAGTGCTGCTCATCGCGGAAAATCGCCTGGAGTACGCGCCCCGTGGTGCGCGGCTCCAGGTAGCGGTGGAAGCTCGACTGCAGGTTGGCCGGGGTAAAGTGTACCCGACCATCCGGCGCATCCACGCCAGGCGTAATGGTGCCCGCGTTGGCGGTCCACATGCTGGAAGCCGAGCACACCGCCCGCAGCAGCTGTGGCGCTTGCTGCGCCGCTCGAGCGAGGATATCTCGGTTGCTGCCGCTGAAGCCCAAGTCGCGCAGCGCGCCCAGGTCCGGCCGCTGCTGCGGGGGCAGAACGCCCTGGGCGTAGCCTGCATCCATCAGCGACTTCATCTTGGCCAGCCCCTGCAGCGCGCCCTCTCGGGGGTTGGAGACCAGGCCCCCGTGGCTCATGGAGGCCACATTACCGTGGGCCAGTCCCGAGTAGTTGTGGGTCAGCCCGACCAGGCCGTCGAAGTTGACTTCCCGAATGCTGTGGACGCTCATAGAGTGACTCCCGGTGGCAGGGTTTCCGGCATTTCCAGACTGTCGGCCTCCATGGAGGCAACGGGGTAGGCGCAGTAGTCGGCGGCATAAAAAGCGCTGGGGCGGTGATTGCCGCTATCGCCTACGCCGCCGAAGGGCGCGTCACCCGATGCCCCCGTGGTCTGGCGGTTCCAGTTCACGATGCCTGCGCGAATACGCAGCAGGAAGTCGTCCCAATCCGCCTGTTCGCCGCCGATCAACCCCGCCGAAAGGCCGTAGCGGGTGTCGTTGGCCAGTGCCAACGCCTCGTCCCAATCGGCATAGCGATGGATTTTCAGCAGCGGGCCAAAGTGCTCTTCATCGGGCACCTCCAGGCCGGTCACGTCGATCAGCGCGGGGCTGAGCAGGCTGGTGTTCTCTGCCAGGCGCTGCATACGGTTGATCACCGTGCCGCCCATGGCTTCCAGTTCGTCCTGCGCCTTGAGCAGGCCATCGGCCGCGGCCACGCTCACCAGGCCGCCATAGAACGGCGCGGGCTCCTCGTCGAACTGCCCGGCCACGTGCAGCTTGGCAATCGCCTCGGAGAGTGCGTCGATGAGACGATCTCCCACCTCCCCCTGGGGAATCATCAGACGACGGGCGCAGGTGCAGCGCTGGCCGCCGGAAAGAAACGCCGACTGCAAAATGGTCAGGACAGCTGCGCGCTGATCATCCACCTCCTTGACCACCAGCGGGTTGTTGCCCCCGAGCTCCAAGGCGAGGATTTTATCCAGCTGCCCGGCAAACTGCTGCTGCAACAGGCCGCCCACTTTGGCGCTGCCGGTAAACAGCAGGCCATCGATACCCGGGTGGGCAGAGAGCGCCTGCCCCACAGCCACGCCGCCTTGTACCAGGTTGATCACCCCGGCGGGCAAGCCGGCTTCCAGCCAGCACTGCAGGGTCAAATCCGCGGTGAGCGGGGTCTGGTCGCTGGGCTTGAACACCACCGTGTTACCCGCCAACAGCGCGGGCACCATGTGGCCGTTGGGCAGGTGCCCAGGGAAGTTATAGGGGCCGAATACGGCCATTACCCCGTGGGGGCGATGGCGCAGGACCGCCCTGGCGGTACCCACCTCTTTTTCACGTTCGCCGGTGCGCTCGTGGTACGCCTTGATGGAGAGCGCCACCTTTCCCACCATGGCTCCGACTTCGGTACGCGCTTCCCATAGCGGCTTGCCGGTTTCTGCGGCAATCGCCACGGCCAGGTCTTCCTGGCGCGCCTTGAGCACCTCGACGAACCGCTCCACCAGCGCCTGACGCTCGGCAAAGGGAGTGCGCGCCCAACCGGGGAAGGCGGCCCTGGCGGCCTCGACTGCCCGCCCCACCTGGGGCTGCGACGCCGAAGCCCCTTGCCAGAGCAGCGTGCCTGCCACGGGGTCGTGCTTGGTCACGGGGGCGGCCTCGCCGACCACCCAGGCCCCATCGATCAACTGCTGCTGTTGGGCGGGCATACGCGGGGTGCGTGCGTTCGGGTTATGCATGACGCTCTCCTTTGCTGAGCCGGGTAGTCGGGTATGTGGGCAGATCAGGTTTCCAGCAGACGCAGCGTGTCGCCCGTGGCGACGCCCAACCGCTCGGCCTCCTGAGGGGTCAGAACGACGGTGCTTTCGTCGGCGGGGCCTCGGCCAATCCAGCCAGCGGTAAAGTGCTGCATCTGGGTGGTGGCCGCCAGCCAGCGGCTGACGCTTTCTGCGGCAGCGTCGGGCGACACCTCCACCTGATAGCAGCGTGAATTGCGGATCGCCCGCACATCATCGATATAGGCTTCCACCGTGGGGCCGCCGTCGAAGATGTCGATGTAGCCTTCCCAGCGCAGCCCCTCTTTCTTGAGCATCTCCAGCGCCGGGCGGGTGTGGCGATGTACCTGACCAATACAGGCCCGCGCCTCTTCCGACATGAACGTGGTGTAAATGGGAAACTTGGGCATCAGCTCGCCAATGAAGCTTTTCTGCCCCAGGCCAGTCAGCCGGTCTGCCTCGCTGAAATCCATGGGGAAGAAGTGCTTGCCCAGGCTTTGCCAGAACGGGCTGACGTTGTTTTCATCGAACACGCCGCGCATTTCGGCAAGCACCTTCTCGGGAAAACGGTCGCGGAACTGAGCCATGAACAGCCAGCGCGCCTTGGAAAGCAGCGCACCGTTGCGCAAATGCTTGTTGGCCTCGCCACGGTACTCCGGGCGCAGGAACAGCGAGCACACCTCGGCATCGCCGGTATGATCCGAGCTCAAAAACAGCGTATCGATGGTGCGATGCAGATCGAGCTGTACCGAAGAGTGGGCCAGGGTGCCAAGCCGATAGTTGTAGAACGGCACCTCACGACCCACCTGACCTTCAATGGCGCAGCAGCCTGCCAGTTCGCCGTTGGACTCATCTTCCAGTACAAAAAAGTAGAGCCGGTCGTCCACTGGCGTACGCTCTTCGAACGCACGGGCGGCGGCGTCGATCTTGCCCGCCAGGAACTCACGGTTATCCGGCAGCGAGGTAAAGCCAACGCCTGCCTGCTGCGCCAGCGCCTGGAGCCCATCCAGATCATCACGGGCAATGGGGCGAATGCGCATTACATCTCTCCTTCATCGAGCGCATCGACGGCGCTGGGCAGGGCTAACGGTGCCGCCAATACGGCACGCCCCTCTTCTACCCCCAGGCGCTCCGCATGCTGCGGGGAAAGCATTAGCTGCCCGGTGGGCGAAAGCGCATAGCGCGCCACGATGCAGCGAAAATCGCTCAGCGTCTGGTTGGCGATCATCGCCGGTTCGGCATCCGGCAAGGCATGCTCCGGGCGCACCCGCACCGGGTGCCAGGCGGCACGACGACAGGTTTCCAGCCGTTCGCGCTCGGCCTTGACGATGGGCCCGGCATCGAAGATATCCACGTGCCGGGAACGAACGAAGCCTTCCGCCAGCATTTCCGCCAGCGCCGCTTCATGGGCCGGATGTTCACGGCCAATGGCTGCCCTGGCGGGCGGCGTCAATAGCGGCAGGTAGAGCGGAAACTGGGGCATCACCTCGGCGATGAAGCTTTTCGAGCGCACCCCGGCCATGTGGTTCATCTCCTGGAAACCGCGGGCAAAGAAGTGGCGGCCCACGCTCTCCCAGAAGGGTGATTCATTCTGACGATCCAGGTACCCCGGAAACGCCACGGCGAGAATCCGCGAGAAGCGCTCCGGGTACTGGGCAATGAACATCAGCCGCGCCCGCCGCAGCAGGCTCTCGGCGCTGGTGCCCTTGTAACGCGGGTTGAGCGACAGCGCACAGAGCAGCGTGGCGTCCGAGACCTCGTGGGACAGCGCCAGGGTCTGTACTTCCCGGCGCACGTTGAGCTGCTGGGAGGCGTGGATCAGCGTCTCCTGGCGGTAGGTATAGTAGGCTTCGGCGGCCCCCGCCTGGGCGCGGATGGTGGCGGTACCGAGTACCTCATGACGATGATCGTCCGCCAGCACGAACATGTACTGCTCGTTACCCGGAAAATCGACCTCGCTGCCAAACGCCTCCTGGGAGCGCAGGATGCGCTCCTCTAACCGCTCACGGTTGGCAGGCAGGTTGGTCAGCCGAGGAACGGCGTGCTCGGCCAGCTGTTCCAGGGCAGGCAGGTCAGCCAGAGTGACCGGACGTATAACCAGCATGCTCAACGCTCCTTCTGGTAACGCTTGCGGCCTGCTCATGCGCTGGCAACAAGGCGCTCGATGGCTCGTTCGAGACGCGCCATGCCTTCGGCGATGTCGGCCTCGGGGATCACCAGCGACGGCGCCATGCGCAGCACATTGGGACCTGCGATCAGCGCCATCACGCCCTCTTCCATGGCCAGCGGCAGGATATCCTTGGCGCGACCTTCGAAGGCATCGGACATCTGTGCGCCCATCAACAGGCCCATGCCGCGGATTTCCTTGAACACGCCGTGCTTGCGGTTGATGGTTTCCAGATGCTCACGGAACAGGTCGTGACGCTGCTTGACCCCTTGCAGCACTTCGGGGGTGTCGATGAACTCGACCGCCGCCAGGGCCACCGCCGATGCCAGCGCGTTGCCGCCGTAAGTGGAACCATGGGTACCGATCACCAGCGACTGGGCAATGGCGTCGGTGGTCAAGGTGGCGCCGATCGGGAAGCCACCGCCCAGCGATTTGGCGCTGGTGAGAATGTCCGGAGTGATGCCGAAGTTCTTGTAGGCGTACAGCTCGCCGCTGCGGCCAACGCCGGTTTGCACTTCATCGAAAATCAGCAGCGCGTTGTGCTCGTCGCACAGATCGCGCAGGCCCTGCAGGAACTCCTGGGTGGCAGGCACGATGCCGCCCTCCCCCTGCATGGGCTCGACCATGATGGCGCAGGTGTCATCGCCCACCAGCTTGCGCACGCTCTCCAGGTCGTTGAAGTTGGCGTGCAGAATGCCGCCGGGCACCGGGCCAAAGCCCTGGGAGTATTTTGGCTGCCCGCCCACGCTCACGGTGAAGAAGGTGCGGCCATGGAAAGACTGGTAGAACGAGATGATCTTGTCCTTGTGCTCGCCGTGGTGATCCACCGCCCAGCGGCGCGCCAGCTTCAGCGCCGCCTCGTTGGCTTCACCGCCGGAAGAGCACAGGAATACCTTGTCGGCGAAGGTGCGCTCGGTGAGCGTCCTGGCCAGCTTGAGCGCAGGCTCGTTGGTGAACACGTTGGACAAGTGCCAGAGCTTCTCGCCCTGCTCTTTCAACGCATTGACCAGTACCGGGTGGCAGTGGCCCAGCGAGTTCACCGCAATCCCCCCGGCAAAATCGATGTATTCACGGCCTTGCTGATCCCACAGGCGGCTGCCTTCACCACGCACCGGAATGCTCTGTTGCGGTGAGTAGTTGGGCATCATGTAGTGGTCGAAATCCTGGCGACTTGGGGTGTGGCTCATGAAACAAATCCTCCGGTGGAGTCAGCGATGACATCAGTATACGAGGGGCGGTGGCCGCCCTGCTTTCACGATTGGGACGCTAAATTATGAAAAGCTGCGCCTACCCCAGCCGCTCTTCCCGCGGGGTGATCCCAAAGTGGTTACGGTAGGCGGTGGAAAAGTGCGCGCCCGAGGAGAAACCGGTCATCAGGGCAATGTCGCCCACGGGACGGTCGCTCTCTCTGAGCTGTTTGCGGGCTTCCTGCAGCCGCAAGTCCAGATAATAACGGCTGGGCACCGCCTGCAGGAACTTCTTGAACAGCCGCTCCAACTGACGCCGGGAAATGCCCAGATGTTCGGCCAGTTCCAGGGTCGAAAGCGGCTCTTCGATATTGGCTTCCATCAGCGTGACCGCATCCACCAGGCTTTGCGGGGCGTGGCCCAGGCGGTGGCGCAGCGGTACGTGCTGGCGCTCATCGGCAAGGCGAATGCGATCGCACACGAACTGCTCCGAGACCTGCTCTGCCAGCCGTGGGCCGTGATGCTTGCCGATCAACGTCAGCATCATGTCCATGGCGGCGGTGCCGCCCGCGCAGGTCAGACGGTCACGGTCGATCTCGAACAGCTGCTGGGAAAGCGTGACCTGGGGGTACGCCTGAGCAAATGCGTCGAAGCGCTGCCAGGGCAGCGTCGCGCGATAGCCTTCCAGCAGCCCGCAGCGGGCCAGCACTTCGGTGCCCCCCGCCAGGCCGCCTAGCGCAACGCCCCTGCCCTGATGACCGCGCAGCCACTCGTGAAGCCTGGCGGGCAGTACGTAGGGTAGCGGTGTCGGTGCGCAGACCAGCAGCATGTCCAGCGGCCCAAGAGCGGCTTCCAACGAGTGCTGGGCCAGCAGCGAAAGCTGCGCTGCACTGCGCACGGGCTCGTCATCCAGGCTGAGCGTCACCGTGTGATACAGCATCTGGCCACTGAGCTGATTGGCCATCTGCAGTGGCTCGATGGCGCTGGCATGGGCCAATAACGAAAACCCGGGAAGCAGCACAAAGGCAACCCGCCGACGCTGATCGGGGGAAGGCGTCAACGGCCGAGTGGGCATGTGAAGGTGTGACAAGGTGAGAGGCACTGCATGGAAACCGCCGCTGGCTGTCGAGATAACGTGTTCAAATCAAACGTCATCTTACCCAATTGCGGCGCGGAAGGCAGCGCCATGACCGCAGGAACAAAAACACGGCGCATAAATGCAAATTGCCGGGCCACTGGCCCGGCAAACGAAGGTGCTGCGTCAACCGCCGCTGTTGCCCATGCCAAGGATAACAAAGGCCGCCACCACCAGGCCCAGGCCAATGATCACCACGGGCAGCAGCTTGTGCATGCCACTGGGGGGCTTCTTGGCCTCCGGCTGTTTATGCGGCGCCGCCTTGTCGAAATCTTCGGGCAACCGCTGGTTCAGTACGTGCTCTTTCTCTTCTTCCGGGGTCTTGCTCTCTCTGGTATCCATACTCCACCTCTTCCTGACCGGTTAGATGAAACAGCGCGGCGGCTTCTCGCTCCGTCGCACCAAAGGTTACAGGGTTACGACTTCATAAGGTTACGACATCGAACGCCACATCGGGGTTCACATCGGCATCGTAGTCCACATCGTCACGTTCGAAGCCAAACAGCTTCAGGAACTCATGCTTGTAACCAGCATAGTCGGTAATGTCGAACAGGTTCTCGGTGGTGACGTTTGGCCACAGGTCCTGACAGGCTTTTTGAACGTCGTCACGCAGCTCCCAGTCGTCCAGACGCAGACGGCCCTGCTCGTCGGTGGCCATCTCACCGGGCTGGTCTGAGTAGAGGCGCTCGCCGAACAGACGGTTCAACTGGTCGATGGTGCCTTCGTGCAGGCCCTGCTCTTTCATGATGCGGTACACCATGGCGATGTACAGCGGCATCACCGGAATCGCCGCGCTGGCCTGGGTAACGACGGATTTCAGCACCGCCACGTTGGCACCGCCGCCGCTCTCTTGCAGCTTGGCATCGATGGCCGCCGCTGCGCGGTCCAGGTCTTCCTTGGCTTTCCCCAGGGCACCGTGCCAGTAGATCGGCCAGGTGATTTCGGTGCCGATATAGCTGAACGCCACGCTGCGGGCACCTTTGGCCAGCACGCCTGCGTCTGCCAGAGCGCTCATCCACAGCTCCCAGTCTTCGCCGCCCATCACGGTGATGGTGTCGTCGATCTCCTGCTGCGTCGCCGGCTCCACCTCGGCTTCGATGATCACGTCCTTGTTGGTATCGATGGCCGTGGCGCGGTAGGTCTCACCGATGGGCTTCAGGCTGGAGCGCTTGAGCTCGCCGGTATCGGGCATCTTGCGCACCGGCGAGGCCAGTGAGTAAACCACCAGGTCGATCTCGCCCATGTCCTGCTTGATCAGCTCGATGGCTTTCTCGCGAGCTTCATGGGAGAACGCATCGCCGTTGATGGACTTGCTGTACAGCCCTTCCTGCTTGGCAAACTTGTCGAAGGCCGCGCTGTTGTACCAGCCCGCCGTGCCGGGCTTCTTCTCGCTGCCGGGCTTTTCGAAGAACACGCCCAGGGTATCGGCACCGTAGCCGAAGGCCGCCGTGATACGCGCCGCCAGGCCGTAGCCGCTGGAAGCCCCGATCACCAGCACTTTCTTCGGGCCCTGGCGCTTGTCCAAACCACGGGCGCGGGTCGCTTCGATCTGTTCGAGAACGTTCTGTTCGCAGCCTTTAGGATGAGTAGTGGTGCAGATAAAGCCCCGAACTTTCGGTTTAATGATCACATTGGACCCCTTCATCGGATGAGTATCATCGGAGCACCCTCGTGCTCACTTGCCAGTAGGCGCTATTCTAGCGGGCCAGGCGCGCCCTGTCCGCTCTTGAGGTTATGGGGGATTCACGGCAGGATAACGCCCTGCCCACTTCCTGCCGATGAGAACCGTGATGAATGCACAGCAGCTAGTCGATGAACGCGGCGACCTCTGGTTGGCGCTCGCCCCGCTTTGGCTGGACCGCGAACCCACCGAGCGCGACTACGCCCGCATGATCGAGGTCATCGAACAGCACGGGCTACCGCTCAAGGAGCTCGAGTGGGTGTTCCGTATCGAGCTGGCCCCGGTGCTGTCACGCCATCAGCTGTCGGTGGCCAGCGAGTGGCGCAAGTTCGATGACTACAAGCTGATGAAGCAGCTGGTCAATCACAACCTGCGCCTGAAGGGTTGGCGGCGCAAAACCTGGGCGCTGTTTTCGGGCTTGACCACCATGATGGTACGCCACCGTTGGAACGACCTGATGCAGCGGCTGATGGTCAGCCGGGGCGAGCTCTAGCCCCTTCACGCCTTGTCCAGCGCCGCCTCCACGGCCAGGCGCAGACGTGGGCCATGGTCTCGTGGGCCAAAACGCGCCAGCACTTGCCCGTCTCTGGCGACCAGAAACTTGGTGAAGTTCCACTTGATGGCCCGCGTGCCCAGCACGCCTGGCGCTCCCTGCTTGAGCAGCGTAAAGAGCGGATGCGCGTTGCCCCCGTTGACGTTCACCTTCTCCATGAGCGGAAAGCTGACCCCGAACTGCTGCTCCCCGAAGGTGCAGAATGCTTCGGCGCTTTCGGGCGACTGCCGCCCAAACTGGTTGCAGGGAAAGCCCAGCACAGTAAAGCCACGGTCACGGTAGCGTTGGTACAGGCTTTCCAGCTCCTTGAGCTGGGGCGTAAAGCCACACTGGCTGGCGACGTTGACCACCAACAGCACCTGGCCGCGCAGCGCACGCAGGTTGAAGGGCTGGCCCTGATGGGTGTAGCAATCCTGTTCGTAAATGCTCATCACACACCCTCTTGCTATCGTCTGACGCTACCTTGCCACGAGGCGGCCTGCCAGCACCAGCCCGGCGGCTCACGCCTGCGCGAATTTTCCACCATGGCTGCTTATAGCAGTGGCCCCGCCACGACCCTCAGCGCCAGCGCGATCAGCAGCACACCGGTAACACGGTTGACCCAGTGGGCGTGGCGCTGCAGCCAGGGCAGCACTCGCGAGTGCGACAGCCCCACGGCCACCAGCACGTACCAGCCGCCATCGATGACCATCGCCGTGGCCACGATGATGCCCTTGGCCAACGGGCTCATGTCCGGCGTCACGAACTGACTGAGCAGGGCCACGAAAAAGATGATCAGCTTGGGATTGCCCAGAGCCACCAGCACCGCTTCTCGGGCCGCCTGGCCTGACGTGGTGACCACCGCATCGGCCGCCAGCGAGCTGGCGCGCCCGGCCCGCAAGGCCTTGATCCCCAGCCACGCCAGGTAGGCGGCCCCACCCCAGGTGATCAGCTGAAAGACCTCGGGGTGGCGTACCACCAGCGCCCCCAGCCCCAGCACGGTCAACAGGGCATAAAAACCCACACCCAGGGCATGGAACACCGCCGCGGTCACGCCGGGCAGCCGCCCGCCTCCCAGGGTATGGCGCAGTACCAGCGCGAGGCTTGGCCCCGGGGACATGGCCCCCATGGCACAGATGGCGGCCAGCGATAACCAGAGCGTCAGCGGCATGCGTTTCTCCATGAGTCCAGCGGTTGATCAACGCACCAGTATACGCCAGCTCAAGCGCAGGCGGGTGGCTGCCTGGGCCGCGCATCGTGGAATCCTCCCCCGGCCTTGAATACGGCCTTAAATAACGCTGTTAGCATGGTACGCTGTTGGGTAAAATTTTCCTTTTTCAGAACGTTCGGCAACGCCGATCAATGACGCCTGCCGTGCAGGCAGTTCATGGTTAATAAAGGACTTCAATATGGGTAGGGCGTTTCAGAACCGTAAGGAATCCATGGCCAAGACGGCCGCTGCGAAAACCAAGGTGTACAGCAAGTACGGGCGTGAAATCTACGTCTGCGCCAAGGCAGGGGGCACCGACCCCAATGGCAACCTGGCGCTACGCGGCCTGATGGAGCGTGCCAAGAAAGACCAGGTGCCGTCCCACGTCATCGACAAGGCCCTCGACAAGGCCAGCGGTGCCGGAGGCGAGGACTTCTCGTCCGCTCGTTACGAGGGCTTCGGCCCCGGCAACGCCATGGTCATCGTCGACTGCCTCACCGACAACCCCAACCGCACCTTTGGCGATGTGCGCGGCTGCTTTACCAAGACCAAGAGCAAGATCGGCACGCCGGGCAGTGTGAGCCACATGTTCGATCACTGCGCCATCTTCTCGTTTAGCGGTGGCGATGAAGAAGCCGTGCTGGAAGCGTTGATGGAAGCCGACGTGGACGTCACCGACATCGAGCAGGAAGACGGTCGCATCACGGTATTTGCTCCGAACACCGATTACGCCAAGGCCAAGCAGGCACTGCTGGACGCCTTTGGCGAGATCGACTTCGAAGTGGATGAAATCCAGTTCCTGCCGCAGAACACCACGCCGGTGGAAGGTGACGACGTCGCCATGTTCGAAAAGCTGCTGAACATGCTCAACGAGCTGGACGACGTGCAGAACGTCTTCCACAGCGCCGAACTGCCGGAAGAGAACACCTGAGCGGCTAGCCCTTCAGCGCATCACCAGGAACGAAAATCCATCCTTCGGCCGTCGGCATCTCCGCTGGCGGCCAGGCAACCTGTTGGGGCGCATGCTCCAGTGCCCAGGCCAGCAACGCACACTGCCATGCATCGTGCATGTCCTGCTGGCGGGGGGTGGGCTGGTGCAGCACCGCCTGCCATTGGGCCGGGATCACGCAGCGCTGGCGCAAAGCGGCAAAGCCCTCGGAGCGTTTGGCGGGGGATGGATACCCCTCCACGACAGTCAGCTCCCCCTGCTCGCTCTGCCACTGACCGCACGCCACGCTCTGCGGCGCAAAGCGCGCCAGCACGTGCATGCCTTTGGTGGCCTGGCTGCCAATCATGTCCTTGATGGGCGATAGCGGCGTGACGCCACGTTCGAACAGCCAACGCTCGGTGTGTCGGTAGAGATAGGGGTTTTCCTGAGAGCGGCCCAGTGACGCGACGGCTTCCCCTCTGGCCAGGGCCAGCAGTGCCTGCGGCAGCGCCAGCGGTGTATCCACCGCCATGAAGACCCGTTCACCACCGCCCGCCACGTGCTGACAGAGCCCCAACAGGCGCGTGATCAGATCACCAGGCGAGGCGGCGTCATTGAGCGTCTCGCGCAGATTGCCCCGCCAGGGCGCTCCCACCAGGGTCAGTGACGCATCGAGTACCACCAGCGCATCTCGGCTGGCCGGGTTATGGTCGCAATTCCAGCCGCCCACGTCCCAGCCGATGTAGAGCCTCTCGCCCTGCGCCTTCATGTCCGCCCCGCGCTCTGGGCATCCATCAGCATCTCAGGGGACAGTAGCGCGGGACGAATACCGGCATCGCTCAGAATCGCCTTGCCGCGTACCGTCAAATCGGTCACGAACAGGAACTGCTGACGCGGGTCGACGGGATAAGCACGAATGCGATAGTGCGTTCCCCAGGGTTTCTCCTCGGCCACGACGATGATGGGCTTGTCGAACTTCAGGTAGGCGCTGGTCAACGCTACGTCGCGCAGCGCTTGGCGCACCCAGCCGCCTTCGTGCTCAGGGTGCAGGTAGAAGCTGGCCACACACTGGAGGCTGGCGCCGCCATTGTTGGCGTTGTAGATGGCCGAATCCCAAAGCTTCAAGTGCGGCACGGCCACCAGATCATCGTCCGGCGTTTGAATCTCTACCGTACGCATCCCCACATGCTTGACCTCTCCGTAGGTGCCTTCGATATTGACCCAGTCTCCGGGCCGATAGGGCAGTTCGACGGCAGAGACCACGCCCGCAATCAGGCTGCTGACATACTCCTTCAGGGCAAAACCGATGGCCAGGCCTATGGCCCCCAACAGCGTCACCATGTTGGGTAAAGAGGGCTCGATGACGATGGGCACCGCAATGGCCAGGGCCGTGATCAGGATCAGCAGACGCGTCAGCGGCACCAGCGCAAAGACCCGAAACCTGATCGGGCCATGCAACCGATTGGCCAGCCAGTTGAGCCCCCGCTGGCTGGCAATGATCAGCACGATGGCACCTGCCAGCAGCAGCCCCAGCGTGATGAAGGCTTCGCTATCCAGCTCGTTAAACAGGCGGGCATACTGTTCGTGATCGTCCATGGGGGCTCCTAAAGCGGGTCTACCAGGTAGTGTCTCGATTCCAGCAGTTGCCGAACGCTGGCGTAGCTCAAGGGTGCCACCTGCCACCGCCCCTGATGGCAGTGCAGCATGCCGCGACTGGCCAGCGCGAACCTAACGCTCACTATCTCGTGTTCCGAGAAAGGCAGCACGTGGGCCAACGCCTGATCCTCCAGCCCCCCATGGATCAACAGGGTGTGCAGCAGCAGGGTGGCCAGATCGCCAGTGTCGGCGGGGAGCTCCGCATCCGCCAGCGTATCCAGCAGCCATAGCGATGTTTCGCCATGATCGGAACGGTTGCCCGAGTGAGCGCGGGCGTCCTCGGCCGGTTCACGCAGGCGCTCACGCCAATAGTGCCAGGCAATTCCCAGGTGGCCGCGACTATGGGCCGCCAACTGCTGGAGCTCCTTGAACACGCCCTTTTGTTTGGGGGAGTCCTCCAGCACGGGCTGTCGTGTACGGGTGCTGTAAACGGGCGGGCACTGGCCTGCAGCCTGGGAAAAATAGTCCGCCAGCTGTGCGCCTTCTAGCCCTTGCAGCGTCAACACGGGAACCCCTTCCAGCCCGACGGCCTGCTTCAGAAAGGCGTAGCTCCAGCTATCACACCCCAACACGCCCTGCCCCAGCCGCCCGCCCTGGGCACGCTCCACCAGCGCGCGCACGCCCTGCAAACCGTAGGCATGACGCAGGAAATGCCGCTCCAGCGCCGGAATGGCCCAGCGCTTTGCCGGGGCAGCCGCCGTTACCCACGCCAGCTCTCCAGCCATGCGCTCGGCAAAGGTAGGCACCTCCAGGCATTCGATGCCGTGCTGTCCCGCCCAGTGGCCAACGATATCCGCATGCCCACCGTGGGGAGGCGACACGAACAGCACCAGCGGTGCCTCTTGATAGGCGGCCAGCGCCCGATGCAAGCTCATCGCGGCAGGCGTCCAATCCACCGAAGGCGCCCAGTGGGCGAGTTTCACTTCCGGCAAGGCGCGCAGCTCACTCTCCAGTGCCGCCTGACGCCTGTCGGCACGGTTTCCCAGCATCCAGGCAGTGGCCACGCGCCAACTGCGCTTCCACTGGCTGGCCTGGGTATGCTGCGGTGTTTGAAAGGCTTCCAGTTCCACTACTTCCCACGGAGCTGGCGCTGCATTCGTCGGGCCTTGATCCATATCGCGCCTCGCGCCGGTAAAGTAGATCAAGATTAGCATGCCCCACGTACGACCACGCAGATAGCCGAACTTATCGTCTAGAATAAAGTCGTTAGGATAAGGCCAATACATTGATGAGCGATGCGCAGGAGGCAACGATGAGCGTGGTTGACGTCACCAGGGAAGAGCTACACGAGAAGCTTGCGAAGTGCATTGCTGGGGAGCGGGTGCTGATCGAACAAGACGGTAATCGGTTCAGCGCGCGCATACAGCACGTGGGTATGACGGGGGTCAAAGTGATCCCGGAGACCTTCATCAAGAACAGCACCGGTGACCCCGGGGATATAGATGGTGTCACCGTGCCCTACGATGATATCTGGGAGCTCGAGGTCAAGGGCGTGGTATTCAGCTGCAAAGCGTAGCGAGCCCGTTCAGCGTCATTCCCTTTTCGCTGGTATGAAACACAACGCCCGCCACCAACGCCCGCCATAGTGGCGGGCGTTGTGCTTGTCGCTATCTGACACGGGCTTGATCTGCTCGGGTTCGATCACTTTGCCTTCGATCAAGCGGTCACCCGATCAATAGCTGAGGCAGATTTTACCGAAGTGCTTGCCAGACTCCTGATGACGAAACGCATCCGCGATATCGGCCAGCGCAAACTCCCGGTCGATCACCGGCTTCAGATTGGCTGCCTCGATCGCCTTGATCATCTCCATCTGATGGCGGCGGCTGCCCACGATCAGCCCCTGCAAACGTGCCTGCTTGGCCATCAGCTTTGCCGTGGGCACCTCGCCTTCACGGCCGGTCAGCACGCCGATCAGCGAAATGTGCCCGCCGATTTTCACGGCGTCGATGGATTGCGGCAAGGTGCCCGGCCCACCGACTTCCACCACGTGATCGACCCCTTCACCGTGGGTCAACTCCAGCACGCGCTTGCCCCACTCCGGCGTGTCACGATAGTTGATGGTGTGCTCGGCGCCCAGTTCACGCAGGCGCTCCAGCTTGGCATCGGACGACGAGGTGGCGATGACCCGGGCGCCCATCAGCTTGGCAAACTGCAGAGCAAAGATGGAGACGCCCCCGGTGCCCAGCACCATCACGCTATCGCCCGCTTTCAGCCCGCCGTCTACCACCAGTGAACGCCAGGCGGTCAACCCCGCCGTGGTCAGCGTGGCGGACTCGGCATGGCTGTAACCCTTCGGCTGGTGGGTGAACCAGTTGGCCGGACGCACCACCTGCTCACGGGCATAGCCATCGACGCCATCGCCGGGTGTGGTGGCAAAATCGCCTACCCGAGCGGGGCCTTCCAGCCAATCGGGGAAGAACGTCGAGACCACTGCATCACCGACGGCAAACTCCTCTACTCCCTCGCCCACGGCCTCCACGACCCCGGCCCCATCCGACATGGGGATACGGCCATCAGCGGCAGGGATCATCCCCGCCACCACGGCATAGTCATGGAAGTTCAGCGAGCTGGCGTGCAGGCGCACCTTGATCTCGCCGGGGCCGGGCTCGCCGGGCGCAGCGAGGTCGACGACATCGAGGTGGTCCAGCCCACCGGGGGCGCGTAGCTGTATGGCTTGCATCACTATCTCCTTTGCATGCGCCAAAAATAGGCGACCGGTCTAGTATTGACTCTCTACGGCTACATGGGGGTCGCCTGTTCAGAATCAAGGTCATTGCCCAAAAAACCGCCCGACTGGCGCTGCCACAGGCCGGCGTAAATGCCGTTGCGGGCCAGCAGCTCCTGATGGGTGCCGCTCTCTACCAGGCGGCCTTCATCCACCACGATCAAGCGATCCAGCATGGCAATGGTCGAAAGCCGATGGGCAATGGCGATGACGGTCTTGCCTTCCATCAGAGCATCCAGCTGCTCCTGAATGGCGGCCTCCACTTCGGAGTCCAGCGCCGAGGTGGCTTCGTCCAGCACCAGAATAGGCGCATTCTTGAGCAGTACCCGAGCAATGGCGATGCGCTGACGCTGGCCCCCGGAGAGCTTGACGCCCCGCTCGCCCACATGGGCATCCAGGCCCCGGCGCCCCTGTGGGTCGACCAGATCATGAACGAACGTATCGGCATGGGCGCGGCACACCGCCTGCCATACATCGTCATCGCTGGCCTGGGGGCTGCCGTAACGAATGTTGTCGCGCAGCGAGCGGTGCAGCAGCGACGTGTCCTGGGTGACCATGCCGATCTGGTGGCGCAGCGACGTTTGGGTGACCTCGGCAATGTTCTGGCCGTCGATCAGAATGCGCCCTCCCTGCAGATCGTAAAAACGCAGCAGCAGGTTCGCCAGGGTCGACTTACCCGCCCCGGAGCGGCCAATCAGGCCGATCTTCTCGCCGGGTCGAATGGTCAGGCTCAGCCCGTCGAACACGTGTCGGCTCTGCCCCTTGGCCTGGGCATACTGGAAGCGCAGGGCGTCGAAGACGATTTCGCCTTTGGGCACGCTCAGCGCCTTGGCGTTGGGGGCATCCTTGACCGTCGGCTGCTGGGCGATGGTGTTCATGCCATCCTGCACCGTACCGATATTCTCGAACAGCCCGGCGACCTCCCAGAGAATCCAGTCCGACATGAAGCGGATACGCATCACCAGCGCAATGGCAATGGCCAACACCCCCAGCGAGATCGCCTCCAGGAACCAGGCCGCAATGGCCATACCGGCGGTGCCGACCAGCAGCAGCGTATTGAGCAGCGTCAGGCAGACACTCATCACCGTGACCAGCCGCATCTGACGGTGTACGGTGATCATGAAGCCTTCCATGGCATCCTTGGCGTAGCGCTCTTCGCGCTGGGTGTCGGCAAACAGCTTGATGGTCTGAATGTTGCTATAACTATCGACGACCCGGCCGGTCATCTGCGCACGGGCATCCGCCTGGGCCATGGAAACGTCCCGCAGCCGGGGCACGAAGTAGCGCATGATGCCCAGATAGCCCACCAGCCAGGCACCCAGCGGCAGCAGCAGCCAGGGGTCTGCCCGCCCCAGTAGAATCGCCGCACCGGTAAAGTAGACGATGGCGTAGACCATCAGGTCCATGATCTTGGTGACGGTCTCCCGCACGGCCAGCGCCGTTTGCATCACTTTCTGCGACACGCGCCCGGCAAACTCGTCCTGATAGAACGCCAGACTCTGGCTCAGCATATGGCGATGCGAGAGCCAGCGGCCAATCATCGGGTAGTTGCCAAAAATACTCTGGTGGGTAATCAGCGACTGGCCCAGTACCAGCAGGGGCAGCCCGACCACCACCGCCAAGCCGACGCCCGCCAGCCACAGCCCGTGCTGCGCCCAGAAGTCGGCCCGCTCGACCCGGCCCAGCCAATCCACCAGCTCGCCCATGTAGCTGAAGAACATTACCTCGGCGGCGGACACCACGGCAGTCATCAGCGACATCAGCAGCAGCCAGGGCCAGACTGGCCGCGAAAAGTGCCAGATAAACGGCAGCAGCCCGTGGGGAGGCGTCGACACCTCACCTTCCGGGTAGGGGTTTACGCGGCGTTCAAAAAACTGGAACAGCGGCAACAGCAGGCGTGACAACATGGGAAGTCCTTGACGAAGGAGCCTTTGAAGAGAGCCGAATGGCGTCTGTCAGTGCGCTCGGCGGCGGCTCAACAGCCAGCGCGCCCAGAACGGCGCGAACACCATCAGAGTAATCATGCGCAGCAGGTGATGAAATGCCACGAAGACCGGGTCGATATCCAGGGCAACGGCCAGAATCGCCATTTCACCGATGCCGCCAGGGGCCAGCGCCAGCAGCGCCACATCTCGGCCCACCCCCACGGTACGATGAATGAGTTCGGCGAATACCGCCAGGGCCATCAGGGCCAGCAGGGTCGCCACGCCCGATTGCCACAGGTAGCGGCCCAGCAACCTGCGGGTCATGCCCTGGAAACGCGAGCCAATGGCACTGCCCAGTACCCACAGCATCAGGTTCATGCCCCACTGGGGCAGCGCCAGGCTGGCCATGTCCAGCCCCGACAGCAGGGCGGCCATGAGCAAGGGAGTCAGCAGCGCCGAGCTGGGGATGCGCAGCCAGCGGCCCAGCGGTATCAGCAGGGGAATGGTCAGCAGCATCCAGCCGTGTTCCAGCGACGAAGCGGCTGGCCCCAACGAGCCTTCGCCCCCTTCAAAGGCCCAGAACAGCGGTGGCAGGAAGAGAATGACCAGAATAATGCGCAGCGACTGGGCTACGGCGATGCGCTGAGGGTCACCACCACACTTTTCGCCCAGCAGAATCATTGCCGTCATCGCGCCCGGAGCGGCACCAAACCAGGCGCTCACCGGGTCGAACCCGCAGCGCCGGTACCAGGCCGAGGCCACCGCCGTGGAGGCGGCCACCCCGAGCAGCAGCAGCGCCGCCGACAGCGGCCAGTCCAGCACACGATGTGCCAGCTCCGGCGTTACCTGGCTGCCCAGCACCAGCCCCATGACGGCCAGGAACACGTTGCGCAGCGGCTCGGGCACTGCAACGCTGGCGCCCTTGGCGGAGGCCAGCAGATTGGCCACCAGCGGGCCCAGCATCCAGGCCAGGGGAAGGTTCAGCAGTTGAAACAGCAGGCCGCCCAGGGCGCCGACACCCAGCGACACGGCCAGCGCTCTGGCACTTGCTGCACTGAAACGACTTCCCTTCACGCCCCTCCCTGAAACGTGACCTACTCAAGCACTGGCGACCGGCCGCCGACACCCGCGCATGTCGTTACTCTGCTAATGGATAGCCTAGTGTACACGATATCGGCGGCTAATCTTCGTCGTCATCGCCGCGCAGGCGCGCCAGGCGTTCGGCTTCTTCTTCCTTGGCGTCGTCAATGACTTCCATCAGCTCTGCCACGTTGGCAATGTGGCTGTCGAACTCGAAGTGGCCGGTCAGCTGGCTTTCGGGGTGCAGCTCGCCGGACTCATAGAGCGCCCACATCTCCTTGCCGTAGTGGGTGTCCAGCAGCTCCGGAGCAAAACGGCCAAAATAGGCGCGCATGTTGTTGACGTCGCGCTCGAGCATGGCGGCGGCGCTGTTGTTACCTGCGGCATCCACCGCCTGGGGCAGGTCGATGATGACCGGGCCGTCGGCATCCACCAGCACGTTGAACTCGGATAAATCGCCGTGGATGAGACCGGCACACAGCATACGCACCACGTCCTGGATCACTTTGGCGTGATAGCGCAGCGCCTGCTCGTGGGTCAGGGTGACATCGTCAAGGCGCGGGGCCACGTCGCCTGCGGCGTCGGTGATCATCTCCATCAGCAGCACGCCATCCACGAAACCATAGGGCTTGGGAACCCGCACGTCGGCAGCGGCCAGACGATACAGCGCGTCCACCTCGGCGGTGAGCCACGCCTGTTCCTGCTCTTTCTGACCGTAGCGGGTCTTCTTGGCCATGGCCCTCGCGCGGCGGCTGTTGCGCTCCTTGCGCCCTTCCTGATACTGCACCGCCTGCTTGAAGCTGCGCTGCTTGGCCTCCTTGAAGACCTTGGCGCAGCGCGTCTCGTCACCACAGCGTACGACGTACACCTGCGCTTCCTTGCCGCTCATCAACTGCATCAGCACCTCATCGATCAGGCCATCGTCGACCAGGGGCTGTAATCGTTTGGGTGTTTTCATGGCTTGCTGCGCTGATCCTGTTAGTGACGAATGCGGCGCACTCGGAAAGCACGCCCCTTGAGTTTATCCCGCTCCAGCTTGGCCTGGGCGCGTTGAACGGCACCGCGCTCCACCGCCACGTAAGCGCTGCGGGCCAGTACCTTGATCTTGCCCACCTGATTTCCCCGCAGGCCGCCTTCACTGGTCAAGGCGCCCAGAATGTCGCCAGGGCGCAGCTTGTCTTTTTTGCCACCTGCCAGCTGTAGCGTGGCCATGGGTGGCTCGAACGGAGTGCTGTCGGACGCTTTGGGCAGCGGCTCGGTGGTCAGCGGCTCGCCCAGCAGCTCCGCAAGGCGTTCGAGGCGATACTGCTCCTGCGGGGTCACCAGCGTGCAGGCGATACCGCTGGCACCGGCACGCCCGGTGCGCCCGACCCGGTGTACATGAACCTCCAGCTCGCGGGCGATCTGGTAATTGAAGACGGCATCCAGCTGGGCGATGTCCAGCCCACGGGCGGCCACGTCCGTGGCAACCAGAATCGACGCACTCTGGTTGGCAAACAGCACCAGCAGTCGATCACGATCCTTCTGCTCCAGGTCGCCGTGCAGGGCCACCGCACTGAAACCCGCATCGACCAGGCTGTCGGCCACCGCCTGGGTTTCGCGCTTGGTGTTGCAGAACACCACGCTGGTGGTGGGGCGCGTGGCCAGCAGCAGCTGTTTCAGCGCCGCAAAGCGTGCGTCGTCGTTGGCCACGGCGTAGAAGTGCTGCTCGATGGTGGTGGCATCGTGGGTCTCTTCCACCTTGACGCTGACCGGGTCGCGCATGACACCCCGTGTCATGATGGCCAGGCCTTCGGTCGACTGCTCGTCCGGGAAGGTGGCGCTGAACAGCAGCGTCTGGCGGTCGGCAGGCGTGTCGGCAATGATGTCGTCGATGGTGGCTTGAAAGCCCATATCGAGCATGCGGTCGGCTTCGTCCAGCACCAGGGTGGTCAGTGACCCCAGCGTCAGCGAGCCTCTGCGCAAGTGCTCGTCAATGCGCCCCGGCGTGCCCACCACGATATGCGCACCGTGCTCCAGGGAGGCCAGTTGCGGGCCAAAGGCGGCGCCGCCACACAGCGTCAGCACTTTCACGTTGGCCATGCCGCGCGCCAGACGGCGCAGCTCTTCGGCTACCTGGTCTGCCAGCTCCCGGGTCGGGCACAGCACCAGCCCTTGCACGCTGAACGCTTCCACCCGGAGCTGAGAGAGCAGCGCCAGGCCAAACGCGGCGGTCTTACCCGAGCCGGTCTTGGCCTGGGCCATCACGTCGCGGCCCGCCAGCATGGGCGGCAGGCTCTGCGCCTGAACCGGCGTCATCTGGTGATAGCCAAGGGAGTCCAGCGTGGCAAGCAGCGCAGGCGACAGCGCAAGAGATGCAAAAGAGGTATCTGACACAAGAAATTCCTGAAGGGGCATAAGGCCCAGCGATTCGATAATGTGAAGCACCATACCAGAAAGCGCCCTGCCCTGCCTGACTGGGAGCGGGCCGCCCTTGGCATGGCGTCAGGCTTTGTACGAAAAGTCGGCGAGCGATGGCCAGACAAGGCAAAAATCGGCGAAAAGACGGAGTTTACAAGGTGTAAATGAGTACTTTGATCGGACTCGCGCACGAGCCGATTTTTAACGCCGTATGGGCGAGCGTAGGCAGTTTTCGTACAAAGCCTAGGCGGAGAGCGCCGCGAATTGCCCCTGGCTCAAGGCCGCCAGGTCATCGGGGGAGAGTTCGATCTCCAAACCGCGACGCCCGGCACTGACATACAGCGTGGGCCACGCCTTTGCAGAGGCATCGATGAAGGTGGGCAAACGCTTTTTCTGGCCCAGCGGGCTGACGCCGCCCAGCACGTAACCGGTGCTGCGCTCCACTGCTTCAGGCGCTGCCATCGCCGCCTTCTTGGCCCCTGCGGCCTTGGCAATCTGCTTCAGCCCCAGCTGGCAATCGACCGGTACGATCCCCACGGCCAGCTGCTTGCCATCCAGGCTGACCACCAACGTCTTGAACACTTGTGCCGGTGAAACACCCAGCTTATCGGCGGCTTCCAGGCCGTAGGACATGGCCGCTGCATCATGTGGATAGTCGTGTAGTTGAAAGGCAATGCCTGCTTGCCGTGCGCTATTGATGGCCGGGGTCATGGAGGTCTCGTGAGTTGAACGTGGCGGTGGACATCTCATCGTCTACTGCCAAACTTAATAGCGTGCCAACGCTTTGGAAGTCAACCGACAGAAAGGAGTCTGACCATGAAGGCCACTTCAAAAGCACAGCAAAAGGCGGCGGGCGCTGCCCTTTCCGCCAAACGCGGGGAAAGCAAACCCGGTGAGCTCTATGGCGCATCGAAAGAGATGTACGACGACATGAGTGAAGCCGAGCTGGAAGAGATGGCGGGCACGCCTCGCAAGGGAAAACCACAAAAGCGCGAAGCGTGAGCACCGCGCCAGCCCGCAGGCTGGCGCGAGGCTTTAGGTGCCTTCGCTCAGGGGCAAGGCACCACGCGACGCAGGGTATCCTTGGCCCATAGCGTCTGGCCATCCGGCGTGCGGCCGTGCTCGTTCCAACGCTCGGTGGTTTCCAGGCAATAGGAGCCGGCATCTTCCGTGCGCGGGTCAGCGCTGACGGGGCGCTCACCACCGATACGCATGACGTCCGGGTTATCCGTGGTGTAACGGGGGGCAACGGTATTACTGGCACAGCCAACCACCAGGACGGTAGCCAGCAGTACGGGCAAACAGCGGCGCAATGGCATGTTTTTACAACCCTCACAAGCAGTGATAAACCGACACCAGTTGTCGGTAGCGCTAAATACCACTCGCCCAGCGCCACCGTCAATCTTTTTTGATGCGGGCTCAGGTCACCAGTGTAATGCTCATGACCGGGCGCAAATTACGCTGCTTGCAGTGCTGCTCGACGCTTTCCACGATCTCTTCGGCGTCATCGATCTGCTGCTTGTCCAGTTGGATATCCACCATCAGGAAACTGCCCACCTGGGCCAGGCGCACATCGTCGTCGGCAATATCGAAATCCGCCACTTCCTGAATCACTTCCTGACGAACGCTGCCCACGGGCTCACCGAACATCAGTTCACGCAAGGCATCCTTGACCATGCGAATCGGCATGGGCAAGAAATAGCCCGCGATAATCAGCACCATGACCGGGTCGGCGAACCGTGCCAGATGCGCCCAGGGCGTCAACGTCAGCCCCCAGGTCAGCACGAACCCCAGCATCACGGCGGCACTCAGCCAGGTATCCATCTGCCACTGACGAAGCTCGGCATTCAATAGCGAAGACTTGGCAACCCGCGCATGACGCGCCAGCCACCACCACGTCACCAGACACCCCGTGACGTTGACCACACCAAAGATCAGAGCCAGGTCCAGGGTCACCAGGCGGCCTCCCTGAACCAGGCTCCACAGCGCCGAGACCAGCGAAAACAGGCAGACCAGGGCAATCACCACGCCTTTGAGCAGCACTGCCAACGGCTCTACCGTTAGCCGCCCAAAGGGGTAGTGATCATCAGCGGGCTTGCGCGCCTGCTGAAGGGCAAACAGCGACAGCGAGGCCAGCACTAAACTTAATAGCGAATAGCCGCTGTCGAAGAGTATCGTGATCGAGCCACTGGCCAGGCCGAGCGCCAGGCCGGTAAACGCGAACAGACTGGCAGAAATGGCGGAAAATCTGAGCGCACGGCGCTCTGCGATGAAGGGGGTCACGCGAATTGCTCCATGAAAAGTAGGGATAGCGCGGGGTATCATAGGGAGACCTGCCACGTTAAACCAATCGCTCAGCGCCAATATTATTGGCACCCAGGAAGGCAACATCATGCGCGCAGAACAGGTGGAAGCGTTTATCGAAGTGACCGAACACGGCTCCTTTGCGGCGGCGGCTCGGCATACCGGCATGAAACGCAGCACGCTCAGTGCGGCCGTGAACGCCCTGGAAGATAGCCTGGGGGTGGCGCTGTTCGAACGCTCGGGCAACAGCCTGCAGCTCACGGCGGTGGGCGAAAGCGTGCTGCCGGACTGCTACCGCCTGCTGACCAGTGCCAGCCGGATCAAGAAGCATTGCCAGCAGCATTTGCAAGGCGTCGAGAGCCAGCTGTGCATTGCCCGCGACGATGCGCTGCCCGAAGCCTTCTGGCGTCAGGTCATGCACGAACTGAAGCAGCGCTACCCGCTGACCGCCATTTCGGTGTACCTGCTGCCCCCGCAAGAGCACCCGCAGTTCGTGGTGCGCCAAACCGTGGACATCGCTTTCGGCCTGTATACCGCCGAGGGCACCACGGTGAAGGCCAATCACTTGGCACCGGTCAGCATGAGTCTGGTGGCCGCTCCCGATCACCCGCTCAGCCGCCTGCCCAGCGTCACCCGAGATGATCTGGCCCAGTACACGCAGGTGTGCCTGACCTTCGACCAGGGCGACAGGCTGGTCAGCGAAGCGCTGTTTTCGACCAACTACCTGGGGTTGACGATGTTCGAGGTGATCCGTGATGCGGCGATCAACGGCACCGGCTGGGCACTCCTGCCCTACCCGTTGGTCAAAGAAGCATTGGCCAGCGGCCAGCTCTGCGCGCTCAATCATGACCTGGCGCTGGAGAGCCACTACTACCGCTACGTGGAGGGCGAAAGCCTTGGCGTGGTAGCCACCGCGCTATTGACCAGCGTTACGCGTTTTCTGAGCGCGACTCGCTAGGCCTCGAACGTCATCACCACAGGGATCAATGACTACGTTGAAATATCGCGGTGGCGAAAATGGCCAAAGCCTTCCACGCTATAAGCAAGTACTTAACAAGGAGGAGCAGGACACGCTAGCGAAGCGGCACAGGTAAGTGTCATCCAAGCGTAAAGAGCATCTGCCAGTGTCGGTATTGCCGTCAACCAAGGAGTAGTTTCCGCGATGGTACGACTCGATAAGAAAGCCACCAGGCTGTATGTGCTGGATACCAACGTCCTGATTCACGACCCCGCCGCGCTCTATCATTTCGATGAGCACGATGTGGTCATCCCCATGACCGTGCTTGAAGAGCTGGACAAGCACAAGAACGGCATCCGTGAAATTGCCCGCACTGCTCGCCAGATCAGCCGCACCCTGTCCGACCTGACCAATCAGGTCACCTTCGATGAAATCCAGAAAGGCATCCCCATTCCACGTATCAGCGGGGAGTCCGGTCGGCTGCACTTTTTGTGCTACAACGACCTGAAGCCGTTCGACGCGCTGGATGACAGTCCCGACAACCGCATCCTGGCAGAGACCTGCCGCCTGCGTGACGAGCGCCCGGATGCCTCGGTGATTCTGATCACCAAGGACATCAATCTTCGCGTCAAGGCTGCCGCGCTGAAAGTGCCCGTCGAGGACTACCTCAACGACCGCGCCTTCTCCGATAGCGATGCGATGATCGAAGGGGCAAAGGTGTACGAGGCCGCGGGCCTGGGCGGTGCCTCGCTTTGGGAAAGTCTCAACGTGGAGGTCAATGTCGAGCGCGTCGCGCACCACACTTTCTACCAGCTCAGCGGCACCATGCCCCGGGACTGGCATGTCGGCATGCTGGTGTCGGATAGCGAAAACGGCGCGGAATTCGAAGCCATCGTTCGGGAGCTATCGCCCTCCTCTGCCCGCTTGCAGCTGCTTACCAACTACCGCCACCACGCAGGCGTCTGGGGGGTGCACGCCCATGACAGCCGCCAGAACTTTACCCTCAACCTGCTCATGGACCCCGAGATCGACCTGGTGACCATTGCCGGTAATGCGGGCACCGGTAAAACCTTCATGACCCTGGCCGCCGCGTTTCAGCAGACCCTGGACAGCAAACGCTTCGAACGCATCGTGTTCACTCGAGCACCCATTCCCATGGGCGAAGACATCGGCTTTCTGCCGGGCACGGAAGAGGAAAAGATGTCGCCGTGGATGGGGGCCTTCCATGACAACATGGATAACCTGCTGCGCAACGAGGAGGGAGAGTCGAGCTGGGACAACGGTGCCACGCGGCAGTTGATCGGCTCGCGGGTGCAGATCCGCTCGCCCAGCTTCATGCGCGGGCGCACGCTCAACGATACGTTTCTGATCATCGACGAGGCGCAAAACTTCACGCCCAAGCAGCTCAAGTCGCTGGTGACGCGGGCAGGGCGTAACACCAAGATCGTCTGCCTCGGCAACGTGGGGCAGATCGACACCCCCTATCTGACCGCCAACACCTGCGGCATGGCCGCCGTGGTGGAGCGGTTCCGGGATTGGCCCCATGCAGGTCACATAACGCTGAAAAGCGTCGAGCGCTCACGGCTGGCACTGGCAGCAGAGGAACTGCTTTGAACAGCCGCTGACGTCGTCGCCCCTACCATCCAACCCACGACCGCCCAGCCTGGCTGGGCGGTCGCCGCTGTTCAATTCTGCGAGTCGCGATCCTGCCAGGGGGTCTTCACGCCCACCGTATCCGCAGCAAAGGCGTCTCTTTCACCCAGCGGGCGCGGCTCGCCTGTGGTGGTGTCCTGGTAGGTCTGGCGCTCCATTTCACAGTTGATTTCGGCCCCCAGCAGCACCACGAAAGCCGACATCCAGAACCACAGCATCAGCGCCACCACGGCGCCCAGTGAACCGTAAAGTTCGCTGAAAGAGGAGAAGTAGCGCACGTAAAGCGACAACCCCCCAGACCCCAGCAGCCAGGTGGCGGTGGCCAGCAGCGTGCCGTAGCTCAGCCAGCGCCACTTGGCCGCTCGGCGGTACGGTGCAAAGCGATACAACAGCGCAATCAGCAGGCTCATCAGCACCAGCAGCGCTGGCCAGCGCAGCCACTGCAACAGCTTGTCAAAGGGAGGCTCCACCATCAGCCACTCCACCAGCATGGGCACCACGGCAATGAACCCCAGCGACACCAGGGTCATGCCGATGAGCCCAAACGTCAGCGCCACTAGCACGACCAGGCGCAGCAGTGCGGGCCGCTTCTCACGCTCGCCGTAAACCACGTTGAGCCCCACCACCAGCGCCGACACCCCTTTGGAAGCGATGTACATGGCCACCAGCAACCCTGCCAGGGCGGCCATGACGTTGCCACGCTGGGCACTTTCCACCACGTCCTGGGCCTGCTGGTCGATCAGGTTGGCCGCATCGGGCGGCATGAAACGGCTGATTTCATAAAGCTGGCGCCCTGCTTCTACCGGGTCGAACAGCAGCCCCCAAATGGAAATCACGGCGGCTATGGTGGGGAACAGCGCCAGCAAGGCGTAGAACGCCACGCAGGCAGCGTACATGGTCACCCGGTCTCGGCGGGCCGCCCTCAACACGCGCCAGCCGATATCCAGCCAGCCCAGCCGGGGTATGTCATCCGGCGTCACGGCCTGACGCCCTCGGTCTTCCTGGTACGCTTGCGACCCCGTCTGCGGCTTGCTCATGCCCGTCCCTCCCACATCAACAGTAGCGCCAGCAGCACGGCCATGGCCATCATCAGCCCGCTGCCGTGCTGGCGCAGCCAGGGCTCTGCACGCAGGCTATGCCTGAGCAGTTGCATGGCCGTTCGCTCGAAAGCCAGGCTGTGCGCCACCGACGCAGCTTTGACGCGCCCCAGCGCATCACTGAAGCGCTGACAGCCCTGCAGGGCATAGCCTGCCAGCGGCGCGTATAGCCACCATAGATCGCCCGCTGGCGGTGGAGAAACTTTCACACGCTGGCGCAGGGAAAGCGCTACCACCAACGCCAACAGACCCACCGGGAAAGGCCAGACGATACCGGCCCACTCGGCCAACGGCGGCACCTCGGCACCGTACAGCGGCAGCCATAGCGGGGTGGCCAGCGCGGCCACCACGGCGGCCAACCAGGCGCCCCACTGCATGGGGTGGCTGCCCCCGCTCTTGCGCAGCTGCCACTGCCGCCACAGGCACACGCTCACCAGCAGCGAGGTGCCCACGGCCGCCCAGGTCAGCAACAGCACCAGCGTGGTCAGTTGGGCATCGTAAAGCACCGATTTGACTCCCCACTTGCTGACCAGCCCGGCTGCCAGGGCACCTGTCAGCGATACGCCCGGCAGCGCCATCAGCGCAAACAGCAGCGGTACACGCCAGCGGGGCATGTGTTCGCTGACGCTGGTTCCCATGAACAGCGCCCCTTTGGCCAGCGCATGATGGGCCGCAAACAGCACCAGTCCGGGCAGCAGCAGTAGCCACGCCTGAGGCACCGTCAACCCGGTGCCTACCAGCGCCGTCAGCATGCCCATCTGGCTGATACTCGAATAGGCCAGTACGGCCTTGGGGTGACGCTGCCACACACCATACAGGGCAGCCCCGAACGCGGCGGCCAGCCCCAGCGCCATCATGGCCTGGCCAAGCAGTACCAGTTCAGGCGCCAGGCCCGACTCGCCCAGGGGCAGCACGTTCAGCCAGCCCAATAGCCCGGCCTTGATCATGGCACCGCTGAGCACGGCGCTGGCAGGCGCAGGGGCGACCGGGTGGGCCAGCGGGAGCCACACATGCAGCCCCACCACCCCGGCCTTGACGCCAAACCCCAGCCATAGCAGCAGTGCCATCCAGGCACCGTGCTCCGAGCGAGCAATGGCCTCGCGAACGCCCTCCAGGGTCAAGGTGTCGATGGAGCCAGCCGCCCATAGCAGCCCCCCCAGAATCAGCCCTTCGCCCAGCACGGCAAGGATCAGGTAGGCCCGAGCCCCCAGCCGCGCCTCGGCGCTGCCGCTATGCACCACCAGCGCGTAGGCGGCAAAGGTCATGAGCGCAAAGCCCAGGTAAAAGCTGGCAATGTCCTGGGCAAGGATCAGCAGGACATTGCCCAGCAGGGCCAGGGGCCACAACAGCGTCAACCGCTGCAAGCGCCGCTGGGCGTCGTCATCGCCCCCCCGAGCCAAGGCTTCCTCGGCGGCAAAGTAGCCCCGGGCATGCAGCGCTGCCAGGCTCCATAGCAGCGCGCTGAAGGCCAGCCAGGGGCGGCTGAGCGCATTCAGCTCCCACCAGCCCCCCAGCATCCAGGCTTCCAGCACCCAACGGCCTTCAGCCATATAAGCCAGCAGTAACGCGGGCCAGGCGGCGCTGCCCCATAGCCAGGAACAGTAGCGCCGCTGCGCTGGCGGGGTGCGATAGGCATGCCATACCGCCCCGGCAGCCACGCACAGCGGCCAGAGCAAGGCCACGGCCAGCAGCAGTGTCGTCATCATGGTAGATACTCCCCTACCGCCACCCGAGTTGCCCAGTCCAGAGGGCTAAACGGCAAGCCTGCCAGCAGCCCAGCCCCCAGGCTGGCCAGCGCGGTAAACACGGCTGGCCACAACAGCCAGCCATGGGTTTCCAGGCGCCCCAGACGCTGCTCGTTGGGCCACGCACCCACCCCGTGATCGGGCCCCTGCCGGAACCAGAGCCGATGCAGGATAGGCAGAAAGTAAATGGCATTCAGCGTGCTGCTGGCCACCAGCACCGCCACCACCCAATACATCTCAGCCTGAATGGCGCCAATGCCCAGGTACCACTTGGTGATGAACCCCGCGATGGGCGGTAGCCCGATCATGCCCAGCGCCCCCACGGTAAAGGCCAGACTGGTCAGCGGCATGCGCTTGCCAGCACCGTCCATCTCATCGATGCGATGAATGCCCAGCTCTTCGGCGTAGTTGCCCGCACAGAAAAACAGCGTGACCTTCATCAGCCCCTGGTGGAGCAGATGGGCGAGCGCACCGATGGTGCCGAAAGGCCCAAACAGGCTGACCCCCAGAATCACATACGACACCTGACTGATGGTCGAGAAGGCCAGCCGTGGCTTGAGCTCCTGCTGAGCGATGGCCCTCAGCGAGCCATAGATGATGGTGATGGAGGCCGCGATGGCCAAAGCCGTGGTCACCCCCAGTTCGACGCTCAGCTCGATCCCGTAGAGGTCATAGATCACGCGGAGAATGCCGAAGGCCCCCGCCTTGACCACCGCCACGGCATGCAACAGCGCGCTCACCGGCGCAGGCGCCACCATGGCTCTGGGCAGCCAGCCGTGCAGCGGCACCATGGCCGCCTTGACCGCCAGGCCGCCGACCAGCAGCACGAAGATAAGCGTCAGCAGGCCACGGTGGTCTGCCAGGTAAGGCGACAGACCCCGCTCGGAGGCAAAGGAGTGGTCGCCTGTCAGGCTATACAGCAGCACGACCCCCAACAACAGCACGACCCCGCCGGTCAGGGTGTAACGCAAATACACGCGCCCTGCCGCCAGCGCCTTGGCCGTGCCCGAATGCACTACCAGCGGGTAGGTCGACAGCGTCAGCATTTCGTAAAAAATCAGGAAGGTAAACAGGTTGCCGGAGAGCGCAATGCCCAGCGTGCTGGCCACGCAGAGGCTGAAAAAGCCAAAGAAGCGCTTACGGTTGGCCGCATGCTCCAGGTAGCCAATGGCGTACACCGTGGTGCACAGCCAGAGCAGCGATGAGAGCCCGGCAAACATCACGCCCAGCGCATCGGCGCGCAGTACGAAATCGACGCCCTCGACAATCTGGAAGCTGAAGGTGTCCTCGTAGCCTTCCGCCACGCGCCCGACCATCAGCACGACCAGCACGATCTTGCTGACCGCCGCCAGCAGGTTGATGCCGGTACGCCAGCGCCGCGCCTCTTCGGGTAGCGCAAAAATGGCCACGGCGGCCAGCATGGACGTCGCCAGTGTGGTCAGCGGTAACCAGGCTGCGTTCATGCGCCACCTCCTTGTAGCAGGGCCAACGGCAAGTGGGCCAACAGACCCAGCAGCAGCGCGGCCAGGGCGAGCGCCAGTGCCACCGCATCCATGCCCGGTGCCAACGGCTGGTAGTCATGGCGCGGTGCGGTTTCATCGAACGAGTAGCGAAAGACCCTGAACACGTAGGCCGCGGTCAGCAGGGTGCCCACCAACAGGGCGGCAACGGCAAGCCACTGCTGAGTAAGCACCATGGCCTGCAGCAGCAGCCACTTGGCCGTGAAACCGCTGCTGGGTGGCAGGCCCATCAGCGTGATGGAGGCGATGCCGAAAGTCAGCAGCGAGAGTGGCAATCGGCGGCTGGTGCCCGCCAGCGCCTGCAGAGCGCTCTTGCCGGTGGCCAGCAGCAGGTTGCCGGCCGCCAGGAACATCGCCGCCTTGGCCAGCGAGTGCCCCATCAGCTGTAGCCAGAAACCCTCCCAGGCCAGCGCCTGGGGCAGTGGCGAGGCTTGCGGCCCCAGCAGTAGCGGAAATGCCACCATCAAATAGCCCAGCTGGCCCACCGTGGACGAGGCGATCAGGGTTTTCAGCGACGCTGCCCGCCATGCCACCAGCCCGCCCCACAGGATGGCCGCCATTCCCAGCCAGCCCACCAACTGCGGGGCCAGCCAGGTATCGGGCAACAGCACGCTCCACACCATCAGCAGAATGAACAGCGAGGCCTTGATGACCAGCGCCGCGTGCAGGGCGCTCACCGGCGTCCAGGCGTTTTCGTGCACCGGGGTCAGCCAGCCATGCAGCGGAAACAGTGCAGCCTTCAGCGCCAGCCCCGCGCCCATCAGTGCCGCCGCGACCCAGCTCACCGGGCCTGGCTCGACGACTTGGGCCAGGCCCATCAGCGTCAGTTCTCCCCAGTACCCCAGCAGCAGGGCAATGCCCAGCAGGAACGCCAACGACCCCACCAACGCCAGCAGCAGGTAGCGCATACCGGCCTTGAGCGCACTGCCCTTGCCCGACAGCAGCAGCATGCCGACGGCGGCCAGCCCCATCAGCTCCAAAGCGGCGTAGAGGGTCAGCAAATCGGCCGCCATCCAGATCAACGACAGCGCGCTCACCAGAACGCCCATGAGCGGCCACAGCCAGCGCCCCTGGGAGCCAGGCCGGGAAAGCGCCAAGTGCCCAGGGGTATACAGCGCAGCGGCCAACGCGACCCACTGGGTAATCAGCAGCATGAAGCCGCTCACGCCACTGAAGCGCAGCGCCAGATCCACCCCTGCCAGCTGCCACTGCCAGCGCAACACGCCCGCCTGCTGGGCATCCATGACCATCCACAGGCCTGCTACCAGCACCGGCGTACAGGCCAGCAGGACGGGCACCATGCGCGCGGGACGCAACCAGGCCCCCAGCAGGCCTAACAGGGCAGGTAGCAGCAGAACGACCAGCAGCGCCCAGTGGGTCGACCACAACGGCTCGAAAGTGCTGTCATGCAAGCCAAAACGCCAGCTCATTGCGAAGCCTCTCGGGTTGCCTGGGAGTCTGACGGCTCATCGACCAGGGCCGACACCCCTTCCAGCTGCAGCAGATGTCGTATCAACAGCACGCCCAGCAGGGTGCCCAGCCAGGCAATCAGCAAGCCCACGCCAATCAACGCCTGGGCATTGGGCAAGGGGCCCGCCATGCCTACCAACAGCAGAAACACACCCGACCCCAGCACGTTGAAGGCCATCAGCCGACGCAGCCAGTGTCGATGCAGTGCAAAAGCCCCCATGGCCGCCGAGACCATGACGACCGCCGCCAGCATCAAGGGGTGTTCGCTCAACGAGTAGGCCATGTCGGGCAAGAGGTAGCGCAGCGCGGCGCCGATCATCACGCTCCACGCCAGCGCCAGCAGCCCACGGCTGATGACATGCCCGGCCCCGTGCTGCACTCGGTCGTAGTGGGCAGCCTCCGGGTGAGCCGAGGGAAATGCCTTCAGGGCATAGAAGAAGCTGCCGCCGGTGAGCGCGCCACCCAGCACCAGCTCCATCAGCCCCAACCAGGGCGCCTGCCACTGCCACCAGGCCAGGCTCATCAGCAGCGTGAACAGCAAAAACAGCCGACAGGTCCGCAGCAGATGGCGGTCCAACAGACAGGCGAGCGCCACTGCCACCAGGCACAGCGCCAGCCCAGCTTCCAATATATCCACCGACATCATGAAGTGCCTCCGCCTATCCTGTGCATTGGCCAGCGAAAAAGGAGGCCGTACTACGCGAGCCGCTCGCTCAACCACCTGCCAATATCGTTGACCTGCTGCGGGCAGAGCGCGTGGGCCATGGGATATTGACGATAGTTCACCGAGTAACCGAGCGCCTTGAGACGCTCGGCGCCAGTGCGGCCAAGCGTTTCAGGCACGATGGGGTCAAAGTTACCATGATGCACCTCAAGGGGGATATGGCGGTTGGCCTCGGCCAGTTCAATGCTGTCGGCGGTGGCAAAGTAGGTCGACATCGCCAGCAACCCGCCCAGCGGCTGGGGGAACGAGAGGGCCGCCTGATAGGCCACCGCGCCGCCCTGAGAGAACCCCGCCACGATGATGCGCTGGCTATCGATGCCTTGATCGATCTGCTCCTGAATCAGCGCCTGAATGCGCGCAGCGGAGGTTTTCAGCTGCACTTCGTCGACCCGGCGCCCCAGGTCCATGGCCAGAATGTCATACCAGGCAGGCATCACCATGCCCCCATTGATGGTCACCGGCAGGCGCGGCGCATGGGGCATGATGAAGCGCACATGGGCGCTTTCCGGCAAGGCCAGCGCAGGCACCAGCGGCTCGAAATCGTGCCCGTCGGCACCGAGTCCATGAATGATGAACACGCACGCATCGGCGGGTTGACCATGTTGCGGCTCGATAATCAGTTCGCCTGGAGCTGTCATGTCGCATTCCTTGGTGGCTTTCAAAAGCGCCACCCTAGCGTAAAGCGACGCGTTGGGCGAGTCCTTCCCCGCTTAAAACGGCCACACCCACGGAATCAACGTCACCGCAATGGCCCCGGTCAGCAGGTTCAATCCACCTCCTACGCGCAGAAAGTCCCCTAGCCGATACCCCCCTGGGCCATGCACCATCAGATTGGTCTGGTAGCCAATGGGGGTCAGAAAACTGGCCGACGCAGCAAACATGACGGCCACCACGTAGGGCATGGGATTGACGCCCAGGCTTTCGGCCGCCGCCATCACTACCGGAAAGATGATCACCGCCGCCGCGTTATTGGTCACCATCTCGGTGAGCAGCGCCACCACGCAGTAGGTGCCCAACAGCAGTAGCCAGGGATTACCTGCCACCAGAGAGAGAATACCGCCCGCCATCACGTCGGCTGCTCCAGAGGTTTGCAGCGCCGCCCCCACGCCGAACGAGGCCGCAATGGTCAGCAGAACCTGAGTATCCAGACCCCGCTTGGCCGCGCCTACTGTACAGCAACCGGTCAGCAGCACCATGGCAGCGCCCAGCATGGCGGCATTGAGCATGCTGAGCACGCCAAAGGTCGCCAGCATCACCGCCCCCAGCAGGATCGCCCAAGCCAGCGGCGCCTTTTCATGCACCGGCCTGGCCGCACCGTTGAGTTCACTGATCAGCAGGAAATCCCTGGACTGGCGATGGCGCTCGATGAACGGCGGGCGAGCCTCGAGCAGCAGCACGTCCGCTGGCTGCAGACGTACCTGTCCGAGGTTGCCGGTCACCCGCTCGCCGCCGCGGCAAATCGCCAACACCGCCGCCCCGTATAGAGTTCGAAAGCGGCCGTCGCGAATACGCTGGCCAATGAACTGGCACTGGCTGGAGACCACGGCTTCTACCAACCGTCGCTCCTTGAACTCCTTCTCCAGGCTGGAAGCGCCATCCCGAGAGGGAATCAGACCCCGGATCTGCTGCAGCTCCACGGCCGCCGCCGACGTGCCCACGAACACCAGCCGGTCACCGCCCTTGAGCTGCTCGCCCGGCCCCACCACGCTGACCACGTTACCGTCACGCTCGATCTCGACCAGAAACAGCTCCTGAAGATGCCGCAGCCCCGCCTCCTCCACGGTGCGGTTCACCAGCACGCCGGTGGGGTCCACCTCCATCTCGATGGTAAATTCCCTCGGGTTGGCAAAGGCACTGGCGACGCCTTTGCGGGCAGGCAGGATGCGCGGCCCCAGCACGATCAGGTAGGTAAGCCCGGCCAGAGCCACCGGCAGGCCAACCCAAGCCAGGTCGAACAGCCCCATGGCCAGCTCCGGGTAGCGCTCCACCAGCAGCCCATGCACCACCAGATTGGTGCTGGTGCCGATCAGCGTGATAGTCCCGCCAAGAATGGAGGCAAAGCTCAGCGGCATCAGCAGCCGCTGGGGAGACAACTTCAAACGGCGGCTCCAGCTCATCACCGCAGGGATATAGGTGGCCACCACCGGGGTATTGTTGAGGAAGCCGCTCAGCGTTGCCACCGGCAGCAGCAGCCTGGTCAGGGCGCCCCGCTCGGTGGCTGGGCGACCCAGCACATAGCGAATGATCAAATCGATGCCGCCGGTTTCACGGATGCTGGCCACCAGCACGTACATGAACGCCACGGTGAACAGACCGCTGTTGGAGAAGCCTCCCAGCGCCTGCTGCGGGTCGATGACCCCCAGGGTCAGCAATACCACCACGGCCCCCATTAGAATGATATCGGGGCCCAGGCGCGACAGCGCCATGAGGGGGAAAATCGTCAGCACCACCCCAACGGCAATCCAGGCATCCAGCGACATAAACCCATATCCTTGATAAACGAACCTGGGGATATTGTGCCGCCTGCCTAATATTCTAAAAAGTTATTTTTAGAAACACAGTAAGAACAAAATAGAATATATCCATGAGGGGTGAGGGGTGAGGGGTGAAGCGAAAATCGTGACAAACAAAAAACCCCGCACGAAGGCGGGGTTTTTCTACAGACTGACCCGTAGGTCAGCTGACAACATCATTCGTTCAGATTACAGAACTTTGATGTTGGAAGCCTGAAGGCCTTTTTTACCCTGGGTGACGTCGAAGGAAACCTTCTGGCCGTCTTGCAGAGTTTTGAAGCCGTCAGCTTGAATTTCGGAGAAGTGCGCGAACAGGTCGTCGCCATTGTCGTCCGGAGAAATGAAGCCGAAGCCTTTAGTGTCGTTAAACCACTTAACGGTACCAGTTGCCATGATCGAAATCCTCGATTTAGCTTAATGAAGAGCCGGGTAATACCCGAGTTGCAGTGGGTAGAACAAGAAACTTTCACCAGACTCAACGCGAGAGCGTTTCGATACTGCTGACTACGTTCGACTTGCTAACCAACTGCATGCAGCATGCGCTTAACGACGCTGCACGTCAACACTATGATGGAAAAAAATGTCAGTGCAATGAATTTTCTTCCAAAATCCATCCGGCGGCCTTTTCGGCGATCATCAGCGTCGGCGAATTGGTGTTACCACTGGTGATGGTGGGCATCACTCCTGCGTCGGCCACCCTCAGTCCAGACACCCCGCGAACCCGCAATTGCGCATCCACCACGGCCATGGGGTCGTCGTCTTTTCCCATCCGCGTGGTGCCGACCGGATGGAAAATCGTCGTGCCAATATCCCCTGCCAAACGGGCCAGCTCCTCGTCGGTCTGGTACTCCACGCCCGGCTTGATCTCTTCCGGGGCGTATCTGGCAAAGGCGGGCTGCTCGGCGATGCGTCGCGTCACCCGCAGCGAATCGGCGGCCACCTTGCGGTCCTCGGGGGTGCTCAGATAGTTCGGCGCGATTGCAGGTGCCTGGCGCGGGTCGGCGCTTTTCAGGCGCACGGTGCCTCGGCTGGTAGGATTCAAGTTGCACACGCTGGCGGTGATCGCAGGGTACGGGTGCAGAGGCTGCCCAAAGGCTTCGAGACTCAACGGCTGCACGTGGTACTGGATATTGGGATACGGCTGGTCGTCGGAACTACGCGTGAACGCGCCCAACTGCGACGGCGCCATGCTCATGGGTCCCGTGCGCCGCGTGAGGTACTCCCATCCGATACCGGCTTTGCCCCATAACGTGCTGGCCATGGCGTTCAACGTTTTGGCATTGCTGACACGATACACCGAACGTATCTGGAGGTGATCTTGCAGGTTCTCGCCCACCCCCGGCAGGTCGTGCACGACCTCGATGTCATGCTCGGCAAGGTGCTCGGCGGGACCGATGCCCGATAACTGCAGCAGGTGGGGCGAGCCAATCGCGCCGGCACACAGCACGACTTCCTTGCTGGCCTGCACACGCAGAGTCTTGCCTGCTCGCACCACTTCGACTCCTTCGCAGCGGGGGACGGCCTGATCACGCTCGAAGCAGAGCCGGTTCACCTGGGTGGAGTGCCACAGCGTCAGGTTGTCCCGCTTCAAGGACGTGCGCAAGAACGCCTTGGCTGTGTTCCAGCGCCAGCCGTCGCGCTGGTTGACTTCGAAATAGGCAACGCCTTCGTTACTACCTCGATTGAAGTCCTCGGTTCGAGGAATACCGGCCTGAACGGCAGCTTCGGCAAAGTCATCCAGCACCTGCCACTTTAGGCGCTGCTTCTCCACCCGCCACTCGCCGCCGTGGCCATGAAACGCGCGGTGAGTGTCATCACCGTCGCTGCCTTTATCCAATCGGTAGTGGTTTTCGTGTTTGATAAAGTCCGGCAGGCAGTTCTCCCAGCGCCAGGCATCGCTGCCGGTCACTTCCGCCCAGTGGTCGTAATCCCGCGCCTGGCCGCGCATGTAGATCATGCCGTTGATACTGGAGCAGCCGCCCAGAGTCTTGCCGCGCGGATAGATCAGCGAGCGACCGTTCAACCCCTGGTCGGGCTCCGTGCGAAACAGCCAGTCGGTGCGCGGGTTATTGATGCAATACAGGTACCCGACGGGTATATGAATCCAGTGGTAGTTGTCTCGGCCACCGGCTTCGATCAGCAGCACCCGATTGTTCGGGTCGGCGCTCAGTCGGTTGGCCATCAGGCACCCTGCGGTGCCTGCGCCTACCACGATATAGTCAAAGCATTGCATGGCGGCACGAGCCGCCATGGGGGTAGTTGTATTGTTGGACATGCAGATGACTCCGGTGAAGAGCGGGCGTTACTTCGCCGTGGGCATCACGAATTCGGCACCGGCGTCGATGGAGTCAGACCAGCGCTGCATGATCGACTTCTGCTTGGTATAGAAGCGCACGCCCTCTTCGCCATAGGCATGGGTATCGCCAAACAGCGAGCGCTTCCAGCCGCCGAAACCGTGCCACGCCATGGGCACGGGAATCGGCACGTTGATGCCGACCATGCCCACCTGGATACGGCGGCCAAACTCACGGGCAACGCTACCGCTTTCGGTGAAGCAGCTCACGCCGTTACCAAACTCATGGTCGTTGATCAGTTGAATGGCAGTGGCCACGTCCGGCACGCGCACGCACACCAGCACCGGGCCGAAGATCTCTTCTTTGTAGATCGTCATGTCGGGGGTCACGTGATCGAACAGCGTGCCGCCCATCCAGAACCCCTCGGCACAGCCCTCTCCCGCGTTGGCGCCGTCGAATTCACGGCCATCGACGATCAGCTGTGCACCCTCGGCCACGCCCTTTTCGATGTAACCGGTAATGCGCTGATGGGCCTGGCGGGTCACGATGGGGCCCATTTCGGCATCCAGCTGCATGCCATCCTTGACCTTCAGCGCCTGGGCTCGCTCGGTGAGCATCGGCACGACTTTATCGGCAACGTCGCCCACCAGCACGGCCACGCTGATGGCCATACAGCGCTCACCGGCGCTGCCGTAGGCGGCACCGATCAGCGCATCGACGGCCTTGTCCAGATGGGCATCGGGCATCACCACCATATGGTTCTTGGCGCCGCCCAGCGCCTGCACGCGCTTGCCGTGCTTCGCGCCGCGCTCGTAAATCAGGTTGGCAATGGGGGTGGAACCGACGAACGACAGCGCCTTCACCTCCGGATGATCGATCAGCGCTTCCACGGAGTCCTTGTCGCCCTGCACCACGTTGAACACGCCATCCGGCAGGCCCGCCTGCTGCAACAGGTCGGCAATCATCAGCGAAGCGCTGGGGTCCAGCGGGCTGGGCTTGAGAATGAACGTATTCCCGGCGGCAATCGCGATGGGGAACATCCACATGGGCACCATGGCCGGGAAGTTGAACGGGGTGATCCCGGCCACCACGCCCAGCGGCTGTCGCACGGTCCAGTTGTCGATGCCGGTACTCACCTGCTCGGTATAGTCACCCTTCAACAGCTGAGGGATGCCACAGGCAAACTCGACGATATCGATGCCACGCGCCACTTCCCCCTGGGCGTCGGTGAACACCTTGCCATGCTCTTTGGTGATCGCCTCGGCCAGCGCATCCTTGTGTGTATTGAGCAGCTCCAGAAACTTGAACATCACCCGAGCGCGGCGAATGGGGGGCGTGTCGGCCCAGGCAGGGAAGGCCGCCTGGGCCGCCTGCACGGCCGTGTCCACATCCGCCGCCGACGCCAGTGCCACGCGGCCGGTGACCTGACCCGTGGCCGGGTTGAAAACGTCCTGGGAAGTACCAGAGGTGCCTTCGCTGCGCTGGCCGTTGATGAAGTGGTGAATGGCGTGAGTTGTCATTGTCGCTACCTTTATAAACATCGTTTAAGTGATGAGGAGAATCTGCCCTAGACTACCCGGCGCCACAGGCCAAGCAATTGAGTAATTTTTAACCCGGATATAAGCTCTGCTAATAACATGACAACGAAGGGCATCGACCATGCAGGAGTACGCCACGCTACGGGCCTTTGTGGCCGTTGCCCATACCGGCAGCGTGTCTCGCGCCGCTGAACAGCTGCACCTCACCCAGCCTGCCGTCAGCCTAAAGTTGAAGCAGCTTCAACAACACCTTGGCCTGACACTGTTCACCCGCCGCCCTCAGGGCTTGCGCCTCACTGCCGATGGCTATGCCCTGCTGCCCGCCGCCGAAAACGCCCTGGCCAGTGCGCTGGCATTCGAACAAAGCGCCAGTGCCCTGCACAGCACCCTGCGCGGCAAGCTGCGCATCGGCACCATCGTGGACCCTGAATTCATCCGCCTGGGCGATTTTTTGAGCCGCCTGATGGCCCGCGCGCCCCAGCTGGAAACGGAGCTGCACCACGGCATGAGCGGCAGCGTGCTGGAAGACGTGGTGCACAGCGAGCTGGATGTGGGCTTCTTTCTGGCACCGCCCGGCGAAGGCCCGGCCCATGACGCCTTGGCCTGGCGTGAGCTGACCCACTTTCATTACCACGTGGTGGCCCCCCCGGGCTGGGAGGCCAAGTTGGCCGACACCCGCTGGGAAGCGCTGGCCAGCCTCCCCTGGATCGTCACCCCCAGCGTGTCGGCCCACTCGCGCCTGCTCCAGCGTGCGCTGGCTGCCAGCGGCGCCACGCCGCACCGAGTGGCACAGGTCGACCAGGAAGCCTGCATGCTGGACCTGGTGCGCGCCGGGGTCGGTCTGAGCCTGGCCCGCGACGCGCTGGCCATGGCCGAGCGCCAGGAGAGCGGGCTGGCAGTGGCCGAGCACGTTCGCCTGCCCTGCGCCTTGAGCCTGATCTGGCGACAGGATCGCGCCATGGAGCCCACCATCAAGGCAGCGCTGGACACCCTGGATACCGTGTGGGCCCACCGCCCTTCCCTGGCGCCATAAAAAGCGCCAAAGGGTGGGCGGGTGAACAGACCGCGAAATTTGGGCAAATGGGGATTTTTCTACTAAAGTGGAAAATCAGCGTGAATAGACCAGTCGGCCTAAAGGAACGACTAGCCGCTGTGTGGTCTACCCCCTCACGTCCCGTTGATCTAAAGATAGGAGATCTTATGAGCAACACGATCAAGACCGTCAATCCCACCACGGGTGATACCCTCGAATCCTACACACTGATGGATGACCAGCAGGCTCAGCAGGTCGTCGAGGCCTGTCATGAGGCCTTTCTCGATTGGCGGCTGACCTCTCTGGGCGAACGCGCCCGTGTGGTCAAGGCCATTGGCCAGGCGCTGAAAGCGCATCGGGAAGACCTGGCCCAGCTCATGGTGAAAGAGATGGGCAAGCTGCCGGAGCAGGCCCGTCAGGAAGTGGATCTGTGCGTGGGCATTTGTGACTACACCGCCGAACACGGCCCCACCAAGCTGGCCGATGAAGAGCGCCAGCCCGGTAATGGCGAGCACGGTTTCGTCACCTACTCGCCCATGGGCGTGATCTACGGCATTCAGCCCTGGAACTTCCCTGCCTACCAGGTCGTGCGCTACTCCATCGCCAACATCATGGCGGGCAATGGCGTGCTGCTGAAACACGCCGAAAACGTCACCGGCAGTGGCCTGCTGCTGGAAAAGATCTATCGTGAGGCGGGCCTGCCGGAAAACGTCTTCCGCACTCTGGTGATTTCCCATGAAGTGTCCGACAACATCATCGCCCACAAGGCCGTGCGGGGCGTGACCCTGACCGGCAGCGACGGCGCTGGTCGCAAAGTGGCCGCCAAGGCCGCCGAGCACCTGAAAAAGACCGTGCTGGAGCTGGGCTCCAACGACGCTTATCTGGTGCTGGACGACGCCGACCTGGACGTGGCCATCGACACCTGCGTGACCGGTCGCGTATTCAACGGCGGTCAGACCTGCGTGGCCGCCAAACGCTTCGTGGTCACCGAGAAGAACTACGAAGCGTTCAAGGAGCGCTACGTGGCGCGCATGAAGGACCTGAAAGCGGGCGACCCTAGCCAGCAAGACAGCGACCTGGGCCCCATGGCCCGCGTGGATCTGCGCGATACCCTTCACGAGCAGGTGGAAGAGAGCGTGCGCAAGGGCGCGAAAATCCTCTGCGGCGGTGAAAAGCCGGAAGGCAAAGGCGCGTTCTACCCGGTCACGGTGCTGGATGACGTCACCCCCGGTCAGCCCGCCTACGACGACGAGCTGTTTGGCCCGGTGGCGGCGCTGATTCGCGCCAAGGATGACGACGACGCCATGCGCATCGCCAACGACAGCCGTTACGGCCTGGGCGGCGGCATCATCTCCAAGGACGTGAAACGTGCCACCGAGCTGGCCAGCAAGTATTTCGATACCGGCATGGTGTTCATCAACGGCTTTGGTGTGGCCACGCCCGAGATGCCGTTTGGCGGCGTGAAGGATTCAGGCTACGGTCGTGAGCACGGCGGCTTTGGCATGCACGAGTTCGTCAACGCTAAATCGGTGATTGTGGTGCAAAGCTAACATCACCAAGCCCATCGGCTCAAGATGGGCTAACCCATAAAAACGCCGCAGTGTCGTTTTCTCGACCTGCGGCGTCTTTATGAGTGGCGCATTTAAAAAGTGGCGTTAGGCGAGTTTTTGCTGCCGACGCTGCCATAGTGTCACCAGCAACGCGACCACCAGCCAACTTACCAGCGCAGCAATCACGTCATCCAGCACGATCCCCACTCCCCCGGTAACATGTTCCGCCAGATGAATAGGCGGTGGTTTCAGGCCATCAAAGAAGCGGTAGACGCCGAACGCCAAGGCCAACACCAGCGGATGGCGGGCAGCTTTTAGCCCCAGCACTGCCAAGGGGAAAGCCACATATTCATCGGCGACGATACTGCCATGATCCTGTCCATCAAAATGCAGGGACGCCATGTGGCACACCGGCACGGCGGCCAACAGCATCAGCGTGATGATGACCACCTGCTGACGGGTCGAGCGACCTGACAGCCACCAGGCCAACGGTAGGCCAAGCAAGGAACCAAACGTGCCTGGGGCCACGGGCATCAGCCCCAGCCCAAAACCGGTGGCTAACCACAAGTTGGCAGTGCCAACGATATCGAGCATCAGCTGGCCTGCTGGGCCTGATGTTCCAGTTCTGCCACCATGTCGGGCGACAGGTTCAGGGCGCTGGCCAACTGGTCCAGCCAGGCGCGTTCCATGGGGTTCTGGTCGTCGGTCACCGCCACGCTGATCAGGTACATTTCACGGGCGGCCTGGGGGGAGTCTGCTTCACGAGCCAGTGCCCTGGCGTCCAGCGGGGCGCGCAGCTGCTGCTCTACCCAGCGGTGCATCTCGTCGTCGGCACCCAGCGCATCGATCTGCTGAGTGATCAGCGCCTGCTCCTGTTCATCGATATGGCCATCGGCGCGGGCTGCCATGATCATGGCTTGCAACAGCTCCAGGCTGCGGCGCTCCTGATACTCACCGCTGAGTACCTCGACACGCTCCCCTTCTGCCGACGCCGCCGTGGCACCGCCGTTGGCCTGGGAGCGTTGCCAGGCTTTCCAGGCCAACACGCCCACCCCGGCAATGGCCCCATACTTCAGCGCTTTGCCCCCCATGCTGCGGCCTCGCTTGGAGCCAATCAGCATGCCCATGGCCCCGCCACCCAGCAGGCTCTTCATGTCGAACCCGCCCGAGCTGCCGCCGGAGCGCGCCGCTTGGCTGCCACTGCCGCCCAACTGCCGCGACAACCCATCCATGATGCCCTGCACGTCCATGCCACCACGGCCGCCTTTGCCACCACTGGCCTGATTCATCAACTGCTGGAGAATCTTGCTCGCATTCATCCTTGCTCCCCCTTCGGGTCATCATCGTGAATTGATCGGTTCTGGTTATAAAGCATCGAACATGAACGCAACGTGAACCGCCGGGCTCGTCACCCTTCACCCTTCACCACGACCGTGCTGCCCTGACGGCTGGGCAGCACGTCGATACGAATCGGCATCTGCTCCTTGAGTTCGCTGACATGCGAAATGATGCCGATCATGCGCCCGCTCATCTGCAGCTCGCTGAGCATGGCGATGGCTTGGTCCAGCGCGTCCTGGTCGAGGCTGCCAAAGCCTTCATCTATGAATAGCGTATCCAGCTGAATACCGCCTGCATAGGCTTGCACCACATCGGAAAGCCCTAGCGCCAGCGCCAGCGCAGCCATGAACGACTCGCCGCCGGAAAGCGTCGCCACCGGGCGATTCTTGCCGGTATAGGTATCGGCCACGTCCAGCTCCAGGCCGGAGGCTTTATTACCTTTGGAAGGGTCTTCTCGTCGCACCAACTGATAGCGCCCGCGGCTCATGCGCACCAGGCGCGCGGAGGCTTGAATCAGCACATCGTCCAGCAGCACACCCAGCACGAAGCGCTGCAAGCTGATGCGATTCCCGGTGCGCCCGTTGGCCACTTCGCTGAGCGTACCCCACAGTTTGTACTGCTCGTCCAGGGCCGCCTCCACATTGCGCGCCTCTGCCAATCGCTGTCGCGTGGCAGTGAGCTGGTCTACCCGTGCGCTCAGCCGCTGGTAATGCTGTCGGCACGCCTCCTCCCGGGCCTTGCTGTTGTCAGCCTGGGCATCGAGGGCAGCAACGTCGGGCGGCGTCTTGCCTTCCAGCAGCGGCGCACTGGCTTCGAGCTGCCCTTCCAGCCTGGCCAGTTCCCGTTGAAAGCGCGCCACGTCGTCACTTAGCCGCTGCTGCTCGGTGGTGTCCAGACGGGCATTAATAAATGCCTGCTCATCCTCAAAGGGGCTACCCTGCAGGGCCGTTTGCCACTCGGCCTGGGCCGCTTCCAGCGTCCGCTGCGCCTCGGCCTGGCGCTGGGTTGTCTGAGTGAGCGTGGTTTGCGCCTGGGTGAACGCCGTGTGGGCGGTCTGGGCCTGGCTCTGGGCGGCTTTCCAGCTCCGCTCGCAGGTGTCCATCTCACGCTTCACGGCCGCTAACGAGGCATTCACGCTCTCCAGCGATGCGCTATCGCCCAGCTGTTCGCGCAGCTTCTGGCACTGCTCACCGACGTGCTCGGCCTGCTGCTCCAGGCGCTGGGCATCTTGTTGGGCGCTCACCCATGCCTGTCGAGCGCGCTCATGGGCGCTGCGCGCCTGCTTCACTTCCTCTTGCGTGACCAGTAGCTGGGCCGTCGAGGCAGGCGCGGGATGCTCACGGCTGCCACACACCGGACAAGGCTGGCCACCCTCCAGCTGCTCAGCGAGCAGAGCCGCCTGGCCCTGGTGCCAGCGCATCTCCTGCTCGATGGCGTGCTGCTCCTGTTGTGTGGCCGCACGCTGCTTCTGCTGTGCATTTTCGCGCGCCCGGGCCACTTGCTGGGCAAGCGCTTGCTGCTGTTTCTCCAGCGTGGCCAATGCCTGACACTGATCGAGAGATTGCTCTAGCGCATAGGCCTGGCGTTGCAGGGCGGGCAGCTGTTCATATTGGGCATTGGCCGCCTCGAGCGTTTCCTGAGCCTGCTGGTGAGCCGCTTGGCGCGGGGCAATGGCCTGTTCGGCGGCGGCCCACTCGCGCTGGGCCGCCGTGGCGTTTTGCTGGGCGCTTTGCCGGGCATAAAACGGTGTTGCCAGGGCCTGGGTCTGCTCATGCTGACGCAGCTGCTGCTGGGCACGCTGCACGGCCGGCTGCTGCACCAGCAGCGCGGCCTTGGCATTGACCAGCGCGGCGTGCTGCGCGAACTGGCGGGCCAGCGCTGCCGCCGACTGGGCGGCCGCCACGGCCTGCTCCCGCTGCTCGGCGGCCAGGGCCAGGTCGTGCCTGGCGGTCTGGTGGTCAGGGGCCAGCGCAGCGAGGGCAGCTTCCAGGGCGGCTTCGCTCTCGACATCGCTGGCCGCCAGCATGCCCTGTACACGCTGGCGGTGGTCGTTCACCTCACGCACGATGTGCTTGGCCTGGTCCGCCAGGCGCTGTTCGATGCGCTGGAAGATCTGGGTCTGAAACAGCTGGGCAAAAATCTCCTCGCGTTCCTTGGAGCCTGCCAGCAACAGCTCGCGGAACTTGCCCTGGGGCAGCACCATCACCTGGCGAAACTGACGAGCATCCAGCCCCAGCAACTGCTGCAGCTGGCCATTGGCATCGGTGACCTTGCGCGCCACCAGGCATTCGTCTTCCTGACCTTCTGGGGTCAGCCGCCACAGCTGGGCTTCGGCAGCCTGGGTGGTGGTACCCTCGCCATTGGCTTTGGGACGCTCCTGCTGGGGCACGCGGCGCACCCGATAGGTGCTTTCCCGCAGGCGAAACGTGAGGGTGACTTCGGTGAGCAGGTCTGGCGCAGCCTGGTCGCAGCGCATCTGGCCAGCGTCCCGTTCATTGCCGGTGGTTTGGCCGTAAAGTGCGAAGCAGATGGCATCGAGTATCGAGCTTTTGCCAGCACCGGTGGGGCCATTGATCAGGAACAGCGGGCTTTTGCCCAGCGCGGTGAAGTCGATGGTGTCACGCCGGGCAAACGGGCCAAAGGCCTGCAGGGTCAGTGTCAAAGGCGTCATGCTGGCCCCTCCTGCTCGCGGTCAAGGGCGGTGATCAGCTCGCCCATGGCGCGGGCCTGCTCGTCATTCATGGGCTCGCCGCTGGTCTGGGCGAAGAAATCGCTGAACATGTCCAGCGCGCTGAAAGCGAGTCGTTCACGACTCAGCGACTGGCGACCTGCCGTTTCCAGCATGCCGGGCTTCTCCAGATGCAGGACGTTGGGATACACCGCCCGCAGCTTGCCCATGGGGTCGAGAATGGCGTGCCGGTCGGTGAGGCGCACCAGCAGGTAGTCATCGGCACCGGGGTCTTCGCCCCCCATGGCCAGCAGCTGCGCCAACTCTCCCTCCAGCACGCGCACGTCGCGCCTGGGCGTCAACGGATGCTGGGTGATGCTCACCAGACCTTCGCTGCCCATCTCCACCAGGGTGACGCCCTTGCGCTGCGTCGCCTCGGAGAAGCTGTATTTCAGCAGCGAGCCGCTATAGCGGATGTGCTCGCTTCCGCGGTACTGGGGGCCATGGAGGTGCCCCAGCGCCACGTAATCGAAACCCTGCATGGGTTCCCAGGCAACGCTTTCGGCACCGCCCAGGGTGAGCGGGCGTTCGGACTCGCTGGCCGTCCCGCCCTCCACGAAGCAATGGCTCATGAGCAGCGCCGGGCGCGCGGGATGGCGCTGGGCGTGAATACGCTCCAGCAGGTGGCGGTGGGCGGCATCGAAATCGCGCACGTCGGCGCCAAACTCGCTGCGCACGTACTCCGGGTCGGCGTAGGGAATACCGAAGACATCCACCGTCGTGCCATCGACGGCAAGCGTCACCGGCTGATCGCAGGTGGCCAAATCGGTGAGGATGTGTAACCCGGCCTGGCGCAGATGACGCGCCCCAAACCCCAGCCGCGCGGCGCCATCGTGGTTGCCAGAGATCATGATGACCGGCAGGCCACGTTTCTCGCACAGCTCGGCCAGTATCTCATCCAGCAGGGTCACCGCCGCTGCCGGGGGCACCGAGCGGTCGTAGATATCACCAGCAATCAGCACCGCATCCACGCGCTCACGGTCGATGATCGTCAGCAGCTGTTGCAGGACATGACGCTGGTCGTCCAGCAGCGAGAGATTGTGAAACAGCCGACCCAAATGCCAGTCGGCGGTATGAAGTAGTCGCATGACAGGCTCGATCCAGAAAGTATGACCGCATCATACCAACCCGATGGCCAACGACGCACAAAAGCCGAGCACAAAAAGCCCCGCACGAGGGCGGGGCCGGAGCCTGGTGGCTTCCCGCTGGCCCACCAGAGGAGCCAGCGGCGACACACCGGGTTAGTTGCGGAACGCGTCCGGGTATGTGGTCAAATCCACGCCCCAGAGTACCGGCAACATGAAGTAGACCGCCGCGGCAATCAGGAACATGGAAATGATGTTCAGCCAGAAGCCGTTGCGCACCATCTCCATGATGGTGATCTTGCCCGTGGCAAAGATGATCGCGTTGGGCGGCGTGCCCACCGGCAGCATGAAGGCACAGTTGGCCGCCATGGCCGCAGGTACCATCAACACGAATGGATGGATGTTCAACGCCAGCGCCAGCGACGCCAGTACCGGCAGAATCATCGTGGCCGTGGCCGTGTTCGAGGTGATTTCCGTGAGGAACAGCACCATGCCCGTGGCCAGCAGAATCACCAGCATGAAATTGACGCCTTCCAGAACGCTCATCTGACCGCCAATCCAGGACGCCAGTCCCGAAGAGCCGAAGCCCGCCGCGATGGCCAAACCGCCCCCGAACAGCAGCAGAATGCCCCAAGGCACGTCTTTGGCCACGCTCCAGTCCAGCAGGCAGCCGCCTTTGGAGGGCGAAGGAATCAGGAACAGCGCAATGGCCGCGGCAATCGCGATCATGGTGTCGTTGATGCCAGGGATGTTGATGATCTGCCCCTGCCACAGGAACGAGCGGGTGATCCAGAAGAATGCCGCGAACAGGAAAACGCCCAGTACGGCTTTCTCTTCGAAAGATATCTTGCCCAGCGCCTCTTTCTCCTTGCGAATCAGCGCACGGCCACCCGGCAGCTTGGCCAGCTTGATGGGATAGATGAAGCGCGTCAGCATGACCCAGCCGATGAACAGCAGGATCACCACCACGGGGAAGGCAAACATCAGCCAGCCCGCAAAGGAAATTTCGACGCCAAACAGCTCGCTGACGATAGCGGCCAGAATGATGTTGGGCGGCGTGCCGATCAAGGTGCCCAGACCGCCGATGGTGCCACCGTAACCCACACCAAAAATCAACGACTTGCTGAACTTGTCGATTTCGGCACTGTGGTCTTCCGAGCTCTTTTTCAGCTCTTCCGTTACCTGGAAGACAATGGCAGTACCAATCGGCAGCATCATCATGACCGCTGCGGTATTGGATACCCACATGGACAAGAAGCCGGTGGCCGCCATGAAGCCAAAGACGATGCTATTGATGCTGGTGCCCAAAATGGAAATGATCGACAGCGCAATGCGCTTGTGCAGATCCCATTTTTCCATGGCCAGAGCGATCATGAAGCCGCCAAGGAACAGGAAGATGATCGGGTTACCGTAGGCCGCCGTCACCGTATTGCCATCCAGGGCGCCGGTAATCGGCAGCAGGATGATGGGCAGTAACGAGGTGACCGGGATCGGAATCGCTTCGGTGATCCACCAGACGGCAACCCACAGCGTGGTAGCCAGCACCATGCGCCCTTCGAAGCTCAGGTCGGCCGGATGGAAAAACAGCAAAACAAAGGCAAAGAGAGCTGGCCCGAGTACCAGGCCAATTTTTTGCGCCGTGTTGAAGGCAGGCGGACGCGGAGGCTGATTGCCTGGCTGTGCGTCAGAGGAACCACCTCGCCCAGCGCTGCCCGTGCCAGAAGTGGGCAGCGCACACATGAGGAGGTTTTTTGCTTGGTCGTGGGAATGCCAAAGGGAGTCCCAGAGCGTCATCGTGGCAGTTCTGCGCATTATGAAGTACCGCTCGCAGTCAGGGTGAACGAATGGGCGCCGTACGGGCCAACCCAAGGACAAATGTGCCAGCGCGTCTGGCTTTTTTGAGGTGCCCTTTATTCACTGCCATAAGCCATTAGTCCAGTAAATTGACGGCAATTACAACCAAAGTCTAAACACTTTGGTCGTAATTATTAGCATTGGCTAAGATGTTGCCCGCAGAGAATCAAGGTATACAAATCTGTTTCACTGCTCCAGGCTGAGCCCCACACCGCTCAGGAGTTCACCCATGCTGGACCGCTTTACCATGCCCCTGACCCACCCTCCGCTACGCTGGGTCGCCCGCGCGCTTCACGCCTGCCGCATCACCCCGGACCAGGTGACCCTGGCGGCCTTTCTAATCGGTATGCTGGCCCTGCCCCTGCTGGCCTTCGAGCATTATGGCTGGGCGCTGCTGGCCATCGTGCTCAATCGTATAGGCGACGGCCTGGATGGCGCGTTGGCAAGGCTTGGCCAGCAACAAAGCGATGCAGGCGGGTTTCTCGACATTGGGCTGGACTTCGTCTTTTACGCCGCCGTGGTACTAGGCTTTGCGCTGGCAGCCCCGGCGCAAAACGCACTGCCCGCGGCCCTGTTACTGTTTGCCTTCATTGGAACAGGCACGTCGTTTCTGGCGTTTGCGATTGCGGCTCGAGCACACCAAGTGGAACGCCCGCATTTTCCGCAAAAAGCTTTCTATTACCTGGAGGGTTTGACGGAAGGCACGGAAACCGTGATAGCGCTGATCGTGTTCTGCCTGTTTCCCGACCATTTCCCCTGGTTGGCGTACCTGTTCGCTGCAGCCTGCCTGATCACCACGGCAACGCGGCTGTGGGGCGGCTACTGGACCCTGCGCCATCACGATGACATGACACGATAGTTAACATTTTGTATAGCTTTTATGAATTATTCCGTGACGCCATGGTCTATGCTTTCAAGACAGAACACAGTGTGACAACAAGCACTGACAAAGCGCTACCGCAGTATTGCTAGAGGGGGTCACACACATTACCCACCCTGAGGGAGGTAAGCTGATGCGACAACATCTTTATAAAGGCACACAGCCAGGAAGCCGTGAGCATTTAGAAAAATACCTTATGGATCAGAAACGTAGCCGCGCAAAAGCCAAAGAGCCCGATACGCTCGCCATTGCCACCAGCGCGTTTTTCCTGGGCTGCGCCATGACACTACTGGCCATGATGACGTTTTAGCCCATCGCCAGCGGCCCACAGCACCACTGAAATCCCCACCTGTCGCGTGGGGATTTTTTTAATTCATGTGATTTTTTCCTTACCTGCCACACGGCGATTGATTCTCGTCTCTCCCTGTATTACTCTCAATTGGTACAAGACGCGTACAAATAGCTACCACAGAGCAATTTGACGCATCAACCTGCTGATACAGCAAGGGAAGATGGCCCTTCAAGGGCGATCACTAGCATTCACAAGGAGACGTGGCATGCCATTTACACAGTTGACCGATATTTCTCAGGAAGGACTGCAACTGGCCATTCGCGAACTCAGGGAAGAAATGTTCGACACTCCCGAGTGCGATTACACTATCGCCAAGCTGCTCTGCCATTGCGGCCAGTTCGAAGCGGCAGAACGTCACATCGATGACATGCTGCTGAAATGGGGCACCTCTCCGGAGGTCGTCACGCTTACCGAAAAGGCCTATGCCGACATGGCAACCTTGAGCGCCGCACAGCACGCTGAATCTTCCAGTGCCGCTAATCAAGCGATGAAAGCGACGTCATTCGTTTCTGTCGCCGTGGCTTGATGCACTGACTACCCAGTTTCCTACAAGGCTTACTTCGGCTTGCGCTCCCTGAGCGCAAGCCGTTTTTTTTAGTCCAGATGCTCCAACGTGACCACGATATCCTGGCGCGATACATCGATGTTCCAGAAGGTATAGCTATCGTCATCCTCATCGACCAGGCGAATATCGAAGTAAGGGCTGCGATAGCCCGTCAACGTCACCCGCTGGGTATCACCATTCATCAACACATCGCTCCCAAGCACGTCCTCTTCCCAGCTGGAAGACGATGCTGGGCTCACGTACATGTAATAAATGGTGTAGCCGGTACGATTGGTGATATCCACATAGTAATCGTCCGCCATCACGAGCGACGAGCTGCACAGCAGCAATAAAGAGAAGAGCCACACTTTGATACGCATGGGTGTATTCCTGATGTTTTTTTAGAGGAAACCACGTTAGCGCGCCAAGCCTGCTGACGCCGAGCCCAGACGCTAATATCAGTATATCTCTGGCCTGCCATTTTCGAGATAGCCTTAGGCGCTTTTTTGCAGCCCCCCACAGCTTCTGCGTAGCTGATAGAATACTTCCCCTTTCAGGCACGGGCTGGCGGCTTGCCAGCTCGCGGCTCCACCGACTACTGCACCTACTATTTGCACCTACTATCTGCACCTACTATCTGCACCCACTACCTGAGAGTTCCGTCATGATAGCTACCGCCACTGCCCTCTTCCGACCACTGTTACAATGGGGGCTCGTACCCCAGATCGTGATGGGGATCATTGCGGGGGTGCTGCTGGCGCTACTCGCCCCTACGGTCGCCAGCGATATTGCCCTGCTGGGCCAACTGTTCATCGCCGCCCTGCAGGCCGTCGCCCCCATTCTGGTATTCGTACTGGTCGCTGCCGCTATCGCGGCACATCGCCAAGGGCAACCTACGCACATTCGTGCGGTGCTGCTTTTATATGTATGTGGAACACTGATCGCCGCGCTGATTGCGGTGGCCGCCAGCTTCTGGATGCCGACCGAACTGACGCTGGATGCCGGCCAGGTAGACGGCAACCCGCCCAGCGACATTTTCAGCGTACTGCGTGACTTGCTGCTGAATGCGGTCACCAACCCGGTCAGCGCGCTGATGGAAGGCAACTTCATCGCTATTCTGGCCTGGGCGATTGCGCTGGGTCTGGCGCTGCGCCAGGCGGCCGATACCACGCGCCAGGCGCTGCAAGACCTTTCTAGTGCCATTACCCGCATCGTGACGCTGGTGATTCGGCTGGCCCCCATTGGCATTTTTGGCCTGGTGGCGGGTACGTTGGCTGAATCCGGTATGCAGGCGCTGCTCAACTATGCCCAATTGCTGGGGGTCATCGTGGGCTGCATGCTGTTCGTCGCCCTGGTGAGCAACCCCTTGCTGGTCTATCTGGTCACTCGCCAGAATCCTTACCCCCTGGTGTTCACCTGCCTGCGCGGCAGTGCCATTACCGCCTTCTTTACGCGCAGCTCGGCGGCCAATATACCGGTGAATCTGGAACTGTGCCGCCGCCTCAAGCTGGATGCCGATACCTACTCCATCTCCATTCCGCTGGGCGCCACCATCAACATGTGCGGCGCCGCCATCACCATTACCGTCATTACCCTGGCCACCACCCATACGCTGGGTATTGCCGTGGACTTCCCCACTGCCCTGCTGCTGTGCGTCGTCTCGGCCCTGGCGGCCTGCGGTGTGTCTGGCGTGGCCGGTGGGTCGTTGATGCTGATTCCCATGGCGGCAAGCCTGTTCGGCATTCCTACCGAAGTCGCCATGCAGGCCGTGGCAATCGGCTTCGTCATCAGCGTGGTGCAGGACTCCACCGAAACGGCGCTCAATTCGTCCACCGACGTGCTGTTTACGGCTGCCGCCTGCCGGGCGCAAGAAGCGAAGCGCGCGTAGGCGTTTGCCTTGGGGAGTGGCGGCTGGCCACCGCCACTCCCCCGCGCGCCCTCCCACGACGGTTACCCACGGTTTTCTCTACGGCTCTTCTCAACTACTTGGCTCTACGACGCTCTCGTACTACCCGCTGGATGTTTTCAGCAGTCTCGCCAAACGCTCACGCTCATCCTCTTCATAGAAACTCGGGTCATCAAAGAGGTCGCGCTGGGTATCATCGAAGATCATTTCCAACACCTCTGCACTACTTTGCACCATCGGCTCGAAGTGCGCCGTATGCGTGCCCCATGCCCTGACACGGCGGCGGCGATAGAGGGCATAGATACCCAACAGGGTAAAGACGCAGGCAATATAGATCGGCAGGCCGTGGCTGCCGACCAGGGTCATCAGAGACCCCGCAGCCACCGGCGCCACGGCACACCCCGCGCCGTGCATGACCAGCATATCCGCCGAGCCCGAGACAACTTCATCCGGATGGAGCTGGTCAATCAACTGCGCTACCGCCAGCGGATAGAGGGAAAACGCCAAACCACCCCAGATAAAATAGAGCCCCAGCAGCACCTCGTGACTGGGGGCAAAGGGCATGGCGGCGGCGGTCAAGGCCGCCAGCAGCACCACCCAGATCATCACCTTGGGGCGGTCATGCTTGTCGGAAAAGCGGCCGATGGGGATCTGTAAAAGCGCGCCACCCATGATCGCCACACTCATGACCCAGCCAACACCGCCAATATCAAACCCCAGTTGCGTGGCGTATATCGGCGTCATCGACCAGAACGCCCCCATGGCCAGCCCGGATAACGCGGCAGAAGCCACCGCCAGCGGCGCAAAGCTCAGCAGTGCACGCAGGCTGCTTTTGGGCCGCTCGGAGATTTTGGGCTGAACGCGACGGGTCAAGGTAATGGGTAACAGCGCCCAGTTGATCAAAATAGCGATCACCACAAAGAGTAGAAAACCTTCCGGCGAAGAGAGGCGCAGCAGCTGTTGGGCGAGTGCCAAGGCACCCAGGTTAACCACCATGTATACCGCAAAAATACGCCCCCGCTCATGGCTGGCGGCTTGGCTATTCAACCAGCTTTCGATCACCGTAATTAAGGTAATGAACGCAAGCCCGTAGATCACCCGCAACGGCAGCCATACCCACGGGTCGATAAACACCAGATGCAGCAGCGCCACCGATGAACAAATGGAAGCGCAGAAGCCAAAGGTACGAATGTGCCCCATACGCCGAATCAAGCGCCCGCTTACCCAGGTGCCGCAGATAAACCCGACAAAATAGCCGGACATGATGATCCCAAGCACCGCGCTGGAGAAACCTTCCGCCGTGCCCCGCAGGGTAAGCAGCGTGTTGAGCAGGCCGTTGCCCAGCAACAGCAGTGCCACACTGCGCAGTATCGACTTAACGGGATTGAGCATGGCTAATGAATACATCGCGCTTCCTCGTAGCAGCCTCGCTACAGACCATGCATGAAAGATGCCACTGGAAATCTTCTCTACGCATGACACGCCCCTGACAGAAGGTCATAATAGTTGCCAGGCTAACGTTTCCTACTGACGGCCAAGGGAGTACGCCATCGTGAACCAGTCGATCGAGCCAGCCGATACGAGCCAGCATTCCGCCCTGCGCGCAGGCTTTCAGGGCGTTCGCGAAGCCATCCCTTTGCTGGGTGGCTATGTGCCCGTTTCGCTGTCGTTTGGCCTGGTCGCAACCCAGGCGGGTTTCACGACCTGGGAAGCCGCGATCATTTCGGCCCTGATCTACGCTGGCGCCTCGCAGTTTCTGTTCGTGGGCATGATCGCGGCTGGCGCGCCGCTGTGGCTGGTGGTGGCGCTGACCCTGCTGATCAACGTGCGCCATGTGGTGTATGGGCCGAACCTCGCGCCATTGCTACCCCGTAGCCGCCACTGGCCCTGGCTGATGCACGGCCTGACCGACCAGGTATTTGCCCTGGCGCTCACCCGCCTGCCGCAGCTCCCCGAGGTCAAGCGTTTTGCCTGGTTCGTGGGCGCGTCGCTGCTGGCCTGGGGGGTGTGGATCATAGGTACCATCGCCGGAGCCAGCGGTGGCGAAGCCGTCACCGCCCGCTGGCCATTGCTGGGAGAAATCATGCCCTTTGCCCTGCCTGCGCTCTTCCTCACCATGGTGGCACCACGCTTTACCAGCAAACGTTGGGCGGCCGCCACCACTTGTACCGTGCTGGCCGCACTGGGCTTGAACCTGGCAGGCTGGAGCAATGTGGCCATTCCGCTGGCGGCGGCCTGCGGCGCCTTGTGTTTCTACACCTTGACCTTTCGCAGCCGGGAGCACACGCCATGAGCGCATCGCTGTGGGTTGCCGTGGTGATATGCGCGCTGGGCACGCTATTGATGCGGGTGGTGCCCTTTCTGTGGATGCAGCGCCGCCTGGGTAGCGACACCGGCCTCAATGCCATGCCGCAGTGGCTGGTGATTCTCGGCCCGCTGATGATTGCAGGCGTGCTCGGGGTTTCCATCGTGCCCGTCAACCCCAGCCCGACCTCGTGGCTCGCCACGGCCATCGGGCTGAGCGTGACGCTGCTGGTATGGCGGCGCCTGCGCTCCCTGGGCTGGCCAGTGGCGGCGGGGGTGGCGGTGTTTGGGATGGTGGAGCTCGCTTTTACCATCCTGTAATGCGCCTACCCAACACAATTGATAACTATTTGCATTAAATAGACTGACGTGACATCATGTCTGCGCTGAATATCCGCCCTGCCGGATAACCATCTCGAGCACAGACAAGTGAACCTATATGCCGATCATGATGAGCAATGGCAGGAGAGTACTAGTCAGTGTATTGCTAGGCACCTTCACCGTCAGCCTCAACAATAGCGCGCTCAATCTTGCCGTCGCCGAGCTGATGACGTCCTTCCAGGCCAGCGCTTCTCATGTCAGCCTCGTGGTGACCATGTTCATGATTGCCATGGGCATGACCATGCCCTTGACGGGTTATCTGGCGGGGAGATTTGGCCGAAAGCCCATCTACCTGCTTGGCTTATGGGGCTTTTTGGCGGGCTCCACGCTTGGCGCCATTGCCCAAAGCCTGGATGGCATCATCGTCGCCCGTGGCCTGCAAGGCATGGCGGCAGGGTTGATGATTCCGCTCTCGCTGTCCTTGATCTTCTCTGCTTACCCTAGCGAACGGCGTGGCCAGGCCAGTGGCATATGGGGCCTTGCCGTGATGTTGGCACCCGCTATCGGCCCAACGGTTGGGGGGCTGCTGCTTGAAGTCAGCCATTGGCGAGCACTGTTCTTGATGAACATGCCTTTTGCCCTACTGGGGCTACTGTGCGGTTATCGCTACTTGCCATCCGAGCCGCATCCGTCCAAACGCCCTTTTGATCTGACGGGCTTTGCCCTGATCACGTTGGGGATGGGCGCTATTCTCTTTGTACTGAGTCGAATAGAGACACTGACGGACCTTTTGCACCTTCAAACCGTGGCGCTGATCATGCTTGGGCTTGCAGCCCTGCTACTGTTTGTAAGGGTCGAACGGCGCCATGACACTCCGCTGCTGGATCTGTCTCTCTTGAGCCATCGGCGCTTTCGTCTAAGCGTCATGCTGGCATGCCTGCAGTCCATCATTCTGTTCGGCTGCATCTTGCTCGTGCCGCTGTGGATGCAGAATACGCTCGGCTTTGGCCCACTGACCACGGGCCTGGTGTTTCTCGCCACGGCGCTGGTAGCGGCAATCTGCTCCCCCATGGCAGGGCGCCTCATCGATCGCTACTCACCCCGGTGGTGTATTGGCGTAGGGCTCATTGCCACCCTCGTTAGCTTGATAGGCTTGGGCACGCTCACGGCGGCGACTCCCGTTTGGATGATTGCCGCGTGGATGGCCCTGCGCGGCGTGGGTATGGGGTGTGCCTATCTGCCCTCTTCCACGGTGGGCATGAAGGATCTTCCTGAACAGAGCGTGACCCAGGCTTCTGCGATGAACAACATGTCTCGGCGACTCGCCTCCTCCTTGGGCATCGTCGCACTATCCATCTATTACGACGTGTCTGTGCACGCCGCCCTGCAACAGGGTGTGCCTTATTCGGACGCTAGCGCCACGGCGCTGCACATGGCATTTCTTGCTCTGGCCGGTATCGCTCTTGTTTGCCTTCCCCTGGCGTGGCAGCTTGGCAGATCCGTAGAGGAATCTGATAACCGCCTGATCGGCGCTTCTCGAGCTGGTACCGCCCACCCCTCGTTGCCAAGCAACTCGGCCAGGAGAGCAGAATGAACCCTCTTCTGCTGCCCATGGCTCGGCGAATGAGCGCCGTGCTGTTACTGCTGGTGGTGAGCATGGGCGTGGCTCATCATGCCAACAGCTGGGCAAGCGCAGAAGCCCCACCCGACGCCAGCAACTCGACCTCACAACGCATCGTGACCCTGTTCCAGGGAGCCACCGACAGTGCCGTAGCGCTGGGGCTGACGCCGGTGGGAGTGGTCGAGTCGTGGCTGGAGAAACCCATGTATCCTTACTTGCGTGATGCGTTGGATGGCGTCGAATACGTGGGGCTGGAAACTCAACCCAACCTGGAGAAGGTTGCCTGGCTAAGCCCCGATCTGGTCGTGGCGACCGATTTCCGGCACGAGCGTATACAGCCCCTGCTGACACGCATTTCCAATACCGTAGCGCTCCCTGACGTATTTGACTTCAAAGACACGCTGGCAGCAGTGGCCGAGCACACGGGCCGTCAGGAAGAAGCCGCTATCTTGTTGCAGGAGTGGGATACACGAGTGAGCGATTTCCGTCGGCAGATAGCCGACTCCCTGGGCTCCGAATGGCCGCAAAGAGTCGCCGTGATACGTTTCAAGAGTGATCATGTGAGGATCTACTCCGGCGGATTTTCTGGCGACATTCTGGATGAGCTAGGTTTTGAAAAGCCCGATACGCTCAGCACACATGGCTGGGGAATGAAGCTTTCCAGTACCGAAAACATCCCGATTCTGGATGCCGACGTGATTTTCGTCCTGCTCGAACCGAACCCGGCCATTGCCGACAATTATCAGCGCTGGGCTTCGCATCCGTTGTGGCAGCAACTCGACGCCGTCAAGAGCCAACGTGTTTTCGAGGTCGATCCTATCAACTGGATGATGGGCGGTGGCATCCTTGCCGCCAATGCCATGCTCGACGATCTTTATCGCCACTATGGCCTGCACCAACAGCCATTGGCTTCCTCGACACAGAATCAGGTGTGCTTGGCTACCTCGTTCGCCGTGACACAAGGAATCACCACCGGATGTTGAATAGCGGCATCGCCAAAAGCATGGGACTCCTGGCGGGAGCCCTCGCCATGCTGGTGGCGTTCATGATGAGCATCATGTCGGGAACTACCGAAATACCCTGGCCAACGCTATGGGCCGCCCTGCTCCATTACGATCCTGGCCAGGTGCCCCACATCATTTTATATACCGAACGCTTACCGCGTGCCGTGATTGCTGCTCTGGTGGGCGCCAGCCTGGCCATCGCCGGGGCATTGATGCAAACCATGACGCGCAACCCGCTGGCGTCACCGGGAATCCTGGGTATCAACGCAGGAGCCATGTTCTTCGTCGTGGTTTCCGTTTCCATCTTGCCACTCCATACACCGGCTCATTACGTGTGGGCTGCCCTGCTGGGGGCGCTTATCGCTGCGCTGCTGGTGATGCTGCTCAGCCGAGGGCAGCACGGCGAGCTATCGCCTTTGCGGGTCGTGCTGGCAGGGGTCGCGGTGACGGCGATGTTCGTGTCCTTCAGCCAAGGGCTGTTGATCGTCGATCAACAAAGTTTCGAAAGCGTTCTCTACTGGCTGGCAGGCTCGGTTTCGGGGCGCGATCTCTCCCTGATCGTGCCGCTGCTGCCTCTGTTCACGGGGGCACTGGTAGTGTCAGGCCTGTTGGCACGCCATGCCAACGCACTGTTGCTGGGTGACGACATGGCTACGGGACTGGGCCTGCCCGCCACCACGATCAAACTGCTGCTGGGGCTCGTGGTCATTGTCCTGGCTGGTAGCTCCGTTGCCCTGGCAGGCATGATCGGTTTTATAGGTCTCATTGTGCCTCATATGGCGCGGGGCCTGTTTGGCATTGACCACCGCTGGTTGCTTCCCGCCTGCGCACTGTTGGGCGCTTGCCTGTTGTTACTGGCAGATGTCACGTCCCGTTTTCTGATGCCGCCCCAGGAAATACCGGTAGGCATCATGACGGCTCTGATTGGCACGCCATTCTTTATTTATCTGGCACGACGCAAGATGGCAGGACAATGAAACCGCACGCGACTTCCTCGTTTTCTTCAACGGTGGCGCCCCATAGTGCCCGGCTGCTGCCCCGAATGCTGGCACTGTGCCTGTTGCTGTTGGCAAGTACGGCCCTGTCGATCAGTCTGGGAAGCTTTCCCACGACGTTCATGCAAGTGATACGTGCGCTGGCCGCCCCCCAAGGTAGCGACATTGCCTTCATCGTCTGGGAGTTGCGTTTGCCACGCACCTTGCTGGCCATACTGGTGGGGGCTGCATTAGCCATGGCTGGCGCCGTTCTACAGGGAATTGTCCGCAACCCGCTGGCCTCCCCGGACGTTATTGGTATCACCAGCGGGGCGGCCTTGGCAGCCGTCATGTTTTTGGCACTCCTCGGCAGCCTGAGCATCGACTGGCTTCCGGTTGCCGCGATGCTCGGTGCAATGGTGTCGGCACTCCTGGTTTTCAGCCTTGCGTGGAAGAACGGCCTGCATCCATCTCGCATGGTGCTGGTAGGCATCGGCATGGCAGCCGCCATGGGGGCCTGCACCACACTGCTTATCGTGACCAGCGACGACTCTGCAGCCATGTCTGCTTATGTGTGGCTAACCGGAAGCCTTTATGCCGCCCAGTGGAGCGATGTAAGAGGAATACTGCCGTGGCTGTTGGTAGCAACCCCCGTTTGCCTCGCCCTGGCACGTCATGCCGACGTCATGATGCTGGGAGATGACGTTGCGGAGGGCTTGGGTGTTGCCATCATACGCAGTCGATTGAGCCTGCTGGCGTGCAGCGTTGCCTTGGCGGGCGCTGCCGTGGCTTATGCAGGTGCTCTCAGCTTTGTGGGCTTGATTGCCCCACATGTGGCGGCAAAGCTGGTAGGCCGCTCCCTGATGAGGCTCATTCCCGCATCGGCGTTGGTAGGTGCGTTGATCGTGCTGTACGCCGACCTGCTGGGGCGGGTGGCCTTTTTACCCAAAGATCTACCCGCCGGTATTTTCGTGGCCGGCATAGGAGCACCCTTTTTTGTTTACTTACTGCACAGGACTCGGTACCAGCGTTCTTGAGTGTCGCTGCCGCCTTTCATGCATCTGATGGTGACGAACTGCCCATGTTTCATATCCAGCCTCGGAAGGACCACCTCTCGCTCCAACAGCGGCAGCGTTTCGCACGCATCGCCACCTCGACGTTGGGGCATTTTACCGATTTCGGCGCCATTTCGACGCTTTCACCTGTCAGGCGTCCGGTGCGGCTCTTGGGCACGGCCCTGACCGTACGCATCCCCCATGTGGATGGCAGCATCATTCGCGAGGCGTTGACAATGGCCTGTCCGGGCGATGTCCTGGTCATCGATGTGGGCAACGACCACCATCGGGCCTGCTGGGGTGAATTCAGAGCTTACGCCGCTCTGCGTAAGCAACTGGCTGGCATCATCACCAATGGCGCCGTCACCGATTGGGAGCACCTGTCCAGACTGTCGCTCCCGACGTTCGCGCGTGGCCACAGCCCACTCACCACAAGGGCATTGACGTTGGAAGGCGAGATCAATACGCCGGTTACCATCGAAGGGTGTGTGGTTACTCCTGGCGATTTGATCATCGGGGATGATGACGGCCTCTTCGTGGTTCCCCCCCACCGTGCCGACGCCTTGGCCGAGGCAGCAGGCAAGAAGCAGGCCCAGGAAGAGGAAAAACGGCAGGCCCTGAAAGCCGAACATCCCGATTGGTTTTACTGACGCTGCACTTTTCTCGATGCCGCCCGCTCCCACGGGCGGCACGTGCACATCACTCCTCCATGGCTACCTCTGCTTTCACATGTAGCGACAACGCGTTTGCCTGCAAAAAAGGATTACAGGTCAAGCTGGTACCAAAGGGCATGCTGCCAGGCCCTCCTGCACGCTCGATGATGGGTGCAATAAGACGCTTGTAGGGCCACTGCTTCTGCTCGAACAGCTGTGTCATCAGCAGGGTTCGATCCTGTTGATCAAACGGCAATGTCGTTATCTGTGCTTTCAACCGTTCGGCCAGCGTCAGCCAGAGGGTATTGGCAGGCAGCGCATAATATTCCGCGAGAGTATCGATGATGGCCCTCAGGTTGACCTGAATAGCGAGCGTTTGCAGCCAGAACAGCAACGCCTCCAGACTGTCGTGGTACAAGGTGTTGGAGTGGCCCTGCTTGATGCGATAACTCGGATCCTGCATTCCTTGCTGCGTTAGTCGTTCGACACAGATACGCAGGGAATCGTGATCTCTCAGTAGCAAACCATCGCAGTGGCCCGCCTTGAAGACCAGCACTGCATTTTGGCCATGCACCTCGGCCAACATGCCCAGGCGGAACATGCGCAGATTGATGTCAAAGAAGCGGTTACAGAGCTCACCGAACAGCGCCTTGACGGATGCCGGGGTAGCGGGCATATCACGCTGCTCTAGCCAGTCATCGAACACATGGTGCTCGCCCTTCGGCAGTGGCGTCCCAAGCGTGGCCATGGGCACCAGGCGGACATCCGCATCTTCCAGCAACATTTTGGGGTAGCTGCGCACCATGGCGGAAAGGTGGCGCGGCGCTTCGTCGAATAGCGTTGCCCCCTCTGGCATGTAGGCCCACCACTTGCTTTCATCGCAAAGGTACAGCCCCTTGGCCAACTGGTCATCCAACGCTTTGGCCTGCTGCAGCAAGTGAGCGCTCAGATCGCCATTGAGCATTTTGACGGCGGGAAGATACCGAGAGGCGCCCAGAGAGTGAATCGCCATCGGCAGCTTCAGGAAATGCGTGCTGTCGGCGGTAGGGGCAAGAGAACGCAGTGAAGAGGTAGCCCACCAGGGTTCGGTCACCGCCTCCAGCGACACACAGTCACCTGTCTCGAAAGCCGTCTTCAACCAGAGCGGCAACGAATGCTCGTGCTGCCAAGGATGAACGGGAAGAGCGACGTGGGTATGCCGCACGCCTCGCACATCCATCTCCTGCGCTACCGCCTGTGCGCCAGCTTCACTGGCGAGCCAGTGCACCGGCGGAAGTGTTTTATCAGTGACACCCGCTCCGCTCATCAAGCAGCGCTTGTCGATGGCCACCCAGCGCAGCGTAATAGGGCCATTGAACTCGGCCATATAGGCTTTGTATTCTGCTTCATTCAGCCCTTGCTTGGCTTTTGCGATCGGATGATAAGGTCGATCGAGAAGTGATGCCCACTGCTCCATTACCTTGAAATGCTCAGCGGTAGAAAGCATCGACAGCGCTTCGGTTCTGACATCATGGTCCACCGAGCTGGCAGCCTGCCAAAGCGTGTCGGACAGCGCGCGAAGAAATACCTGTTGCCCCTCCGTGAACGACGCCTCTTTCCCTGAGGTGCCTGCGGTAAAGAGTCGTCGTGCAAACGCCAGGGCGTCCAGACTATGCCACTGCCTCTCAGGGTGGTCGACCAGCATCACGGGGGTATGAGGCACTTTTTCCCACGCCTGGGTAATCCCAGGCTGCAGCAGCAGCGCAATACTCTGACTCTCCCCTTGGGGCCAATACCAGATACGCTTTGTCTCATCGTGCGAATGATCACCCAAGAGAGGCAGCCAGGTAAGGCGATCATCCACTTGCGTCGTGCTGATCCACTCTGCCTTCAAATGCTCCAGCAAGCCCTCTACCAAGCATCCATCTACCAGATACTGAAGAATCTGACGTTGCGAAGGGCACTGGGCGTTAACGATTTCCATGTTCATAAATCCCCAAAAAACATTAGCAACATTGACTGTGAATTCAGACTGACCCACTTCTGGCCTGATGCAGCGCCCCTTGCAAAGCACGGAACGCGATCCCCCTCTCGTCTCCCAGCATGAAGGTGTTCACTCCCCGCGCTTGCCATCGCGCTTTAGCGTCTGACTGGCGCAGAAAGGCGCAATAAGGGATGTGGTGTTCATGAGCTGTGCGCTGGACATGTTCCAGCGCCCGAATCACATCCGGGTGTCCGGTTTGCCACGTCACACCTAGGGACTGGGAGAGGTCGGCAGCCCCCTCGATCACCATGTCGAGCCCCGGAACGGCACAAATACGCTCTATCTGCTCCACGCCGAGGCGGCTTTCGAGCATGGCAACGACCATCACCTCTCTATTCGCTTGCACCACGTACTCCGCCAGCGACGTTTTTCCAAACCCGCCTGGGCGACCGGCATTGAGACTGCGCTGCCCTTCGGGGGCGTATTTGCAGGCAGCGACAGCACTGAGCAACGTCTCCGCCGACTCTACGTTAGGCAGCACGATGCCTTGGGCCCCACCATCCAGCAAACGCAGCATGGCTTTGGGTTCCGCATCGGCAACCCTGACCAGAGGCGTCATGGCGTAACTCTCGGCCGTACGAATCATGTGCTCGATGGTTTCCGGGTTGATCAGGACATGCTCGGTATCGATGACGACAAAATCAAAGCCTGCCTCTCCAATCAGCTCTATCGATGCGGCCGTGGGCATGGAGGCCATCACACCATGCACTTCTCTACCCTCGAGCAGCGCTTGCTTTAATTGGTTGGCTCTCAACATGAGGTTTCTCCACCAGGTGCGTAGGCAGCCATGGGGTTGGGTACGCTCTTGACCTGTGGGCGGTCATCCCCGAACAGCCGACGCCGGGTCAGAGCCTCCACCTCCCACTCCGGTGCAAAGATATCGAAGCAGCGATAGCGCTCTTCATGTTGTGGATTGTCACGCTGATACTGTTTCACCACCTCGGCGGTGATCGACCAGAAACGAGGCTCTTCGAAGCCAAAGTGGCGATGCAGAAAAATGGCCATTTCGCCCAGTGCGATAAAGAAAAATGCATCGCAGGAGTAGTCACGCACGGCCGTCACATCGTCGGTCACGAGAAAGGAGTTACGATTGAGCGCAGCATGACGCGGGGGGACGGGTTCGAGATCGGGTGCCAATTCAGGGCGCGCAAGATGAGCAGTGCTGAACCGAACTCCATCATGGAAATCCTTTAGCGCCACCCGCGTCGGCCAACCATCTCGGTGAATCACGACGATGTTCTGGCCGTGAGATTCCATGCCCACTCCTTCGGCAAACAACAGGTGGATAATGGGCAGCGTGGAAACGTAGATGAGCTGGCGAACCCAGGTCTCCAATCCATAGCGATCTATCCAGGGAGAGATAAAAGGCGTAGAGGGATCGCCTTCAGCGTTGCGAACGAATTGGCTCAACCCATTGAAGGGCACGGCTCGCTCTCGTTCATCCAGGAAATGGCTGATATTTTGCCGCCAGATGGCACCGACCTTGCCATAGATTTCGTTATAACGCGCCGCGGGAAATGCCCGTTCATCCAGGGCGGCACCTGCCACCTCTCCCAGCAGGACGAAACCAGCGGAGGTTGCCACCTCATCGCTTGCTACCAACTGCTGGAGCCATTGAGTAATGATCGGACCGTTGGTGACCGTGTGGCGTGCCAGGATGCGCGTACTGGATGTATTGGTGATGCTCAGCGCCAGCTTGAGATAGGGCTTGTCACGCTCGAGCGGTGCCAAGGTCCGTATCGATTGTTGAGGGGTATAAACCGAGTTGCCTTCCCCTAAAAACGCAATCTCGCCACTGGCAAGCTCAGGATACAGCACGTGGACCAGTGCATTTTCCCACTGCCATGGATGCACCGGCACCAGAACGACGTCATCGCGCAGGCACTGCCGACGCTCCAGATACTTCTCCAAGCGTGCCAGCACATCTGCCCCAGCCTCGTGCAAGGCCCTTTCAGCCACCTTCTGGCCATCGACGGCGCCAGCCTGTGCCAAGTGAGCTGGCACAGCCAGCCAGAACACGTTGAGAGGATTGGCAAACTCTGGCCCATAACACCAATTATCCCGTAGCGAGAAGCCCAGCCGTGACTTGTAGCAAGGGTGATAGCTGTGGGCGTCGGTAAAATAGTTCTCGAGAGCATCGGCTTCCAACGCATGAGGCTCAGCGCCACTATTACCCGTGCAAGCAGACGACTGCGTATCCTTGATCAACGTCTGGACCAACTCGTTGACAAAGCCCGCTTGAATCGCAGTATCCGTCACGGTCTCTTCCAGGTCGGTCATAAAGCGTTGCAAGCTTATGGATTCAGCGTCGCCCTGCGCCTTGCATACCCGCAGCGTGGCGTGATCTAGGCGAATCAGCTGAAAGCTGTGGCATCGCCAGCCATCGACCTGGTAACGACGGCTTCCCAGGGTTAATGAAAAACGCGTTGCTCCGGCACGTGCGTCGGCGGGGTTCGGAGCGGCGGTATAGCTCAATACATCCTCATAAAGCAGCGTTTGCAGCAACTGACCTATGACTCTCCGTTCGATGCGTGCGTGATGGCGCCATATGTCCGTGGAGGCAAAGGGTGGGTCCACCCGTGTCGTCTCGACAAATGTCGCAGGGGAGTGCACTCGTTCATGTGATGACATGGAATACCTTTTTGACGTAATGAAATGAATCACGGCCTACCGACCCACTCACACCTGCGCGCAAATCGTGTGCGTGTCGGCAGAGGCGGAAGCCGCCGTCGAAGAGTGTTCAATGAAGTGCTGCTCCGGCCGGGGGTGACAAAGAAAATCGGCATGGGAGATGTTGTAGCCATAAGCGCCAGCAAGGGGCAGTACCAACAGATCGCCGACCGCGACACCACGCATCATTTGGCGGCGGCTCAACACATCCTTTGGCGTGCATAGTTGGCCCACGACCGTCCACGAGCGGTTCTCGCCTCTGCTCGCACGACAGGAGTCCTCGGGTAAGTGAATGACCGGATGGTCATGCCCCTGAGCCACGGGTAGACGAAACTGATGCGTTCCCCCTCGACAAACCAGAAACCCTTCACCATGACTGACCTTGGTATCCAGCACCTCGATGGCGTAGTAGCCACAGAACGCCGAGAGGTAACGTCCGATTTCGAAACGCACCAACGGAGGCGCCTGCATGGCACTCAGATGCTCTCCCAAAGCTTGGCACAGCCCATGCCAATCGAACTGTTGCGAAGGCTGGAGATAATTGACGCCAATGCCCCCGCCGACGTTGAGCTGTGTCAGTTGCTCGGGATCACGCGCCAGTGCTCGCCACTGTGGCCAGCGTTCCAGGTAGAATGCCAATAGCTGCTGATGGCGACGCAACTCGATTTGATGTGACATGGCATGACTGTGAAAGCCTCTCAACGAGAGGTTAGGGGCGTCATCGACGGCGCTGACCGCAGCGGATAACTGCGCTTCATCAATGCCAAAGGGCGTTGCCGCCCCCGCCATCTTCAACCGACTGGAGAAGGCGGCGGGCAGAACAGGATTGATACGCAGCAGTACCGGCTGTATGCGATTCAATTCCGCCGCTACCCTCTGCAAACGATCGATTTCGCTCAGGCTTTCAATATGAAACGCCTCTATGCCCTGTTGCATCGCGCATCGCATGTCCGAATCCAGCTTGCCCGGCCCCGACATTACCCATGGCCGAGGCGTGACACTGTTGCAAGCCCGCTCGATTTCCCCGCCGGAGGACAGCTCCAGTCCATCCACGATGGGAGCCAACGTATCGATAATCGCAGCTTCACTATTCGCCTTGATGGCATAAAACAGTTCGACCCCAGGGGGTAATGCCGCCTTCATACTCCGGCCATGGGCAGCCAGGGCTGGCAGGTCGTAAAAAAATGCGGCGATGGGATCACGAGACTGCTTGCGGTGCTGCGCTATCGCCGTGCGAACATGCTCAGGTAGCAGGGTGTACTTATCCATAGGCCACCTCCCGCTTGGCAGTCTGGGTAACCCATGGATTGGGCAATCGTACGTATTGAGCTTGCCTGTCCGCCTGAGCCATCAGGCGCAACTTGAAGTTGGTCTTGCAAGGCAGCGAGCCCCCTTCCAGCAACTCTTCCAGCTCTGGTGCGGGAACGTCCAGTTCACGTTTGACGCGATGCAATTCATCGAACGTATCCTGCCACAAGGCATCTGCCAGACCCGGGCGCTGCCAGCTCAGCGCCAGAATCGCCTCCGCGAGATGGTTCACGAACAGGCAGTAAGCGATACGGTTCCATCCTTGTTGACGGCTATAGGTCATGGAAGCTTTCACTCGCGGGTGTAGAGACTCTCCCGCTAGCCAATCCAGGCCCTTGTCGCTGGTCAGCTTCACACCTTCGAAATCGCGCAGCAGCATCTGGCGAGGAGTGCCGTCAGCATGGATCAGGACGCAGTTTTGCAAATGCGGCTCCATGACGATGCCATGCCGGAAGAAAAGCCCCATGACCGGTGCGAGCAGTGTGCCCACGTACGCTTGAAACCAGGCCCTGATCTTGTCTGGCGTAGGTAACGCCTTCGGCTCCCCCGCGATGAAGTCGAGCACCATAGGCATTAGCTCGGGGTCGCGGGCAAACAAGGTGGCGCTCAACAGGCAGGTTTGAGGAGAAAAGCGCTGGCAGAAGTTCTCGCGCAGAATGACCCCGGTTTGCTCTCGAAACCAGCGCTGTTGCTCATCGTCACTCCCTGCGGGCGCCCAATGAACCGTTGCAGGCTCTTGAGCCACGCATAGGGCATCGAGTGATGGCTCCTGCGCCTGCATCAACTGATGCATGATGCGGTCGATCACCAAGGTGCTCTCAAGTTCGTACCAGGCATTTTTGCGCACACAGTTGGTAATGCGCACGTTCAGCGACCCTTTGAGAAACCACGGATGCCCTTCGATATACCATGTACGCATGGACGCCGTTGGCGTAGCACACCAGCCGCTCTGCCCCAAGTCGCGGATCACCTTGTCTTTTAACAACTCACTGACACGAGCATCCTGTTTGAACAGTTCGGCCTGCACCGGATGCATGCTGAGCACGATACGCTCGACATCTTCCGCTGCTCCCTGGTCTGCCACCTGTGCCAATACCTCCTCATGCTCGAGCCGGTTCGCCCGAACACTCAGCCCATGCCGTGGGAAGGAGAATTGATATAGCGGAGTCGTGGCGCCAAACTCTGGCGCATAAGCGGGCTTGTCCTGTAGCAGATGTGATGGCCACTGCCGAGCCTTGGGGGTGGGATGATTCGGATGGCCGAACCATAGTCCCTGCTCACTACTGGGGTAGTCTGCCAATGGTGTGCATCGCGGCTGCTCTGCGGCATGCGCCACGATAGAAGACATCACCTTCTGGCTCTGCCTTGCCTGAACACTCAACTCTTGATTGAGCGCTCCTTCATGCCATTCACAGTGCTCCAACAAGGCGGTGATCAGTTCAGGCAATTCAAGAACTTGCCAGCGATCATCGCCAGCCACTCGCACATAGGTATCGGAAAGATAATAATGGCTACCCAGCACTGATTGGCGGTCCACCATGACCCATAGTGAGAGTGACGCCGACCATCGAATCAGTAGTGGCGCTCCCTCCGAGTACTCTGGCAAACCTTTGCGACACGCTGGCCAGCGGTACAGCAAAGTCTGTTCAGGAATGGCCACTTCCTTGATAAGGCAGTTCAACAGCGCATGCATAGAAGCATGTCGGCTGATCTCACTTGGTAATCGAGACTCGCGTGCGTAGCTCATATGGCCTCCGCAAAAATGCATCCGTTTAAGTCCAGCACACTCCTGGGTGTGTGGCTCCTTGCCTCCCTGGCTAGTCACTTTGCGAAGTTGTTATTTAAGTGCCGATACAGCGTTGTTATGAAGCGTGGCAAAGCATGGCGTTGCTTGATTGATGAGAGCAGCCGCTGCCAACGGCCTGCTCTCGATGCCACCATGGGCGATGAAGATCATCTCAGCGATCAGAAATCGAGACGGTACCCCAGCGTCAATGTCCGCCCACGGCCAGCAAAATAGCGTTCGTCATTGACCAGCGCGCTTTGCGAGTAGTAGGTGACGTACTGTTCATCCAGCAGGTTGGATATCCCGACATTCACTCGCCCGACCGGCAGCTGGTAGCCCACGGCGGCATCCATCAGCAGGTAGCCATCGAACTCACGTTCGGGCTCGTCGAAGGTCATGTCGAAAGCATAGTTGGCTTGAACATAGGTCGAGAGCTGGTCGGTCCAGTTGGCCGACCAGCTTGCCACCAGGCGGTCCGGGGCCACATCGATGCCGGATAGCGAGGCATCCAGATTGCCGTCGTCGTTGCTGTCGTAGCGGCCACGCATGCGGGAATAGGAGAGCCGACCGGCGTGCTGATCCGTGAACTGGTAACCCACGGCGGCTTCTACCCCCTTGATCTCGGTTTCCTGGCGTGACATGAAGAAGGCACCGTCGCGCTCGTCCAGGCGGCTGCCAAAATCAGACGACGACACATAGTAGTTCAGCTCGGCAGCCAGCCGACCATCGTCGTAGCGAACACCGGTTTCGATATTGTCGGTGACGATAGGGCGCAGGTTCTCGATACTGTCGACCGACTGCCCCGGGGTTTGTATGCTGCGCAGCGCACGCCCCACGTCGGGCACGGTGAAACCTTCGGAGTAGTTGGCAAACAGGCTCCAGTGCTGCACGGGCTTCCACACGGCCCCCAGGTTGTAGAGCGTCTCATTGAAGCTGGGGGAGCCCCCTTCCACATCCACGCCATTGCGGGTGTAAAGCGTCTGGTAGTCGTCGATGTTCAGCTTGGCGTACTCGTAGCGCACCCCCGCCGAGAGCAGCAGCGACTCTGCCGGGCGCAACTCCGCCTGAAGGAATGGCGAGAGGTCGGTGTACTCTACCGGCGGCACATAAGTACGGTCGGTCTGGTAGAGGTACTGCTCGGTGTCATCGAACAGCGTATCGAAGCCCGCCGTGAGCGATAGGCGATCATCCAGCAGGTCTTCGCGGGTCAAGCTTACCTTGGTGCCCCATTTCGAGGTGTCGGCTATGGTCTGGTCGTAAAAAGTGCCGATGGGGGCATAGGCGGGGTCCTGGAACGTCGCCGAATTATCGGCTCCAAACAGCGCCTCATAATCCTGATAGAACACCTGGGCACTCAAGTGCATGCCTGCCAGGTCGTAATGGTCGTAGCTCAAGCCGGTGGTCCAGACCCGGTTATAGGGCGCTTTCCCCTCTGGCGTGCCGCGCTCGGAAGTGGTCACCACGCCATTGGCGCGATCTCCGGTGACACTCAGATAGTTATTATGCCCCTCGATGTTGTAGTGATTGAGAGTGAACTGGAGGCGCTGGTCATCATCGAACCAGTACGCCAACTTGCCAAGAATATCGAACGACCGCGCATCCATGAGATCGCCTTGGGTATTATCCACCCCCACCGCCTGGCCATTGCCATCCAGAAACAGCCCCTGGTCTTCCAGGCTGGCGGAAAACAGATAATCCACGTTTCCGCTGTTGCCACTGACGCCATAAGTGGTGCGATAGCTCAGGGTATCGCTATCCAGCTCCCGCGTGGGCGTCGTGACCTGGGCCTCTATGTGCTGGTTGAACGACCCCGGCTCTGGGCGCTTGGTCACCAGGTTGATGACGCCCCCTTCCGCGCCAATCCCGTTGGTGGCGTTGGCCCCCTGGATCACTTCGATCTGTTCCACCATGGAAAAATCGATGGTGTGGGCCTCGCGCCCAGTGGGGCGCAGCGGATTGGACTGAGGAATACCATCGATCAGGATCAAGGGCCTGCGGCCACGCAGCGTCTCACCACTACCACTCATCTTTTGCCGGCTGGGTGAGTAGGAAGGCAGCAGATTACTGAGAATTTGCGAGGAGTCGCTGGTCAGCTGCAGCTGCTGCTGGATCTCTTGCTCGCTGATGATGCGCACGGTCTGCGGCGAGTCCTCCTTGGTGGTATTGGTTCTCGACGCCGTGACCACCACGGTGGGCTCCGTATTGTTGCGATTGCTTGGCGGCTCTACCTCGATGCTCTCCTGAGCATGGGCCTGACTGGCCGACACCAGACCGGCCAACGTGACGGTCGGCCAAAATACCTGACGCTTCATCGTACGCATGTTCTTTTTATCCCCCTGCGGATCAGTGTGACGTGAACTTCCTTCGCTGCAAACGCAACTCATAACTAAATGATAATGATTGTATTATGCATATAAGATAAGAAAGATCTAGGCTTGGGGAACGAACCGTTCGATATAATGAAATGACTGAGGGGTATGTCGCTTTGCCTTGGGCGCTCGGTGCCGGGCATCACCATTGAAAATGAGAATGTTTTGAATTAGGGTGCTGAGCTTCGTATTTTCTTGTGAGTTCGCCCATGTCCGCCACGAGCCCTCCCCCTCCTCGCTTGAAAGGCGATGCCCTGCAGGCAGGCTATGAATCGCGACGAGTGCTGGATGGGGTCGACATTGCCGTGGCCGAGGGCAAGCTGACGGTACTGCTGGGCCCTAATGGCAGCGGCAAATCCACCTTGCTCAAAACCCTTGCCCGCACGCTGACCCCGCAGGCAGGGCACGTCTATCTGGATGGCAAGGATATACACCGCAGCAGCACCCGAGAGGTGGCTCAGCGGTTGGGCATTCTGCCCCAGGGGCCAGTGGCGCCAGAGGGATTGAGCGTGCGGCAGTTGGTGAGCATGGGGCGGTTCCCCCATCAGCGGTTATGGCACAAGGATGCCGAGCGCGACGCCACCGCCATCCGTGAGGCCATGGCCTATGCCAATGTGACGGAGTTCGCCAACCGCAGCGTGGACGCGCTTTCTGGCGGCCAGCGCCAGCGCTGCTGGATCGCCATGGTGCTGGCGCAGCAGACCGACCTGATTCTCCTGGACGAGCCCACCACCTTTCTCGATTTGAAAGTACAGGTCGATTTGCTGGCGCTGCTTTCTCGCCTGGCTCACGATCATGGCCGTACGCTGCTGCTGGTACTGCATGACCTGAACCTGGCCGCCGCCTACGCCGATCAACTGGTCATGATGCGCGAAGGCGCCATCGTGACGCGCGGTTCGCCCAACGACGTCTTTACCGCCGACAATCTCAAACGGGTCTTTGATCTGGATGCCCATGTGCTGCACGACCCCGCCAGCGGCAGCCCCGTCTGCGTGCCTTTCAAGCGAGCCATGGCCTCATGAAACACACCTTCTGCGCCGACCTGAGCCGCCAGCAGAACGACCCTCTGGCCGGGAGTGCAGCCCACCTGGAACACAACCTGCTGATCAGCTGGCCCCGAGCAAAATGGCTTCGCACCCTGCGACATGCCAGCGACATGAGCGAACCACTGAAACACACGCTGGACCGCATTGCCGCCAGCGGGCGCAGAATCAACCTGATTCATCGGCATCATCAGGATCACCATCAGCATCGGGTATTTCTGATGCCGGAAAGGCGCCACTTCAGCGTGGCCCGCGAGCACCTGGAGACTTTCCTGCACGCCTGGCAGCACGACCTTCCACTGGAACAATGGGAGCAGCCACCCCCTGAGCACGACCTGATTCTCTGCTGCACCCACGGCAAAAAGGATAAATGCTGCGCCAAATACGGCTACCAAACCTACAAGGCACTGGCCAAGACGGTGGCTGATGAGCAGCTTCCCTTCGACGTTTGGGAAAGCAGCCACCTGGGCGGCTGCCGATTGGCGGCCAGCCTCCTGCTACTTTCTCCCGTGCGCAAGTACGGGCGCATCACCCCTGCAGAAGTGGCTGCGTTCCTGCACAGCGAGGCGCGCCAACAGCGCTATTTACCCGGCTATCGTGGCGACTCCCAACTGTCACCCGCTCAGCAGGCCAGCCAACTGGCCGCCCTGCACCATTTGAGTGATGCACAAGAACAACCCCACCTGACCCTGCTGAACGACGAAGGCGACGAGCAGCAGCGCCGGATTCAATGGCAATGGCAGCGCCCTGATGGCCAGGGCCAGCTGACCGTCTATTGCCAAGCCACGACGATCCAGCGTGTGGATAGCTGCGCCGACCTGGATCAGGGGCCAACAGAAAGCGTCGTGTGGCGGGCGTATGCTGTCAACGCCGACTGACCCGCCACCCTGCCGCCGTTACCAGCGGTAGCTTGCACTGCCTCTGCCAGGCACCGGCATAGCCCACCATATCCAGCACTCGATGGCGCCATTTCGATATACGTGACCTCGGGTTGCCCGCCGCATCGTCACTTCCGGGTTTTCTAATTGAAGCCACCCGATACGCCGGATAGAATGAATTACCAAATAAAACTTCATGATTGGGTAGATGGCCCGATACCGGAGCCCTCACACCATGGCCAAATTCATCCCCACGCTCACCACCATTCCCCGCATGACCGCTGGCGAGCGACGTGTCGCGCAACGCCTCGATAGCCTGCTGGAAGACGACTACATCGTCTGGTACGACATACCGCTGGGGCAAAAGCGCCGCTACCCAGATTTCATCGTTCTGCACCCTGCCCGAGGGCTGCTATTTCTCGAAGTAAAAGATTGGAAGATCGAAACGCTCCGCTCGATCACCCCCGACAGCGTCGAGATCGATACGCCTCAAGGGCGCAAGACCGTCAGTAACCCGCTGGCTCAGGCCCGCCAATGCGCCTTTTCCGCCATCAACCAGCTACAGCGAGACCCGCAGCTCACGCAACGCGACGAGCGTTACCGGGGAAAACTCTGCTTTCCTTATGGCTTTGGGGTGGTCTTTCCCAACATCACTCGGCTGCAGTGGAATAACGCGATTGCCGAAGCCGACCAGGAGCTAGTGCTGCCGGGCCACCTGGTCATCTGCAAGGACGAGATGGCCCCCTCCACCGACCCGGAGGCATTTCAGGAACGCCTCTGGAACATGTTCAACTATCGGTTTGGCGAAAAACTGAGCCTTCCTCAGCTCGACAGGATTCGCTGGCAGCTCTTCCCGGAAGTGCGTATCGACGCCCCCACCGGGGACCTGTTCGCTGACGAGGAAGGCAGCGAGACGCCCTCGACCGAGGTCGTGCCCGATATCGTTCGCGTCATGGATTTACACCAGGAACAGTTGGCGCGCAGCATGGGTGACGGCCACCGCGTGATCCACGGCGTGGCAGGCTCCGGCAAGACCCTGATTCTTGGCTACCGCTGCCTGCACCTGGCCCAGGCAACGACCAAGCCGATTCTGGTGCTGTGCTTCAACATCACCCTGGCCGCCAGGCTCCGCTGCTTCATTGCCGAGAAAGGAATTGCCGATAAGGTGCAGGTTCACCACTTCCATGAATGGTGTGGCCTACAGCTCAAGACCTACCACGTGAGCCTGCTGCCAGGTAGCCGCCCTGCTTACGAGCGCCAGGTCGAGAGCGTCATGGACGCCGTGGATCGAGAGCAGATCCCCCGCGCGCAGTACGCCGCCGTGATGATCGACGAAGGCCATGATTTCGAGCGGGAGTGGCTCAAGCTGGTCGTTCAGATGATCGACCCGGACACCAATTCGCTACTGCTGCTCTACGACGATGCGCAGTCCATCTACCGCAAAGGCTCGCTGTCATTCCCGCTGTCGGCGGCTGGCGTTCAGGCGCGCGGTCGCACCACCATTCTCAAACTCAATTACCGCAACACCCGGGAAATTCTCACCTTTGCTTACGACTTCGCGCGGGACTTCCTCGAAGCGCACGACACCGACGAAGACCATGTGCCGCTGATCGCACCGGAAGTAGCCGGGGTCAGCGGCCCACCCCCCGCGTTTCGCGACTTCGACAGCGACCAACAAGAGAGCCGCTATCTCGTGCACTGCATCAAGGCGTGGCAACAGCAAGGCAGCACGTTAAACAGCATGGCCGTGGTGTACACCAACAACGCCCAAGGGCTTCATTTCCACAAAGCCTTTCAAAAAGCGGGCATTCCCAGCCGCTGCTTACAGAACGCTGCCGACAAGCGCGCTTACAACCCTGACGCCAACGAAGTGGTGCTGTTGAGCCGCCAAAGCAGCAAAGGCCTCGAATTCGACACGGTGCTGCTCAGCGGGCTGGGCGCCCTCAGCAACGATGAAACACAACAAGCCCAGGAAGCCCGCCTACTCTATGTCGGCATGACCCGAGCCCGCCGCCGCCTGCTCGTGACCAGCAGCCAAGAGAACTGGTACACCAAGCGGTTGAAGGAACTGGCGACGGCTGGGTGAGGATGATGGGGGTGTGGCGCGTGTTGGGGCTCTTTTAGTCTTGCTCATTGTGGGCATGCTGAAATCGTTCAAGCGCGGTAAATAATGAAGATGAAGAAAAGGCATGAGTGAAGAAGCAAGGAAGGTGGTGGGCCCAGTAGGACTTGAACCTACGACCAAGGGATTATGAGTCCCCTGCTCTAACCAACTGAGCTATAGGCCCGAAAAGCGTGCATATCATAGCGAATGTGTGGGGGCACGGCTACCCCTTGGGGCGCTATCTTGTGGTGGGGCGGCACTTTTTCGGGCAGGCTGCGATACCGGACGTGATGCGGTTGCCTGCGGGCCTTCGGGCACTAATCGGCGCGGCCGGGGTCTGCTGATGACCGCTTCTATGGAGACACGCTGTGAAAGCCTTGATTGCTCTTTTTCCGCTGCTGCTAGCGCTGCCCGTTCAGGCCGACTGGCAGTTGGACCCTGCCCAATCGCAGGTGCGGGCGTCCATTACCCAGTTGGACGGTAGCGCGCCGCAAACTCATCATCATCACGTGAGCAATTTGCAGGGCGATATCTCCCCCGATGGCACGCTGCGCCTGCCGCTCCGGCTGAGCCAGACCGACGTGTTGCAACGTTTGGGTGACCTGCCGCCGTGGGTGGGCCTGCTGACCAATACGCCGCTGGTGACGCTGGTGGCGCAGATGCCACCCGAGCGCCTGGACCGCCTGGACATGGGCGAGGAGCTGGTGGAAACCCTGACTTTTCGAGTCCAAACCGACCGGCTGACCCAGGAGGAAGCGGTGCCGCTGCGCTTTACCCGCGTCGGGCTGAACGAAGTGCGTGTCACCCATGCCGAACCGATGGCGCTGGATGGCAATGCCCTGATGGCCAACAGCACGCTGCGCACGGTGCTTTCCCTGCTGGGCTATCAGCAGATCGATGAGCATGTGCCGGTGACCCTGAACGCGCTGTTGGTGAACCGCTAAACGCCAAGCGCCGCCCATGGGGCGGCGCTTGAGTACGTGGCACGTGAAGGCCTAACGGCCCAGCACTTCCACATCGCCCGCCTGGGCGGCTCCGGTTTGTACCCGCCACTGGGCGGCGTAGTGGCCATCGGCCTGTAGCAGGCTGGCATGGCTGCCGCGCTCCGCTACCTGGCCTTTCTCGATCACGACGATTTCATCGGCATGCACGATGGTCGACAGCCGGTGGGCAATCATGATCACCGTACGCCCGTGGGCAATGCGCTTCAGCGAGCGCTGGATCGCCGCTTCGGTTTCGTTGTCCACGGCGCTGGTGGCTTCGTCCAGCACCAGAATGGGCGGGTTCTTGAGCAGCGCCCGGGCCAGGGAAAGGCGCTGGCGTTGGCCGCCGGAAAGGCGCACGCCCCGCTCCCCCACCGGGGTGTCCAGCCCCTGGGGCAGCGTCTCGATAAAGCTCCAGGCTTCTGCGGTTTTGGCAGCTTCGATGATGGCGGCTTCGTCGGCATCGGGCATGCCGTAGGCGATGTTGTCGCGAATACTGCCCTCGAACAGGTACACGTCCTGGCTGACCAGGCCGATAGCCTGCCGCAGCGAATGCATGCTGACCTCGGTAATGGGCTGGCCATCGACCAGCACGCGGCCACTGGCTGGGTCGTAGAAGCGCAGCAGCAGCTTGATCAACGTCGACTTACCCGACCCCGTGGCCCCCACCAGGGCCAGCGTGGTGCCCGCCGGAACGTGCAGGTCTACCCCGTTCACGCCTACCTGGCTGGCTTCGTACTGGAAGCTCACCGCTTCGAAACGTACCTCGCCTTTCACCGGTGCGGCCAATGCCTGGGGGCTGTCGTCTTTCACCGTAATGGGGACTTCCAGCAAGTCCAGGATACGCTTGGTGCTGGCCATGGCGCGCTCGAACAGGTCGATGACCTGGGCCAGCCCGGTCAGTGGCCAGAGCAGGCGCTGGGTCAGGAACACCAGCACGCCGTAGGCGCCTACGTTGAGGCTGCCGTTGAGCGCCATCATGCCGCCCACGGTGAAGGTGGCCAAAAAGCCCGCCAGAATGGCCATGCGGATGACCGGAATAAACGCCGAACTGACCCTGATCGCCTGACGGTTGGCATCTACATAGGCTTCACTGGCGCTGCGCAGGCGTTCGGCCTCACGGGCTTCACTGGTGAAGCTCTTGATGGTGGCAATGCCGCTCAGGTTGTTGGAGAGCCGGCTGGAAAGGTCGCCCACTTTCTCACGCACCTCGCTGTAGAGCGGCCCCGCCTTGCGCTGGAAGAAGAACGCTCCCCAGATGATCAGCGGGATGGGCGTGAAGGCCAGCAGCGCAATCAGCGGGGAAAGCACGAAGAACACGGCCCCCACCGCCACCACGGTCACTCCTACCTGAATCAGCGCGTTGGCGCCGCCGTCCAGGAAGCGCTCCAGCTGGTTGACGTCATCGTTCATGGTGGCCACCAGTTGGCCTGAACTCTTCGATTCGAAAAACGCCATGTCGAGTCGCTGGGCGTGCTCATAGGCATCCTGGCGCAGGTCGGCCTGGAGCCGCTGGGCCAGGTTGCGCCACAGCACCTGGTACAGGTACTCGAATAGCGACTCCCCCGCCCAGATAAAGAAGGTCAGCACCGCGAGGATGGCGATCTGCTCGTGCGGGGTTTCGAACCCCAGGCGGGCCACGAAGCTGTTCTCCTGGTTGACCACCACATCGATGGCGACACCGATGAGAATTTCCGGGGCAATATCGAACAGCTTGTTGATGATGGAGCAGATCGTGGCAGCGGTAATCCGCCGACGATACCCCTTGGCGTAGCGCAGCAGCCTGACCAACGCCTGAAAACTTTGGTTGGCAGAACTGGCGGAAGAACTGGGCGTTGAAGCGGCCACGAGGGTTCCTTTTAGCGTGTTGTCATGTATTTTTTGGCCTGGAACCCCTGCACGGGGCTCCGCTCATTCAGAACGTTCGGCGCGGCGCACGTTGGCGAGCAGCGGGCTGCCGGTATCCGGGTCCAGCAACAGCGTGCATTCTACCTGATAGAGCGCCCGCACCAAGGCTGGCGTCACCACATCGGCTGGCGCCCCCTGGTCGACGATCTGGCCATCGCGCATGGCAATCAGGTGGTCGGCGTAGCGGCAGGCGCTGGCAAGGTCGTGCAGCACCATCACCACGGTGCGGCCATGGCAGGCCAGCGTGCGCACCAGCTCGAAGACTTCGATCTGGTGGCCCAGGTCTAACGCTGAGGTGGGCTCATCCAGCAGCAGCAGCGGCGTTTGCTGGGCAATGGTCATGGCGATCCAGGCACGCTGGCGCTGCCCGCCCGAGAGAGCTTCCAGCGGGCGGTCGGCCAGCGCTTCCAGGCCTGCGGCGGTCAGCGCGTGCTGCACGACCTGCTGGTCTTCCGCCGACCATTGGCGTAGCCACCCCTGGTGGGGCTGGCGGCCAAAGCGAATCAGCTCGGTGACGGTGAGCCCTTCGGGGGCCAAGGCCTCCTGGGGCAGCAGCGCCAGTTGGGTGGCGAGCTGGCGCGTGGGCAGGCGCTGAATGTCATGGCCATCGAGCAGTACGGCGCCGCCGTCGGGCTTATGCAGCCGGGCAAGCCCCGAGAGCAGCGTGGATTTACCACAGCCGTTGGGGCCAACGATGGCCGTTACCTTGCCGCTGGGCAGCTCGACGCCCAGCTCCTTGATCACTTGGCGTTGGCCATAACTCATGCTGAGCGCGTCGGTGGCCAGGGTGGGTAAACCGGGGGCAGTGCTCATGGGCGACTCCGTTGCGGGCGCATTAAAATCCATAATAACCAGGGGCCACCTACCACGGCCGTGACGATGCCCACCGGAATCTCGATGGGCGCAAACAGGGTTCGCCCGGCCAGGTCGGCCAGCACCATCACCAGCGCCCCGGCCAGGGTGGCGGCCATAATCGGCACGTGGCGAGCGCTGGAGAGTGAGCGAGCGATTTCAGGCCCAATCAGCGCCACCATGCCCACCGGCCCCGCCACGGCAACAGCGAAGGCGGTCAACACCACCGAGAGCATCAGCACCTGAAAGCGGCGGGCGGTGACGCTGACCCCCAGGCCGCTGGCCGTGGCGTCCTTGAAGCGCAGCACGGTCAGGGAGCGGGCCAGCGCCATGGCCGCCACTAGGCCCAGCAGCAGCCCCACGCCCAACAGTTGAACGCTGCCGCTGGGCCGTGCATTGAGCGAGCCGACCGTCCACGGGTAAGCGGCGTTGGCGGTGTCGATGGCCACCCGCGCCAGCAGCAGTTGAGTAATGGCGCCAAACACGGCCCCTACCCCAATTCCGGCCACGATGAACCGATAGCCTTGGGTACCGCTACCCGCCGCCAGGCCGAACGTCAGCACGGCCGCCGTGGTGGCCCCGGCCAGCGCCATGGCAGGCGGGGCAATGCCCACCCCCAACCCCACCACCGAGGCCACGGCAAAGGCAGTGGCGCCGTTGTCGATCCCGATGATGCCCGGCGTGGCCAGGCGGTTGCGGGCCAGGGTCTGCATCAGCACCCCGGCCAGGGCGAAGGCGGCCCCGGTATAGCACGCTGCCAGCAGGCGCGGCAGGCGCAGCTCGCGGACCATGAAGGTGGCCATCATATCCCCCTGCCCGGCCAACGCCGCCAGCACCGCACGAGGGGCCAGCGCCACGTTGCCCAGGCTCAGATAGAGCAGGCTGGCGGCCATCAGCGCCAGCAGCAACCCCGCATTCACCGCCACGGCACGCTTCTCCAGCAACACATGGTAGCGTCCTGTTGTGCTCTGCAAACGCCAATAGCCCGCCGGGGTAGCAGCGGGCGTGGCCAAGGGGGCGGGGGTCGTCATCGGCCACATCGGCCTTGCACCCAACGTCGATTTTGCCGTCATTTTCATAGCGTCAGCGTCCAGGCAAGCAGCGGGCTTGCACAGCATGAATAGAGGGTCACAGCATGGGTAAACGGCGAGCGCGCACCACGGCAATCAGCACCGGTGCGCCACACAGCGCCGTGAGCACGCCCAGCGGCAGTTCGGAAGGCGCCACGATGACCCGGGAGATGATATCGGCGGTGAGTACGATCAACGGGCCTATCGGCAGGCAGAACCAGAGCGTGCGGCGAATGTCCGGCCCGGCAATGGCGCGGGCCACGAACGGCACCACCAGCCCGACGAAGGCAATCGGCCCGGCAATGGCCGTGGCCGCCCCCACCAGCAGCGCCACACAGCCAATCGCCAGCCAGCGAATCAGCCCGGGGCGATGCCCCAGGCCGCTGGCTGCCCGCTCGCCCAGCGCCAGCGCCGCCAGGGGGCGGGCGATGAGCGCGACCGTGGCCGCCGCCACTGCCAGGCTGGGGAGTACCGCCCACCAGTCCTCCAAACGGCGGCCCGCCAGGCTGCCCACGACCCAGAAGCGGATTTCATCGGCAGCGCGCTGATCGTAGAGCAGTAGCAGGGAACTGAGCGAGCCCAACAGCCCGGAAAATGCCGCCCCGGCCAGCACCAGCCGAACCGGGTCGTTGCCGACACCGCGAAAGCGCGCCACGCTGAGCACGCACAGGCAGCCGATCAGTGCGCCCAACTGGGCCACGGAGATACGCAGGGTGGCGGCGCTGGCCCCCAGCACTAGCGCCAGCGCCACGGCGAACGCCGCCCCGGCGCTGACCCCCAGCAGGCCTGGTTCAGCCAGCGGGTTGCGCGAGACGGCCTGCAGCAGTGCGCCCGCGACCCCCAGGGCAACCCCTACGGTCAGGCCAATCAGGGTGCGGGGGGCGCGCAGCTCCTGCACCACGAACAGCGCTTCGCTGTCGTCCACGCCTTGCAGCAGCCCCAATACGCGCGCAGGGCCCACCTGGCCCGCGCCAATCACAAGGCTAACGACACACACCGCCAGCAAGGCGGTGAGCAGTATCAGCATCCAGGTCGTTGCGGAGCAGCGCCGGGCGGCGCTGCTCCCTATAAAAGCAGCAAACATCACGGCAACAACGCGTTCTCGATGTCATCCAGGATGGCCTGGGCCGCCAGCGGGCCGTTGGCGCTGCTCCAGAGCTGGCCGTTGACCGGCACGACCCGGTCGTTTTCGACGACGTTCAAGCGTGTAAATGCCGGGCTCTGGCGGGCGGCATCCAGCGCGGCCTGGCCATCGGCGTTGAGGGTCGCCAGAAACAGCCAGTCACCGTCTACCTGAGACAGGTTTTCCAGGCTGAGCACGTCGCTGTGGGCGCTGTCTGGCTTGATCAGCCCGGCGTCCTGCAACTCCAGGCCCACGCTATCCAGCAGGCCCGTGGCAATCAGGTCCTTCGACATCACCATGGGGCCGCTGGGCATCCAACGGGCCAGCACGACCGTGCCGCCTACTCCAGCTTCAGCAATGGCACTGCTCAGCTCTGCGGCGCGCTGCTCCACGGCGGCAATGGCCTCGTCGATCTGCGCTTCGCGGTTGAGCGCCTGGCCATACAGGCGGGCTTCGGCTTCCCAGTTATCGGCCGCCAGCGGCTGGGTGTGAGGCACGATGGTAGGCGCAATACGCGACAGCAGCTGGTACTGGGCCTCGGGAAGCTGCGGTGCCGCCAGAATCAGATCAGGCTGCTGCGCCAGCACGGCTTCGATGTTGATCTCGCGCACGACGCCGACGATGGCCGGGCGCTCTTCGCCCAGGTAGGCTTCCACATACTCTGCCACATTGTCACCGCCCCGGGTGGTCACGGCGCCTACCGGCAGAATGCCTGCGGCCAGCGAGGCATCCAGCGCCCCCTCGTAAAGGGTGACCACACGCTCGGGGTGATCGTTGACCTCGACTTCGCCATAAGCGGTCTCCAGGGTGCGCGCCTGAGCAGCACCGGCGATCAGGCTACCGACCACCAACGCCACGACTGTTCTACCCGCTAAACCGATCACACCACGCCCGATCCCACTAGGCCCGATCCCTCTGCGCTGCAACGTACGGCCCATGAAAGCCTCTCCCGATTGAGTGTCGAAAAGATAGTAACGATTCTCAACAGCACTTGCACCCTTATTTACGCGAATGCGCCGTTGCATAACTTGCAACGCTTGAAGGCGACTCGGGGCCGTTTCGGTTCATGCAACGCACCGTTCGATGAAACAGCCTCGCGCATGGGAACTTTTCTTCTTAGAATCCCAACCTCTTTTGATAATCAGTTTCATTAGCAAATAAGTTTCATCTCAGGGGATCGCCATGCCACGCTTTACACGCTCTGCACTGGCCAGCGCCATTGCTGTCAGCATGACCGCCACAGCCGTCAACGCTCAGGAGACTGCCCAGCTCAACAACATGGTCGTGACAGCGGCCGGTTACGAGCAAACGCTCAACAACGCGCCCGCGAGCATTTCCGTGGTCACCCGTGAAGAGCTGGAGCAGAAGCAGTTTTCCAATATTGCCGAAGCCATTGCTGACGTACCGGGAGTGGATGTCCGCGCTGGCACGGGCAAGACCGGCGGGCTGAACGTTTCCATTCGTGGCATGCCCAGCAACTACACCCTGATCCTCATTGACGGCCGCCGCCAAAACGCCTCTGGCGATGTGACCCCGAACGGTTTTGGTGAGACCTCCACCAGCTTCATGCCCCCGCTTTCTGCCATCGAGCGTATCGAGGTGATTCGTGGGCCGATGTCCACGCTTTACGGCTCCGATGCCATGGGTGGCGTGATCAACATCATCACGCGCCGCGTTGGCCAGGATTGGGCAGGCTCGGTGTCGGTGGAAAACTCCTTCCAGCAGAATCGCGACGAAGGCAACAGCTCTGCCATCAACCTCTATGCCTCTGGCCCCTTGGTGGAAGACACCGTGGGCCTGCAGCTGCGCGGCCGCCTGTTTGACCGCGACAGCTCCGAGCGCATGATCGAGAACAGCTCAGGTCGCGACCCGCGCCCCTCGGAAGCGCGCATTTACTCCATTGGCGGGCGCATCAACGTCACGCCGGATGAAACGAACGAATTCTGGCTGGATGCCGAGCGCTCCCGCCAGACCTACGACAACAGCGACAGCCGCCTGGGCAACCTGGACACCCCCGCGCGGGTGTTTGGTTATGAAGACGAAATGCGCTTCAACCGCGATCAGGTCGCCATTGGCCATACCGGACGTTTCGAAGCGGGCACCTGGGAAAGCAGCATCAGCCATAGCGAAACCGAAACCCTGGGCCGCACCCTGCCAGCGGGCAATGCCCCCGACTACGGCTACGTGGCACAAGGCGGCGAACCCCGCCTGCTGGAAAACCGCGATATCGTGGTCGACAGCAAGTTCGTGGCCCCGGTGGGTGACCACATGGTGACCGTCGGCGGCCAGTACATCGACGCCCGCCTGGAAGACGGTACGGCAGGCAACGAGCGTTTCGAGCAGAACAGCTGGGCCGCGTTCGTGGAAGACGAGTGGCTGCTGCGCGATGATCTGGCGCTGACCCTGGGTGGCCGCTACGAAAACCACGACGCCTTTGGCGGGCACTTCAGCCCACGCGGCTACCTGATATGGAACACTACTCCCCACTGGACGCTGAAAGGTGGTATCAGCCAAGGCTACAAGACGCCCACGCTGAACCAGCTGCATGATGGCGTCAACGGATTCGGCGGCCAGGGGGCAACGGTCAATATCGGCACCCCGGACCTGGAGCCGGAAAAAAGCACCAACTATGAAATTGGCGCCATCTACGACGATCAGGAGCGTTTCTCTGCCGGGGCAACGCTGTTCTTCACCCAGTTCCGCGATCGTATCGCCGACGCAGACGATATTCCCAACTGCCAGTTCATCGACAGCAATGGCAATACGCCCTATGCAGGGCTGGCCAACTGCTTGAGCGTGGGCAACTTTACCCAGCAGGAGAGCTTCGGGCAGTTGACCAATATCGACCGTGCCGAGACCCGCGGCGTAGAGCTGAGCGCCAACTATCAGATTGCTCCGGACTGGCGTGTCAGCGGCGGCTATACCTTCACCGATTCCGAGATCACCTCCGGCGACAACGAAGGGATGATTCTGACCAACACGCCGAAGCACAAGCTGACTGCCGACCTCACCTGGCAGATCAACGACCGCTGGAGCACCACGCTGGAAGGCGAGTACTACTCTTCTCGCGAGCGCTTCTCGGCAGGCCTGCCCACGTCGGGTGAAACGCTCTCACTGTATCAGCAGCTGGGCAACAAGCTGGACGGGTATGAGCTGTTCAACCTGCGCAGCACCTACCGCTTCTCCGACAGCGTGCGGCTGACCGGCGCGGTCCAGAACCTGCTGGACAAGGACTTCACGGGCTACGACACCTTCGAGCACAACGGCGACACCTACGCGGCCTACCGCTACACCCAAACCGGCCGCTCCACTGACGGTGTTGCGCTGAACGGTCGCAGCTTCTGGTTGTCTGCTACTTACGAGTTCTGATCGTAGGTCGCCTACGACCCTTACTGTTTCAATGCTGAATTGATGCCCTGGCCTGGTGCCAGGGCTTTTTTTATCCGCAGCTGAGAAGACCTTCTCCATACTCCAAATACAAACACAAATATAAATTATTTTCATTCATCAAAATAAATGGCACACTATTCGCTCCATGACTCAGCTCGGTGGCCGTGCCATGTACGATTTCGATGAACTTGCCGCATTTGCCGATGTGATGTCGACGGGTAGCCTGACCCGCAGCGCCCAGAAGCTGGGGCTGGCCAAGTCCACCCTGAGCCGTCGCATCAGCCAACTGGAAGCCCGCCTGAATCAGCCGCTGCTGCGGCGCCAAGCCAATCGCTTGATCCCAACCGAAGCGGGGCTGCTGTTCCAGAGCTACTGTAACGAGCTGCTGGCCATGGCGGCCCATAGCCAGGAGGCGCTGGCCGAGCTGCGTGAGGAGATCAGCGGCAAGGTCACCCTGGAAGTGCATGGCGCCCTGGCCCGGGGCTGGATGGCGGGGGTCGTGGATGCCTTCCTGACGCGTTACCCCAAAGTGGAGCTGACCCTGCGCACACGCGAAACGCCGCCCAGCAAGATGCATAGCAACAGCGTGCATATCTGGTTGGGGGCCAATCATGAGTGCGGGCTCAATCAGGAGCGGCTGGGGTATCTTTCGCGGGGGCTGTATGCCAACCCAAGCTATCTGAAACAGGCAGGCCGCCCACAGCACCCCAGCGAACTTGGCGAGCACGCCTGGATCGACCTGCTGGATACGGCTTCCAACGGGCTGCTGCTGCACCATTCAGAGCATCCCGACTACCTGTTCGATGCGCCCCGTTCGCGGCTACGCGTCGACCTCACGGTACTGCACATCGATGCCATTGCTTATGGCCAGGGCATTGGCCTGCTGCCCCACTGGGTGGTGGCAAGGCGCGAAAAGCATCACCCGGGGGATCTGGTGCGCTGCCTGCCGGGCTGGGAGCCTGCGGCGCTGCCTGTCACCATGCTGTATGCCTACGGGCAACACTCCCGGCGGGTCAACGCCCTGCTGGAGTTTCTGCGCGAACAGGTTCCTGCCGAGTGGCAGACCACTCGCTCACGGGTCAATGCCTGACACCCACGTCACGTTGCTTGCCTGTACAGTGCGTTATTGCCGACAATAGAGCGCTGAACCCCGTCAAGGAACGTTGATGCTCGCCGAACTGTTCGCCGTCATGGCCCCTGTACTGGCAGGCGCCGGGCTTGGCTATGCCTGGGTACGCCTTGGCCACCCCTACCCCGTCGATTTCATTACGCGTCTGGTCTTCAACATCGGCACCCCGGCGCTGGTACTGGCATCGCTGTCGGGCGCCAATATCGATGCGGGCACCTTTGGCCATGTCATGCTGGCCACCGCGCTGGTCATCCTGACCATGGGGGCTGCCAGCTTTCTGGTGGCCAAGCTGCTGGGCCGCCACTGGCGCGTGGTCATCGCCCCCATGATGTATCCCAACACGGGCAACATGGGCCTGCCGGTGGTGCTGTATGCCTTTGGAAGCGCCGGGTTTGCCTACGGCATCACGGTGATGGTGACCGTCTCGCTGTTTCAGTTCACCCTGGGGGCAGCGTTGGATGCCAAGGGCAACCCGCTCAAGACGCTGGTCAAGACACCAACCGTGTATGCCATCGTCATCGCCATGGCGCTGCTGCTCACCGATACCCCTCTGCCTCCTTGGCTGGCCAATACCGTCGACCTGATGTCGGGCTTCACGGTACCGCTGATGCTGATTACTCTGGGGGTTTCGCTGGCCAGCATCCAGGTCAAGAGCCTGCGCTCCGGCGTGGGTTTCAGCCTCATCCGTATCCCGCTGGCCGCCGTGACGGCCTGGTTCATCGCCGCCTGGCTGGGGTTGCCGCCCTTGGCACAAAGCATCCTCGTGGTACAGATGTGCATGCCGGTGGCCGTGTTCAATTATCTGTTTGCCCAACGCGCCCAGCGCGAGCCCGCTTATGTGGCCAGCCTGGTCTTCTGCTCTACGCTGCTGGCACTGATTTACCTGCCACTGCTGCTGGCACTACTGATGTAGGGTGGGGAACCCCACCCCCATGTCGCAGTCACTGCTAGACTGAACCGACCCATCTAGCCAACGTCACCGGAGAACCGATCATGTCCGAACGTCAGCCCGCTGTGTTGAACGTCTTCCCCCTTACTGCCTCCACGCCGGCTCAGGTGCGCCCTGCTGGCTGGCTCGCCATCGCCGCGAGTGGGCTGCTGTTGACTAGCGTTGCACAGGCCGAGACCGTGCACCAAGGGCTCGAAACCGAACACTTCCCGGTGTCCATCGAACGCGTGGCCAGCGGTTTCGAGCACCCCTGGGCAGTGGCATTTCTGCCCGATGGGCGCTACCTGGTCAGCGAGCGTAACGGCCAGCTCAACCTGGTCGACCCGGATAGCGGTGAGACACGCGTGCTGGAGGGCATGCCCGAGGTGAACCACCATGGGCAAGGCGGCCTGCTGGATGTGGTGCTGCATCCAGCGTTTGGCGACGGCGAACATGACTGGGTCTATTTCACCTGGAGCAAGCCGGAGGGCAGCCAGAGCCGTGCCGCGCTTTCGCGGGTCAAGTGGGAGGAGGACGCACTGGGCGAGGTGGAGCATCTGTTCGAGCAGGACCGCGCCTCTGCACCCGGCAGGCACTACGGTTCACGGATCGCCTGGCTGCCGGATGGCACGCTGCTGATGAGCATTGGCGACCGTGGCAATGAGCCGCCACGCGCCCAGGCCAGCGACGACCACGCAGGCACCACCCTGCGCCTGACCGCCACCGGTTCGGCCCCCGAGGACAACCCGTTCGTCGATGACGACACGACGCTGGACGAAATCTATACCCAGGGCAACCGCAACATCCAGGGAATGACCGTGCTCAGCAACGGTGAAGCCTGGGCCACTGAACACGGGCCGCGGACCGGTGACGAGCTGAACCTGCTTCAGCCGGGCAACAACTATGGCTGGCCCGAAGTGAGCCTGGGCAATGACTACGCCACCAATGAACCGATCGGCGTGGAGTCGAAGCCAGGCATGGAGGACCCCGTGTATCGGTTCGATGGACGGTTTGCCCCCTCGGGCCTGGCGGAAGTCACCAGCGAGGCCTTTGGCCCTTGGCAGGGCAGCCTGCTGGCGGGCGGGCTGGCCAGCGAGCAGCTGTTGCTGCTGACCCTCGAAGAGGGCCAGGTCGGCCAGCAAGAGCAGATACTGGATGGCGAAGTGGGCCGCATTCGCGATGTACGCCAGGGGCCCGACGATGCGATCTACCTGCTCTCCGACGGTGCCCAGGGCAGCCTCTATCGGCTGACCCCCAGCCCGCGTTGATACTTCTACTCACTGACCACCACGGATAGACGATGCGCCTACGTAACTTGATCATTCTCACGGTGATTGTGCCGCTTTTCATTGTGCTGGTGGTATTCAGCCTGGTGGCCATCAAGTCGCTGGAGGATAACGTACGCTCCAAGCTGCAAACCGAGGTGGAGATCATCACCCGGGCGCTGAGCACGTCGCTGAGTTACGCGGTGGCCCGCGACAGCGCCACCCCCCTGGAGGAGGCCCTGCAGTCGGCCTTCTCGTTTCACCGTATCTACGGTGCCTATGTGTTCGACACCCATGGGCGCGAGGTATACGGCCTGGGGCTGGGCAAGGACCTGTTCACCCCTGAAGAGATCCGGAAAGTCATCGAACGCGACGACCTCTACAGCAACTATCGCCAGCAGGAGGGCTGGACCTACTACTCGGCACTGATCCCGCTGCGTACCCAGGATGGCAGCGTACAGGGCGTGCTGCAGGTCAACCGCCTGAATACCGGCATCGAAAACTATACCGGGTTCATCAGCATCGTGGCCGTGCTGGTCTTCGTGATCGGTGCGGCGGGCATCGTGTTCAGTATCTGGTGGGGCTTCCGTCGCTACATCGAGCGCCCCCTGAACCGGCTGCTGCACGTCATGCTGCTGGTAGAAGATGGCGACCGCAGCCAACGGGCCACGGCTGATGGCCCTACCGAATACCGTCGGCTGGCCTCAGGCCTGAACGGAATGCTGGACGCCATGGCCGAGAAGGACCGCGATATCGAGGATCGTCAGCGCCGCGAGATCGAGCTGGAAAAACGCCTGCGCAAATCCAAGAAGCTGGCCGAGCTGGGCGTACTGGCAGCGGGTGTCGCCCATGAAATCGGTGCCCCGCTCACCGTCATCAACGGCCAGGCCCAGCGCCTGGCACGCCGGGACACCATCGGCGACGATGAGCGCGCCCGGCTGGGCAGAATACGCGGCGAAGTGGAGCGTATCGTCGAAATCGTGCGCCAATTGATGGAATTGGGCCGACAACATAACGTAGAGAAAGGAAATCAGGCGCTCGACCAGCTTATCCTGAGTGCCAGCGAGCTGGTCGAGGAAGAGCTGGAGCCAAGAAATATTCGCCTGGATATTGATCTTCCTGCACCGACCCCCCATTTACTGGTCAATGGCCAGCAGATCATCCAGGTGCTGACCAACCTGTTTCGCAATGCAGCGCAAGCGCCCGACGTGAACCATATTCGTGTCCGCGCGAAGGCCCATGAGGAAGAGCTGACGCTATGGGTAGAGGATAACGGGCCAGGCATACCGCCCTCCCATCACCATCAGGTATTCGACCCCTTTTTCACCACCAAGCCGGTGGGGCAAGGCAGTGGCCTGGGGCTGTCCATGGTACACCGCATTATCAACGACCACGGCGGGACGATTGGCGTTTTTGACAGCACCCTGGGCGGTGCTGGCTTCGAGATCACGCTGCCCCTTTGTGACACCGCATCCGCTTGAGGACAACGTTTGTGACCCATCAGGAACACCTGTTACCGCTTTTGGTGGTGGAAGATGACGCCGCTATACGTGAGTTATTGGAAGAGGAGCTTCACGATGCGGGCTATGAAACCGTAGGCGTCGCCAGCGCCGAAGAAGCCATTGCGCTACTTAGCCATACCCCGGTGGCGATGATGATCACCGATGTACGGCTGCCGGGCATGACCGGCATTCAGCTCTTGCAGCAGCTTCGCCAAAGCGGCAGCGAGCTGGGTATCATCGTGATTACCGCGTTTGGCACCATCGACCAGGCCGTGGAAGCCCTGAAGCTGGGGGCCGACGATTTTCTGACCAAGCCGCTGGATCTGGATGCGATTCGCGAAGCGGTGTTTCGTGTGCTGGAGCGCCAGCGCCTCTCGCTATCGCACGATACCGAGCTGAGCCACTTCCATGGCATCGTGGGCAAAAGTCCGGCGATGCAGTCGCTGTTCCACGATGCCTCGCGGCTGGCCAAAAGCGACGCTCCCATTCTCATTCTTGGTGAAAGCGGTACCGGCAAGGAGCTGCTGGCGCGGGCCATTCATCAGGAGAGCAGCCGCCACGACGCGCCTTTTGTGCCCGTCAACTGCGCCAGCATTCCCGCCGACCTGATGGAAAGCGAGTTTTTCGGCCATGTCAAAGGCGCCTTCACCGGCGCCAACGAAGCCCGCAAGGGCCTGTTCCAGAGCGCCCAGGGGGGCAGCCTGTTCCTGGATGAAATTGGTGAAATGCCGATCAACCTGCAGGCCAAACTGCTGCGTGCCCTGCAGGAGAAGACCGTTCGCCCGGTGGGCGGGGAACGCGAGGAACCGGTGGACGTGCGCATCATTGCGGCCACTCACCGTAACCTGGAAAAGGAGATCGAGCAGGAGAACTTCCGTAGCGACCTGTTTTATCGTCTGGAAACGTTCTCGCTGCGTATTCCTCCCCTGCGCGAGCGCGGCACCGATGTGGAACACCTGATCTTTGCGCTGATCGACAAACACGCCGAGTCTCAGCACAAGCAGGTGGAGCATATCGAGCCCGAAGCACTCAACAGCCTGCTCAACTACACTTACCCCGGCAACGTGCGCGAGCTGGAAAACGCCATCATGCGGGCCGTGACCTTGAGCGAGGAGGGCCTGTTGAAGCATCAGGACCTGCCCGAGCGTCTACGCGACCAGGCTCATCAGCAAAACAGTGCCGACCCCACGCCGACCTTGAGTGGCGAAGTATTGCCCGGCACCTCGGCACCGGCCCCTGCTCCCGCCCGCTGGCCCAGTCTGGAAGAGGTGGAGAAACGCTACATCCGCAAAGTGCTGGAAGCCACTGGCGGCAACAAGCGCCGTACGGCGGAAGTTCTGGGCATCGCGCGGCGAACGCTCTACCGTCGCCTGGAAGACAGCGACGAATGACCCATAACGAAACCGCCCCCATGTCAGGGGGCGGTCTCGTTGAAGCCTCTTAATTATCCACGCCTTCCCCCGGAGTCTCTTCAGGGGTGGTGCCATCATTGGCCATGGGACCACTGCCCATGGGCTCTTCCGGTTCGGGCTCTCCGTTAGGCGGCGAGCTGTCGCCACACCCCGCCAATACCCCGCTCATCAAGAGCGCACTGAACAACATTGCATATACACGCTGGTGCTTTGGTGACTTCATGTCGTGCTCCTTCCCTTTTGAAAATCTCTTGTGAAAACGCCCTCCATGGAAAGCGAGATCGTCGAATGCGTTTGGCAGGCCAAACACCTGCTTGTTCGCCTCCTGCCTGTTTAACTTTAGCGGCTACTGACCAGGATGCAAAAAAAACCCCCGCGGGCGCGGGGGTGAAAGGATGACAGGCCGTGTGGAGCAGCCGCAGGGAACAGACAGCTGGGCGACCTGGCATCGTAGGGAGCGGTAAACGTTACTGGGTCGTGGTCATCTCGTCTTCGTCGTCCGCAGGTACTTCGTCATTGGCGCCGGGCATCGGGTCGGTGCCTTCACCAAAACCAGGCTCTTCCTGCGGGTCGGTCATATCCGTGGTCTCGCCGGGCATGGGCTCCTGCGTGGATGCCGCATCACCATCGAGGCCTGGGTCAGCCGCCATGGGATCGTCTGCCATGGTATCTGCTGGAGCAGCGGGCTCTTCGCCCATCATGCTATCGCCTTCGGTAGTGCTGGGCACTTGGCCGGAGGTGGCATCCTGTTCCATGGTCTCAGGCTGCTGAGCCGGGGGCATCTCGTCTTCACCATTTCCACAACCTGCCAGTGCCAGCGTGCTGACCGTGGCGGCGAGCATGCATAGTGTCAGTACGCGTGGACGCTTGGTTGTCTGGGGAGTCTGCTTATCCATAAGAGTTGCCTCCATTACTGATTACATGTTGCTCGTCCTGCATCTGCAAAGACCTTTTCACATGCAAAAACCTCTTCACACAACGTGCCAATCTTTCCAAAATAAAAAATAATCCATTAAAAACAAAATCTTGAAAAAACAACAATGGGCGCATCAAACACCGCAACATGATGGCCTGGCAGGTTAAAAATGGCACATGTGGCATTTTTCAGCTCAGATGCTGGCGGCGTTGTGACACACCGACCAAGACCATGTATAATAAAAATTAATCAAGAAAATAAAAAAACAGGTCATTCCGTTATGAATGGTGGTGAGATCGCCACGACCACCTGCGATACCCACCCATTGACTGTATATCTTGGTTGCGTTGATAAACATTAATCAACATTTGCTACCCTAGTAGTTGCATCATTCGCTTGCCAGGCACTTGTCCCGTGGCCTTAGGCAGTTTTTGTTCGACATGGAGAGGCTTTTGTGGAAAACCCAGACGCTAAACGTCCCCCTGAAGAGCCGGTCTCGGAGGGCATTCCTGCCCCGGATGGCCCGGCCAACCTGATAGATACCGACTACGTGATCGGTCAGGACAACATTACCACCAGCACCATGGGGTTCAGCCTTGACCTGCACGGCAAGGTATTTACCATCTCGGCGCTGGTGGTACTGCTGTTCGTGATCCTCACGCTGGCGCTACAGGACACCATCGCACCGCTTTACGACTCGATTTTCGGCTTTCTGACCGGCAACCTGTCGTGGTTCTTCATTCTGTCCGCCAATATCTTCGTCCTGCTTTGTCTGGGCCTGATCGTATCGCCGTTGGGCAAGATTCGCATCGGCGGAGCGGACGCCAAGCCTGATTTCACTTATACCGGCTGGTTTTCCATGCTGTTTGCGGCGGGTATGGGCATCGGGCTGATGTTCTTCGGCGTCAACGAACCGCTGACCCATTTTGGCACCTCGCTGGACGGCGGAGACTGGGCACCGTTGGCGGGAGCCGAAGGTGACACGGCTGCCGCCGCTGCGCTGGGCATGGCCGCGACCATTTTCCACTGGGGCCTGCACCCGTGGGCCATTTACGCCGTGGTCGCGCTGTCGCTGGCACTATTCTCCTTCAACAAGGGTCTGCCGCTGTCGATGCGCTCCGTGTTCTACCCGCTGCTGGGTGAGCGCGTATGGGGCTGGCCAGGGCACCTGATCGATATTCTGGCGGTGTTTGCCACGCTGTTCGGACTGGCGACCTCGCTGGGGCTGGGTGCTACCCAGGCCGCTGCGGGCTTGAGCTACCTGTTCGGCGCACCGGAAAGCGATGTCACCATGATCCTGTTGATCATCGGCATCACCATCATTGCCATCGGCTCCATCATTGCCGGGGTCGACAAAGGCGTACAGCTGCTGTCGAAAATCAACATCGCCATGGCGGCGGCACTGCTGTTCTTCGTCATCGCGGTAGGCCCCACCCTGCTGATTGCCACGGGCTTTTTCGAAAACCTGATCAACTACGTGGTGCATCTACCGGCCCTCTCCAACCCCTTTGGCCGTGAAGATGCCAACTTCAGCCAAGGCTGGACTGCCTTCTACTGGGCGTGGTGGATCTCCTGGTCACCCTACGTCGGCATGTTCATCGCGCGGGTTTCCCGTGGCCGTACCGTTCGTGAATTCCTGATCTCGGTGCTGCTGGTGCCTTCGATCGTCTCGGTGCTGTGGATGACCACGTTCGGTGGCACTGCCATCGACCAGTACGTGAGCCAGGGTATCGAAGCCGTGCGTGACGCCGGTGTGGACCTGCAGCTGTTCGTGATGCTGGAACAGTTGCCGCTGTCGCAGATCACCTCGTTCATTGCGATTCTGCTGGTCATCATCTTCTTCGTGACCTCGTCTGACTCGGGCTCGCTGGTCATCGACTCCATCACGGCCGGTGGCAAGGTGGATGCTCCCAAGCCGCAGCGCGTGTTCTGGGCGATCATCGAAGGTGCCATTGCCATCGCCCTGCTGTTGGGTGGCGGCCTGACGGCCCTGCAAACCATGGCCGTATCGACGGGCTTCCCGTTCACCATCATCCTGCTGGTGGCCTGCTACGCCATCATCAAAGGGCTGATGAGCGAACCCAAAGCCGTTTGATCCCTCCTTGGCCAGCGTTTCTTGCTGGCCTTACGCAAAACGGGCAGCCCATGGGCTGCCCGTTTTGTGTTTGCACGCTACCCCCACGCTAATCCGTCAGCACCACAGCGCCTTGAGCGGCGTATCCGGTGAGTAGCGGTTGGCGATTTGCGCCTGCAGCAACTCGGCGGTGGCCAGCGCATCCACCAGGGCGTGGTGCCCCTGGTAGGGCGGCAAGCCATAGCGTTCACGGCTGGCATTGAGCCGAATCGAGACCGGCGGCCTGCCCAGCCAGCGGCGAAAGCGCGCCCACAGGGTCTGCCGATGCAGTCTGGCTTCCAGCGACATCGTGTCGATCATGGGAAACAGCACGCCCTCGCCGCGCCGCTCCTTCACGGCGGCATCCAGAAAAGGGCGCTCGATGTTGCGAAAATGGACCACCACCACTCGGCCCGCCAGCACCTCCAGTAGCTCATCCAGCACCTCGTCCAGATCAGGGGCGTCAGCCACCTCCGAGTGGGTGATATGGTGGTAGGCGATGGAGGCTTCGTCCAGCGGCCGCGCAGGCTTCACCACCCAGTAACGTCGCTGGGCAAGCGATATCCGCCCCAGCGTAAAGGGCACGGCCCCCACGCTGACGATACCGTGGCGACGCTCGTCCAGCCCAGTGGTTTCCAGGTCCAGCGCCACCATGGGCACCTCGCCCAGAGGGGTGTCGGGGTCTGGCAAGGGCGTGCTGAAGAAACGCTGCAACGCCTCATTATCAGCGCGCTGGGCGCGAGCAGCCATGTAGCCAGCCCAGTCGGCCTGGGTCACTTTCTGACGTGGGCGAATACCGTGCATATCAACGCCCCTGCCGTTGCGTGGGAATCGGGTAGCGGAATTTCAGGAATTTCTGCGCATGGCTCAACACCTGAAACGCATCCTTGAGCGTGTGCCGCTCGCTGTCTTCGACGTTTTCGGGTTCGATGTTGTTATCCGGCTCGCGCTCTTCCTGCAGGTCGATGACCTGATGGCGAATACGCGACATGCACAGGAACTCTAGGGCATAGCTCAGCTTGTCGCTGACCCCGGTGGCCAACAGCTGGGTCTGGCTGATGTCGTTCAGCCGCTGAAAAGAGTTCTGCGCTTTGGAGCCACAGGCCAGCGCATGCACACGAATCAGGTCTACCATGGGCGCCGTACCACGCCGCTTGAGGTTGATGGAGTTGTTGTGCTTGCCATCCTTTTCCATCACGAACGTGCGGAAAAAGCCCAGCGGGGGCGTACGGTTCAAGGCATTACGCGCCATGGCGGCCAGAAACAGCGGCGACTGGGGTGCCGTCTGGGCGATCAGGTCCTGAAGCGCTTCCACGTAGTGTTCTTCGCCATAGATACTGTCCAGGTCGAAAAAGATCGAGCTGTGCAGCAACCTCTCCGGAGTTGGGTTGGCCATCCAGTCCTGGAAGTAGCGTTTCCACACGCTCAGCGGCTGGCGCCACTGGCGGTTGGTGGCCATGACATCGCCTTTGCAATAGGTGTAGCCACAGGCGGCCAATCCATCGCTGACAAAGGCTGCCAGCGCCTGGAAATACGCGTCGTGCTCGTCCGGGTCGAAATCATCGGACAAGATCAGCGCATTGTCCTGGTCCGTCACGATGCTCTGCTCGTTACGCGCCATGGACCCATTGACCATGAAGCAGTAAGGCACCGGGGGTGGCCCCAGCGACTCTTCGGCCAACTCCAGCAAACGGCGGGTAAAACTGCGCCCGATGGTCGATAGCGCGCTGCCCACCATCTGTGAATTGGCCCCCTCCTGCACCATCCGTGCAAAGGCAGCGCGAACATCGGGCAACAGCTTGGCCAACCCTTGGGCGCTGGACTGGTTGAAAATATTGCTGACCAGATAAAGCCCGCTATGGGTCTCGTAGCGAATGATATCGGAAAGATGCACCACACCTACCGGGCGCTGGCGATACAGCACCGGCAAGTGATGCACGTTACTGCGCAGCATCACCAGCATGGCCTCGTAGACCGTGGCATCCGACTGGACGGTAATCAACCGCTCTGATACCACATCGCCCACGGGCGTGGAGGGCGCCAGCCCTTCAGCCACTACCCGCGTGCGGAAATCGCTGTCGGTGAGAATGCCGCACATCTGCCAGGTCTTGCCTTCGCTGTCCTGAAAGCTGTAGCGAGGATGATTGCTCCCCTCATCGATCACCAGTACGGCCGATGCCTGGGCAGCGCTGATCTGCTGTGCCGCCTGCTGAACGTTAGTGGTGGACTCCACCATCACCGGATAACGTGTCACCAGCTTGCGTATGCGCGTGACCATCATGTCGTTGGACTTTTTCTGCTGCTCGGCAGCGGTCTCCAACCGAGGCCGCTCCAGCTCCACGAAGTCGGCAAACTCATCGTCTTCCTCACAGAGCCGCTGGAAAACGTCGTTGGGTATGAAATAGATCAACGTATCTTCGATGGCCTTGGCAGGAAAGCGCACCTTGTGGTTACGCAGCAGGCTGAAATGACCGAAGATGTCTCCTTCTGCCAGGCGATTGTAGAGTTCGCCCTGCCGCCGATACACTTCTACTGCCCCACTGCGGATATAGCACAGCTCATCGAGGGTGGCGTCCAGCTCGAGAATGTCGCTACCCGTCTTGAAGTAACTCACCTCCACCCGGGCGGCAATGGCGTCCAGTAGCTCATCGGACAGCCCATCGAATGGCGGGAACTGTCCCATGTGCTGGCGGATTTCCAGAAGCTCCACGTCCATACGCTCTCCTGCAGAGGCTCAAAGGGTTAATGATCAGCCATTTAGTGTGGCGTGTGCGTCGGTAGAGGACAACCTTTCAGCCTGGGTGAACCACGCAAAAAAAAGCCCAGCGCGTTGGCGCTGGGCTTTTGGACCACAGAACAGGCAGGTACTTCGCACGTTAAGGAAAATCTGGCACTATCCTGCAGGTCTCGATGGTTCACCACCGCCAGAGGCGGTGGCAACAGGCTTATGACTGGCTAGCCATTTCCTGTACACGCTGCATCATTTCCGGATCCTGCTGGATGGATTGACCGATAGCATTGAACGTGTCGACGTCCAGACCGCTGTCTTCGACCACTTCGATCATGCGGTCATTGGCTTCAGCGCGAACTTCCTGTTGGGCAGCTTCGTCTTCTGCTTCCTGCAGACGCTGTGTGTACTCCTGAGAGATCACGGCGATTTCTTGAGAAGCATCGGCGAACTGCTGTAGCTGCTGATCAGAAAAATCCTGTGCAGGCGCCTGCTGAGTCGCCATCGGATCTTGTGCCGGGTCCTGGGCTTGCTGGGCGTGGGCAGTGCCCGCCATCAGGCCAGTGGCAAGGAGAGCAGCAGAGAACAAAGCAGTCATACGTTGCATGGTAAGAAACCTCATTGGCGCGTTATGAATGTGCACAGTGTGACGCGTGGTTCAGGCACAGGTTCAATCTTTTATGTAAAAACACGTTACAAGAAGAACAGAAAGTAACAACAACAGATAAACAACACGCTGGCAATAGGAGCTTTATGTCTAGCCATTTCAAGGCCTTGCAAAACATGCACGGCCATTCGCTCGCGCTGGCCGCCATGCCTGGGCTCTTCGTGCTGTTATGGAGCACGGGGTTCATTGGTGCCAAGTTTGGCCTGCCCTACGCCGAACCCTTCACGTTTTTGTTTATCCGCTTCGTGTTGACGCTGCTGCTGCTCGTACCGCTGACCTTGCTGATGCGCATTCCATGGCCGAGTTCACCAAGGCTATGGATGCATATCGGGATATCGGGCCTGCTCGTGCATGCCACCTATCTTGGCGGCGTATTCTATGGCATTTACCTGGGAATGCCAGCGGGTCTGGCGGCCTTGCTGGTCGGCTTGCAGCCATTGTTGACCGCCGCCTGTGCAGGCCCACTGCTGGGCGAACGCCTGGGCGCGCGACAATGGCTGGGCCTGGCACTGGGGCTGGTAGGCATCTGCCTGGTGCTGGGCAGCAAGCTGGAGTTTGGCAGTTCGCTGTTCAGCGGTTTTGGCATGGGGGCACTGGTCAGTGTACTGGCCGCATTGCTGGGTATTTCACTGGGCACGCTGTACCAGAAACGCTACTGCACCAGCATGCCGCTGCTGTCGGGTGCAGTGATTCAGTACCTGGCTGCAGGCACCCTGCTGGGCTTGGGCGCGCTGTTGTTCGAGACCCGCTCCGTAGCGTGGAGCACGACCTTCCTGCTGACGCTGGGCTGGCTCGTGCTGATTCTGTCAATTGCCGCTATCCTGTTATTGATGGCCTTGATAAAAAAGGGGGAGGCTTCCCGCGTGGCAAGCCTCTTTTATCTGGTGCCTCCCGTGACCGCGCTGCAGGCGTGGTGGTTATTTGATGAGCGGCTGCCACTGATGGGGCTCATCGGCATGGTCATTGCCATCGCTGGGGTGGTGATGGTCGTCAAATCCGCCAGCAAATAACCCTAATAATTTTGATCGTTCCAGGGCTTGGAAGAACATGACAGCACAACCTCATTGCGCCAGGATAAACGGCGTCTGCAACCGCTGCGACACACCGGTACCTTTCGCGTTTACCATGGCCTTTCAGCCCATCGTGGACGTAGCACGTCGTGAAGTGATCTATTACGAAGCGCTGGTACGAGGCATCAACGGTGAGTCCGCCTTTTCCATTCTGGAGCAGGTGACCGACGACCTGTTGTATCGCTTTGACCAGGCATGTCGGGTCAAAGCCATCGAGTTGGCCAGTGAGCTGGGGATGGCGGCGCGTCTCTCGATCAACTTTCTTCCCAATGCCGTCTACGAACCCGAAGCCTGTATTCAATCTACCCTGGAGACATCACGCCGGGTGGGCTGGCCCACCGAACGGCTGAACTTCGAAATCACCGAAACCGAACGGGTGGTCGACCGAACACACCTGCGCAACATCATCGATAGCTATCGCCGCATGGGGTTCACCACGTCGCTGGATGATTTTGGCAACGGCTATGCCAACCTGGACCTGTTGACCGATCTGCGACCGGATACGCTGAAGGTAGACCGAGAGCTGGTCATGGGCTGCGACGGCAATCCACGGCGGCAGGCCATTCTCAAGAGCCTGGTCGCCCTGGCGCGCACTCTGGGCACCCAACTGGTGGCCGAAGGGGTCGAGACACGGGCGGAGTCACGCTGCCTGCTGGCCTTGGGCATTTCGGTACAGCAGGGGTATTACTTCGCCAGGCCACAGGTAGGCGTGCTGGCCAGCGTGGCTGACGAGCAATACGATTGAAGAAGGTTCAAAGCCGTTCGAGGTAAGCCGTGCCGCCCAGATTACGCATCTGTTGGCGGATCCACTGGCCGCGGCGCTCGACCTGGGCGTCGGGTCGCGATGCGCTGCGAGTGCGCGGGCTAGGCAGGATGGCCGCCAGCAGGCTGGCCTGGCGCTCGGTCAAGGCACTTCCGGAAGCACCAAAGTAGTGGTCGGCGGCAGCTTCCAGCCCAAACACCCCGGTATCCCACTCGGCCACGTTCAGGTACACCTCCAGAATCCGCTGCTTGCTCCAGAAGGTTTCGATCAGCAGGGTGAACCAGGCTTCCAGCCCTTTGCGCAGCCAGCTGCGCCCACTCCATAGGAAAACGTTCTTGGCCGTTTGCTGGCTGAGCGTACTGGCTCCCCGCAGCCTCGAGCCATCGCGGCTGGCCTCCCAGGCACGACGCAGCTCCACCACATCGAAACCACGATGAATCGGGAAGCGTTGGTCCTCGGCGGCAATCACCGCCAGCTTGGCGTTATTCGAGAGATTGTCCCAGCTACGCCACTGGCGCTGGATGGTGATGGGTTCGCGATGGACCCAGCTTTGTACCTTGCGCTCCACCATCACCATGGAACCCGGCGGCGGCACGAAGCGAAACAGCCACACCAAGGCCACTGAGAGCAGCACAAAGGCCAGCGCGCCACGCCAAACAAGACGCCAAAGCAGACGAAGAACTCGGCGCAGCGCGCGATTGACCATGTCTCGGTACCCTTAACGTTTCATGAGGTGTTCCGCATGATAGCGCAAATGGTCCTCGATGAACGAGGCGATGAAGAAGTAACTATGATCGTAGCCTGGCTGACGGCGCAGCGTTAGCGGGTGATCATGCTCGGCGCAGACGGCTTCCAGACGCTCGGGCATCAGCTGCTCTTCCAGGAACTGATCGGCTTCTCCTTGATCGATGAACAACCGTTGCCGGGAAGCGCCATTGGCCACCAGCTCGCAGGCATCGTACTGGCGCCAGCGGGTCTGATCTTCCCCAAGGTAGCTGGTGAAGGCTTTTTGCCCCCAAGGGCAGTTCATCGGGTTCACGATCGGCGCAAAGGCCGATACCGAACGGAAGCGCCCCGGATGACGCAGCGCCAGAATCAATGCACCATGCCCTCCCATGGAGTGCCCGCTGATCGACTCGCGACCATTGACCGGAAAATGCTGACGCACCACGGACGGCAGCTCTTCGACCACGTAATCGTACATGCGGTAGTGAGGCTTCCAGGGCGCCTGGGTGGCGTTCACGTAGAAACCTGCGCCGGACCCCAGATCGTAGCTTTCATGCTCGCCGGGCAACTCCGTGCCGCGCGGGCTGGTATCCGGGCACACGATCGCCACGCCCAGCTCTGCCGCAATGCGATGCGCGCCGGCTTTCTGCATGAAGTTTTCGTCATTGCAGGTCAACCCCGACAGCCACCACAGCAGGGGCACCCGCTCGTTTTCGGCTTGTGGCGGCAGGTACACCGCAAAGACCATGTCGCAGTCCAGGGCTCGGGAGTAGTGGCGGTAGCGCTTGTGCCAACCGCCAAAACTGCGGTTTGCCGACACCAGTTCCAACGTTTCACTCATGCTCATGGGCAGGCTCCTTAAACAGTGAAACGCGGCGGGTTGCCCCGGCCGCGTTCTTTCAGGCTGCTTTCATCATACTCAGTAATGCAGAACGGTACGAATGCTCTTGCCGGCATGGAGCAGGTCGAAGGCTTCGTTGATCTTCTCGAAGGGCATGTCATGGGTAATGAAGTCGTCGATGTTCAGCTCGCCGTTCATATAACGGTCTACATAACCCGGCAGCTCGCTACGCCCTTTCACACCGCCAAACGCAGAGCCTTTCCATACCCGGCCGGTAACCAGTTGGAAGGGACGCGTGGAGATCTCTTCACCGGCACCCGCCACGCCAATGATGATCGACTCACCCCAGCCCTTGTGGCAGCACTCGAGGGCAGAACGCATCACGTTGACATTGCCGATGCACTCGAAGGAGTAGTCCACGCCACCGTCGGTCATGTCGACGATCACTTGCTGGATCGGGTCGCTGTAGTCTTTCGGGTTGACGAAGTCCGTCGCCCCGAACTGCTTGGCCAGCTCGAACTTGTCCGGATTGACATCAATGGCGATGATCTTGGCGGCCTTGGCCATCACGGCACCCTGGATCACCGCCAGGCCGATCGCCCCGAGGCCAAACACGGCAATGGTGGAGCCCGGCTCGACCTTGGCCGTGTTCAACACGGCACCAATCCCTGTGGTGACACCGCAGCCCAGCAGGCAGATCTTGTCCAGCGGCGCTTCCTTGGAAACCACGGCCAGCGAGACTTCCGGCAGCACGGTGTACTCACTGAAGGTGGAGGTGCCCATGTAGTGGTGCAGCATCTTGCCTTCCAGCGAGAAGCGCGATGTGCCATCGGGCATGACCCCTTTACCTTGGGTAGCGCGCACGCTGCCACACAGGTTGGTCTTGCCGGACAGGCAGAATTTGCACTTGCCGCACTCAGCGGTATACAGCGGAATGACGTGGTCGCCCGGCTTCAGGCTGGTCACGCCTTCGCCCACTTCCTGCACGATACCCGCACCTTCGTGGCCCAGTACCGCCGGGAAGTTACCTTCCGGGTCGGCGCCCGACAAGGTATAGGCATCGGTATGGCAGACGCTGGTGGCCGCCATCTTCACCAGCACCTCGCCCGCCTTGGGGCCTTCCACATCGATGTCGACCAGTTCGAGCGGCTTGCCCGCTTCGAGTGCAACCGCAGCACGTGATTTCATGCAAATCTCCCCGAGGTGTTGCGCAGCGACGTTCACTGCCTGGGCGCAACAGCGCTCGATAAAGTGGATGGATAAACGTGCTTGCAGTGTAGGCCAGCTAGGCGAAAGGGATAAAGCGGGATACACTCACAAGATTATTGCCACTGAGCAACAATCGCGTTACTCATTCGCTGCCACCCTTCACCGCCAGATGCACATGAGGAGCGCCATGCAGCGCTGGGATCGTATCGAAGCGTTCGTGGAAGTCGTACGGCTCGGCACCTTTTCGGCCGCGGCTCGCCACTTGAAGGTGTCCACCTCGCATATCAGTCGGCTGGTCAGCCAGTTGGAGAATCAGCTGGGCGTTCAGCTGCTGTATCGCACCACACGGCAGATTCGGCTGACCGATGCCGGGGCCTTGTACGTGGAGCACTGCCGCCATTTGTTCGATGGGCTGCGTGATGCCGAGCAGGCGATCAGCGAGCTGCAGGCCAAACCCCATGGGCTACTGAAACTGACCTCGGCAACGACCTTCGGCGAGCGCTACGTTGCCCCGCTGGTCAATGATTTCCAGCGCCTGCACCCTCAGCTCGAAGTACACATGCACTTCACCAATCGCCCGGTGGAGTTGATCGAAGAGGGTTTCGACATCGCCATTCGCATGGGGGTACTGAAAGACTCCAGCCTGATTGCTCGGCGGCTGTGCGAACGCCGCGAATACGTGGTGGGCTCACAGGCCTATTTTCGTCAGGCACCCCGCCCCCACACGCTGGGCGAGCTGAGCCAACACCGCTGCCTACTGGGGTCGCGCCCCAACTGGCTGTTCGAAGTGAACGGCCAGCGGCGAGAGGTCAAGGTGGAGGGATGCTGGAGCGGCAACTCGGGGCCTGCCCTGCTGGATGCGGCCCTGAAAGGGCTGGGCCTGGCTCAGTTGCCGGATTACTACGTCGCTCCGCATCTGGCCAGTGGTGAACTGATCTCGGTGCTGGAACCCTTCCAGCACCACGATACGGCGGTGTGGGCGGTCTACCCGCGCCACCGCCACTTGTCACCCAAGATTCGTCAACTGGTGGACTATCTGGTGGCCAATATCGGCCGCACCCTGCCCCAGGCCTGACACGCGCTGCCGGATTAACACTCGATGGCGTTGACCGCGAGCCCTCCCTTGGAGGTCTCCTTGTATTTGTCCTGCATGTCGCGTCCGGTATCGCGCATGGTCTTGATCACTTTATCCAGCGAGACGAAGTGGTCGCCATCACCATGCAGCGCCATGCGGGCGGCATTGATGGCCTTGACCGACGCAATGGCATTGCGCTCGATACAAGGGACCTGCACCAGCCCCGCCACCGGGTCACAGGTCAGCCCCAGGTTATGTTCCAGGCCAATTTCCGCAGCGTTTTCTACCTGCCGCGGCGTACCGCCCAGCACTTCGGCCAGCCCGGCCGCCGCCATGGCGCACGCCGAGCCGACCTCTCCCTGGCAGCCCACCTCCGCCCCGGAGATCGAGGCATTCTTCTTGCACAGTATGCCCATGGCGCCCGCCGCCAACAGAAAATCGACCACGTCGGCATCGCAGGCGTCGGGTTCGAACTTCAGGTAATAGGCCAGCACCGCCGGAACGATACCGGCAGCCCCATTGGTGGGCGCCGTGACCATCCGCTTGCCGGCCGCGTTCTCTTCATTGACGGCCAGCGCAAACAGGTTGACCCAATCCATCACGCTGAAACTGCTGACGATCAGGCGCTGCTGGGCGGGCGGCGAAAGCAGTTGCTGATGCAGGGCGTTGGCGCGACGGCGCACGTTCAGCCCGCCAGGCAACCGCCCGGTGGCTTTCAATCCGTTCTCGATGCTGTCACGCATGGCGTGCCAGATCTTCAGCAGTTCGGTACGGATGGTGTCTTCGCTGCGCCAGGCTTTCTCGTTTTCCAGCATCAGCTGGCTGATACGCAAATCATTCGCCTGGCACAGTGCCAATAGCTCGTTACCCGATTCGAACGGATAAGGCAGCGCCGTCTTGTCCTCATCCAGCCCGCCCTGATCGGCACAGGCCTGGTCGACATAGAAGCCGCCGCCCAGCGAGTAGTAAGTGTTGGTCGCGATGACCCGCTCTTGCTGGTAGGCCGTGATCACCATGGCATTGGGATGAAAGGCCAGACAGGTCTCGTCCCACTCGATGTCTCGCGCACGGTCGAAGGGCAGCGAATGCCCATTGGGCAGCGTCAGTGGCGTCCCGTCGTCCAGCGCCGCCAGGCGTCCGGCAATGCTGTCGGGCTCGATGGACTCGGGCATTTCACCCATCAGGCCCATCACCACCGCATTGTCGGTGCCGTGGCCTACCCCAGTCGCGGCCAACGACCCGTGCAGCCGCACCACCAGCCGTGACACTGGCGCTTCCGGCAACGCCATCACGAAATCCCGCGCCGCGCGCATGGGCCCCACGGTATGCGAGCTGGACGGGCCAATGCCTATCCGAAACAGATCAAAGACGCTAATGGCCATGGTGACATCCGCCCCTCAACGGTCGTTATTGCTTTCATGTCGTTACTTTGCAGTGTAACCCGCCATTCGTCGAGATATTCCTGGCACGTTCGACGTGTCAGCACAGAAAAGTGACGATATAATGAACATCCATTCATGTATGTTTGTTGTTTGACTGATCTCGCCTGACGTAGAGGAACCGTGATGCCACCCTCCTGGCCTATTGATTTTCGCACTGCGCTGCTGCGCGCGACACTCTATATACTCTTCATCGGAGGCATCGCCCAAGGCGCGTATCTGGAAGCGTTGTATCTGCCTACCGTGCGCTATACCGAGCTGGGGTTCACCGAGCTGACCCAGACCTTCATTCTGATCAGTTGCTGCACCCTGCTCCTCTACGTACGCCATGTGCTGAAAGTATGGCCCACGGTGACCCTTCTGCTGCTGGCCTTCCTCGCTGCCTCGCTGGTGCGTGAGCAGGACTACTTTCTCGATGAGTACGTCGCACGGCATACCTGGAAAATCCTGGTCGCCATGATCATCCTCCCCTCACTGGCCTGGGTCGTGTACCAGCGCCAGCATTTTCTGGAGGAGTTTCGCCACTTCAGCAATAGCTTTGCCTTTGGGCTGTTTGCAGGCGGCGTACTGGTTACTTATGTATTTTCACGTCTTTATGGCAGGCAAGTGTTTTGGCGCGCCGTATTGGAGGAGCAATACGTCCGGGTTTTCAAGGATGTGGCAGAAGAAGTGGTCGAGCTGCTGGGCTATAGCCTGATTCTGTTTGCCATGATCGAGCTGCTCCTGCTGGCCCGACGCCTGCACCTTGCTCGCCAGAAAAGCGCCTGACACCCTGCCAATAGGTTCTTTTTGCCGTCTTTGAGAGCACCGCCAGAGACGGCATTTCATTTTTTACATCCCGCTATACGTAAAGCCATTTGCGCCCCCTTGACCATCCACGTAGTGTCGTCCCCCACACCGCTTTGGGCAATTTTGCTAAAAAACAACCAACTGACGACACAAACGTTATGAATACACCAAACAATCGTGAAAATACGCTAAAACGCGGGGCGTTCACTCGCTTCCTGGATAGCGTCGAATGGCTGGGCAACTTGCTGCCTCACCCGGTGACACTGTTCGCCATCCTGTGTGTGCTGGTGGTGGTCGGCAGCGGCATTGCGGGGGCGCTAGGGGTATCGGTAGCCGACCCACGCCCAGCCAATGAAGGCGAGTGGATTGCCGTCAATTCATTGCTCAACGCCGAGGGCCTGCGCCGTCTGGTCACCGAAATGGTGACCAACTTCACCAGTTTTGCGCCCTTGGGTACCGTGCTGGTGGCCATGCTGGGGGTGGGTGTGGCCGAGCACTCGGGCCTGCTGTCGGCCAGCATGCGCGCGCTGGTACTCAACCGCTCACCGCGTATCGTCACCTATGCCGTGGTATTTGCGGGCATCATGTCGAACATGGCAGCCGAGCTTGGCTATGTGGTGCTGATTCCGCTGGCGGCGATGATCTTTCATTCGCTGGGCAGACATCCGCTGGCCGGTCTGGCAGCCGCGTTTTGTGGCGTCTCCGGCGGCTACAGCGCCAACCTCTTGATCGGCACCGTCGACCCGCTGCTCTCGGGCATCACCCAGGAAGCCGCTCGTCTGCTGGACCCGGCGTATATCGTCGGGGCCGAAGCCAACTGGTTCTTCATGTTTGCCAGCACCTTTTTCGTCACCCTGATTGGCGGCCTGGTCACGGAGCGCATCGTCGAGCCGAAGCTGGGCAAGTTCGATACGGCCTATGCCGACAGCGATATCGATCAGCAGCGTATGGAGGGCCTGTCCGACACCGAAAAGCGGGCACTGAAGGGCACCGGCCTGGCCACTCTGGCACTCATCGCCCTGGTGGCCATCATGGTGGTGCCTGAAGGCGGCATTCTGCGCGACCCCGAGACCGGGCTGATCAGCGGCTCCCCCTTCCTGCGCGGCATCGTGGTGATCGTGGCCGTTTCGTTCAGCGTGCTGGGCTTCATCTATGGTCGCCTGGCAGGCACCATGCACAATGACCGCGACGTGGTGAACGCCATGGCCAAGAGCATGAGCAGCCTGGGCCTCTATATCGTGCTGGTCTTTTTTGCCGCTCAGTTCGTGGCGCTGTTCAACTGGAGCAACTTTGGCACGGTGACCGCCATTGCCGGAGCCGACCTGCTGGAGTCTCTGGGGCTGCGCGGGCCTGGACTATTTGCGCTGTTCATCATCATGTGCGCCTTCATCAACCTGTCGCTGGGCAGCGCCTCGGCGCAGTGGGCCGTGACGGCACCCATCTTCGTGCCCATGCTGATGCTGATGGGCTACGCCCCGGAAGTGATTCAGGCCGCCTACCGGATCGGCGACTCGGTCACCAACCTTATCACCCCGATGATGAGCTATTTTGGGCTGATTCTGGCCGTGGCGACCCGCTACCGCAAGGATATGGGCATTGGCACTCTGGTAGCGCTCATGCTGCCTTATACCCTGTTCATGCTGATCGGCTGGAGCCTTCTGTTCTTCCTCTGGGTATTCGTACTGGGTCTGCCCGTAGGACCGGGCTCCGCGACTCACTACACCCTGTAAAGGCTTCAACAAAAGCGGCAAGGTGCTACTGGCACCTTGCCCAACAGCCGCCCACAAAAAAGCCCGCCGTGTTTCCACGGCGGGCTTTTTCGAGCGACGCTTACTCGTCCAGGAAGGAACGCAGCGGCTCGGAACGGCTGGGATGACGCAGCTTGCGAAGCGCCTTGGCTTCGATCTGGCGGATCCGCTCTCGGGTCACGTCGAACTGCTTGCCGACTTCTTCCAGGGTGTGATCGGTATTCATGTCGATACCGAAACGCATGCGCAGCACCTTCGCTTCGCGAGCGGTCAAACCACCGAGGACGTTACGGGTCGCTTCGATCAGGCCTTCGCCGGTCGCCATATCGATGGGCAGCAGCATGGTGCTGTCCTCGATGAAGTCGCCCAGGTGAGAGTCATCGTCATCACCAATCGGCGTCTCCATGGAGATCGGCTCCTTGGCGATCTTGAGCACCTTGCGCACCTTGTCTTCCGGCATTTCAAGACGCTCGCCCAGCTCTTCAGGCGTCGGCTCGCGGCCCATTTCCTGCAGCATCTGACGAGAGACACGATTGAGCTTATTGATGGTCTCGATCATATGGACCGGAATACGAATGGTCCGCGCCTGATCCGCGATGGAGCGCGTAATGGCCTGACGAATCCACCATGTCGCGTAGGTGGAGAACTTGTAGCCACGGCGATACTCGAACTTGTCCACCGCCTTCATCAGACCGATATTGCCTTCCTGAATCAGATCCAGGAACTGCAGGCCACGGTTGGTGTACTTCTTGGCGATCGAGATCACCAGACGCAGGTTGGCCTCGACCATCTCTTTCTTGGCCCGGCGCGCCTTCGCTTCACCGATGGAGAGCTTGCGGTTGACTTCCTTCAGGTCCGCCACCGTCAGCTGCACCATGTCTTCCTCGAACGCAATCTTGCGCTGAGAACGTGCGATGTCGGCACGCAGTGGCTCAAGACGGTCGGCATACTTGGGCTGCGCTTCCTGGAAAGCGTCCAGCCACGACGAATCCGACTCATGCCCCGGGAAGGACTTGATGAAGGTCTTGCGCGGCACCTTGGCTTTCTTGACGCACAGCTGCATGACCGCCTTTTCCTGGGCACGCACCTGCTCCACGCTGATGCGGATCTGCCCCACCAGACGCTCGAAGTGCTTGGGCACCAGTTTGATGGGCGAGAACAGCTCGGCCAGACGTGCCTGCTCGGCCTTCAGCTCGCTACTGCCACGGCCAAACTTGGCCAGCGCCGCTTCGACGGCAGCATTCTGCTCACGAATCTGCTCGAAACGCGCCTTGGCTTCTTCTGGGTCCGGGCCACCTTCGCTGGCGGTGGTGTCCTCGTCATCGTCGTCATCGTCGCTGTCGATATCGTCGTCATCGCTCATCTCGGTATCGACTTCCGGCTCGGGGGCTTCCGCTTCAGCCACCCCGGGAATACCTTCATCGGGGTCGATGAAGCCGGAGAACAGGTCGGAAAGGCGCCCTGGCGCCTCCTCGTCCTGGGTCGCGTCGTAGGCTTCGAGGATGGAGGCAACGGCACCGGGCAGGTACGCAAGCGCCGACATGACTTCCCGCGTGCCCTCTTCGATCCGCTTGGCGATTTCGATTTCGCCTTCACGGGTCAGCAGCTCCACCGTACCCATCTCACGCATGTACATGCGGACAGGGTCAGTGGTGCGACCGACGTCGCTTTCCACGGCGGCGAGTGCCGCAACGGCCTCTTCCGCAGCGGATTCGTCCGCGGAGTGATCCGACATCATCAAAGTGTCTTCATCTGGCGCTTCTTCAACGACACTGATACCCATGTCGTTGATCATGCCAATGATGTCTTCCACTTGATCCGGGTCGGCGATATCCTCGGGTAGATGGTCGTTGACCTCGGCATAGGTCAGGTAGCCCTGTTCCTTGCCGCGCGCGATCAACTCCTTCAGACGTGACTGCTGCTGCGCATTTCCAGCCATAGAAACCCTATCTCGACGAAGAAGAATGAAACACCTGGGGCGCTGAATCGATTAAACTCAACAAGCCGAACAGTATAGCGTAAATAGCTGGATTTTTTCCAGCGAAACGTATTTTCGCGATCATTCAGGTGTGTTAGGTTGTTCGGTTAGCCAATACTTGGCGGCATAACCTCTATGTGGCCCTGAAGTTCGAGATTTCAACCCCTCACCTCTTGCAACCACCTTGTGCATTAGCGGCCCTGGGTCAATTCCATCACCAACCCGGCCAACCGCTGCCGCTGCTCCTTATCCAGCTTTTGCCCTGAGCGCTCCAGCGCCAGCAAGGCATCGTACTCTTCCTGCGGCGAACGCTTGCGCTGCTTCTCGACCAGGTGTTCGACCAGTCCGGTCAGCTCGTCCTCGCGGGTCGCCCTGGGAATCAGCAGCTCACGCGCGGCCAGCTCTGCCAGCACGCGCCCTTCATCACTGCCCTGAAAGTGCGCCAGTACCACCTGCGGGCTGCGGTAGCGTCCGGCGCGGAGCAGGGCAATCAGGTCACGGCACAGCGATGCCTGAGGATCCTGGCCAGGCAGCCAATCCTGCGCTTCCGGCAGAACGGCCACCAGCGTCGGTTCATGCAGCAACAGCTGCACGATACGCCCTACGGTGGAGAGCGCCCGCGAGGTGCTCGCCTGACGCAATGGCCGACCACCGCGCGGGCGAACCTGCTCTTCCGGCGCCGCCTGCGCATCGACCGGCTCCCACTGCGGCGACACCCTGGAGGCTGCTGCCACGCGTTTGTCCAGCAACCCCTGCAACTGCGCCTGGGACAGCCCACTTCGCTTGGCGAGCGTCTCCAGCAGCAGCGACTTCAGCATGCCTTCCGGGACCTTCTGCAGCGCCTCCAGCACGTGACTGGCGAAGCGCTCGAGCCCTTCCACGGTCTGCAAGTCGCGCCCTTGGGCAGCCTGCTCGAACAGAAACTCCGACAGCGGCATGGCACAGGTCACGCGGTCTTCGAAGGCCTCGCGACCCTCGCGGCGTACCAGCGAATCCGGGTCATCCCCTTCCGGCAAGAACAGAAACCGTGCCTCGCGGCCATCGATCATCTGCGGCAGCGCGGTTTCCAGCGCACGGCTGGCTGCCTGACGCCCGGCGCGGTCACCGTCGAAACAGAACACCACGCGACTGACCAGGCGGAACAGGCGCGTCAGGTGGTCTTCGGTGGTGGCGGTGCCCAGCGTGGCCACGGCGTTATGAATGCCGTACTGCGCCAGCGCCACCACGTCCATGTAACCTTCGACCATCACCAGCTGTTCCAGCTTGCTGGTCGCCTGACGCGCTTCGTACAAGCCGTACAGCTCGCGCCCCTTGTGGAAGACGGGCGTCTCCGGCGAGTTGAGGTATTTGGGCTGCTCATCCCCCATGACCCGACCGCCAAAGGCGATGGTCCGACCGCGCAAATCGCGTATCGGAAACATCACTCGGTCGCGGAAGCGATCATAAGTGCGCCCAGTGTCCTCGCGGTGAATCAGCAGACCGTACTCGATCTGCACCGACTCACCGATGCCCTTGGCGCTCAGATGCTGCTTCAGCGCCTCCCACCCGCCGGGGGCATAGCCAATCCCATAGGTGGTCATCACGTCTGGCGAAAGGCCACGCCCCTGCAAGTAGCGCTGGGCCGCCTGCCCCTCCTGCATCTTCAATCGCTCGCGATAGAAGCTGGCCGCCACCTCGAGAAGATTGACACCTTCCTTGCGTTTTTTCTCCCGCTGCTGGGCACGCGGGTCGTCCGCCCCTTCCCTGGGCACGTCCAGCCCCAGCCGCCCGGCCAGCTGCTCGACCGCCTCGGGAAAGGGCAGCTTGTCGTATTCCATCAAAAAGCGTAGCGCATTACCGTGGGCACCACAGCCAAAGCAGTGATAGAACTGCTTGTCGGCACTGACGGTAAACGAAGGTGTTTTTTCCTGATGGAAAGGACACAGGCCGGAAAAATTACGGCCCGCTTTCTTGAGCTGTACGCGCTCCCCCACCACCTCGACCACGTCGACGCGGCCAAGCAGATCGTCGATAAATCGCTGTGGAATTTGACCTGCCATGGGCTGAGGGCATCCTCGCGCAACACGCTTGTGGGCGGGTCTAACGTCATCAGGCCACGCGCCTGATCACCTTAAACCGCGTAAAACAGACAACACGAAACGAAAAACAAACGGCCACCTGGTGGCGGCCGCTTGGCATCCCTCTTGAGACAACCAGCCAACTGCTCTGGCTCTCTCCAGGTACGGATCAATAGAGCCGTTCGAAACGCTTACGCTCACGCTGCAACTTCTTGGCGTGACGTTTTACGGCAGCTGCCGCTTTGCGCTTGCGCTCAGCAGTCGGCTTCTCGTAGTGCTCGCGACGACGTACTTCAGACAGAACGCCAGCTTTTTCGCAAGAACGCTTGAAGCGACGCAGGGCGACGTCAAACGGCTCGTTATCACGTACTTTTACAGAAGGCATTAAGCACTCACCTACCTTAAGGAGTCTTGAGTTCGGATAGTACGCACACCGAACAAGACGGTGTACGACCCAGTTTTACAGCGCACAGTAGTCTAGTCGTGGTTGGCCATCTTTGCAAATGCTTACGCCCAGCGGGCGCTACAATGCTAGACTAGCCGGTTTCGAGTACCTGCCTTTTCAATCAGATGAGTGCTTTTGCCATGCGTGTACTGGGCATCGAGACATCCTGCGACGAAACCGGCGTCGCCATTTACGACACGGCCTACACCGGCGGCCAGGGTCTGCTGGCCGATGCCCTGTACAGCCAGATCGCCATGCACGCCGAATATGGCGGCGTGGTGCCCGAACTGGCCTCTCGGGATCACACACGCAAGCTGCTGCCGCTGATCGAACAGGTATTGAAAGAGGCCGATCTTTCCCGCCACGACTTGGACGGCATCGCCTATACGGCGGGCCCGGGATTGGTGGGTGCGCTGATGGTCGGTGCCAGCACCGCACATGGCATGGCCAGGGCGCTGAACATTCCCGTACTGGGGGTGCATCACATGGAAGGCCACCTGCTGGCGCCCATGCTGGAGGAGGAGGCTCCTGCCTTTCCCTTCGTGGCCCTGCTGGTCTCCGGCGGCCACACCCAGCTGGTGGAAGTACAGGGGCTGGGTTGCTATCGACTCCTGGGCGAATCGGTAGACGATGCGGCCGGTGAGGCCTTCGACAAGGCCGCCAAGATGCTGGGCCTGGCGTACCCAGGCGGCCCGCTGGTGGCCAAACTGGCCGAACAGGGCGACCCTAAGCGCTTTCGCTTCCCGCGCCCCATGACCGACCGCCCCGGGCTCGACTTCAGCTTTTCAGGCCTGAAGACCCACACCTTGACGACGATTCGCCAGCTGGAAGCCGCAGGCGAGCTGGACGAACAGGCCAAAGCCGACGTGGCACGCGCCTTCGAAGAGGCCGTCGTGGATACGCTGGTCATCAAGTGCCGCCGAGCCCTGGACGAGACCGGCCTGAAACGCATCGTGATGGCGGGTGGTGTGAGTGCCAATACGCGGCTGCGCGAGCGCCTGGCCCTGGAGACCCAAAAGCGCCAGGCTCGGGCCTATTACCCACGTGGGCGCTTCTGCACCGACAATGGTGCCATGATTGCCTATGTGGGCGCCCAGCGTCTGGCGGCAGGAGAGCGCGACGACAGCGGTATCATGCAGGCTACACCACGCTGGCCACTGGACACGCTGACAGCGCCCCTCAGCACCACCCGATAAGCCGTTGGCCTATTTGCGCAGCGGGGGCTCTTCCCCCTGCCGCCAGCGACGAATATTGAGCACATGACGGGTCAGCACCAGCAGGCTGAACCCGCCCACCACGATCATATAGTCAGGCGCCAGCCAGGCGCACAGCAGGGGCGCCAACAGCGCGCTCGCAACCGACGCCAGCGCGGCGGTACCCAACCGCCATGCCATCAACGCCCAGATGGCAGCGCTGAGCAGCGCGACGCTGGGCACCAGCACCAGCAACACCCCGAAGGCGCTGGCGACGGCCTTGCCGCCTCGAAACCCATACCAGAGCGGGAAGCTGTGGCCCAGCAGCACCGCCAGCCCTACCAGACCCTGCCACATAATCGGCAAGGCCAGCCACTTGGCAGCCAAGACCACCGGCACCGCCTTCAAGGCATCCAACGCCAGGGTGGCCGCCGCCAGCCGAGGGCCATACAGCCGTAACACGTTGGAAAACCCGGGGTTACAGGAACCGCAAAAGCGCGGATCGGCCACGCCTGCCCAACGGCAGACGCTCACCGCCGCCAGCCAACTGCCGCTCAAGTACCCCATGACGATCCACAGCATCCCCTGCTCACCCTGCCCCTCATCAGCCAGCGCCGCCGCCTGAACTGTCGTTTATGGTCGTCCTCAAGTACAATCGCCCGCTTGTCGACGCTGGGGAATGGCCTGTGGACCGCATATTGATTGAAGCACTCACCGTAGAAACCGTGATTGGCGTATACGATTGGGAGCGCACCATCACGCAATCGCTTAGCCTGGATCTCTCCCTGGCCACGGACATCCGGCCTGCCGCCGCCACCGATGATTTGCGCCTGACTCTCGATTATGCCGCGATCTGCCAGCGAATCCAGCAGTTCGCCGACGAGCATCAGTTTGCGCTGGTCGAAACCTTTGCCGAGCGGCTGGCCGCCAGTTTGCAGCACGAGTTCCCGATCAGCTGGCTGCACATGCGTGTGCGCAAGCCCGGCGCGGTGCCTCAAGCAGCCAGTGTCGGGTTGGAAATCACCCGTGGCAGCCTGCCAAAAAACCGCAAGGATAGCGACCCATGAACCTGGTGACACTGAGCCTGGGCAGCAATATCGACCCGGAAAAGCACATCCGCCTGTGCCTGGATGCCCTGGCAGAGACGTTTGGCGAACTGCAGATATCGCGCATTTTCGAGAGCGAACCCGTCGGCTTCAAGGATAGCCGCAATTTCTACAACCTGGTGGTGGCGTTCCATAGCGACTGGTCCGTGGCCAGACTGCAGGCTTGGTCCAAAGCATTGGAAATGGCCCACGGGCGGACGCCCGACATGGTCAAGTGCAGCCCGCGTGCTCTGGATATCGATCTGCTGACCGTGGGGGACGCCTGCGGCGTGATAGATGATGTGGCCCTGCCGCGGGCTGAAATCACCCAGAACGCGTTCGTACTGCAACCCTTGGCCGAGCTGCTGCCCGACGAACGGCACCCCCGCTGTCATACGCCTTATGCCACGCTGTGGCAGCGTTTCACCTTGGGTCGTCAGCGGCTGTGGGCCATCGACTTTCAGTGGCAGGGGCGCTTCGTTTCCCAGGCCGACCCCTTGCCGCGCAAGCTCCACGCGCGCTAAAGCGCTGCGGCCACGGCCTCGCGCCGCCGTTGACGCAGCGCTTCTCCCAAGGCTGCCCCTCGATAGCCTTCCCCCATCAACACCTGAGGGCTGACCGCGCAGGCGGCTTGCCAGGCCGCCTCCAGAACGGGGCGCAAGGCCGGCGCAAGCCGCTCCAGCAACTGCAATTGCGCGCTGACCTGGGCAGGCTTGCGCCAGCCATCCAGACGCTCCAGCCAGCACAGCACTTTCTCGGCTTCCAGCGGGGCTGCCAGCAGCGCCTTGGTCGAGGCGGCATGGCGTGCCAGCTGCGCAACGCTATTGGGCAACTTCAAACGCACGGCCAGGGCTTCGCGCTGTGGCTCACTCAGCACCGACACCAGCAGCGCATAGCGCCAGTGCGCCAGCGGCGGCTCGCGCTGTTCGGGAGCTGCCTGCATGGCCTCCAGGGCCTGGGCCAGACACGCCTTCGCTGCCAGCTCAGGCCACCACGCCGCCAACGCATCACACGCGGCCAGGGTCGTGAAATAGCACTCGGGGCTGGGTTCGGCCAGCGCCTTCTCGGTCTCGACCCACACGCGCTCGGCTGCCAGATGCGCCAGCTCTCCGCTGCGGCTGACCGCGCGCATCAGGGCCAGGGTATCCGGCGCAACGGCAAAGCCCATGGAGGCATAGCGGGCTAAAAAACGCGCAGTACGCAGTACGCGCAAGGGGTCTTCACTGAAGGCGGGGGAGACATGGCGAAGCCAGCGTTGCTCGATGTCCCGCTGTCCGTGATAAGGGTCGGTCAAATGCCCATCCGCCGCCTGGGCGATGGCATTGATGGTCAGATCCCGACGGGAGAGATCCTCTTCCAACGTCACGTCGGGGCTGGCGTGCACCTCGAACCCGCCATACCCGTGGCCCGACTTGCGCTCGGTACGCGCCAGCGCGTACTCCTCCTGGGTAGCCGGGTGCAGGAACACCGGAAAATCGCGCCCGACGGGTTTGAATCCACGCTGCTGCATCATTTCGGGGGTTGCCCCCACCACCACCCAGTCGTGATCCACCACGGGCCACCCCAACAGCTCGTCCCGCACGGCCCCACCCACGCGGTAGACCTCCAGCCCTTGGGTGTATGCATCCAGCTGAAACATCAGCGGCCTCCCTGCTGGCTGGGCACACTGACACGCTGGCCGCTCTCCAGCACCAGCGCGCTCAGAGAACCACCCCACACGCACCCGGTATCGATCCCGTGCACATCCACCTTCGCGCCAGGGGTACGCCCCTCCAACGCCGCCCAGTGGCCAAACAGCAGGCGCAGATCGTCGGCACGGGGAAACTGGAACCAGGGCGCAAAGCCCGCAGGCGCGCTCTCCAGCCCCTCCTTGGCAGCAAAATCGAGCCGCTCCTGGGCATCGATGAAGCGCATCCGAGTGAACACATTGACGATACAGCGCAGCCTGTCCATGCCCTCGAGCTGGTCGTGGAAGCGATCAGGCTGATTGCCGAACAGTTGGCTCAGGAAAGCTCCCGCCTGCTCGCTGCCCAGCGCTGCTTGTACTTCTCCGCTCAGCGCCAGCGCCTGTTCGGCACTCCAACTGGGCAGCAGCCCGGCGTGGGTCATCAGCGTGTTATCGGCCTGTACCGCAAGAGGAAGGCTTTGCAGCCAGTCCAGCAAATCGTCACGGTGGGGCGAAGACAGAATGTCGTCCAGCGTGTCGTGGCGCTTGAGCTTGCCGCCCCCCCGTGCCACCACCAGCAGGTGGAAATCGTGGTTCCCCAGCACGCTGCGTGCGGCGCTGCCCAGCGCTTTCACTTCCTGCAGGCAGGCCAGGGAGCCAGGCCCCCGGTTGATCAAATCGCCCACCAGCCAGAGCGTATCGCGGGCGGGATCAAAGCTGATTTTATCCAGCAAGGCGACAAACTCGGCATGACATCCATGCAGGTCGCCAATGATATAAGTGCTCATGGGTAAAGGCCTGTTGACTGATTCAATGTTGGCGTCGCGGGGCCGTATCGGTGACCACGCATAAACCGCTGGAGCAATCGCCGTGCATATCCCACTATAACGTTAGCGACTCGGCAACCCCTGGCAGGCCTATCTGACAAGCCCTGACAACCACCGGGGGTGCGATTCGCGCACGACTGGCCACCACAAGGATGCCCCGCCATGCCTGCCTCTGCCTTGCCCGACGACGCGCCCCTGCGTCTTACCCGGCGCGATGCGCTCAAGACCTTCACCCTGATCACGGGCGGCACGTTGGTCGCGCTAGCCTACTCACCGCTTTTGCAGGCCCGGCCGGTAAAGCAGGTGAATGGCTGGCTGCTGCATGAGGATGATCGCTAATGTATGTGGCGTTCGAAACCCTTGCGGCCCAGACCGCGCCCCCTGCCCCGCCCTATGACCTGTGTATCGTGGGGGCAGGCGCTGCGGGCATCAGCATCGCGGTGACGCTGGCCCAGCGTGGCCACCGCATTCTGCTATGCGAAGGGGGCGGAGCCTCGTACAGCGAACGCTCCCAGGAGATCTACCGAGGCGAGGTGGTGGGCGACGCCTACCCGGCGCTCGACGGTGCCCGTTTACGTTACCTGGGTGGCTCCACCAATCACTGGGGTGGCGTTTGCCGCCCCCTCGACCGCCACGATTTCGTCGCCAAGCCTGCCGCCCCCGAGACGGGCTGGCCCATCACCCATGACGCGCTGGCCCCCTACTACGCTCCGGCAGCCACACTGCTCGACCTGACACCGCCGCCAAATGACAGCCCGCTGGTCGGCTCCGGCTTCGAGCGCATTCATTTTTCACTGGGCAACCCGGTACGCCTGAAAGACAAGTATGCGCCTGCCTTGAACGCCGCCCCTACGCTGGACTACTGCCTGGATGCCAACCTGACGGGCATCGAGCAGGAGGCAGGCCATGTACGGAGCATCACGCTGCGCAGCTTTGCCGGTCAGCAGTGCCAGGTGCGGGCGCGCTATTTCGTGCTGGCCTGCGGCGGCATCGACAACGCTCGGCTGCTGCTGTGGCTGAACCAGCAGACCCAAGGGGCGCTGATTCGCGATGCCACGACGCTGGGTCGCTACTGGATGGAGCATCCCCATGCATCGGTGGGTCAGGCGCTGCTGTTCAACCCCCAGGCGGTGGGCATCGACCCCGAATACAACGTGTTCCTTTCGCCTACGCCCACGGCCCTGCGTCAGCGTGGGCTCCTCAACTGCGGGCTGCGGCTCCACCGCATGAGCCCGGAAGGCACGCAGCAGCTCATCGACACGCTATCGCTCACGGCTCCGGCGCTGGGGCAACAGATTGCCGCTCGGCATGCACGCGGTGAACGTATGCATGGCGTCATTCTGCGAGCCGCCTGGGAGCAGGAGCCCCGTTTCGACAACCGAGTGGCGTTGAGCGAAGAACACGACGAATTTGGCATACCGCGCAGCCGCCTGTTCTGGCGGCAGTCCGCGCTGGATTACCACACCATCCGCGACAGCCTGATGCTGTTCGGCGAGTACCTGATCGACCAGGACATTGGCCGCTTGCAGTTGGCCGACTGGCTGGCCTCGCCTACGGTGCAGTTCCCTGTTGAAGGCGAGCTGGCCGGTCGCCACCACATGGGCGGGACGCGCATGAGCCATCGAGCCGAGCAAGGGATCGTGAACAGCGACTGCCGACTGTTCGATCAGCGCAATCTGTATATTGCGGGTTCCAGCGTCTTCCCAAGCGTCGGCCATGCCAACCCGACCCTGACCATCGTCCAGCTGGCACTGAGGCTATGCGACCATCTGCATGCCCAACTGACCCCACCCGCGGCCTGAGCCGAGAGTGAGGCGTCAATGCAGCTGGCGGGGCACCGCTAACCGAAAAGGCGAGACGGGCACATCGAACGCCCGCTGGGTGTAGGTGTTCAACAAGGTGTAAGCACCCTCCATGACACCTACCGGGGTTTGCAGTATCGCTCGGCTGGTATAGCGGAACCGTTGCCCCGGGCCAATCAGCGGCTGCTGACCCACCACGCCCTTGCCGCGCACTTCCTGGCTCTCGCCATTGCCCTGGGTGATTTTCCAGTAGCGTGCCATCAGCTGCACGCTATGGGGGCTTTGGTTGTGCACCGTCACGGTATAGCTGAATACGTAGCGGGCCTCGCTGGCACTCGACTCGGCGTCCTGAAACTCTGGCGTGACGCTGACCTCGATCTCCAGCCCGCTCACGCGTCACCACTCCGCTGTTCCACGTCCTCATTGGCGGCCACATGATTGGCGATGGTCACGTATTCCGCCACGGTCAGGGTTTGCGGGCGCCGGGCAGGGTCGATGCCCAACGCTTCCAGGGCCTCTGCACTGACCCGCCCCTTCAGGTTGTTGCGCAGCGTCTTGCGGCGCTGCCCAAAGGCCAGCTTGACCAGCTCGAAAAGCAGGGCCGGATCATCGGCCACCTGGGGTAGCGATGCATGGGGCGTCAGCCGCACGATGGCGGAATCGACCTTGGGGCGGGGCACGAAGGCTTCCGGTGGCACGATGAACAGCTGGTCCACCTGACAGTAATACTGCGCCATCACCGAGAGCCGCCCCCAATCGGTACTGCCGGGCTCGGCCGCCAGGCGCTCCACCACCTCTTTTTGCAGCATGAAGTGCATATCGGCGATGGCTGACCCCATGGTCAGCAGGTGCACGATCAGCGGCGTCGAAATGTTGTAAGGCAGATTCCCCACCACGCGCAGCGGCTGACCGTCGCCCTTGAGGGCGGCAAAATCGAACTTCAGTGCGTCGCCTTCGTGAATCACGAATTCGGGGTAGTTGAAAAACTGCACCCGCAACCCCGGAATCAGATCTCTATCCAGCTCGATGACTTCCAGCTTGCCGGTCGCTTCCAGCAAGGGAGCAGTGAGCGCGCCCTGGCCGGGACCGATTTCGACCAGCCGATCGCCTTCACGCGGCCCGATGGCACGGACAATCCGTGAAATGATCCCGAGATCACGGAGAAAGTTTTGACCGAAGCGTTTACGAGCACGGTGCTGCTGGGGCACTTGAGACATCTAACAGTGTTCCTTGGAGGGTTGATTCATGGGGCGGCCTGAGAGGAGGCACGCTGGGTGGCCAGCCGCTGGGCGAGTGCCACCGCCACGCCCAGGCTGGAGGGGTTGGCAATACCGCGGCCTGCCAGGTCCAGCGCCGTGCCATGGTCTACCGAGGTGCGTACCAGCGGCAGCCCCAGGGTGATGTTGGCAGCCTGACCAAAGCCTGCGTATTTTAGCACTGCCAGGCCCTGGTCGTGATACATCGCCAGTACCGCATCGACCCCCGCCAGATGGCGTGGGGTAAACAGGGTATCGGCCGGAAACGGGCCTTCCACGTTCAGGCCCTCGGCACGCAGCGCCTGCAGGGTGGGCGTGATGATTTCCAGCTCTTCGCGGCCCAGGTGGCCATCTTCACCCGCATGGGGGTTGAGCCCACACACCGCCACCCGAGGCTGGGCAATGCCGAATTGACGCTGCAGGTCCGCCACCAGTAGACGGCTGATGCGCGCAATACGCTCACCGGTGATGGCATCCGCCACATCGCGCAGCGGTAGATGGGTGGTCACCAGAGCAACCCGCAGGTCGCTTTCGCCCTGCCACTGTGGCGACGTGGCGTGCAACGCAGCGTCCGTGGCCAACAGCATGACCACCTCATCCACGCCGCAGGCGTCCCGCAGCCACTCGGTGTGGCCCGTGAAGTGCGGGTAGCCACCTTCGATGATCACGCCCTTGTGCAGCGGGGCAGTCACCATGGCCGCCGCGTGTCCGGCCAGGCAGGCATCCACTGCCGTCTGCAGGGTGTCCAGCACATAGCCTGCATTGGCAGGGTCCAGCACGCCGGGCGTGGCCGGTGCGCGCAAGGCGACCGGCCACACCACCAGGCGCCCTGGCGAGGAGACCTGCTGGCTGCCCGGCTCGGCGACCACGATCTCCACCGTGAGCGCGAGCAACGCCGCCCGCTGGGCGAGCAGCGTCGGGTCACCTACCGCCACGGTGTTGTTCAGACGCCCCTGGGCCGCCAGCATCAGCGTCAGCTCGGGGCCGATACCGGCGGGCTCCCCGGTGGTGATCAGCAGCGGCAGCGACATTACAGGCGAATGTCCACGAAGGCCTGTTCGCGAATTTCACGCTGCCATACTTCCAGCTCTTCATTGGCACGACGCTGGAAGATGGCCTGGCGCACCTGCTCGCGACGGCTCTCTTCGGTCACGTCCTGACGGCGACGCTCCAGCACTTCGATCACGTGGTAGCCAAACTGCGAGCGCACCGGCTCGGACAGCTGGTTGGGGCCGAGCGAGTTCATGGCCTCTTCGAAGGCAGGCACCGTCTGGCCGGGGCGCACCCAGCCCAGGTCGCCGCCGTTCATGCCGCTTCCCCGGTCATCGCTGAGTTCACGGGCAACGGTGGCAAAGTCTTCGCCCTGCTGCAGGCGCTGGCGAGCCTGCTCTGCACGGCTACGCGCTTGCGCTTCGTCACGGGTGGGCGTCAGCTCGACCAGCACGTGGCGCGCGCGGGTCTCTTCGATGAACGACTGGCCCTGCTGAGAGGGCTGCTGCTCGAGAAAACGTTCCACTTCCCGGTCCGACACGGAAACCCGCTGGCTGATCTGACGCTGCTGCACCTGGCGCATCAGCATTTCGCGCCGTACTTCCTCACGCACGCTGGCCAGACTCATGCCATCGGCTTCCACGGCATCGGCAAACTGGTCCAGGCTCATGCCATTGGACTCGGCAATGGTACGCAGCTGACGGTTAAGCTCGGTGTCGTCCACGCTCAGGTTGGCACGGCTGGCCATCTGCAGCTGAATTTCGTCCATCACCATGCGCTCCAGCACCTGCTGGGCCAACTGGCTGCGGGGCGGCAGTTGCCCGCCTTGAGCGGCCGCCTGCTGTTCGATTTGCGCGATGCGGTCGTTCAGCTCGCTGCGCATGATGACACCATCGTTGACAACGGCCACGACGCTATCCAGCGGCTGACGCTGCGCGGATTCGAAGCTCTGGGCCTGAACGCTCAACGGTACCAGGGCAGCACCGGCACCCAGGCACAGGGTCATCATGGTGCCCGCCGAAAGCAATCTTGCCCGCTGGGAGAGCTTGCGGGTCCGCAGGGTCTTTCTGATCGTCATAAAAAGTCTCTTTCAGTCGCCATTCAAGGTGATCGTTAAAGGGGTGTGGGGCGGTAGCCAGGGATCGCCTGCTCAAAGTAGCTGTCGGCCTGTTGACCAACACCGCCAAGACCACGGAAGACAAAGCGCAAGAACAGCCCACGGTCACTAAAGTCGTCTTCCACTCTGGCGGTATCGTTGTCGTCTATCCACTCCCGCCAGACAAGCTGTACGCCGTAGCAGCAGTCGTTCCACTGCAAGCCCGCCAACTGCTCCAGAGGACGATCGTTGGTTTGATCGTGCAGGTAGCGGCCAATCAAATCAATCCTTGGGCTGGCTTTCCAGGCCAGCGACAGGTCCCACTCTTCACGACTGTAGTCGCGGAAGCCGTCGTCGCCGGGCACCACGGAAGGATCGAACCCTTCGATCTCCCAGCGGTAGCCAAGGTTCACTACGTGGCCGTCCGGATGGCGATAACGTACATCGACACTGGAGCGTTCGGTCTGCTCACGCTCGTCGTCGTAGAGCCATTCATAGCCCGTGCTCCAGCGGTCGTTGATCTGCCAGTCCAGACGGGTCACCAGCGGCGAGCGGTCTCGCGTGGCCTGATAGCGGCTCAGCGGATTGGCATTGGGAGCATCCTCCGGTCGCGGCGGCAGCGTGCTCGGGTCACCGTCACTGTCGATACGCCGCTCGGCAAAGTAGAGGCTCTGGCCAACGCCCAGCGTCAAGCGATCACGCCCGGCGCTGTCTTCGATCAACCGAGACTGCACGCCCAACGAGACGCGATTCAGATCACCGACCCGGTCAGCCCCCGAGAAGCGGTGCGGGGACCAGAGCTGATCCCAGGAGAATGCCCGTTCACGGCTATCGAAGTCCGGCAGCTGGGTCTGGTTGGTACGCGGCACGTAGGCGTAGTTGATACGGGGCTCGAGAGTCTGGCGATAGTCACGCCCGCCCAGCTCAAGCTCACGCTCGAAGACCAGCCCACCGTCGATGGAGGTGATGGCGACGCTACGCGAGGGCGACGTATCGCGGTCCGTGATACGGTCGCCGTAATCCAGTTCGTAGGCGGTATGCCACAGCTCGCTGCGCGGTTCGATATAGCCCCAGGGCTGCTCATAGCGCCAGCCCACGCTGGGGGTCAGGTGCAAGCGGGTACCAATGGCGGCTTCCCGCTCGGGGACCCGCCGTTCGTCCACGTCACGCCAAAAATAGGTCGCGTTGGAGCGCCACTGGGTATAAAACCCGCTGCCCAGCTGCCAGTCCGAGTTGGCGGTCAGGCTGGGCAGACGGTAGAAAGGGCGATCGGTATCGCTGAGCGGGTCTTCCAGGCGCTGAAACCCCTGGGCCCTGGCGTCCAGCTGCCAGCGCTCGCCGCGGTAGTCCACCTGCGCCAGGCGCTCCATGCTGACCCGGTCACCGCTGCCGAACTCACCCCCAAAGTCGTCGAAATAGCGCCCATCGCTGGCCGCTCCGTAGCGCAATTGATAGTCGCTACGCGGGGCCAAGGCACCGGCGTGCTGCGCATCGATGTACCAGCGCTCTTCGCCTTCGAAGCGATTGTCTCCGGTGCTGCTGCCACCATCGCTGCCCAGGAAACCACCCTCCACGATCCCCTGGCTTTGCTCGAACAGGTAGCGATACTCGCCATTGAGCAGCAGCCCACGGTCCGACATCCAGCGCGGTGTAATGGTGGCGTCATGGTTAGGCGCAATGTTCCAGTAAAACGGCTGAGCATAGTCAAAGCCGTCACTGGAGAAGCTCAGCGTGGGCGACAGCAGCCCCGTGTGGCGGCGGTCATCGATGGGAAAACGCAGCCAGGGCCAGTAGAAAATCGGCACGTCCTTGACCTGCAGGCGCGCGTGGCGTGCCGTGCCGAATCCGGTGGCCTGGTTCAACTGGATATCGCTACCCACCAGCTGCCAGCTGTTGGCACCCGGATCACAGGTAGTGAAGGTGGCATCGCGCAGGCGATACTGCTCTTCTCCGGTTTGCTCCAGTTGACTGGCCTGACCGCGCAGGTGCTGGTCATAGAGCACGTAATGGCTATTGCGCAGCGAGGCGCGATCTTCGTTGAGCATCAGCGTGGCCTGTTCACCACGCACCATGGCCTGACCGTCGCGGATGACCAGATCACCTTCGGCATCGACGCGCTGGCGGTCCGCCGGGAGAAATACCTGATCGGCCTGCAGTTCGGTATTGCCACGACGCAAGACCACATCGCCGCGCAGCAACGCTTCGCCATCCGCGGCATAATCCGCTTCATCGGTTTCCACCGAGAGCGTTTCCGGGTTCTCTTGCGCGGACAAACGATAGTCGGGCATCACATAGCGCCCACGACACAGCTGTTGACGTGCTTCGTCCTGCCCCCAGGGCTGCCAGTCCAGCGCGTCAGCCGACAGCGGCTGGCCCTGAGCCACCGCTGACAGCGAGGCACCGGCGAGCACACTGCCCAACAGCGTTTGCGCAACCGGAGTGGTGCGCGAGATTCGCTTGCCCATGTTCGTTATCCTTGGCATCCAGAATCGGTATTATACAGCCCGCATCATGCCCGACCAGCAAGGAGCTTGCATGTCCTCTTCCAGGATCGACGCCCTCACCCAGTGGGCAGCGCAGCATCATGGCCTCGCGCCCGCGCATATTCAATTGGCACCGGCGGGCGGCGACGCCAGTTTTCGGCGCTATTTTCGCCTCACGCTCCCCGATGGCAGCACACGCATCGTCATGGACGCGCCGCCCGCCCAAGAGGACTCGGCGCCTTTCGTGGCCATCGGCAAACGCTGGCATGCCGCCGGGCTAGCGGTCCCCTGCATCTATGCCAGCGACCTCGACGAAGGATTCCTGCTGCTGGAGGATCTGGGCGATACCCCGCTTCAGGACACCTTCACGGACCCTGACAGCACCCGTCAGCGCCACCTGGAAGCCATGGCGCTGATCGCTCAGTTGCAGAATCGCGCCGACCCTGCGGCGCTACCCGCCTACGATGAGGCGCTGCTGGGGCGTGAACTCGACCTGTTCCCCGAATGGTGCCTGGAACGTTGGCTAGGGCTGGCCGCCCCCGAGTCGTGGCCCGCGCTGCGTCAGGCGTTGATCCATAGCGCGCTGGCACAGCCCGTGGTCAGCGTACATCGGGACTTCGATGCCATGAACCTCATGTGCCAGGATCAGCAACTGACGATGATCGACTTTCAGGATGCCGTGGCTGGCCCGCTCAGCTACGACCTGATCTCGCTGCTGCGGGGGCGTTACTGTCGTTTCAGCGCCAGCCAGTTTGCCGAGCTGGTATCGCTATTCTACCAGCAGGCTCGCCAGGAGGGGCGACTGCCCCGCACTACCTCGGAAGCGGAATTTCTGGCCCAGTGCCATGCCATGGCGGCCCAGCGTTCGCTCAAGGTACTGGGCATCTTCTGCCGATTGACGCTACGCGACGCCAAGCAGGGCTACCTGGCCCGCCTACCCCACTTCCTCGCTCACCTGGAAGACAGCCTGGCAGCCCTGCCTGCCCATCAGGGGTTTGCCGAGTGGGTCAGCAGCGAGCTGCGCCCCGCCATCATGCAGCGCCTGGCGGAGCAGAGCACATGAAGGCCATGATCCTGGCTGCAGGCCTTGGCAAGCGCATGCGCCCGCTTACCGACCACTGCCCCAAGCCGCTGCTGCCCGTCGCGGGCAAGCCGTTGATCGTGCATCACATCGAACGCCTGCGGCAGGCGGGCATTCATGAGTTGGTCATCAATGTCAGCTATCGTGCCGAGCAGATCATGGCCGCCCTTGGCGACGGCAGCGCCCATCAGGTATCCATCCAGTGGAGCCACGAGCCATCTCCGCTGGAAACCGGCGGCGGTATTCGCCAGGCACTGCCGCTGTTGGGAGAATCTCCTTTTCTGTTGATCAACGGGGATGTGTGGTGCGACTACCTGCCGGATGCTGCCGCGCTGGCCGCCGAGGATCTGGCGCATCTGGTGCTGGTGGACAACCCGGTGCAACACCCTGACGGCGACTTCGCGCTGCATCAGGGCCGGGTGGCGAGCGCTGGAGCGCCACGCCTGACCTTTGCGGGCATCAGCCTGCTGCGCCCCGCTCTGGTGGCCAGCGAGCCGCCAGGGGCGTTTGCCCTGGCGCCGCTGCTGCGTCAGGCCATGGCCGAAGGGCGTGTCTCGGGCGAGCATTTCGCTGGCCACTGGGTAGACGTGGGTACGCCAGAGCGTCTGGCGGTGCTGGAACGACACCTTGCCTGACGGGTTTGCGATAGAGGACGTGCAGGCGACATGGAGAGAAGCCGTGCGTCTGCGCCTGGAAATGTTATGCTGCGCGACCTACCTTTCGTCGCCAGCATGAGGAGAGCAACGTGAAAGCACGGGTAACATGGACCGATGGACGCCAGTTCGTGGCGGAATCTGGCAGCGGGCACAGCGTTGTGATCGACGGCCCGCCTGACCACGGTGGCCGAAATACGGGGCCTCGCCCAATGGAAATGCTGCTGATGGGCATGGGCAGCTGTACCGCTTTTGATATTCTCAACATTCTCGACAAGGCACGGGCAGAGGTCACCGACTGCGTGGCCGAGCTGGATGCCGAGCGCGCCGATGAAGTCCCCGCCGTCTTCACCAAGATCCACGTCCACTTCGTGGTCACTGGTCGCAGCCTGAAAGAGAAGCAGGTCCAGCGTGCCGTGGAGCTGTCGGCCGAGAAGTACTGCAGCGCCTCGATCATGCTGGTCAAAGGCGGTGTCGACATCACTCACTCCTATGAGATCCGCGAAGCTTGAGCCGTCATGGGTCGGCTGGCCACGCGGGTGACGCTGCAGCATCAAAAAAAATGGCGTGGCTGGATGCAAGCCACGCCCTGGGCGGGCATAATACGCCCGCTTGTTTTTCCCTTTACTGCGTAGTGCGGGGTCGTCTTCACGGCGGCTGCGTTAGCACGGTGACAAGTGTTTATCGGTTCCGGCGCTGGCTCGTCGGGGTGTCCTCATCTGCCATAGGGAGGTTCGGAAGTGTCAGATAATCTCCGACTCCACGGGTTCAACAACCTGACCAGCTCTTTGAGCTTCAATATTTACGACATCTGTTACGCCAAAACCGAAGAGCAGCGTGCGGCTTATATCGACTATATCGATGAGCTTTACAACGCCGAACGTTTGACGCAGATCCTGAAAGACGTCACCAACATCATTGGCGCTCATGTACTGAACATCTCGCGTCAGGATTATGAGCCCCATGGCGCGAGTGTGACCATTCTGATTGCCGAGCACGAGCTGGATGACCCGACGCCAGGGCAAACCGAGCCAGGACCTGGCCCGCTGCCGGAAACGGTCGTGGCCCACCTGGACAAAAGCCATGTGACGGTACACAGCTACCCCGAGTCGCACCCCGACAACGGCATCAGCACCTTCCGTCTGGATATCGATGTATCCACCTGTGGGCATATCAGCCCATTGAAAGCGCTGAACTACCTGATCCACAGCTTCGACTCCGACATCGTCACCATGGACTACCGCGTGCGCGGTTTCACCCGTGACGTCGATGGCAAGAAGCTGTTCATCGATCACGACATCACCTCGATTCAGGACTATCTGGCAGAAGATACCAAGCAGGCCTACCAGATGATCGATGTGAACGTGTATCAGGAAAACATGTTCCACACCAAGATGCTGCTCAAGGACTTCGAGCTGGACAACTACCTGTTCGGCACGTCGCGCCGCGACATCACCTTCGAAGAAGCCCGCGATATCGAAGGCCGTCTGCGCAAAGAGATGCTGGAAATCTTCTACTCGCGCAATCTCGACTGAGGTTGCGGGCAAAAGATTCCTTCAGCACAACGCAAAGCCGCCCTTTCGGGCGGCTTTTTTCATGCTCGTTCAGTGCGCCAACCCCAGGCCGCGCTAGTAAAACCCGGCGTCGCCTTCAGGGCGCGTCTTGAAGCGCCGGTGCAGCCACAAGTACTGCTCGGGGTGCTTGCGAATGGCCCGTTCGATGAATTCGTTCACTCGGGTGGCATCGGCCACTTCGTCGCCGCTGGGGAAGCCTTCGAAGGCGGGCAGACATTCGATGGTGTAGGTACGGTTGTCCGGGTTGCGGTGAAACATCAGCGGTACCACCGGCGCTCCGGTCATGCGGGCGATCTTGGCCGTGAGGCGAATGGTGGCCGCCTGCTGCCCAAACAGCGGAGCGAAGACGCTGACATCGCGACCGAAATCCTGGTCCGGGGAGTACCATACGATATGCCCCGCCTTGATCCGCCGCACCACGCCACGCAGGTCGTGACGGTCGATGGCCTGGCCGAAAATGCGCGAGCGTGCCCGGGTCATGAAGCGTTCGAACAGCGGGTTGTTATGGGGGCGATAGACCACGTCCGCCGGGAAAAACAGCGAGTGCAGCGCGCCACCCAGATCCAGCGTCGAGAAGTGAATACCGACCACCAGCACGCCCTTGCCCTGAGCTTTGGCATGGGCCAGGTGCTCCTGGCCATGATAGGCCACGCGATGACGCAGGCCTTCGGCATCGCGACACCAGCCGGTGGCGGTTTCCACCAGCCCGATACCGTTGGCAATGAAGGTTTCCTTGACCAGCTGGCGCTGCTGCTCGGCGCTTTTCTCGGGAAAGCAGAGCGCCAGATTGGTGGCCGTGATGTGCCGCCGACGCTTGGCAAGCCGCCACGCCAGCAGGCCTATCATCTTGCCTACCCAAAGCTTGACCCGCCAGGGTAACCAGGCCGCCACGTACATGGCACCAATGGCCAGCCAGGTAGGCCAGTAGCGGGGGTGCGCAAAGGAGCGCGGATAAGATTTCGACATACGAATAACCGTTTAGACGTTGGCACCATGGTACTGCCGAGGCGCTCTGGGCAGCACGCCGGTCAGCAAGGTATAGCTGATGGTATCGCAGTGGCGGGCCACTTCGTCCACCGACAGCACGCTGCCCTGGGTAGCGCGCCCCCACAGCACGACTTCGCTACCGATGGCGGCGTCGGGCACCTCGGTGACATCCACCGTGAGCATGTCCATGGAGACTTTACCGGCGATGGGGCAGCGCTGGCCGTTGACCAGTACCGGCGTGCCATCCACGGCATGGCGATCATAGCCATCCCCATACCCTGCGGCGACGACGGCAATTTTCGAGGGGCGTGGGGCCTTCCAGCGTCCGCTGTAGCCCACTGGTTCGCCGACGGCCAGCTCACGCAGGGCGATGATTTCCGAGCGCAGCGTCATCACCGGGCGCAGCTGGCGGGTCAGCTCGCTGGCCACTTCCAGGGGGTCACTGCCATACAGCATGATACCCGGCCGATTCCAGTCGCCATGGGCGACTGGCCGAGCCAGGGTGGCAGGTGAATTGGCCAGGCAAAGCGGTGCTTTCAGCGTTGCCGCCAGGGCCTGCAAGACGCCCATCTGGTGTTCGAAGTAGCTGGCATCCTGGGCATCGGCGTTGGCGAAGTGGCTCATCAGATGCAGTGCCGTAACCTGTGGGGCACTGTGCAGACGCTGCCATACCGCAGTCGCCTCCTGAGGAGAGAACCCCAGCCGGTGCATGCCGGAATCGACCTTCAACCAGACGGGAATCGGCCGCTGCGGGGCATAGGCCAAAAGCGCCTCTACCTGCCAATGGCTGTGCACGCTGATCCACAGGCCATGATGGTCGACCAGCGCCAGCTCGTCAGCGGTAAAGATACCTTCCAACAGGATGATGGGGGCCTTGATGCCGCCTTCACGCAGGCTCAGTGCTTCTTCGATACAGGCCACCGCAAACGCAGGCACCTCGGCTTCCAGGGCGTTGGCACAGGCCAGCGCACCGTGGCCATAGGCATCGGCCTTGATGACGGCGACCGAGCGGCTCTGAGGCGCGCAGCGGCAGGCCAGCTGGTAATTGTGACGCAGCGCGTCCAGGTCAATATGGGCCACTAACGGGCGCATGGCTATCTCACTTATCAGAGCGCTCGTACGACAGCGCGGTGCTGATAATCCGCACGGCTAGCGAACGGATATGGGTTTAGCGGGCGTTACCCGATTGCCAGACAGGCTGGCTATCAAAAACAGCGCACCGAGTGAAATGCTCGGTGCGCTGTAGACTAGCATGTCGAACGTGCTGGCCGGGCCAAGTGGCTTCGACGAGGCTACGCCTCGAAAATCGAATCCAGAGAAAGCCCCTGTTTTTCCAGCGAGCGTCGCAACTTCTTTAACGCTTCTACCTGGATCTGACGAACACGCTCGCGGGTCAGACCGATTTCGGCACCCACTTCCTCCAGCGTGGCGGCTTCATGCCCACGCAGGCCAAAGCGACGCACCACCACCTCGCGCTGTTTCTCGCTGAGCTCGTCCAGCCAGTGGTCGACATGCTCGCGCACGTCTCCATCCACCAGGCATGCTTCCGGACCCAGCACATCATCGTCGGTGAGGGTATCGATGAGTGGCTTGTCGCTCTCGCCGCCCATTGGGTAGTCCACCGAGGAAACACGTTCGTTGAGCCCCAGCATCTTCTTGACGGTCTCGACCGGCTTGTCGAGATGCTCGGCAATCTCTTCTGCGGTGGCTTCGTGGTCGAGCTTCTGGGTCAACTCACGGGCGGCACGCAGATAGATGTTCAGCTCCTTGACCACATGAATCGGCAGACGAATGGTGCGCGTCTGGTTCATCAAAGCGCGTTCGATGGTTTGCCGAATCCACCAGGTGGCATAAGTGGAGAAGCGAAAACCCCGCTCGGGGTCGAACTTTTCCACCGCGCGGATCAGCCCGAGGTTGCCCTCTTCGATCAAATCCAGCAGCGTCAAACCTCGATTCAAATAGCGTCGGGCAATCTTGACCACCAACCGCAGGTTGGACTCGATCATCCGCGAGCGCCCCAAGGCATCACCCTTGCGCGCCAGACGTCCGTAATAGACCTCTTCTTCCGGCGTCAATAGCGGCGAAAAGCCGATTTCATTGAGGTAGATCTGGGTAGCATCCAGACTCTGAGTGGATTGGCGATCGTCTCGACCAAGCGCTTTCTCGAACTCTTCCTCCTCAGCCGTGGCATCGTCATCAGCCTCGTCCAGCGCCTCCTCAACCTCGTCGAGGTCGATCTCCTGTAGGTCCTTCTCCAGCATACTCATGGTCATACCCCCGTTGTCTCGCCTATCCGCCATTCGAAAAAGTCAGGGTGGTCGCACTTCCTGTGCGCGTGCACCTTATTGTTATATGACGCCTTAGTTAGCTGTCCGGGTTACCTTGATCGAGCTAATACGTTACCTTCAGAGCATGATGCCTAGCGAGCTGGCAAATAGTCGAGCGGATTCTGTGGCTGGCCATCGCGGCGCACCTCAAAATGCAGCTTGACGCTATCGGCGTCGCTATCGCCCATGGTGGCAATGACCTCACCCGCCTCGACGACATCATTCTCTTTGACACTCAAACTGTCGTTGTGTGCATAGGCGCTGAGATATTGATCGTTGTGCTTCAACAATATCAGGTTACCGTAGCCGCGCACACCGCTGCCCGCGTACACCACGATGCCAGGTCCTGCTGCTCGCACAGGTTGCCCCTTTTGCCCCGCGATATCAATCCCGGCGGTGATACTGCCGCCTTGGCCAAACTCGCCGGTCACTCGACCATCGGTGGGCCAGCGCCAGTCGACGTTATCGACAGGCGTGAAGGTGCGCGACGAACGATCCTGGCGAGCGGCCTGGGCGGGTTGTGCCGCAGGCGTTGGCTCTGGCGTCGCTGCGGGCGCAGGCTCTGGAGCCGGTTCGGGCTCGGGCTCGACGGCAGGTGCCGAGGGCGGCTCAGCAGCGACCGACTCGGGCGGCTCTGGCGAGGCAGGCGGGGGCGTATTGGCAGCCACCTGCTGCGCGGCTTCCACGGCGCGGGGTTCGGCCGTCAAGCGCTGGTTACGCTCGATGGCGCTCTCATCGGGCAGCAGCCAGTCCAGCTCCTGCTCGTTACTGGCAACGGCCGTGGCCTGGGGCTGCAGCCCGGTGGCCACTACGCCACGGGAAGCCGTGGCAGGCGCCTGGCTGGGTGCCGTGCTGGCACCCGCGCCTTCGCGCAGGGCGATGGTCTGCCCCGGCTGAATCTGATAAGGCGGGCTGATGTTGTTCAAGGCCGCCAACTGGCGGTAATCCAGGTTGTGCTGCCAAGCAATACCGTACAGAGTATCGCCTGCCTTGACGGTGTACTGAGGGGTATTTTCAACCACGCGACGGGCTTCACTCAAATCGCGTACCTGTGGCGCACCCTGCTGTTGGTTGGCACAGCCGCTGATCGCCAGCGCCAACACCGACACGATAAAAACCTTACGCATGCAATCCCTACTCCTTTTCAATGCCGTGCGCTCACACTCGATGATTCGATTCCCGCTCAATGGCTCGGGGTTGTTGAGCGTGAGGAATGCGTCACTGCGCGACGATTCAATAATACGACCAGCAGTGCTCCAAAGACCATCAACGATACGACACCAGCGACCTGCGCGGACTCGCCGGTCAGCACGGCGTAGTCGCTGGGTAACAGATAGCGATAGGCCAGCGGTATCATTTGTCCATCCGAGCCCAGCTGGTAGCGTAACAGCTCGCGCCAGGGCCAGAGAACCGGCAACGAACCGACGATGAACCCCAGCAACAGCTGCAAGGTTGCCCCATGATAGCGTTTCAATAGCCATGACAGTAGCCGTGAGGACAGGGCAAGTCCCAGCAGGCAACCCATGCCGAACAGGATGATGATACCCAGATCGAAGCTGCGAATCGCGCCCATGATGGTGCCGTAGAGGCCCATGGTGAGCAATAGAAAACTCCCCGACACGCCCGGCAGCAGCATGGCGCTGATGGCGATGGCGCCTGCGACCACCACGACCATCGCTTCATTACCGATCATCAACACCAGGGGCATCATGCCCGGCAGCAGTTGAGCCAGCAGCAACCCCAGAGTGAGCGGCAGCAGATAGGCTATTTTCCAGCGCTCCCCCGCCTGCCCGACGACCAGCCCCGAGGCCGCCACCAGCCCGAAAAAGAAGCCTTGCAGCAGCAGTGGATGGGCCTCCATGAGCCACAGCGCCAAGTGCGCGACGCTGAACAGGCTGATGGCGACACCGGCCAGCAAAGGCATCAGGAAGGCCAGATTGAGGTGGACATAAAGCCCACGCAGCCCACCGCGCCGCCAGGCCCCCAGGGCGCTGGGGCCAAATTGCTTGATGGTGTTGATCAGTTCTTCATAGATACCGGTAATGAACGCAATGGTGCCACCGGACACCCCGGGAACGGCATCGGCGGCTCCCATGCCAGCGCCTTTGAAAAACAGTCCTATCGTTCGACGCTTCAATCCACGACTCCTTGCAACAGGGGAACAAAGCGCACGGGTTCGAGCCGGCGCTTTTCAAATGCACAGCCAATGCGCTTGACCTGAGTCAGCCACTGGCTGCCGTCGGACTCTTCCAGCGGCGCAATCAATACGCCTTCTGGCGTCAACTGCTCGAGCAGTACCTGAGGCAGCGTTTGCGCACAGGCAGTGAGCAAAATCACATCGAAAGGGGCGGCTTCCGGCCACCCTTCGCCCCCATCGGCCACGGCCAGCGTCGCCGGGGCATCCAGCCGCCATAGTCGTTCGGCGGCACGCTCGTGCAGCGCGTGGATGCGCTCGACGGAGTAAAGGGTGTCGACCAGGCGAGACAGAATCAGCGTTTGATAGCCAGAGCCCGTCCCGACTTCCAGAACACGCCGGGGCGATGCCTTCAAGACCAGCTCGGTCATGCGCGCCACGGTCAAAGGCTGCGACAGGGTCTGCCCAAAACCAATCGGCAGCGCGGTGTCTTCATAGGCACGGTGTGCCAGCGCTTCGTCCACGAACAAATGACGTGGCTCACGGGCCATCACCTCCAGCACCCGCGCATCATGCACGCCCTGCTGCTGCAGGCGTTCGATCATGCGATCTCGGGTGCGCTGAGAGGTCATGCCACGACCTCTCAACTCGCCGGGGGATAGATCAGGCAAAGGCATCCAACCAGTCCTGTACATCGCGGCGCGCCGGATGGCGCGTCAGGTCAGTTTGCAACGGGGTGATCGAGACATAGCCCGCCTCGACCGCCGCAAAATCGGTATCCTCGCCATCATCGGCGTTGGCCGCCACGGGGGCAATCCAGTAGCGCGTGCGACCACGGGGGTCTTGTACCGGAACGGGCTTCTCGGCAGGACCACGATACCCCAAGCGGGTCACCTTGAAGCCTTTGATGGCTTCCCAGGGCAGATCAGGTACGTTGACGTTGAGCAGCGTACGCGGCGGCAACGAAAGGCGGTCGGCGGCCCCCACCAGGCTGGCCGCCACGTGAGCGGCCGTAGCGAAGTGCTGGGTGCCGCACAGCGACATGGCGATGGCCGTCATGCCCAGGTTACGGCCCTCCATGGCGGCGGCTACCGTCCCGGAGTAGAGCACGTCATCGCCCAGGTTGCTGCCATGATTGATGCCGGAGATGACCAGGTCTGGCCGTTCGTCCCACAGCCCGTTCACGCCCAGATAGACGCAGTCGGCCGGGGTGCCATCGACGCTATAGAAACCGCTGTCCAGTGGGGTCAGCGACAGCGGCCGAGACAGTGTCAGCGAATTGCTGGCCCCGCTACGATCGCGGTCAGGGGCAACCACGCGCAGGTGCGCATGGGCCGTGAGCGCATCATGCAGCGCCTTCAGGCCGGGGGCGTGAACGCCATCGTCATTGGAAAGCAGCAGTCGCCGCATGTCGGTCTCCTTACACGTGCATCAGGCGGTGTCGGGGTGGTCGATCAACTCGCCGATCACCGCCGTGGCAAAGCTGCCTCGCGGCAGGGCAAACGAGAGTAGCACAGCGTTGTCTTCATGGGTGATGCTGGGCGATATCAGGCAGGCGCGCAGGGCCCGCTGGGCTCGCTTGACGCCACTTTTTTCAAGCCCTTCACACAGCGCTGGATGCCGCTGTCGAAGCAGAGTTTCATACTTCGCCGCCGCCCCCTGCGCCAATTCACCAACGCCCCACAACACCCCGGTGGGATGAAGGTCCATCGCGGCGGCCCGCTCGATCAGCGCCTCATCCACTGATTCGACGGCAAACACGCTCTGGGTGCCTTCCAGCATCAGCGTGTCGCCTGCCAACGGGCAGCACCAACTGCCCTCCTGCAAGCGCACGCTGAGCAGTTCGTTGAACAGAAAGCTGCGGGCGGTGGAGAGCATCATGCCCTGGCGGTCATCGCGTTTGCGCCAGCCCTTGGCCAGCACCGCCTGGGCTCGCTGCAAGTTGCGGGCACCCGCGCCAAAGCGCTGATGGCCAAAATAGTTGGGTACGCCGTGACGGCACAGTGCTTCCCAACGCGCGGTAAAGTCTTCCCGCTGCACGGCGTCGCCACTGAGCCGCAGTTGAAAATGGTTGGTGCGGTGCACGCCGCGCTTCAGCTTGCGCGGGTGGCGCGCCTGCTCCAGCACCTGAATGCCCAGCTCGGCCAGGGCACCTGCCAGCCCTTCAGGCGCTTGGCGCCCCGGCAGATGTACGCTGAGCCACTGCCGCGTGACGGCGACCCGGTCTTTCATTCCTGAGTAGCCGATGTCGCGCTGTCCCACGCTGCATAGTCGGCTGAGCTGTCTGACCACCTCCAGCGTGGTCAGGTTGCGCTTCTCCACCCGCAGCCAGAGATGCTCGCCCTGCCCTTCGGGGATGAAGTCGAGCTGCTCGTCGACCCGAAAATCTTCCGGCGCGGTGCGGTAGTGGCCTGGGGCGGGCGGGCCGAAATCGGCCGTCAGGCTGCGCTGCCAATCAGGAAGTTCAAGCATCCGCTGACGCTCGCGGGGTCAGCAGCACTACTGCCTCGGCGGCGATACCTTCACCCCGGCCGGTAAAGCCCAGCCGTTCGGTGGTGGTGGCCTTGACGTTCACCTGGCCCAGGGCGATTTCCAGATCCTGGGCAATGACGGTTCGCATGGCCTGGATATGAGGCGCCATTTTAGGGGCCTGCGCCATCAAAGTGGCATCTAGATTGCCCACCTCGTAGCCGGCATGGCGCACCAGCGACATGACGTGACGCAGCAAGCCACGGCTATCGGCGCCTTTCCAGGCGGGGTCGGTATCCGGGAAATGATGGCCGATATCGCCCAGCGCGCAGGCACCCAGCAGCGCATCGCTGATGGCATGCAGCAGCACATCACCATCGGAGTGCGCCACGAACCCCTGCTCGAAGGGCAGCGCGACGCCTCCAATCATAAGATGGTCGCCGGGTCCAAAGCGATGCACGTCAAATCCATGGCCAATTCGCATTAGGCGCTCCTGTTGCCGTTATCCGCCATCGACGCGGCGGTTTGTTGAGTGTGTAAGATGGCGCCCGCCAGCGCCAGATCGCCGGGGTGGGTCACTTTCAGGTTGTCGCGACGACCGTTGACCAGCCGCGGGGCCTCTCCCAATGCTTCGACGGCAGAGGCTTCGTCGGTGACCAGCGTACCGTGCTGTACAGCCTGCTCCAGGGCGCGCACCAGCAGCGCATAACGAAAGCCTTGCGGAGTCAGCGCATGCCACAGCCCGTCGCGGGGTTCGGTGCGCAGGCTGCACTGATCACCTCGGTCACGCTTCATGGTGTCGGCCACCGGCATGGCCAACAGCGCACCGGCCGAGTGGCTCTGGATGGCCGCATGCAGCGCCAGCAAGTCCTGCTGGGTGATACAGGGGCGCGCCACGTCATGCACCATGACGATGTCATCCGCACGAGCGGGAATGGCACGCAGCGCGTTGAGCACACTATGCATGCGCTCCTGGCCGCCATCGACCCGCTGCCAGCGCTTGAACGGTACGCTATGCGGGTCGAACCAGCCGTCGTCGCGATCGAGGCAAAGCACCAGATGGGCCTCGGGAAAGGCCTGGGCTAGCCTGGCCAGGGTATGGGCCAGGATCGGCTGCCCATCAAGCGACAAATACTGCTTGGGCCGATCAGCCCCCATGCGCTTGCCCTGCCCTGCGGCGGGCACCACCAGCCAGAGCGTTTCACTCATGGCTCACCGCCTTCGCGCTCACGCGGTGGAATGACTCCCGGCTGGGCGATCAACCCCGCATGAATCCCCAGCAGCTCGTTCTCGATGGCGACACCAGGCACCCAGAAAAATTGCTCGTCGGAACGCACCATGCCCATATCGCTGCGTGCACGCTCTTCGATGGCGGCCAGCCCGGTTTTCAAGTCCGTGACCTCGGCCGCCAATCGGGCGTTACGCTCGCGCAGGGGCTGATTGGCCGCTTCCTGTTCAGCCACACGCTCTTCGACCCGCTGAAGGTCGCGCCAGCCGCCGTTGCCCAGCCACAGTTGGTACTGCATCAGGCCAAGCACCGCCAGCAGTATCACCAAGAGCCATCTGTGCATGAGAGTGTTCCTGTATAAAAGCCAGAGCGGCGCGCATTATGCCATCAAGCCGCAGGGTCCTGCGACGCCAGAGGCGACTTATAGGGTAAAGACTGGCTGGCCGCCTGCCGATACGCCTGAACATGCTCGGCTTCCTGCTGGCAAAACTGCCCTACTCCGGCAGCCAACCCGGGGTGAACGATGTAGTGCAGCGAACGTACGCGCTGCGGGGCAAAGCCACGCACCAGTTTGTGCTCTCCCTGCGTGCCGGGGTCGAACAGCGTCAACCCGGCTTCCAGGCAGTATTCAATGCCTTGATAGTAGCAAGCTTCGAAGTGCAGGCAGTCAGCGACCACTTCGCTTCCCCAGTAACGGCCATAGAGGGTCGTGGCATCCTGAAAACAGAGCGCCGCTGCCACCGGGCGGTCTTCCAACCGGGCCTGGATCAGCACCAGCGACTCGGTCATGGTATGACGCAGGCGCTCGAAAAAGGCGTGATTCAAATACGGTGGGCGACCACGCTCATGGTAGGTAATGGTGTAGCAGCGGTAGAAGTGCGCCATGTCTGCGTCACTGATCTCACTGCCCACCAAACGCGTCAGGGTAATCCCCTGTTCGGCCACCAATCGGCGCTCACGTTTGATCATCTTGCGGCGCTTGGATGCCAGCGAGGCCAGAAAGCCTTCGAAATCCCCAAACCCCTGGTCATGCCACTGAAACTGTACGCCTTCACGAGTGATGAGCTGCGGCCACTGGCGTTGCCAGGCGCCCACCTCCTGCTCATGGGCAAACAGCAGATGCCAGCTGGAGAGCCCCAGGGATTCACACAGCTGCTCGATGCCCTGGGCCAGACAGGCGTATACCTCAGCAGCAGGTGCCTCCTCGGCGATCAGAGTGCGTGGCCCAGGCACGGGGGTAAACGGCACCGCACTCAGCGCCTTGGGGTAATACTGCCCCCCTGCCCGTTCCAGCGCGTCGGCCCAGCCCCAGTCGAACACGTACTCACCGTAGGAGTGGTATTTGCGATACAGAGGCAGCGCCCCGACGAGCTGCTGCCCTTGCCAGACGCACAGATGACTGGGCTGCCATCCCGTGGCAGCACTGACCGAGCCGCTTTGCTCCAGCGCCTGGAGAAACGCATGACGCATGAACGGCTGACCCGGCGCAGCCAATGCATCCCACTGGCTTGCCGAAACAGCCTCGATGGCAGGTAGAATGGTCAACGACAGAGAAGGCATGACAACTCCCAGGGCACGGGCAGACGCCGTGGATGGCTTACTTTACCATTAACGATGTGAACAATTGTCAATGTCTGGCGTCGAGGGTTTCCCCCTCTATAACCTGCCAGTATGGTCAATGTCGAACGATTCCAAGGAGTGGCCATGAAGCGTGATCTCACGACCCTACTGACCGCGCAGCGGGAAACCGCCGCCACTGCGCCCTACCCGACCCTCGCCATTCGGCGTGAGCGTCTGGCACGCTTGGCACTCATGACACGGCGCCATCAACGGGCGATCATCCAGGCGATTCAAGCGGATTTTGGTCAGCGCAGTGAAGTGGAAATTCGCCTGGCCGAGATCAGCTCGGTGCTGCACGCCATTCGCCACGCCCGCCTGCACTTGTGGCACTGGATGCGCCCGCAAGCCGCCACCATGCCTTGGCGACTGTGGCCAGCCCGTGCACGCATCTCGCCCCAGCCGCTGGGCGTGGTGGGTGTCATGTCCGCCTGGAACTACCCCTGGTGCCTGGCGCTGATGCCCACCGTGGATGCGCTGGCTGCGGGTAATACCGTGCTCCTCAAACCCAGCGAGCAGGCGCCGCATACCAGCGCGCTGCTGGCCAAGCTGGTGCCGCAATACTTTACCGATGACGAGTTCGTGGTGATCGAGGGAGGCGAGGACGTGGCCGCCGACTTCAGCGCGCTGCCGTTCGACCACCTGATCTTTACCGGTTCGAGCCGCGTGGGCCGCCTGGTCGCAGCCGCCGCTGCGACCAACTTGACCCCAGTGACGTTGGAGCTGGGCGGCAAGTCGCCTGCACTGGTCGCCAGCGACGTGGATATGGAGAGCGCTGCCGAGGCCATCGTGTTCGGCAAAGGATTCAACAACGGTCAAACCTGCCTGGCTCCCGATTATGTTCTTGTAGAAGCCAGCCGCCTGGAAGCGCTGATCAAGGCACTGGAGCGGGCCATACGCCAGCAGCGCCCCACCGCCAAGGAAGCCACCGGCCATGTCAGTGAACACTTCGCCACACGCAGTGAGCGCCTGATCGAGCAAGCGCGTGATCAAGGCTGCCGCGTGATCGATCACGGCTCGCATGCTCCCGCGCTGGTGATCGACCCCCATCAGGGGCTTCCTCTGATGCAAGAGGAGATCTTTGGCCGTGCCTTGCCGATCATCAGCGTACAGCACCAGAAGGACGCGCTGCGCTTCATCAACGCTCGCCCAGCGCCGCTGGTGCTCTATGCTTTTACCCATGACAAAGGATTGCAGCAGCTACTGCGTGAGGGCACTCGCTCGGGCGCGTTGGTGTTCAACGAAACATTGCTGCACCACGCCGTGCCTTCGCTTCCCTTCGGGGGGGTCGGTGAAAGCGGCATGGGGGCTTATCATGGCCGCCACGGCTTCGAGCGTTTCAGCCATATGCGGGGAGTGTTTTATCAAGCCAAACGCGCCAACAGCCGCTGGCTGCGACCGCCTTATCGCCGCTGGCTGCTGAAATTGCTCAGGCTCGGCTAAAGATTACAGGCCAACGCCCGATATTTATCTAATATGCTTTGATTGCATACGCTCACACACTCAGGAAATGCCATGCACGCGGCCGACTTACCAGACAATGAATCTCAGCGCCTGGCTGCCCTGCATGGGTTACACGTTCTCGACACTGCAGACGACGAAGGCTTTGCACGCCTGACGCAGCTGGCCTGCGAGCTGTTCGACGTACCCACGTCGCTGGTGTCGCTGGTCGACCGTGACCGGCAGTGGTTCAAGGCGCGTCAAGGGCTCGATGCCTGTGAAACCAACCGTGAAGTGTCGTTCTGCGCCCACGCCGTGGCGGCCGATGCACCGTTGGTGGTGGAAGATACTCACGAGGACGAGCGCTTTTTCGATAATCCGCTGGTCACCGGGGCTCCCCACATACGCTTTTATGCGGGCCACCCTCTCCGGCCTGCTCAAGGGATGGTCGTGGGCACGCTGTGCCTGATCGGCCCCGAGCCACGCCCATTTTCCGACCGTGACCGCCGGCTACTCGAACAGCTGGCAGGCCAGGTCGATGAGCTGCTGCGTCAGCATCAGATGCGCTACCACCTCTCCCAGACGAATCTGCGCTACCAGACACTGTTCAATGGTAGCGCCACGGGCATCGTACGCATCGACCGCACAGGCAAGGTGCTGAGCATCAACCCCTATGCGCTCAGCATGCTGGGCTACGCACACCATGAAGTGGTAGGCCATAACGTGGCCATGCTGACCCCGACTTCTTTCAGGCATCGGCATGACGGCTTCATTGCGCATTTTTTAGCGGGCGGTGACCCCAAGGTGATTGGCCGTGGCCGGGAAGTCGACGCACTGCACCAGCAGGGCCACACCGTACCGGTGCATCTCGCGGTCAATGCCATTGCCGATGAAAAGGGGGAAATCGTCGAGTTTCTGGGCATCCTGACCAACTTGACGGATGTGCATGCCGCCACCAAGCGCATGCACAAGGAGCAGAGCCTGCTCAAGGTGTTGCATCAGGGTATCACCGACTATCAGGCGCTGATGTCCGGCGAGCAGCTGTGGACGTTCCTGATGGAGGCACTGCGCGAGCTGACCGACAGTGACTACGCCCTGATCGGCGAAGTGCTCCCCACGGACACCACCAGTGCCTTGAAGATCCACGCCATCACCGATCTGTCCTGGAACGACGAGTCGCGCCACCTGATGGAAATGCTGCGCAGTGGCGACATGACCCTGACCAATCCGGACTCGCTGCTTGGGCGGGTGTACGCCCATGGCGAAACGGTCATCACCGATGACGTCTATGGGCACAACAAGCGGGGCGGCTTCCCTCCCGGTCACCCGCGGCTGGACAACTACCTGGGTGCGCCCATTTTCAGTGGCGACCAGTTGATTGGCATGTTCGCCATCGCCAACAGCAGACAACCGCTGGACCAGTCGCTACTCAACTGGCTGCAGCCCTTCACGGATACCTGTGCCCTGCTGATCAATCTTTATCGGCAAATGGCCGAACGCGAACAGGTCGCTCTGGATCTGGCCACGGCCCGTGACCAGGCTGAAAAAGCCAACCGAGCCAAGAGCGACTTCCTCTCTTCGATGAGCCATGAGCTGCGCACGCCACTGAATGCCATCATCGGCTTTGCCCAGTTGCTGGCCAAAGGTCGACGAGACCCGCTGAGCGAAAAGCAGCAGCGGCAGGTAGGCCAAATCGAGAAGAGTGGCCAGCACCTGCTGAGCCTGATCAATGAGGTGCTGGACCTGGCCAAGATCGAATCTGGGCACATGAGCCTGTCCATCGAGACCATTGCCCTCGATCGCTTGCTGGAAGATGCTGCCAGTACACTGGAAGCCAGCATCGAAGCCGCAGGCATTCACTTTCAGCGCCCGACCCTCGACTCGAGCTGGGTCGTGCAGGCAGATTACACCCGCACCAAACAGGTCCTGCTGAACCTGCTCTCCAATGCCATCAAATACAATCGCCCTCAGGGCAGTATCACCCTGGAGGTGGTGCCCCAGGCACCGATGCTGCGCGTCAGCGTGACCGATACCGGAAAAGGCATCCCTGCCGAACGTTTGGAAGAGTTGTTCGAACCCTTCAATCGGCTGGATGAGGAGCACGGCGTCATCGAAGGGACGGGCATCGGCCTGGCCATTACCCGTGAGCTGGTGGAGCGAATGGGGGGGGCCATTGGTGTGGACAGCCAACCCGAACGTGGCTCCACCTTCTGGTTTACCTTGCCCATGGCAGAAAAAAACACCGCCGAGCCTTCCTCGGCGGTGTCGGCAACGTTGGGAGACACTGCCTCACAGAGCAGCTACCGCCTGCTCTATATCGAGGATAACCCCACCAACCAGAAGCTCATGGAAGATATCGTGGACGACTACCCACACGTCCAGCTGCAAACCGTGTCCAGCGCCGAGCTGGGGCTTGAAATCATGCGCTACTCGCCGCCCGACCTGGTATTGATCGACATCAACCTGCCAGGCATGAGCGGTTATCGAGCGCTGGAGATCATTCGCCACGATGAGCAACTCAAGCATCTTCCCGTCATTGCCCTGTCGGCCAACGCCATGGAACGGGACATTGCCCGAGGCCTCGAGGCTGGCTTTGCCGACTACCTGACCAAGCCCATCGACCTCGACAAGCTCTCCGCGACCCTGAGCCACTATCTGGCTGTCGCCCCCGCCCACTCTCCAAGGATGGCCACATGACCCTGATGAGCAAGCGCTTACTCATCGTCGACGACAACAGCATCAACGTCGAGCTGCTGCTGGACCTGCTGGACGATCACGGTTTCGACCACGTGCAGGGAATCAGCGACCCTCGCCAGGTGCTGGGCCTGTGCCAACAGCAGTTGCCCGACCTGATCCTGCTGGATATTCGGATGCCCTACCTGGATGGCTATGGGGTCATGTCACAGCTGCAGGCGCACTTCGGGGCTCAGATGCCGCCAGTCATCGTACTGACCGCCCAGATCGATGACGAAACACGCCATAAAGCGCTGAGCATGGGGGTCCGTGATTTTCTCACCAAGCCCTTCAAGCATGACGAGGTGCTCCAGCGCATTCGCAACACGCTGGATGTGGAACACCGCTATCAGGTGCGCGACAAACAGGCCGAGACCCTCGAACAGATGGTGGCCAAACGCACCGAAGAGCTGGACCGCCAGTCGCGCACCGACCCCATTACTCAGTTGCCCAATCGGCGAGCACTGACCCAGACGCTGCAGGAAGCCGCCAAGGCAGGCGACGACACTGGCCTGCTGTTCATCGCTCTGGATCATCTCGACGATGTGGTACGCCTGCACGGCTACAGCGTTGCCGATCAGCTCATGGTGCATATCAGCCATCGGCTCCACGCCCAGCTATGTGAACGCTGCACCCTGGGCGTATGGGGCGGCAGTGAACTGCTGGTCATTGCCGATAGCAACGACCTCAAGGCCCTGCGCCAGCTGGCATCCAGGCTACTGAGCTGTTTCGATCAGGATCAGGCAGTGGGAGACCTGCTGCTGCCGCTCAATGCGCGCATTGGCATCAGTTGGGCGCAGGGCCCGTTCGACAGCGAACGGCTGGTGCACAAGGCTGCTCTGGCGCTACCCCAGTCAGGCTCGCTGCGCATTCAAAGCTACAACGAAACGCTGGAAACCCAGCAGCGCCACCGCCTGCACCTGCAGCAGGCCATTCGTGGGGCGACCCAGCGTGGCGAGATGTCGTTGGCTTTTCAACCCAAGCTGTCGCTGGCCACCCAGCGGGTGCTGGGCGCCGAAGCGCTGTTGCGCTGGCACCATCCCGAGTTGGGGCATGTCTCGCCTGGCGATTTCATTCCCCTGGCCGAGGCCAGTGGCGATATTCTGTCGATTGGCGAATGGGTGCTGGAAGAGGCCATGCGCCATATTGCCCAGTGGCGGCAGCAGGGCCTGCTGGACGATGACTTCCATATCGCCGTCAACGTGGCTGCGCGCCAATTGGCACGCAAGGATTTTGCCGAGGCGCTGCTGGCGCGACTCGCCCGGCACGGGATTCCGGCACGCTTTTTTGCGCTCGAAGTGACCGAGTCTGGCCTGCTCAGCGACCTGGATAACGCACGTATCCAGTTGGCCCAGTTGGCGGATGTGAATATTGCCGTGGCCATCGATGATTTTGGCACCGGCCACTCATCCCTCGCTTATGTGAAGACCCTGCCTTTCTCGACGCTGAAAATTGACCGGGCCTTCGTCATGGATCTGGAAAAGGACGCCGTGGATCGTCACCTGGCCTTGACCATCACCCAACTGGCCCATGCGGTGGGCTGTGACGTCGTCGCCGAGGGCATCGAAACGGCTGCCCAGGCCGACTATTTGCGCTCGATAGGTTGCGAAGCGGCGCAAGGGTATTACTATGCTCGTCCACTGCCTGCAGATGAGTTTTATCACTGGTGCAGCCAGTGGACGCCTCGTTTACCCTCAACGCCTGCCACGGAGTCAGTCAATGGCGCATGACCTGCTAGACCGCCTAAGGGAACGTCTCGAAGAGCTGAATCGTTCGGAGCGCAAGGTGGCGAACGTGATCCTCGACGACCCGGCAGCCGCCACCAGCCTGAGCATTGCCAGCCTCGCCCAGGCGGCCAGCGTCAGCGAGCCTACCGTGAACCGGTTTTGCCGCAACTTCGGCGCCAAGGGCTATCCCGATTTCAAGATCAAACTGGCGCAGAGCCTGGCCGGCGGAACGCCTTACGTGACTCGTGCCGTCGAGCCCGGCGATACGGCCACTCAGTACACGCACAAGATTTTCGGGGCTACCATTGCCGCCCTGGACGAAGCCCAGCGCGAGGTGGACATGGCCGCCGTCGAGCGCATGGTGGATTACCTGACCCAGGCCAAGCAGATTCACTTTTTTGGCTTAGGTGCCTCCGGCGCCGTGGCCCAGGATGCGCAGCACAAGTTCTTCCGCTTCAACTTGCCGGTCATGGCATATGTGGATGTGCTGATGCAACGCATGGTGGCTGCCGCCTGCCATACGGGCGATGTGGTGGTGATCATTTCCTACACGGGCCGCACGCGGGAACTGGTCGATATCGCCAAGGTAGCCCGCGAAGCAGGCGCCGTGGTGCTGGGGATTACCGCACCGGACTCTCCACTCTCACGGGAGTGCACCGCGACCCTGGAAGTCGCCACCCCCGAAGATACCGACCACTACATGCCCATGACCTCCCGAATGATTCAGCTCACCCTGATCGATGCGCTGGCCACGGGGGTCACCCTCAGGCGCGGCGAAGATTTCTTGCCGCACCTGAAGAAGATCAAGGACAGCCTGCGCGATACCCGCTTTCCGGCCGAAAAGCCCATCAAGTAACGTGGCGACTACGCATCTACCGCCGTGGTCACGGTAATCTCGACTTTCAACTCATCGGCAGGCATCGGTGCACACACGCAGGTGCGTGCCGGTGCATGGCCTTCCGGTACCCAGGCATCCCAAACCTCGTTCATGGCCGCAAAATCGCTGCCCTCCTTGAGGTAGATCGTCGCACTGAGCAACTGCTCGCGGCTGGAGCCGATCTCCTTCAATAGCGCATCCACCCGCGCCAGCATGCTCTCGGTCTGCTCCTTGATATCGCCATGGCGCGCCTCGGGGCCCGCCACCTGACCACACAGATACGCTACGCCACCATGGATCACGGCACGGCTCATGCGGGCTTTTGTATCATGACGCTGAATACTCATGGTTCAATCTCCTGTATCGATAAAAAAAAGCAGTGTAAACCGCCAGCAAGCCACTGCCTATGCCATATCGAACTGCCCGGTCATATCGAACAGCCCGTCTCAGGTAGGTACCGGGCGGTGCTCAAAGACACGGCGCAACACAAAGCTGGTATGCGCCCCCGTGACCCCTTCGATCCGATTGATGACATGCAGCAGCAGATGCTGATAGTCATCCATGTCCTTGACCAGAATCTTGAGCTGAAAGTCGGCCGCTTGACCCGTGATGATCAAGCACTCCACCACGTTGGGGATGTCACGCACGTGGCGCTCGAAGTTATCGAAGCGCTCGGGGGTGTGTTGATCCATGGAAATATGCAGCAGCGCCATCAGCTGATAGCCCAGCGGCCGAGCGTCCACCACGGCCCGGTACTGAGTAATCAGCCCATGGGTTTCCAGCGCCCGAACCCGGCGCAGGCAGGGGGATGGCGAGAGGCCTATGCGTTCGGCCAGTTCCTGGTTACTGATGCGCCCTTCCTGCTGAAGGATATCCAGGATACGACGGTCATAACGATCCAGCGTCAGGGGAGTCACCGACATGCTCGACAGCCTCTACTAATGAAATCCATAAACCCGCCATATTCTGCCACTTTTTCTGCCCACTGGCCTATTTTCGCAATAACCTTTCGCGGCATTCTGGTTACACTAGCATGGCTGCCAAAAGCAGCTGCTCCCAGGGCCTCTTACCCGGAGGCCTGGCACGCGGCTCACGCCACAAGCGGCCGCCTCAAACAACCTCATGCTTTCAGGAAACTCACCATGTCTGCCTTCGATCATCGCAAGTATCGCCCTGCCCCGCGGGTACCCGCGTTCAATCGCCAGTGGCCCGACCGGGAACTGACCCACGCTCCCATCTGGGTGAGCGAGGACCTGCGCGATGGCAACCAGGCGCTACTGGAGCCAATGACCGTCGAGCAGAAGCAGCGCTTTTGGCACCAGATCATCAAGGTCGGTATCAAGGAAGTGATGGTCGGCTTTCCCTCCGCCAGCCAGCCGGATTACGACTTCGTGCGCTGGTTGATCGAAGAGGACCAGATTCCCGATGACGTCACCATTGCGGTGCTGGTGCAGTGCCGAGAGCATTTGATCGAGAAAACGTTTGCCTCGCTGGTGGGCGTCAAGCGCGCCATCATCCACCTGTACAACTCCACGTCGACCATTCAGCGCGAACGGGTCTTCGAGATGGACCGCGACGGTATTACCGACATCGCCGTTCAGGGCGCCACCTGGGTCAAGACCCATGCCGCGCAGTACCCCAACGTCGATTGGCGTTTCCAGTACTCCCCTGAAAGCTTCTCCAGCACGGAGATCGATTTTTCACTGGCCATTTGCGAAGCGGTCATGGATGTGTGGCAGCCCACGCCGGACAACCCGTGCATTCTCAACCTGCCCACCACCGTGGAAGTGGCAGGCCCCCACCACCACGCAGACCAGATCGAGTACTTTTGCCAGCATATCAGCCGTCGGGATAGCGTGATCATTTCGGTACATACCCATAACGACCGGGGCGGCGCAGTGGCTTCTGCCGAGCTGGCCCTGCTGGCCGGTGCCGATCGCGTAGAGGGCACGCTGCTGGGCAACGGCGAGCGTACCGGCAACATGGATATCGTGACGCTGGCCATGAACCTGTATAGCCAGGGCATCGACCCGGCGCTGGACCTCTCCAATCCCGATGAGATCATCCAGGTCGTGCATGAGTGCACCGGCATCGCCATTCACCCCCGCCACCCCTGGGTGGGCGAGATGGTCTACACCGCATTTTCCGGCAGTCACCAGGATGCCATTCGTAAATCGCTCAAACACCAGAAGCCCGATGAGCCGTGGCAAGTGGCCTACCTGCCCATCGACCCCCATGACATCGGCCGCGACTACCAGGCAGTGATCCGGGTCAACAGCCAGTCAGGCAAAGGCGGCATGGCCTTTTTGCTGGAGCGCGACTACGGCATTCACCTGCCCCGCTGGATGATGCTGGCACTGGCCCCCCACGTGCAGAAAGAGAGCGAGCGGCGCAACAGCGAGCTCTCCAGCGCCATGGTCCGCCAGGTGATGTTCGATCAGTTTGCCCTGGATGCCCCGCTCTCCCTGGCGGATTACCGGCTTTCCAAAGGTCACCAGGAAGGCATCGACATCACCCTGTGGCACGGCACTGAAACGCTGCGCCTTTCCGGCACGGGCAACGGAGCCATGTCATCGTTCACCGACGCCTGGAAACAGCATACCGGCAGCCACGTGGCCATTCTGGACTACAGCGAGCACTCACTGGGGGGCAGCAGCGAGGCCAATGCCATTGCCTTCGTGCAGCTGAATATCGACGGCCAACGGGTATGTGCCGTGGCAGAGGACAGCGACACAGTGAGTGCCTCGCTCAAGGCCGTGCTGTCAGGCATCAACATGGCCAGCATGGCGGCATCCAGCGAGGCCCCCGTCGAGCACTCCTCCATGGCCACCGCTTGATCTTCGCCAGTTGCGACATGACGGTTGAGGCATAAGAGCAAGCAAGGCCCTTTCTCAGGGCCTTGCCGAACATGCTACACTTTTTGACCTTGATTCTGCTCTCCACACGAGGCCACCATGGACACTGGCATGGTCAGTCTTTTTCTGATTGCGCTGGGAGGCGCGCTTGGCGGCATGGGCCGCTTTGCCGTGTCCAATGCCGCCGCGAAACGGCTAGGCAAAGCCTTCCCCTGGGGTACGCTCATCGTCAATGCCAGCGGCGCGCTCGTGGCGGGCTGGCTGCTGGCACGTTATGGCTTGCAGCATCACGACCCCACATGGATATTCGCCATCATCGGCCTGCTGGGCGGCTATACCACCGTCTCCTCCTTCAGCCTGCAAACCCTGGAGCTGTACCAGTCCGGCCAAGCCGCTCGGGCGGCACTCAACGTTGCCAGTACGTTAGGTCTGGGGCTTTTGATGGCTACCCTGGGCTGGTGGCTGGGCGGGGGGTTGTCATGAACGCCTATCTGGCCGTTGGGCTCGGCAGCGCCGTCGGCAGCCTGCTGCGCTACGGGGTATCACTGGCCTCCCTGGCAGCGCTTGGCAGCTATTTCCCCTGGGGCACGCTACTGGTCAATGTCGTGGGCTCGCTGCTGATCGGCTGGCTGGCAGCCACCGCCTCGCGCTTTCCTCACCGAGCGCTGGCACGCCACCAACCTCTGCTGGTGGCAGGCTTTTGTGGCGGCTTCACCACCTTTTCACTGTTCAGCCTGGAAACGCTCTACCTCGCCCAACAGCCCCAGTGGTGGCTGGCACCGCTCTACGTGCTGGTCAGCGTACCGCTATGGCTGCTGGCCGCCTGGGCCGGAGAGCGCTGGGCGCTTGCCTCATCGCCTGCGGCCGAATGAAAGATATTCTGGAACGGCAGCAGTGCTGGCTGTATCTGTTTGGCATTGGCTTGGGCATAAGCGCAGGACTATGGGCTCCCGAACGCATGGCCGTGCTGGAGCCATTGCTTTGGCCGTTACTGGGTGCGCTGCTCTACACCACCTTTACCCAAATCCCCCTGCTCGCTATTCGCCAAGGCCTTCAGGACAAACGTTTCATTGCAGCACTGCTGGTGGGCAACTTCATCGTGATTCCTGCCGCCGCAGGCTTGGCAGCTTTATGGCTGCCCCTGCCACCCGCCCTATTGGCTGGCGTACTGCTAGTGCTGTTGGTGCCTTGCACCGACTGGTTCATCACCTTTACTCATCTGGGCAAAGGCGATACGGGCCGCGCCATTGCCGCCACGCCGCTACTGCTCCTGATACAAATGATCGCCCTCCCCGTCTATTTATGGTGGCTATTGGGCATAGAGTGGCTGAACATCGCCCTATCCACAGCACTGATCAGCGCCTTTGTGGGGCTGATCGCCACCCCACTGCTGCTTGCCTGGCTGACGGAGCGTCTGGCGGAGAGCTCAGCAAAGGCTCAACGCATCACACAAGCCATGGGATACTGCCCGGTACCACTGCTGGCGGTCGTCGTGTTCATCATCGCGGCATCGCAAGTGGCCAACGTGGTGGCGCTGACCCAATGGTTGCTGCCATTAGGGCTTCTGTTTAGCGGCTATCTCCTGCTGGCGGGGCTCTTGGGCCGAGCGTTAGGACAACTTTTCTCACTCCCGACCCGCAGCGCACGCACCCTGGCCTTCAGCTTTGGCACACGCAACTCCTTTGTGATGCTGCCAATCGCCCTCACTCTGCCCAATGGCTGGCAAGCTGCCGTGGTCGTGATCGTCTTTCAATCCCTCGTCGAGCTGTTCGGCATGGTGGGCTACCTTCGCTGGGTGCCAGGCAAGCTACTGCCTGACGCCCATGCACGCCATCGCTGAACGAGATACTCAGTGGCTACCCATCAGCTTTTCCACTGCTATCGGGTCGTTGTGCACTGCATAGCGATCCACCACGGTGGCACTGGCATCGTTCAGCCCTATGAGCTCCACTTCCGCACCTGCACGACGGAACTTGATGATGACTCTATCCAGCGCCTGAACGGCCGTCACATCCCAGAAATGTGCTCTAGATAGATCAATGATCACTTTATCGAGACGCTCTTTGACGTCGAAGGCAGCGGAGAAACGCTCGGCGGAAGCAAAGAACACCTGTCCTACCACGTGATATTCACGCAGGTTGCCAGCCATGACGTCTGTCGAGCCAACGTACATGATATTGCCAACCTTGTTGGCAAAGAAAAGCGCCGCCAGCAGCACCCCAACAAACACGCCAATGGCCAGATTGTGTGTACCTACGGTGACTACCACCGTTGCCAGCATGACGACATTGGTGCTCATGGGGTGTTTTTTAAAATCACGTACCGACGCCCAGTTAAAAGTGCCAATCGACACCATGATCATGACCGCCACCAGCGCCGCCATGGGAATTTGCGAGACCCACTCCGCCATGAAGACCACCATCAGCAGCAGCAATATGCCCGCGATGAGGGTGGATAAGCGCGTGCGACCACCGGATTTGATGTTGATCACCGATTGGCCAATCATGGCACAGCCCGCCATACCGCCCATCAGGCCGGCACCAATGTTGGCGGCGCCCTGGCCTTTGCACTCGCGATTCTTATCGCTGGAAGTGTCGGTGAGGTCATCCACGATCGTGGCCGTCATCATCGATTCCAGCAGCCCCACGACCGCCAGCATGACCGCATAAGGGAAAATGATCATCAGCGTTTCAAGAGTCAGCGGCACGTTCGGCCACAGGAAAATGGGCAGCGTATCCGGCAGTTCGCCCATATCGCCGACGCTGCGAATCTCCATACCGCTGACCATGTACACCACGGTCAATACCACGATGCACACCAGCGGTGACGGAATCGACTTACCCACCACCGGTAAATAGGGGAACAGATAGATGATGCCCAGCCCGGCGGCCGTCATGGCGTAGACATGCCAGGTCACGTTGGTGAGCTCCGGCAACTGGGCCATGAAAATCAGAATCGCCAGCGCGTTCACAAACCCGGTGACCACCGAGCGCGAAACGAAACGCATCAGCTCCGCCAGCTTCAGGTAGCCCGCGATGATCTGCAATACGCCCGTCAATAGCGTGGCAGCCAGCAGATACTCCAGGCCATGCTCTCTCACCAGCGTGACCATCAGCAGCGCCATCGCTCCGGTGGCGGCAGAAATCATGCCTGGGCGGCCACCGGTAAAGGCGATGATGACGGCAATACAGAACGAGGCATACAGCCCCACCTTGGGGTCGACGCCAGCAATGATCGAAAATGCGATGGCTTCAGGAATTAGCGCCAGCGCGACGACAATACCTGAGAGCGTGTCGCCTTTGATATTGGAGAACCACTCTTGCTTGCTGAAAAGTGCCATTCAGGGAGTCCATGGTTTGAGGGTGATAGACATTGCACACCAAGGCCGCACAGAGGCAGCAAGTGGGCATAGCGTTGTCAAAGTTTGTGGGGGAAGCTACCAAACGAAGACGCCAACGCGCCGATAGCCAAATAACGGCAACGGAGTGCCATGGCACCGAGATGACATGAAGAGCGTCATGGCGCCGAAAAGGAAGGAAAACCTAGGGTGGAGTCATCAACCCTGATGTCGGCAGAAGGATGGCTGCCATGGTGTCGTTCATTGCAAGATAAACCTTGTTGGTCTTTTGTCGCTTCAGACGAGGCAGAGGCCGCCGAGGGCCCGGCTCGCTTTGAGCGCGGCATTTTATCAGCAAACAGGGGCTTTCGCACCCACCCACCCTAGACGTTTAGACGATGACCCGTCCCCTAAGTATCGCTTACCATGGCACTCAATCGGCAGGCCTGCCGCCTGTTCTTCATCCTTTTTCAACCACTTCACGAGAGGATCCGCACATGAGCCAAACGGTAGCAGTGATCAAAGGCGACGGCATCGGCCCCGAAATCATGGACGCCACCCTGAAGGTGCTGGAGGCCCTGGAGTGCGGGCTGACCTATGAATTTATCGATGCAGGACTGGTCGCGCTCGAGAAACACGGCACGCTGGTGCCTCAAGCATCGCTGGATGCCATCGAGAAACACGGTATCGCCCTGAAAGGGCCGCTGACAACGCCGATTGGCAAGGGCTTCTCCTCCATCAACGTTCAGTTGCGCCGTCATTTTGACCTTTATGCCAACGTTCGCCCGGCCATCAGTTTCCCTGGCACGCGCTCACGCTACGATGGCATCGACATGATCACCGTGCGGGAAAATACCGAAGGTGCCTACCTCTCCGATGGCCAGGAAATGGTGGACGACGGCAATACCGGGCTTTCCGTGATCAAGGTGACTCGCCAGGGCTCCGAACGTATCGTGCGTTACGCCTTCGAGCTGGCCAAGCAGAACGGGCGTAAAAAAGTGACGGCCGTCCACAAGGCCAACATCATCAAGACCAGTTCCGGCCTGTTTCTGGATGTGGCCCGGGAAGTCGCCAGCGAGTATCCCGAAATCGAGTTTCAGGAAATGATCGTGGATAACGCCTGCATGCAGCTGGTCATGAACCCGCACCAGTTCGATGTAGTGGTAACCACCAACCTGTTTGGCGACATTCTCTCGGACCTGTGCGCCGGGCTCGTGGGTGGGCTTGGGCTCGCCCCAGGCGCCAACATCGGTGAAAAAGCCGCTATCTTCGAAGCCGTACACGGCTCTGCTCCGGACATTGCCGGCAAGAACATGGCCAACCCCTGTGCGCTGCTGCTGGCAGCAGCACAAATGCTGGACCACTTGGGCATGCAGCAAAAAGGAGACGCCATACGCCACGGCATCCGAGCGGTGCTCGAAACCCGCCGTGACATGGTCACGCCCGACATGGGCGGTACCGGCACGACGGCGACCTTCGCTCAAGCCTTGGTGGAGCAGGTCAATCATTGATAATTATTAAAATAGATACCTGACATTACCAATGTGACATTTTGTGCCATAACGATACAAAACAGTGTTTTCTATAGGAAACTGGTCTATTCTAGGAGCGTTTACAATAACGCTCCCGGAATTTTACGGCCATGCTCACCTCCCTGAAGTCCGACCAGCTGCGCAGTGCGCTGTCTCAACATACCGCTTGTATCTACTTTACTCCTGAGGGTGTCATCCAAGATGCCAGCCACTTGTTTCTGAGTACGGTAGGTTATTCACTGGCGCAGGTTAAAGGGCAGCACCACCGAATGTTCTGCTTTCCCGAAGATGCCAACAGCCCGGAGTACAAAGCTTTCTGGCAAGCGCTGGCGTCAGGAGAGAGCCAGCAGGGGCGCTTTCGGCGGGTAAATGCACAAGGGGAAGAGGTCTGGCTGGAAGCCACTTACCTGCCGATCAAGAACCGCCGTGGCAAGGTGGTGCAGGTGTTCAAGGTGGCCAGCGACGTGACCGAGAAACACCAGAGGGCGGCACGAGAGCGGGCCATTCTGGCAGCGCTCGACAGCTCCATGGCGGTCATCGAGTTCACCCCTGATGGCTACATTCTGGAAGCCAACCACAATTTCGAGCAGGCCATGGGCTATCCGCTGAGCCGCATTCGCGGTGAACACCATCGCCTGTTTTGTGAGCCCCTGTTTTATCAACAGCACCCCCACTTCTGGCAAGAGCTGGCCCGCGGCGAGTTCAAGCAGGGCAAGTTCGTCCGGCTCAATGCCCAAGGGCAGGTGGTCTGGCTGGAAGCGACCTACAACCCCATCTTCGATGCCGAAGGACGCGTGGTCAAAGTGGTCAAGTTCGCCACCGACATCACGGCAGAAATGACTGCCACCGAGGCCGCCAAGGCAACCGTCGGCAGCGCCAGAACGTCATCCAGCCAGACCGAGCGCATTGCTCAAGAAGGGCTTTCACACCTGCAGAAGGTGATCGCAGACTCGCAGCAGGCTGCCTCGACGCTGGTAGAGGCACAACAGCTCATCAATGCGCTCAATCAGCAGGCAGCACAGATCAACAGCATTACCGCCTCTATTGCGCGGATTGCCAGTCAGACCAATTTGCTGTCGCTGAATGCCGCCGTGGAGGCTGCACGTGCCGGTGAACAGGGGCGAGGTTTTGCGGTAGTGGCCAACGAGGTGCGCCAACTGGCCAAAGGCTCCAGCGATGCAGTCAGTGAAATCACTCGGGTGCTCAAGGAGAACAACGCCTTGGTGAGCCGGACGACGCAGGCCATGCAGCAGGTGGTGGAACAGGGCCAGAATAGCCAGAATAGCGTGAAGGAGATCGAGGCGATCGTTAACGAGATATTGCAGGGAGCGCAAAGCGTATCTCACTCGATCGAGCGACTCGCGCTCGAAGCGAGCTGAGCCACCCCGCCAGCTCAGGCTGGCGGGGCGTGCTACGGTTTAGCGCAGTTTGGTTTTACGCAGGTACGGCAGTACCGCGTCGAATTCACCAAATTTCTGCTGAGCAGCTTCATTGGAAACGCTGGGAGGAATGATGACATCCTGCCCTACACTCCAATCCGCAGGCGTGGCCACGCCGTGCTTGGCGGTGGTTTGCAGAGCATCCAGCGCGCGCAGGATCTCGGCAAAATTGCGTCCGACGGTCATCGGGTAGGTCATCGAGAGCTTCAGCTGCTTGTCCGGGCCAATGATGAAAACCGAGCGCACCGTCGCGCTATCGGCAGGCGTGCGTCCATCGGGCAAGTAGGCGTCTTCCGGCAGCATGTCGAACAGCTTGGAGACCTTGAGCCCTTCATCGGCGATGATAGGGAAGCTCACAGCACTGCCGCTGACGGTCTCGATATCGCCCGCCCAGCGCTTGTGATCCTCGACACCGTCCACGGACACCCCGATCACCTTGGTGCCACGCTTTTCCCATTCAGCGCTCAGGGTAGCCACCGCGCCAAACTCGGTGGTGCAGACAGGAGTGAAATCCTTGGGGTGGGAAAACAGAATCGCCCAGCTATCGCCTATCCATTCATGAAAGCGAATCGGTCCCTGGCTAGTTTCCGCTTCGAAGTCAGGTACAACGGCATTGATACGTAGTGACATGGTGGCTCCTCAAGTAAGGGTATCCGGTTTTCATACCTTATATGACTTTACCGCCCTTCACTATAGAACTTTTTGAGCTAAGCAGGTAAACGGCGTTCATGATGGAAGCACACAAATGCCCGCGCTCACTTAGCTCTTTTGATCCAACGCTGCTTTGCGAAGTGGCGAAGGTTGGTAACGCTGTCTGTCTCATCCACAATATCCTGACCCAGGATAGTCTCGATGATGTCTTCTAATGTAATAAGACCCACGAACGTGCCATGCTCATCGTAAATCACACGCATGTGGAGGTGATCCTTGAGCATCGAGGTAAAGACCTGCTCCACGTTACTGGTGACATCAACGCTGCCAATGGGGTGCATGAGTTCACGCATCGTGCTGGCATCATCAGCATGGTACATGTCCGATTTATGTACATAGCCAAACGCCAGTTCACCTCCATCCATGACAGGAAAGCGAGTAAACGAAGACTTTCCATGTTTCTTGTCGAATTCATGCACGGTCATACTTGGCGGCACGGTTTCACAGACCGTACGAGGCGTCATTGCTTGACTCACGGCAATATCATGCAAATTCAACGTATTGATAATTGTACGCGACTCATCGGCATCCAGTACCTTTTCTTCCAGCCCTATTTTAGCCAACACTTTAATCTCGTCGCGCAAATCGACATCATGTTCCGACTTGCCCAAGCGTCGTGTCATCAACTCCGACATCCAAATAAAAGGCAACAAGCCAACGATCATGATATTTAACAAACGAGGCAATAAAGGTGCGATATTGCGCCAATAAGTAGCGCCTATTGTTTTAGGGATGATTTCAGAAAGCACCAGGATCAGTAGCGTCATGACTGCCGAGACGACGGCGATGGATGCTTCACCAAACACGGTGGCTGCCTGAGCCCCTACGGCAGTGGCTCCAACGGTATGCGCTATGGTATTGAGCGTCAAAATAGCGGCAAGCGGGCGATCTATGTTGCCTTTTAACTTTACCAGCGCTGCATGCAAACGTGGTTTATGATCTTTTTGCTTGGCAATGTAACTTGGTGTGATGGATAAAAGCGCAGCCTCTAGTATTGAACAAAGAAAAGAGACGGCAATCGCCAAGGTGGCGGTGATCAATAAGAGGAGCATGGCAGCCTGAGGCAGTGAGTGGTAGAGGACTTATATTCCCTCGAAGAGCAAGCTGTCAATAGATTAGCGTTTTTTTGAGTCTCGGACTGGCGCCTAGCCCCGTATGCAATGTGATCACCCTCAGTCTGCCACCAAGTCATCCGACGAGGATGGTATCGTCCCGTTGAAAAACGTATATAGCTGACGCACCGTCTCCGGAGAGACGTTATGGGTAATGAACACGAACCGGGAGACCTGATCGCTGACACAGTGAGCGGGTAACGACGCCGGTGGGTGGAAGATATGCTGCACGCCATGCAGCGCCAGCGGTGTGTCTCGCCCTTGCAGATGCACGATGGCTTTCATGCGCAGCATCCTGTCGCCCATCATGGCCATCAGCAGATCCAGCCAGTTCTCCAATGCTTCCGGCCTGATACGCTCCTCTACGCTGAAACAGAAGGACTTGATCTGATCGTCGTGATGCGCCGACACAGAGGGCGGCGCCAGAGGAGCAAGGCTCTGCTGCTCACCAGAATCCTCAGGCTGCCCACTGGCCAGCGAGGTGGTGTGATAGCTCGCCGACTTGAGCCAGCTTTCCACGCGATATCGACCTGTACCCGCCTGATAGAGCCCGGCGCCTACCAGCAGTTCAGGGTTCAGGTTGCCGGATAGCACCTGCCACTGTTCAGCCGCCGGATTCAGCGTGGCCAGTTGATTGGCCAGTGCCGAGAGAAGATGTTCATCGACCAGATCGGTCTTGGTGATCAATAGCCGATCGGCCACGGCCACTTGGCGTTGAGACTCTCGATGGGTGCGCAACGTGGCATCACCGTTGGCGGCATCGATACAGCAGATCACGCTATCGAGCTGAAAGCGGTGCGCCAGCCAATAGTCCGTCATCATGAGCTGCAATAACGGGGCAGGATCCGCAAGGCCAGTGGTTTCGATCACGACACGCTCAGGGGCAGGCTTGCCTTTCGCGGCCTGAGCGTCGAGGGCCTGTTGCAGGGTACGGCTCAAGTCGCCCCGCAGCGTACAGCACAGGCAGCCGCTGCTCATCTCGACGACCGCCTGCTCATCGCTATGGGTCAGCAACTGGTGGTCGAGCCCTATTTCTCCAAACTCATTGATCACTACCAGCGTATTGCGCATGGAGGCCTGACGAACCCAGCGATTGAGCAGCGTGGTCTTGCCACTGCCCAAAAAGCCCGTCAGGACGTTGACGGGGATCAGCGTCGTATCATGCATGGCAACCTCTTGCGTGTCTTGGCGGGCACCGAAGGGAAGCCCCTTGCCCTCTGTGGCCACTCATTATAAATATGTTATAACATATCAACATGAGCACAAACAGATTTTACCGAGGAGCCCATCATGACGCCGTTGCTCTCAACGCCGACCCAGCCTCTACCCTCTCATGCCGCCCAAGGGCATGACATCAGCGTCCTGCCACAGATTTTTGAAGCGCCTATCAATATTGCCATTTTTCAGCGCAAGCTACCCGCCGAGCTGGCAGTAAGCGCCAATGCACAGTCTCAGACCACCCGCGATTGGCACTATGCCTGGCTGGGAGCGCCGGAAGAAGCCTTCATGGCCGACCTAAAACGCAAGCTGCCCTCCCCTGAGGCAGGCGATGCGCTGGTGGAAGATGTGGCGACCATTGCCCAGGCCATTGCCTACCTGTTCGATACCGACAGCGTCGGTATTCGCCTGCGCCTGCTCACGGCGGCCATGTGCCCCCGCTTTCACTGCGATAACCTGGGGGTACGACTGGTGTGCACCTACTCAGGACCGGGCAGCGAGTGGCTGCCCAATGACGCGGTCAACCGACAAGGACTGGGCGCCCCGCACCCCGACCGCCCCGAGATCGTGCTGGATGAGAACGCCATACAGCGGCTGGAACCCGGCGATATTGCCTTGATCAAGGGCAGCGCCTGGGAAGGTTCAGAACAGCATGGCCTGGTGCATCGAAGCCCCGCCCTCCAAGAGGGTCAAAAACGGTTACTGCTGACCATCGACCCTGCCTGATAGAGGCCCAACTAAAAAAGCCGACCCGGACAGGTCGGCAATTCATCGAAACAGTCGCGAGCCCCTCTGCACGGCTTGTCACTCAGGAGATGGTCTCGGGCCCGGGCGTCAACATTCGGACCACATTCTGACCAGGTTGTTGTAGGTTCCCGTCAGGGCTACCAGCTGCGCGTGCTGCTCGCCCTGTTCTGCCCGCATGACGCGCAGTGCGTTATCCATTTCATAGAGCAGGCGGCGTTGCTCCGTGTCCCGAATCAGGCTTTGCATGAACATGTAGCACCCCAACCGCTCACCCCGGGTCACCGGGGTGACCTCATGCAGCGACCCCGAGGGGTAAGTGACCAAACTCCCCGCAGGCAGCTTTATGGACTGTTCGCCAAAAGTGTCGATGATCCTGAGCTCCCCGCCTTCGTACTCGTCAGGGTCGGACAAGAACAAGGTCGCTGACACGTCCGTACGCAGGTAGCTACCGTCTGGCAGCGAGCGCAACGTACTGTCGATATGCTTTCCATAATGGCTATCGTCGACCGTATAGCGATTGAAGTTGGGCGGAATGATCTTGAAAGGCATGACCGCGCTCATGAGCTCTGGCGTCCGATTGAGCGCGCGCATGATGAGGACACGCAGGTCTCGCAAGACCTCGGATCCTTCCGGGATTTGCAGATTCTTCTTCACCTGTTTGGCCTGGGGGCCTGCACTGATGCCGCGGGCCCACTCTGCCAGCTGTAGCTGGCGGCGCACTGCCGCCAGCTCATCAGGTGTCAGAATATCGTGGAAACTGACAATCATGATGTTCGCTCTTAAAAATCGTAGCGTAGGGTCGCAATGGCATGTCGGCCTGGTCCCGGAATACCTTGTGCGCCTCCCTCGGCCAGCTGGGAAATATACGCCTTGTCGGCCAGGTTAAACGCATTGATGCGCAGCTGCAGCTCCTCGGTAAAGCGGTAGGCCGTCGACGCATGGAACAGGGTGTAGCCATCGATCTCGACCTGACGGCGACGTGCGCCGGGTTCCGACGCCACGCTGCTGGTCTGGCTAGCCACATGCTCCATACCACCACCAATGCTCCAACGCGAGGTGACGTCATAGTCGGACCAGACGTTGAAGGAGTGACGTGGGGTGCCGCCCAGGCTGGAACCCACTTCCCAAGGATTGTTGGAACGACGTACTTCAGAGTCCATGTAGGTGTAGCTGGTATACAAATCCCAGTCAGGCGTCAGGCTGCCCATGGCCCCTATCTCGAAGCCATCCACGCGCTGTTCACCATCCAGCACCTGCAACAGGTCGCCCCCTCCTTGAGCCGGTGTGCGGGCGTTGGTCTTGTCAGTGCGAAACAGTGCAGCACTGAGTAACAGGTTATCGGCGACGGTCCACTTGGTACCCAGTTCGTAGGCAATCGTACGCTCGGGATCCGTATCGAAAGCAGACGCATCGATGATGTCTTCACGGCCGCCCTGGGTGGCATCTCCCCCACCGGCCAGCTGCACCAGGCCACGGTCGAAAGTGCCCGTCACGTCGAACGACGTGCCCACCGAGGCGTAAACGGTACCATTTTCAGTGGGTTTGAACACCAGCCCCAGATTACCGCTCCACTCACTATCCGAGCGTGAGACGGGGCCGATGGGGTCATCGTACCCCGTATCCGTGGCCGTCGATTTGACATGATCCCAGCGAATGCCCGTGTGCAGGTCCCACTGGGGCGACAAGGCCGCCACATTCAGCGCATAGAGCCCTACCTGCTCCGACTCCAGCCGATGCTGAGTGCCATCATAGTAAGCCACGGGGCGGACACGAGGTTCTGGATCGAAGAGCGATGTACGCGGGCCGCTTTGATCAGGACGACGGTCATTCTTGATATCGACGTAGCCAACCTCTGCTCCCAACACAAGATCGTGGCCTATCTGGCCCGTATCAAACGAGAGTAGTACATCGGTTTGATTGAAAAACGACGTATCCGTCTGATCGCGCGGCTTCAGGTCACCCTGCACCTGGGCCTGTGAAAAATCTCCACTTCCCCAGGCAGCGGCTGGCACCTTGATACGTGGCGACGAGGTAATGGAGTCGTTTTCGACTCGACTGGCACGAAACTGGTTACGCAGGCTCAAACGGTCGCTGACATAGTGCTCCACCGCCACGCCTAGCTGATCGACATTGATCTTCTGATAGTCGTCGACATGCCCATAGAAATTGCTGTAATCGAGCCCCGGCGGCACCCTGCCGGTATAGTAACCATCGCCAGCGCGCTGACCACTGGGCGTGCGGCCATTACTCGCCAGGTTGGCAGGGTCACCACTGTAGCCTTCACGGTCGATGGGGATGCCCTGATCAGGAATATTGTTCTGGCGTGTGTGCAAGAAATCCACTGCGACCTGCGTATCCTCTTGCAAGCCCCAGACGTAAGCGGCATAGACGCCATGGCGGTCCTGTTCGACTACGTCGCGCCCATGCCCATCCTGAGTGTGGTGCATCAGGTTCAGGCGCAGCGCGCTGTTATCATCGATACGCCGATTGAAGTCACCTGTCAGACGAAACAGGTCATCCGTGCCCACGGACGTTTCAATACGATTGCGGTCCTCCATGAGAGGCTGCTTGGTCACGAAGTTGATGGTGCCCCCTGCCGAACCACGCCCGGAGAAGGCAGAGTTCGGTCCCTTGATCACTTCTATTTGCTCTACATAGAAAGGATCACGGAAGTAGTTTCCCAGGTCGCGACTGCCATTCAAATTGAGGTCATCACGCGCGTTGAAGCCGCGAATCTTTAGCTGATCACCGCCCGGGGGATTGCCCTCCCCCGCCTGAAGACTGATGCCCGACACGTTTCGCAGCGCATCTCGCAGTTCCGTCACGTTCTGATCTTCCAGCAGATCACTTGTCAATACCGTCACGATGCGCGGGGTTTCCTGAACGCTCCGCTGATACTGGACGCTATCCATGAAGGTGCCTCGATAACCGGTCACGGTCACCGTATCGAGCGCCGGCGTCGCTGATTCACTACTTTGCGCTTGCGCATGGCTACCCACCGTGGCCAGCAGGCAAGCGCTGGCCGTCAGCCATTTGCGCAAGTGCAGCGAACCACGCTGCCGAGAGCCACCTTCGGCGTGAGTATGGATAGCGCTGGAGAGCGTCTTTTTTCTGGTCGTTAGCATGATGCGTTCCCTTGGAAGGTGTTAAGTCGTCGTGTGCCAGCCCTTTGCGTTCCACTAGAAGGGATAGGGCGTTTTGTTATTTGCAACAAAATACCAAATAACAAACATTATGCAAACAATAAGGATTAACATTCTCATTGGTAGCGTGCTAACTATGCGCTTGAATTAGCGAGAAAAAACGACTGGAAGAGTTCACGAGGCCAGGAAAACGACCGGAAAGTAGCCTTCTGGAAGGGGCATTTCTCAATGAGACAAGGGGGCGCTACTGGGCATATGCCACTTCACTCGATTGCGGCCATCGCGTTTTGCACGATACAGGGCAAGGTCGGCGCTGCGCAGGTCGCTTTCCCACTGTGCAGGGGCGCTTTCAGGATTCACCTGACAGGCTCCAATACTGACGGTGACGCTCACCAGGCCTTCACTGGTCACGATGGGTGTCAAGGCCACCGCTTTGCGCAAATGCTCCAGCGAACAGCCCTCTTTGGTATCGTACATCCCTACTCCAAATTCCTCTCCTCCCAAGCGTGCGACCAGATCATCGGAGCGCACGCTACTGCTAAGGCGGAAAGCGACCTCTTGAAGCACCTCATCGCCCACCTGGTGCCCATATTGATCGTTGATCGTCTTGAAATAGTCGATATCGATGACGGCAATGCAGAAGCTTCTGGCCACGCTGGCAGCATGGGCATAGAACCCTTGGATACGTTCGATAAAAGCACGCCGATTAGGCAGTTTGGTCAACACGTCCGTTTCAGCCAGATAGCGCAACTTACGCTCGGCATCGAGTCGCGACTGCTCGACCTCCAAGGCGTAGAACAGAGCCCCTAACGTATCCAGAAGCGGCTGCAAGAAAAGCGCGTCCTCTTCGGAATAATCTTCTTCCTTGTTGGCCAGTCCAATCATGCCGACGGTCTCTTCACCGATCTTGATAGGAAGGCCCAGAAAGCGCTTGAGGGGAGGATGGCCAGCCGGCGTTCCCCGTGACGCATGGTGGCGTCTGGGCTGGTTGGCCATGACCACGTTACCCGACGTCACCACGTGGCCAAACAGGTTATCGAGATTATTGAAAAACAGCTCGCCGCGCTGATAAGCACGGTACTGTTCATTGGTTTCTTCACTCCAGCTAATGTTCGTCAGCGCATGAATGAACAAAGTCTTGCCATGACCTTCCTGTTCCACGACTTGGCCAATCAGGCCGAACTGGCTCTCTGCCAAGGCAAGCAATTCATCGAACACCAGCTCGCAGGAGTGACGAATGTTTTTTTCCTGGAGGAAGACGCTCTGCGCACGATTCATGAAATTCAGCAGTTGAACCTGCTTGTACTCGCGCAGCTCGATACGTTTCTTTTCGCTGATATCACGAATCACGCAGGTCATGCGCAGTGGGCGGCCTGCACTGTCGTTGGCCACGGTACGTCCATAAGTGTTGACCCATAGCCAATGACCCTCCGCATGGCGCAGCCGATACTCCACATTCAAGACGGCGCTTTCATCTGCCAGATGGGCACGTATGGCATTGTTGAGCCGCGCATAGTCGTCACTATGTACCAAGCCTTTCCAGAAAGACGACCGGCTATCCACCTCATCGCGCTCAAGCCCTAGCAACTCGCACCAACGTTGATTGAAGACATTATGGTCATTGGGAATTTCCCAATCCCAGACGCCAACATCAGCGGCCTCGATCATCAATGAAAAATCTGCGCTGCTGACCTTGGCGCGCTGCTTGTCGATGAGACGGATGTAATCACTGATGAAAAAGCTGAGCGATTCTAAAAACTTGAGGTCTTTGGCGGTCAGCGTATTGGGCCGATCATCGATCAGGCACACGGCGCCGACCTCACGCCCCCCCGCCACCAATGGCACACCTGCATAAAAGCGAATATACGGGCTGGAGAGCACGAGGGGGTTATCGCAAAAATCCGGATGCTGACTGGCATCCTCGATGACCAGCGGAGCGCGCAGTTCAACGACGTGGCGACAGAAGGCATCCTCGAGGGAAGTGAAATCCACGTCCAACCCCGCTTTGGCGATAAACCACTGCTTCTGGCCAAGCACCGAGATCAATGCAACGGGGAACTCGAAAAAGTCTGCCAAGGAGGCAATCAGATGATCCAGAGCATCCGACTCATTCTCCTGCGTGAGCTTGTACTTACTGATGTGCTGCCAACGTTGATTTAGCATGCTCGCCTCGTGTCACTGGCCCGCAATACGTTTCACTTACCGCTTCCAACGTAGACTAGCGACCCTTTGGCTTGGCGTCTTCCACCGGATTTTGAATAAACCTCAAGCAAAGCGTCACCATCTTTATTTATCAGCAACTTATAGAAAAACAATTCACTTTTTTAACATTTATAATTGAACAAATATGATACAAGCCCTGCTATATTGTCAAACATAACCTCATACCAATGAGTGAATGACAGGACAGCATGCGGCTAATATAAATTAGCTCAAAAGCAGTTGCTGTGCCATGGTTAGCTTAGGAGCCTCCCCTTGCCCTCTCTTAAGCAAGCTAACAGTCTATAGAGAAGGAAAATATGGATACCCATTTTTTCAATGCACCGCTCTATCATGCGTTACTCGGCCATACCGCCTGCATTCTGTTCACGCCAGAGGGGATGATCAAACATGCAAGCCCTGCGTTTCTCAAGGTCATGGATTGCCAGTTGAGCGCGATCAAAGGGCAGCACCATCGCATCTTTTGTGACCCTACAGACGCTCAACAGCCAGCGTACCAGCAGTTCTGGCGTTCACTGGCATCGGGGGAGAGTTTCACCGGGCGATTCCGGCGTTTCAAAGACAGCGGTGAAGAAGTGTGGCTGGAAGCCATGTACGTGCCGATCACCAACTATCGCGGCACGGTAAAGAGCGTGCTCAAGATTGCCAACGATGTCACCGCAAGACATCAAAAGGCTCAGCGCCAGGAAGCCGTATTGAAAGCCTTGAATGCCTCGATGGCCGTCATCGAGTTTACTCCCCAAGGAGAAATACTCGAGGCCAATGAAAACTTCGAAGCGGCTATTGGCTACCGTGCCAATCAATATGTGGGGCAACACCACCGCATGTTTTGCCACGACAACTTTTATCGTGAACATCCCAATTTCTGGGCGCGTTTAGCACAAGGGCACTTCACCAAAGGCCGGTTCGAGCGCAAAACCGCGCAGGGCAATAGCATTTGGTTAGAGGCCACGTATAACCCCGTCAAGGATAGCGATGGCAATGTCGTAGAAGTCGTCAAGTTTGCCAGCGACATCACCCCCTTGGTCGAGAAGGTCAATGCCACGTCGGGTACCATCAGTTCCGCTCAAAGCAGCACTTCGCAAATAGAGCGCACCGCGAAGGACAGTCTGGACCACCTGGATGAGATGGTCAAAGGCTCTGAGCAGGCAGCCCAGACATTGGCACAGGCACAAGAGTTGATCGATGCTCTGCACAAGCAATCACAGAGCATCAACAAGATCACGGAATCGATTGCCAGTATTGCCAGCCAAACCAACCTGCTCTCTTTGAACGCTGCCGTAGAGGCCGCCAGAGCTGGGGAGCAAGGTCGCGGGTTTGCCGTCGTAGCCAATGAAGTGCGTCAGCTAGCCAAAGGAGCCTCAGAAGCCGTCGAGCAGATCACCCGTGTCTTGAAAGAGAACAGCCATTTGGTGGAGCGCACGACGCAAGCCATGCAACAGGTGATTCAACAAGGCAAAGCCAGCCAATCCAGCGTCAGCGAAATCGATGCCATCGTGAACAAGATTCTGCAGGACGCCCGCCATGTCGCCCACTCCATCGAGCAACTGGCTGCTGACACGCATATTTGAGCAGAACGTTTTCATGCACAGGGACGTGCACCCTCTTATCCACCCAAGCCTCGTAACACATGTTCAACTTGTGATTTGGCTTGTTGTTGAGTCGCGCCACTTTTGAGCAGCAGCCGTAAGCCTGACATCGAGAGCGTCAAAAAGTACGCCAAGCTTTGTGCATCGTACTCTTCGGAAATAGAGCCTTCTTGCTGCGCTTGTGCGATCACCGTGACAAAAAACGCGGTAATCGCCTGCACACTCTGTCTGGCTGCTTGTGATTCTGCGGTCTCGCTGTTGCCCAGTTCAGTCGCCGAATTAAAAATCAGACAGCCTAGGGCGGCTTGCTCGCTCTCGGCCTGCTCGGCGGTGCGTGTCAGCAAGCGTTCGATAAAGCACCAGGCGCTCTCTTCTTGAGCGAGCGATGTGGTTAACTGTGCCAGTAACTGCTCCCGATAGCGGGACAACGCTTTAGTGAACAGCGCTTCTTTGTTGCCGTAGGTATGGTAGAGACTGCTACGGGAAATCTTCATGGCATCCAGCAAATCACGCAGCGATGTATGGTGATACCCCGAACGCCAAAACGAATGCATGGCAGCGCTTAACGCCGCCTCTGGTTGATGCTGCATCGGTCTTCCAACGCTCATGTGTCTACCTCACTGCCTGCCTAACTGATTAGCCGCCTAATATATCATGCGGGCGGTGCCGCTCGCTCTGAGCCTGTCTGCCCAATTCATAAAAATGCCCGCACGAGTTCGTACGGGCATAGAGGTAAAAAGCTTAATTAAGCAGTTCACGTACCTGTTTAATGCCTTCACGGGCAAGCTGTACCGGGCGGGAGTCGCTGATGGTCCAGGCGGCCATAGAGCCGTCGTACATGGCGATATTCTCAAATCCGGCCACTTCACTGAGCACGAACCAGTCGGTCGCCGCCCAATGTCCGGTATTGCAAAACGCAATGGTGCGCTCACGACTGTCGAGGTCGGCTTCATTGATGCGTGATTGCAGACCATCAACATCCAGATAGTAAGCACCGTTTTGTACATTCAAGTGGCTTTGGTGCGGTAGGCTTCGCGCGCCTGGTATCGTGCCTGCCACTCGCGCGGCGGGTGATTTATTCTCACCAGAAAAATAGTCAGAGGGTCGTGCGTCTACCAACTGCGCCTGCTCTTCTCGTGCTGCCTCTACCTCTTCCGTGCTGGCCACTAACTGCTCACGTAACGACGCTTCGAAGTTGGTCGAATCAAAGACATCCGGCTCGCCGGTAACCACGTCATAGCCCTGCTGCTGCCAGCCTGCAAAGCCACCGTTCAAAATCGCCACGTCATCATGACCTAATACTTTCAAGGTCCAGTAAATCCTTGCTGCACTGCCAAAGTCCGTCGGCCCTGTGCCAGCTGGCACAATCACCACGTCGCTGTCGTTGCTGATTCCTAAGCGACCAATCAATGCTTCCAGGTCATCGACCTCGGGCATCAACCCCGCCACGCTGTCACGGGTTTCACGCCAGCCATCATCGGTATAGCTGGTGTAGCGGCTGCCCGGTATGCGCGCTTCTCGAAAGCTATCTTCATCCCCGCCGTTATCGATGGAGGAGCGAACGTCCAAAATCACTAGGGATGGTTCATCTTTGTGGGTATCTAACCACTGCGCGTCCACAAGGGGCGTCATTTCCAACGCTTGAGCTTGGGCAACCACACTGAAGACACCAACGGCACTGATAACGCTGCGTTTCATGGAGACAACTCCTCTGCCAGGAAGGAACGATTGGTACAATACTCTTATCATGCTCTATAAAAAGAGAAGCTGACAATAGAGTTTGGCTATATGGCACTCGCCAAGGGCACAAGAAAATAATCTGCGTGACGCTGTAAGTATTTTGAAAGTGGCCTCACTGAACATCAGCACAATGCAACAGGAGCACTGCCATGCCGCCTTCCACCCCACGCGCGTCTGAGTCAGCGCCCACCTTTTGGCTCAGCGGTAAGCGCCATGCCGAGCAGGATCATTTTTTCCGTCGCACCTTAGAAGCTCAGCAGTGGAAGGAAGGGGATGAATGCCACTGGCAGGCTGCTTGGGTAACCGGCATGCCTTTGAAGCGTGCTTTCCAGCACACCTCTCCCACGTGCAAAATGAACCATATTCCTGGTAATGCGGCGCTCACCGTCAAGAGCCGCTTGCACGAAAGCCTGAGCGGCTTGCGCGAGCGCATGCGTCACGCCTTCGGGGATGACCATGAGACCGTGGCGCGGCTAGACTTTTTTCCACGTGCCTATGAAATGCCTCACGACTACCCGGCCTTGATCGAAGATGCCTCGGCCAACCCGCATAAACACTGGATTTTAAAGCCCACCAACGCTTCCAAAGGGCAGGGAGTTCGTGTTCTCAAGGACCCCACCACAGCCCCTCTCACCCCCAACTGGCTGGTGCAAGAGTACGTCGCGAACCCGCATACCATTCGCGGGCACAAGTACGTGCTGCGTCTTTATATGCTAATCGCCAGTATCGATCCGCTGCGGGTGTACCTGTATGACCAGGGATTTGCCAAGCTAGCCTCTGAGCCCTGGGACCCCGACGACATCGACAACCCCTTTAGTCAGTTAACCAACCCAGATATCAATGCCTTGAATATCGGGGCTGAGATCCCTGTCGAGTTTATTGATCTGGAACGCTACCGAGAGTGGTTGCGCGATCAGGGGAATGATGACGACGTGCTGTTCCACCAGCTGCGGGATCTTGCCACGCTCACTGCGCTCTCGGCAGCGGATACCATGCGGTTACGCACCCAAGAGGATGGCGCAGACCCTATGGGCTGTTACGAGCTAATTGGCTTGGACTGCTTGGTGGATGATCAACTGAAGCCGTGGATCTTGGAGTGTAATTTAAGCCCGTCGCTCGGTATCTGCGCGAAACCAGAGCATGGGGGTACCGTCGAAGAGGCGGTGAAAGGCGCCCTAGTGAGCGATATGCTCAGCCTTGTAGGGCTCTACCCACGGGTGACAACCCCCTATATAGACGCAGAAGCGCTGGCCGCTGAACGCAAGCGGTCAGGAGGGTTTGTGCCTCTCTATCCTGCGGCCACCTTAGAGGCCACGCTGGGTTACTTACCGTTCATCGGACTCCCCAGCCTCGCCGATTACCAGCTGGCTTCACCTGAGCTTCAGCAAGCTATCGCGTTTCGTGCCTACGGGGTGAGTGAGCTGATTGAAGGCGACCAACTGGCGCTTTATCACCACCCAAGCGGCCTCTACTACCAGTTAAATGATAGCGCTGCCTTGATGTGGCTAATGGCTAGCGAGGGCGAGTCTATCGAGCAGATGATCGCGCACCTCACCGCCGCCAGCGGGGGGCAAATAGCAAAAGAGCAGTTGATGTCCGACCTATGGGCAACGTTGACCCCTTGGTATCAGCACGGTCTCTTGACACTGCATACGGCTACTTCAGACGAGCCCAAGGTCTATTCAGAGCGCACAGCATCTACCGCGTGGCAAACCACTTTTTATTTTGCAGGGCGGCAGTGGCTATTAACGGCCCCTAGCGGTGCTATCGCGGAGCATTTAGCGAGCGCCTTATCGCCATTGGCGAAAGGCGTGCATGACGCCGCCTTACCCGCCGAGCCTTTACACCTATTAGAAAGCGCCAACGGTTACTGCCTCACCAACCATAGCCGCGTCATCAGTGCTCGCCTTAAACGGCCCGATATTCTGGATGCCATCACCCGCTACTGCATGAAGACTGCGTCTCGTGCGGGCGAGTTAACGCTCGACATCGCGCTACTAGGCAATACCCAGCAGCAATTCGCCTGCGTGTTACCCGCCCAAATATCCCCAGGCGTACTCGACACACTGGCGCAAGTGGCCACGCAGCACGGCTTGAGCGTCACCCGTGGGGCACGACTGTCCCCCCAGTCACCCACGCGCCTTGTTCCACTGAATCTTCCGCTCAGTGATCATAGTTGGGCGCCTCTGCCTCATCAGCCGTTAGAGACACCTCCTATCGTCATCGTCCTCTCCGCGGATGCTGACACGCTGTCCGAGCCGCTCTCTTCTTTGTCTTTGCTAGGCGCGCTGTTACCGACAGCGTATGAAACAGAACACCACCTCAGCGTCGAATCGCTTCAGGCATTGCAAACGCTGTGTCAGCGCTCAGAGCAGGTATCACTCAGCTTGGCCTCTCAGGGTCATGATCTGGGCGCATGGCTGAGCCGCCACGTATTACAACCCACTTCCCATGCCGCTGTGTAGCGGTGGGTAAGATGCGCTATTTGGCGCAATAATCGCGACCATAGGAGAACGACCATGTCTCAACATGAAGCAAAACGCCGGTTACTCAGCCGTTTGAGCCGTCAGTTTGGCTACACGGCTCCCGCCCTCGCGCTGGTAGCGAGCGGTTTGGCGTTTCAAGCCCACGCTGATGAGCCGACCGACAGCATGACTAACGTTCAGCAAGCCCCCATGATGCTAGCGGAAGGCGGTGCTGAAGGCGGCGGTGAAGGCGAACGACCAGAAGGTGAAGGAGAAGCCGAAGGCGGCGCTGAAGCCGGTTAACACTGTACCGACTGCTTAATCCGTTGTGCTGAGCTGGTGCTTCGACCAGCTCAGCTTATGAGGAGCCTTCGCTATGCCCGTGACATCGCTGCCCGTCTCAAAATGCCAATTTCCCTGCCAACCGTTGGTTGAAGAGAACACGCTCTCGCTCACACAGCTGCAGTCGCTCGTGGCCTCTCTTGCTAGCACGTCGTATAGCCAACTATTTGGCAGCCAGTCAGTGGGAAAACATGTTCGCCACATCATAGAGCACTACCAAACGCTGCTGGCGGGATATGCTAACGCGCCCCATGTGGACCAGATTGATTATGAGCAGCGCCCACGAGAAGAGGCACTAGAAGAGAACCCAGCGGCAGCCGCCAATACGATTAACGCGCTACGAAGCGCTCTTCACGCATTGAGTAATAAGCCCACGGATACCCCCTTGATACTGAACTATCCCGTTGGCCATGAGGGCCATGCGTATCCGCTCGCCTCTAGTTTAGGAAGAGAGTTGGCGTTTCTTACCAGCCATACGGTGCATCACATGGCACTGATTCGCTTACTGTGCGACTCCCTGAGTGTCACGGTACCTAAAGACTTTGGTGTTCACCCCTCCACGCTGCGCCATTGGCGGCAACACGATCATTAAATAGCGTGTTACCAAGCAGTGATCGCGTACCGCCATGGCACCGAAGTGCCATGGCGCTCTATCCAGTCTCCTTACCCATAAACACAATGCGTTGCATTGGTCTGGCCGATCATTTGGTAAATATCCATATCGGTGACCGGCTCAGCATCTTCCTCTTCAGACGCATAGAGCGAGGAAAGTGACCAAATCTGGTCGTCTGATTGCTCGAACCACTGGTTCACCTTGTCGGCATCTAATAAAGCCAGCTCGTCTTCCGCTATTAACGACTGAGAAAGCAGCAGCGCCTTCAGCGTTTCCATGTTGGCTTGTTCATCGTCAAGGGTGTTGAACACCTGCACGACCACATCACCCTCTTGGCCACGGCCTACCTTAATAGGCTCATCAATGATATTGACCTGCGTTCCCGTAGGCACGTTATCGAAAATTGAGCCAATGTCTTCCGGATACATCCGTATGCACCCTCGGCTGGCCCGCATGCCAATGCCGTCGGGTTGGTTGGTACCGTGGATTAAATACCCAGGTATATCCAACAAAATAGCATGCTCACCCAGCGGGTTATCTGGCCCAGGCGGCACCACGGCGGGTGCGGGTTCGCCGCGTGCCGCCGCCTCTTCACGCATGGAGCGCGGCGGGTACCAAGCAGGATTTTCAAGGCGCATGGTCGTTTGTGTGATACCCAATGGCGTATCGTAGCCATCACGACCGATACCTATAGGATAGGTCTCCACCCAAGGGGTTTCCCCTTGAGGCACATCTGGATAGTAATAGAGCCTTAATTCCGCCACGTTGATGACGATGCCCGTGCGTGGCACATTGGGCAGAATGTGTTGCCTTGGAATGGTGACAGCCGTCCCTTCCCCAGGCACCCAAAGGCTCACCTCGGGATTGGCTGCACGGATCTCTTCGTAGCCCACTTTGTGCGTTCGTGCGATATCAATCAGCGTGTCTTCTTCATTAGCAAGCACTTGATAGTATTGACCGATGACATCGCCACTGTCAGGCAGCGGATAGTGGTGATCGGGCACCGTCGTTTCCTCTGCACTCACCCATATCGGCCACGTCAACACGCTCAGTAATGCGGCGTTACGTACCGCCGCGACACCCTGTTTCAACATCACTCTTTTTACCTTCTGACGCATAACAGCACTCATTGTGTTACCTCCTTAACATTGGCAGCAGGCTGATAACGTGACCACAGCATTAACCCCAGCCCCCCTACTATCATCGGTAGCGTAAGCGCATGACCCATGGTGACCCAGTCGAAAGCGATAAACCCAAGATGGGCATCGGGCATACGCACAAACTCCACCGCAAAGCGGAATACGCCATAGCCGAATAGAAATGCCCCGGATAGCAATCCCCTTTGACGAGGACGACGTGATAACCAGAAGAGCACAACAAATAGCACCACTCCTTCTAGCAGCATCTCGTATAGCGCAGAGGGATGGCGTGGCTCAGGCCCTAGCTGCGGGAAGATCAGCGCCCACGGCACATCCGTCACACGGCCCGGAAGCTCTTGATTAATAAAGTTGCCCAACCGCCCAGCGCCTAAGCCAATGGGCACAAGAGGAGCCACAAAGTCAGCGATATCGATAAACGCCAGTCGCTTTTTGCGCGCAAAAAAGAGCGCTGCCGCGATCACGCCAACGAGGCCACCATGGAAGCTCATGCCTCCATCCCATACCTGGAATACCCACAGCGGGTCGCTTAACCACTGCTCAATGCCATAGAACAGGGCGTAGCCCAATCGGCCGCCAACAATCACGCCAACAGCGCCATAAAAAATCAGATCACTAATGTCATCTTTACTTAGGCCCAAGTCGTCGGCACGCCAACGTCCCAACCACCATGCAGATAAGAACCCCACCACATACATTAATCCGTACCAATGAATCACCAGTGGCCCAAGCGCCACGGCAACGGGGTCAATCTCCGGATAGTCCATTGCTTTCTCCGTTTTTCTAACAGGCATACCGTGATATCACGGGGTATCCCCATGAACGCCAAGCGGTATGAAAAAGCGTTTAAGGTGCTAGAAAGACAAGAAAAAGCGGGGAGGTTTCTCTAATTGCTCAGGAAGGGATTGCGGGTAAGGCACCTTCATCAACCCTTGTGGGGAAGGTGTTAGCACAGGGCCTGACATCGCGCAGGCACTCGCAGGTGCAAAGGGAGAACAGGAGGCGTCGGTATGCTCGGCGGCCTGCTCTAAGGCAGAGAGAGAAAGACAGTCGGCGTCAGCCACACTAGACACTGACACAGACGCATCGACTAAGCAGCTGCCTTTGACAATGCTGCTCACACTGGCTCCTGATAGCATAACGATGACCACCATCATCATGGCAGCCAGTTGCTTAGCTAGTCCGTTACGCATTTTTCGCCATGTCAGCCAACCTTCGATGTCTAGCTACCAGTGTCTTTTAGCCATGCCCTCTTTACCCAAGCGAGCAAACGCGAGTGAATGTTTTTACCACAAAAAGAACAGTCAGTCCAAAAGGAGACTTTCAGCTCAAGTCTAAAAGCCGCCCTACTTCTCTAAAACCTGCGGGTCTACCTATTACAGTGCCCGTCTGCCTCGTCTGCGAAGCGTTGCTGTGCGTGCACCACATACGCCGCCAAGGCCGCTAGCTCTTCAGAATCCCAAGGGAGTGGGTCCGCTGCCATAGGCGCTACCATGCACAGTTGAACCATTTCGTCGGCATGAACGGTCTCCATGCCAAACATGTTGGTTCCCATGGCGACGGGATGAGGAAACGGCTGCTGAAAGCTCGTTTGAAAACCGACATCGCCTTTTGCGCCATGGCAGCTTGCACATGAAAGTCCATTGGTGCTCAGCGAAACATCGTTAAAAAGCGCTTCGCCGCGCTCAATGAGCGATGCCGGGTTATCGCCACGCTCATCATACTGCGGCGTATAGCCGTCAGGCCTTCTCACCAACGCTGCTTTAGGGTGTGAGGCTGCCTTCCCTTCCCCTTCTGCTTCGGCTTCCCCCTCTGCTTCTGCTTCACCTTCTGCCTCGGCTTCGGCTTCGGCTTCTGCCTCGGGGCTTGCCTCCGCCGAGCGGTGGCTGCTCGCCAACATGACGCTTTTAGATGACGCCTCTTCTGCCAAAACGGTTTGTTGCGCCGTGAATGTTTGGAACATAACGCCGCCTGCTACCAAGGCAATGGCAGGGGCAGAGTAGCAAAGCTGTTTACGCAGACGGTCAAGCAATTGGCTACGTAGATCACGATCTCGGCGCATAGCGATCACCTGTCGATAGAATTGTTATTGGAGCATGCGCTTCTCTGTGATCGAGCTATAAACATCCTTACACACGTCACTCAAAAAAGAGCATTGCCTTTTTTGAACCGAATGTTCCATAATCTAACAGCGCTCAGGCATGACACCTTACGTGATGCCTTCACCGATTATTCATCGTACAGAAGGAGGTTGTAATGGCTGATTTTCCGCTTCACACCACGGATAGTGCTCCTGAAGCTGCCAAAGCCAACTTGCAGGCTGCCGAGAAAAGAATGGGCTTTTTGCCCAACATTTTTGCCAAGATGGCAGAAGCACCTACCCTGCTGGAAGCCTACCTCACGCTTGATGGCATCTATGCCAAAACAAGCTTGAGCCCCGTCGAGCAACAAGCGGCTTTGCTGGCCATCAGTGCTGATAACCAATGCTCTTTTTGTGTCGCAGCTCATACGGGCGGTATCAAAAAAGCAGGCGCGGATGATGAATTAATTAAAGACTTACGCTCTCGCAAGACCCCCAACGACGCGAAAATTGCGGCGGTGACCCGTTTTGCTCGTCATCTAAACGCACAACGCGGTTGGGCAGAACAAACAGAAATCGATGCCTTTTTAGAAGCGGGTTTTTCGCACCAGCAAATCTTAGAACTGGTCATTGCCTGTGCGTTAAAAACGCTGTCTAACTACACGAACCATGTCGCTGGAACACCACTTAACGAAGAGCTAAAGCCACTTGCTTGGAAAGCTGACACTTAAATCGATCTCTGTGGCCGCCACAGCGGCCACTTCGATAACCGTTCTCTAGGGATACACCTGACGATGACGCTGTTACCTATGGATGATCACATCGCCGCCCTGCGACCAAAACTTATTTCCTTTGCACGGTTACAGCTACGAGATCACACGGCAGCGGAAGACATTGTTCAAGATACGCTCATCACTGCGATTGAAAAACAAGACACCTTCAGCGGCCGGTCTGCCTTTGAAACATGGGTGTTTGGGATTTTAAAAAACAAGCTTCTTGAACGAATACGATACGAACGCCGCTACATTTCATGGCAAGACGAAGAGTATAGCGACGAAGACTCCTTCGAGAACTTGTTCAAAGAAAATGGACGATGGCAAGCCGCCAGCAAACCTAAGTCCTGGGGTGAGCCTGATCAAATGTTAGAAAATGCGGCTTTCTGGCAATTGTTAGATACCTGTTTAATCGCCCTTCCTGGCAACACAGCCCGTGTTTTTACGATGCGCGAACTCATGGATCTCACCACGCAAGAAATTTGCCAAATACTTTCGCTGAGTGAAGCGAATTGCTGGGTCATCTTACATAGAGCAAGGCTCAAATTACGTGCTTGCATTGAAAAAGGCTGGTTAATAGAGAAATGAAGAAGACGTCAAAAAAGGCAAACAAGCCGCTAAAGAAAGGCATCAAATTCCGCAAGCTGATGCGCAAATCAGCCATCCTTCTCGCCTTCTTGGCGGTCCCCATTGCTTGGCTAATCGCTAACGAACAGTCGGCTCGACAAGAATCAGACTTGAGCATCCTGGGAAGTGGTCAGCCGGTGGCGGTACAAGTGCATGATCACAGCTGCCCACTGTGCCAACGTCTCAGAACGAATGCGGAGCAAGCGCTGAACGAAATGGAGCAGCCTCCAGCTTGGCGCATTGCAGATATCAACACCACCAGTGGTGCCGATTTTGCGCATCGATACGGAGTGGGCCACGTCACGATTCTTCTCTTTGATGGGAAAGGAAATCGCCAGCAGACCATCGAAGGTGTTACTTCCTCACACGATTTACGTAGTGCTTTCGAAAAGCTTATGCAATCGAGCCACTAGAGCCAAACATACTTATCTGATTAATTTAAATATTATGGTAAGGTAAGACACCAAAAATACACAAAGTCAACCTAAACAAGCATCTTCCCAATACACCATAAAAAACTCGATGGAGGACACAGGTATGATGATGTGTAGAGAAGCCACTCGACTAATGTCACTGAGAATTGAGCAGCCACTAACATTTCAACAGAAAGCTCAGCTAGCACTGCATCTTTCAATGTGTGGAGCATGTCGTCTCTGTGACAAGCAGTTTCGTTTTCTACACGACTCATTCAATCGCCACCCCAGTAAACATGGCGACATTAATAACAAGTAAAGTGTAAGCATCCAGCCACTAACAAGTGACTAGATGCTTACACTTTTAATGATATATTACCCATACAGCCCATCACCGAATTCATGCGTCAAGTCGATAACGCTAGTATCATCAAGCCTTCCTGTGAGCATATTGAACATAGAACCTGCATACACTCTCTTACGAAAACGCCCCCAATGAAGGGGGCGTTTGGCGTTCTAGACTAACGCCAGGGTCTTACGCAAACACCTCAGTCCACTCACCGCGCTTGGCCAGCAGGTTACGCGCCAGTTCCTGGGCACCTTCCAGGCTGTGGCTGGCGGCCCAGCCGCACTGCATCTCATTGCAGGCAGGCACTTCGGTAGCGGTCAAGACGTCGTTGAGCGTCTGCTCGATGATCGACAGCACGTCGTCGTAATCGTCGTGGTTGATCAACGCGATGTAGAAGCCGGTCTGGCAGCCCATCGGGCTGATATCGACGACTTTATCGGTATGGTTGCGCGACAGCTCTGCCATCAAGTGCTCCAGGGAGTGCAGCGCAGGCATCTCCATGTGCTCCTTGTTGGGTTGGCAGATACGCAGGTCGTATTTGTGGATACGGTCGCCGTGCTGGCCTTCCTTGATATCGGCCAGACGCACATAGGGGGCCTTCACCTTGGTGTGGTCCAGGTTAAAGCTTTCGACGTTCATCTTTTTTTCGGTCATGTTGGCTCCGTAGTCGCTCTCGTTCGCGGGGCTATTCTACACGTTGTGCACTCATGACACCTTGGGGGCATCGAAATTCCACGGCTCATCGGTGTAGACACATACGTTGGCGTCTTCGATGTCGCCATCCGGCGACTCGACGTGCTGGGCGAAGAATTCCTGGATCTCTTTACGCTGGCAATGCGCTTCGAACTCTTCACGGCTGGCCCAAATCTCGTGGAACACGATGGGGTAGCTGGTGCCTTGGGCAAACGGGTTATCGATCTGGCGAGTCACTGTGTACAACAGGCAAGCATCTTCACGATGGGCGTTGGGCTCAAGACTTTGCAGTGCCTTGAAGACCGCTTCTTCTTTGCCTGGCTTGGGTTTGAAGCTGGCAGTGCAATAGATTTTTTTCGACATGCTGTCTTCCAGATAGGGGGAATCACGACTCATTATGCGACCAGGATGTGCAGATACCAACCTATGGCACCATACGATCAGCCAACATTTCCAGATCAGACACCGTCATATCCGGCTCGCCACCCCAGGGGTCGAAGGGCGCATCCGATTGGCGGCGCACCCAAACACTGCGCAGGCCCGCTTGCGTGGCACCAATCACGTCAAAGGCGTTGCTTGAAATCAACCAGGTATTTTCTGGGCGCGCTTCAAGCTGACTGCGTAAATAAGCGTACACGGCGGGGTCGGGTTTGAAGCGTTTGATATCGTCCACACTCACCACCGCATCCATATGGCGCTGCACGCCTGCACGGCTCAAGAGCTGGTTCACTGCGTCTGATGTGCCGTTAGAAAACGCCACGCAGCGAATCCCTGCATCGCGCAGCTGGTCCAGCGCAGGCACTACATCGGGGAATGCGGGCAGTTCTGTATACACGGCCATCAAGTGGTCGTGATCGTTATCGGATAGCCCGGCTTGCAGCGCACGGTTCGTAAATACCAGCGCTTCGCGAGTACAGTCAGAAAACGGCACGTAGGCCCCCATTAACCCGCGGCGAAAGCTGTATTCCAGCTGTTTTTCGCGCCAACGCTTGGCGAACTCAAGCGCTTGTGAGGTATCTTTCAAGCGTCGTTCCAGCTCAACGGTGACGCCCTGAGTGTCAATCAACGTGCCGTATACATCAAAGGCGAGTACCGGTTGCATGGTGAGCGTCTCCTCAACGATCAACGTTCTATTGTCTATTTACACTGTCCAGCTATTCACACTGTTCAGCATAGACGCCACGATCAAAAACAAAAACGCCGCTGCATCGGCAGCGGCGCTTAAACGGATAAAGCAGGCGATTAAACGGTAAAGGCAGCTTCTTGCTGACCCGTTTTCAGATCACCCGAGCGCACCAGCTCATCGGTCACGCGGTCGATGGCACGCTTGGCACGGCCAATCATCTCGTCTACTTCTCCACGGTTGATGATCAGCGGCGGCGCAAAGCCGAGGATGTCGCCCTGGGGCATGGCGCGGGCAATCAGGTTCTCTTCCATGGCCGCAGCCGCGACGCGCGGGCCAACTTTCAGCACGGGGTCGAAGTGCAGGCGCTGCTTGGCATCCGGTGAGAACTCCAGCGCCGCCATCAGGCCAACGCCGCGCACGTCGCCCAGCAGCGGGTGACCTTCGAAGGTGGCTTTCAGCTGCTGCTGAAAGTAAGCGCCGGTTTCTGCCGCGTTGCCCACCAGATTCTCGCGCTCGATGATATCCAGATTGGCAAGGCCAGCAGCACAGCCCAGAGCGTGGCCGGAGTAGGTCCAGCCGTGGCCGATGGGGCCGAATTCGCCGGTGCCCTGCTCCAGCACTTTCCATACCTTGTCGCCGACGATGACGCCGGACAGCGGCTGGTAGGCACTGGTCAGGCCTTTGGCGATAGTGATCAGGTCAGGCTTCATATTGTAGTGGTGGCTGCCGAAGTCGGAGCCGGTACGGCCAAAACCACACACCACTTCGTCGGCAATCAGCAGCACGTCGTACTTGTCCAGTACCGGCTGAATCGCTTCCCAGTAGCCTTCCGGCGGCGGCACGATACCGCCAGTGCCAAGTACCGGCTCGCCGATGAAGGCAGCCACGGTGTCCGGCCCTTCCTCCAGAATCATGGCTTCCAACTTGTCCGCGCAGTAGGCAGAAAATTCGAGCTCGGTCATGCCATGCTGCTCGGCGGCACGCAGGTAGTAGTGCGGCGCTTCGGTATGGCGAATGGTATCGATGGGCAGGTCGAAGTGGTCGTGGAACGCCTTCAGGCCAGTCAGCGAGCCAGACGCGATGCCTGAGCCGTGGTAACCGCGCATGCGCGAGATGACCTTTTTCTTCTGCGGGCGGCCCAGCACGTTGTTGTAGTAACGCACGATCTTGAGCTGGGTTTCGTTGGCATCAGAACCCGACATGCCGTAGTAGACCTTGGACATGTTGAGGCCTGCGATTTTCAGCACGCGCTCGGAAAGCTCGATTTGCGGCTCGTTGGAGTGGCCCACGTAGGTGTGATAGTAGGAGAGTTCCAGCGCCTGTTTATAGATCGCTTCCGCCACTTCGGTGCGGCCATAGCCGATGTTGACGCAGTAAAGGCCCGCAAAACCATCGATGAACTCGCGGCCATCCTTGTCCACGATGTGGATGCCTTTACCGCCGGTAATCACGCGGCCAGGCAAATCACCATGGGCAAAATCACGCAGGTGCGTAGAGGCGTGGAAGGTGACTTTGCGGTCGCGTTCGATCAGATCCTGATGCAAGCTCATAATGCTCTCTCTGTACGATAAACCTCCCCACAGTTGGGGAGGATATTTTATCTTTGGTGACTGACTTAATGATGGGCACCTCGCGGTGCCTTCGCCCGGCAGAGCCGGCCTCCCACAGAGCCCATTCAAGCGCCTAACGGGGGTTGTGGGAGGGCGCTTCAGCGCGCGATGCTGTGGCTCCCAAACCTAGCTACCCGACACCGAACCCAGCGCGCCCAGGCAGTAGTACTTCGTTTCCAGATACTCGTCGATCCCCGTCGCGCCACCTTCACGGCCAAGGCCGGACTGTTTGACGCCGCCGAAAGGCACGGGCGGCCCGGTCATCTTCACCGAGTTGACGCTCACCATGCCGTACTCCAGCGCGCGCATCAGCTTCCAGATGCGGCGAATATCATGGGTGTAGATATACGCGGCCAGGCCATACTCGGTGTCGTTGGCCATTTCGATGACTTCGTCGTCGCTACTATAAGCGGTAATGCCAGCCACCGGGGCAAAGTTCTCTTCCCGCCATACCTTCATTTTTGGCGTCACACCGGTCAGTAGTACCGGCATGAAGAAGTTGTCGCCCGGCGCTTGGCTTTGGTCGCCTGCGATCAGGGTGGCCCCTTTCGAGATGGCATCATCGACAATCGCAGCCGCTTTTTCGACCGCTTGGCGGTGAATCAGAGGGCCAAGATCCACTTCGCCGTGCAGGCCGTTGCCTACGGTGAGTGCCGCCATGCGCTCGGTGAACTGGGCAACGAACTCATCGTGAATGGATTCGTGTACCAGAATACGATTCGCGGCAAGGCAATCCTGCCCGGCGGTTTGGAACTTCGCGGCCACGGCAGCGTAGGCCGCTTCTTTGGGGTCCATATCCGGCCCGACGATAAACGGTGCGTTGCCGCCCAGCTCCAGCGAGAGCCGCTTCACGGTGTTCGCGCTCTGCTCGATAAGCAGACGGCCAACACGGGTGGAGCCAGTAAACGAGAGTGCACGAATACGCGGTTCGCTGCACAAAATCTTGGAGACTTCCGCAGGCTCGCCTAGCACTACGTTGAAGATGCCTTCGGGAATGCCCGCTCGCTCGGCGAGTTCTGCCAGCGCCAGCGCCGAGAACGGCGTTTCGTTGGCGGGCTTTACAATCACCGGGCAACCTGCGGCCAGCGCGGCGGCGGCCTTGCGGGTGATCATCGCCAGCGGAAAGTTCCACGGCGTAATCATCGCAGCAATGCCCACCGGCTCTTTAATCGTGCCGAGCGATGCATTGGGAATGTGGCTCGGGATGGTCTCGCCGTAGGTGCGCTTGCCCTCTTCCGCGAACCAGCGCACAAAGCTTGCGCCATACTCCACTTCGCCACGAGCATCGGGCAGTGGTTTGCCCTGCTCCAGGGTCATGATGGTAGCGAGGTCTTCGCGGTTGGCTTGAATGAGGTCGTACCACGCCAGCAGACGTTCGCAACGCTCATCGGCGCGCAGCGCCCGCCAGTGGACGAATGCCGCTTCAGCCGCATCCACCGCCGCCGTGATTTGATTCGCTTCCAGCAGCGGAATATGACCAATGGCTTCGTTGGTTGCCGGGTCGTACACGGCCTCTTCACGGCCACCTTCGCCATGGGTCCACTTGCCGTTCACATAAGCGTACTGACGGAACAAGCGTGGATCTTCCAGGCGTTTCACAAGGGCAGTGGATAGTGTGGTCATGACTCTTCTCCAGGAGGCTGCCACGACGCTGAGAGCAGGTAGTGGCAACGACCGTGACGCTACAAGAAAGGGGGGTTCAGCTGCCGCTCTGCGGGCTTGCTGCAATGCCTGTAGCGTAAGGGAGATAGCCCACGAAGTGTTTTTGAAAGTGAACGTTTAAACGCGGGATTTTTTTGTGGAACGGGCATTTTCACGCGTTTTTTTTGGGTGACGCACGTCCTGCCATATAACTTGTACAAGAATATAAAATATTGTGGCAAATGATGGCTGCCGCCTTCTGTCAGGGCGATTCTGACGTAATATGAGATCTAGTCACGCACCTGAACTTGCCGCTGGCCTCTGCTTGCCGCTCAAGAGATAACGCCGTGTATCGACTTGCCTACTTTAAGCAGCTCTCCGAGCATATCGGCCACCTGACCGTTCGCGAACGCTACGATCAGGATCGCCATGAGACACGGCTGCGCTCGATGAAAATGCTCACGGGCTGGCTCGCGCTGTTTTATTTTTCGTACACATTGGTGGATATCTACTTGCTCCCCGATATCGCCTTGCGCTCTTTGGCGATGCGCTTTCTGCTGATGGGGCCCGCCACCCTTCTGCTATTTTCCTATTATCGACGTCCCGTGCCCATCCGCCAGAAAGAGCTGGCCGGGGTACTGGTGGTCTGCTTGGGCACGGTGGTGTGGTGCGCCATTTTATTGGGTTCACAAGACCCGGACGTGCTGGGCTACTTCTACGCAGGGCTCGTCTTTTTGCTGGTGATTACCATCGTCTCAACACCGCCCTTCGAATATAGCCTTTATGGTTCGCTGTTCATCTTTACCTGCCTGTACAGCACGATATTCTTCTTGCCTGGGGCTCATCCTGACTATGTGATGAACCACCTCTCCTTGGGCGTTCCGGTGCTAGTACTCTCGCTCATGGCAAACTATCGATTCTCATCCGAATCATTGCGGCTTTACCTTGAAAACACACGCGTGGAGCAGCTGCGTACCGAGTTGGCTGCCCGGAATGCCGAACTGGAGAAAATGACCTACCTGGACCCCCTGACCGGGCTTGCCAACCGCCGGGGACTGGTGCGCTTTGCCTCCACCTTGACGCAGCCTGATACGCCACTGGCAGTCGCTGTCATCATCGTCGATGTGGATCACTTCAAAGCCTTCAACGACTTTTACGGTCATTCCGAGGGGGACCGCTGCCTACGCGCGGTGGCAGGTGCGCTTCAGGCAGCCTGTCAGGGCAGCGGTATCGTCTGCCGGTTTGGTGGCGAAGAATTTCTGGTATTGAGCTGCGAACACGCCACCGTGGCCAACGCCGTGGCGCTGGCCGAGCGCATTCGACTGAAAGTCGCTCATCTAGGAGTGGCTCATGCCCCGACCACCGAGGGTAAAGTGACCGTGAGCGTGGGAGTATGCGCAGGCTCTGTGGCCCCTGATACACACATTGACAGGCTCATCAAAGCGGCCGACGACGCGCTGTACGAGGCCAAGCGTGAAGGCCGAAATCGCGTCAGGTCGGGCACGCTCGCCAGCCCTGGCAGTAACGTCTCTCCTGACGAGACCATTGGAACTCAGCCAACCTTATAGCGGGCTGCACAAATCACTATCGATGGCGATGGACTGGCGTTTGACGGTTTTGGTGACGATATAGGTGAAATAGCGTTCGATCCCCGCCTCGGATACCAGCCACTTGTCCATTAGCCGCTGGTAGCTGTCGATGGTGCGGGCCTCGAACTTCACCAGATAATCGACGCCACCGCCCACGGCCACACATTCGGTGACCTCGGGGGTAGCCATCACGAGCGCTTCAAAACGGGCAAAGCTTTCGGCGTTGTGCTGCTTGAGCTCGATCTGCACCCACACGGGGTTGCGCGGCACCAATACCTCCGCATTGATGCGTGCCGTGTAGCCTTCGATCACACCCGCCTTCTCCAGGCGCTTCACCCGCTCCCAACAGGGGCTGACCGAGAGATTGATCGCCTCGGCCAGCTTCGACTTGGTGATCCGCCCGTCCCGGGAGAGGATATCGAGGATTTTTAAATCATAGCGATCCAGTTTCATCATGCCGGGGGCTATGCCTCCAGGCGTTCGACAACGTCGGCAATCACCGCCAGGGTGTCACCCATATTGATCAGCGAAGGGGCTCGACGCGCCATCAGAATGCCGTCGCGCTCGGCCTGGTACGCCACTGGCGCCGACCCGCTGCGGGTCATGTCATAAACATAGGCAATGGTCTGGCCCTTCTTCACTTCGTCGCCCAGTGCCACCAGCAGCTCCAACACACCGGCGTGCTGGCTCTGTACGTAGCAGCTGGCGTCCGGCATATCCAGGTACATCTGCCCGCCTTCGGGCATCTCCACGTTGCCTTCTACCAAACCGTAATGAATCAGGAAGTTGCGCACGCCGCGCTCGGCAATGGCGATGCTTTGCGGGGTGGAAGTACCGCCGCCGCCAAGCTCGGTGGCCACGAATACTTTGCCCTGACGTTCGCAGGCGGTATCGAAAAGCTTTTCGGCGTCCAGCTCGAACATCACCATGGCATAAGGCGCACCGAAGGCCTTGGCGCCTTCCAGCGCCGCCTGCTGCTGGTGTTTGTCATCCAGTAAGTGAGACGCACCAAACGGCAGGATATCCAGCGTGCGGCCACCAGAGTGCAGGTCGAGCACGACATCACTCATGGGCACCAGCACCCGGGTGAAGTAGTCGGCAATTTGTGAGGTCACCGTGCCGTTAGGGTCGCCGGGAAAGCTGCGGTTCAGGTTGCCTTTGTCCATCGGTGAGGTGCGCTTGCCAGCCATCACCGCCGGGGTGTTCATGCAGGGCACGATGATCACGCGGCCAGTGACCTCCTCGGCCTTGAGCGCCGAGGAGAGCTTGAGCAGCGACGTTATGCCTTCGTACTCGTCACCATGGTTGCCCCCCGTCAACAGGGCCGTGGGGCCTTCGCCATTCTTCACCACGGTCACGGGAATCATCACCGCCCCCCAGGCAGACTCATCAGTGGAGATCGGCAGCTTCAAAAAGCCGTGCTGCACGCCGTCGGCGTCGAAGTCGACGGTGGCAGAGATGGGGCTGGGCCGTAGTGAGTTCGGTTGAAGCGTCATGGTGAATCCTTTTTATTGAACGACCGGCTACTTCACGAACAGCTGGCGGGGGAAGTTTGCCAGCGTTTCGCAGCCGTCTTCGGTAATCAGTATGCTTTCGGTAATTTCCAGCCCCCAGTCATCGACCCACAGGCCCGGCATGAAGTGAAAGGTCATGCCCGGCTGCAGGATCGTCTCGTCCGAGGGACGCAGGCTCATGGTGCGCTCGCCCCAGTCGGGGGGGTAAGAGATGCCAATCGGATAGCCGCAGCGCGCGCCACCGCGGTCAAAACCGTACTTGTCCATGGCTGCGCCCAGCGCCATGGCGATATCGGCCGTGCGATTGCCGGGCTTGGCAACGGCCAAACCGTTTTCGATGCCTTCCAGCAAGGCCGATTCGGCGCGGATGAAGTCAGTGGGCGGCGTGCCGAGGAACACGGTGCGCGACATGGGCGCATGGTAGCGCTTGAACACCCCGGCAATTTCGAAGAAGGTGCCTTCACCATTGCGGAACGGCGTATCGTCCCAGGTCAGGTGTGGCGCCGCCGCATCCTTGCCCGTAGGCAGCATGGGCACGATGGCCGGGTAATCACCGCCAAACACCTTGCCGTTTTCGTCGATGAACCCTTCGATGCCCACGCGATAGATTTCAGACACCAGCTTGCTCTTGGGCAGCCCCGGCTCGATCACTTCCAGAATGCGCGAGTGCATGCCTTCGACGATCTTGGCGGCGACCCGCATATAGGCAATTTCCTGGGGAGACTTGATCGCCCGGCACCAGTTCACCAGCGCGTTGGCATCCATGAAGCGCGCGTGGGGAAGCTCCTTGAGCAGGCTTTGGTAAGCCTTGGCGGAAAAGTAGTAGTTGTCCATTTCCATGCCCACCACGCCGGTGTGCCAGCCACGGTCGGGCATGATCGACTGCGCCAGATACTCCATCGGGTGCATGTCAGGGTTCTGGACGTAGTAATCCGGGTAATAGGTGATGTTATCGGGGTGAATCCAGCAGGTGCGCAGCGCGCCATTGGCATCCATACGGCGACCAAACCACACCGGCTCACCCTCCAACCCCACCAGCACGCACTGGTGCACGTAAAATGACCAGCCGTCGTAGCCGGTCAGCCACGCCATGTTGGAAGGGTCGCTGACGATCAACACATCAATGCCGCGACCGGCCATTTCAGCACGCACTTTCCATAAACGGCTGGCGTACTCTTCACGGGTGAAAGGCAGGGAAACCTCTGTCATCGGGCAACTCGCCAATAAAAGATCACTTAGAACCAGCGCCCGCGGTAAGGCGCGCCACTGGGCCACAGGATCGACCTGGTCACCGCCGCTGCTGGCCCGCCAATGTCGCCTTGCCCCGATACTAGCACCCCTCCTTGGTCAGCGGTCAAAGCCTTTATGTCAAAAATTGCATAGACCGTTAACATCGCTTCTAACGAGGCGTTGGCCGTGAAGCGACGCGCTTGCCGTGGGTTGCGGTCTTCGGGTTCTCTCGCTCATGATAGAGCTTCCCCAAAAGCCGCAGCTAAGGAGCCTTCATGAAAATTGTCGTCCATATCGACAATGCAGCGCAGTGGCAGGCCGCTATTGCCGACGCATTGCCCCAGGCCACGGTATTGACCAGCGACGCCCCGGCCAGCGAGCGGCTCAATGCCGATTACCTGGCCGTCTGGAAGGCACCGGCCCATTTGCTGCAGGAGCAAACGCACCTGAAAGGCATCATCAATCTCGGGGCTGGCGTCGACCACTTGCTCAATACGCCGGGCCTTCCTGAAGGCGTGCCCATCGTCAAACTGCGCGACGCGGGCATGAGCGAACTGATGGCCGACTACGTACTATACGGCGTGCTGCACTTCTACCGCAGCATGGACCGCTACCGCGAGCAGCAGGCCCACGCCCAGTGGACGCCGCAGCCAGTCGCCGACAAGGCCGACTGGCCGGTAGGCGTGCTGGGGCTCGGGGCCATTGGTGGCTACGTGGCCAGTGCGCTACAGCAGGCAGGGTTTCCGGTCTTGGGGTGGAGCCGCTCTGCCAAACAGATCAGCGGGGTACGCTGCCTGCACGGTGACGAGGGCCTGGACCAGCTGTTAAGCAAGGTGCAAAGCGTCGTGACCATCCTGCCGGATACCCCGGCCACTCGGCATATCCTGAACGCCGCCCGGCTGGCGCAACTTCCGCCAGGGGCAAGTGTTATCAATCCGGGGCGCGGGAGTCTGATCGACGAACAAGCTCTGTTGAAAGCCCTTGGCACGGAACAGCAGCCAGGCCACCTGCGCGGTGCGCTGCTGGACGTCTTCCACGAAGAGCCGCTGCCTGCCAATCACCCGCTGTGGCAACACCCCAAAGTGATCGTGACGCCGCATATGGCGGCCCCGACTCCGCTGAACGACGCCATCGATCAGGTCATTTCCTATCTGCATGCCTTCGATGCCGGTGAGCCTCTCGCCACCGTCAACCCCGATGCGGGCTACTGACGCCCATGGCTCGGCACGTTATACTTTGCCAAGCGTGATCGTTTGCTGAGAACGGGCCAGCGACGCTGTGGAACCAAGGGCTGACACAAAGGTTCTGAGGATCATATATTCAATGGAGGAATGGCCTTTGCGTCACGTCAACGTAACTGCGGCTCGCCGCTGGCTGAGCATCACTGTGGGTGCCCTGAGCGTGTCTGGCATGACAGCCGCCCTCGCAGAGCAACCCATCGAAGACTCCCCGTGGGCAGCGCCCCAACCGTTCGAAGCTCAGTACCGGCTGGAGATTCGTGGTTGGCCCGGCGCGACCATCACCCACACCCTATCCAACGAAGGCCTGCACTGGCTGAGCGACATGAGCTTTTCAGTCGCCGTGGCGCGCGGGCAAGAGCGCAGCCGCTTTGCAGTGGACGATGACACCACACGCTCGCTGCTCTACAACAGCAGCTACTCGCTGTTTGGCGTGGGCGACAGCTACCAGTTGAACGAAGCCGATATCCACTCGCTGGACCGCCAGACGGCTCTGTTCGACCTGTCACGGCGGGTCGGCCATGAAGACTGCACCCAAGAAGCACCTTGCGATATCTCGTTCATGGACCACCGAGGTCGAGACGAGCACTTCCAGTACTACCTGAATCCCCCGGCCAGCGTCAGCGTCCCCGCTGGGGAGTTCGACGCTAAGCAGGTCACCTTGGTAGATGCCGAGAAACCCGACCGTCACCTGGTGATCAATTTTCACCCTGACTGGCCCGGGCTGATCCTCTCTGCGGAGTACCAGAAGGAAGGCAGTCGCCAGACCGCCATCACCATGACACGCTTCACGCCTGCCGAGGGTAAAGAACTCTAGATGCTCTCTGGCTTATTGATCGTACTGTTGCCGCTGTTTCTGGGCTATCTGGTTCGCGTTCGTTCCACGTGGTGGCTGAACCTCATCAACCGAGCCGTCAGCGGCTCGGTATACTTGATACTGCTGTTCATGGGAGTGAGCCTGGCGGGGCTTGAAAACCTGGGTAGCCAGCTGTCTCGCCTCGGGGGCAACGCCCTGCTGCTGTTCAGTATCACCACCCTCTTCAATCTTGCCGCCCTCTGGTGGCTTTCCAGGCGCGTACGCCTGAGCGCGGGGAACTCTCCCGTGGTCAAGGACGCCCCCACCAGCAAACTGGCGGCCATGGGCGGCTCGCTGATGCTCGTTGCCGTGGTGGCGGGTGGCGTGGCGCTGGGGCTGCTGCTCGGCCCTGTGCTGGGGGAAACGTTGTATACCACGGCGGACTGGCTGGCAGAGTGGGTGCTCTACGTGCTGCTGGTGTTGATTGGCTGCCAGCTGCGCAATTCGGGCATGCCGCTCAAGCAGATTCTGCTCAACCGTCTGGGGCTCGCCATTGCGGTCACCCTGGCGCTCAGCTCGCTGTTGGCAGGCTTGGCCGCCGCCCCCTTGCTCTCGCTGCGCTGGAATGAAGGTCTGGCCATGGCCTCCGGGTTTGGCTGGTATTCGCTGTCGGCCATTCTGATTGGCGACCAGCTCGGCCCGCTGATGGGCGGCGTGGCGTTCTTCAACGACCTGACCCGCGAGCTGCTGGCATTCATACTGATTCCGCTGGTCATCCATCGCCACACCGCGCTGGCGATTGGCTATGGCGGGGCCACCTCCATGGACTTCACCCTGCCCGTGATTCAGCAGCATGGCGGCGTGGCCTGTGTGCCCATTGCCGTGGTCAGCGGCTTTATCCTCTCGTTACTCTCCCCGCCGCTGATTCTGTTCTTTCTTTCGCTGTCGGGTTAGCGTGATCGGGCGCTCCTTGGGTAGGATACGCAGCTAGCGTATTGCTTCGATCATCAAGGACGCCCACCCACCATGCTCAACGGAATCTGGTTAAGCTTTTTCATTGCCGCCTTTGCGGCATCGCTCTGGCAATGGCTGGTGGGTGGCGACAGCGAGGTGTTTGCCCGCCTGGTGCAGTCGCTGTTCGATATGGCAAGGGTCAGCGTCGATATTATTCTGGTGCTGCTGGGCACCATGACGCTGTGGCTGGGTTTTCTGGCCATTGCTGAAAAGGCGGGCTTGATACGCCTGCTGGGGCGAGTGCTCGACCCGCTGTTCTGCCGCTTGATGCCCGAAGTGCCCCGCGGCCACCCGGCCATGGGGCTGATCAGCATGAACTTTGCCGCCAACATTCTAGGCCTGGATAACGCTGCGACGCCCATTGGCATCAAGGCGATGCACTCACTGCAAACCCTGAACCCCAGCCGCGATACCGCCAGCAATGCGCAAATCCTGTTTCTGGTACTGAATACCTCGTCGCTGACCCTGCTGCCCGTCACGATCTTCATGTACCGCGCCCAGCAAGGGGCGGCAGAGCCGACGCTGGTGTTCCTGCCGATTCTGCTGGCGACCAGTGCGTCCAGCCTCGCCGGGCTGCTGGCGGTGGCCATCATGCAGCGTCTGAAGCTTTGGCAACCGGTGGTGCTGGGGTACTTGCTGGCCGCTGCGCTGGCCCTGGGGCTTTTGATCGCCACGCTGGCGGGGATGTCGGCTCAAGCGCTGGCCGCCGCTTCCACGCTGGTTGGCAACCTCACGCTGTTCAGCATTGTGATCATGTTCCTGGTCGTGGGCGCGCTGCGCGGCGTGAAGGTGTATGACGCCTTTATCGAGGGTGCCAAGGAGGGCCTGAGCTTTACCATCACCCTGCTACCCTACCTGATTGCCATGCTGGTGGCCGTTGGGGTGCTGCGCGCCAGCGGCGTACTGGATGCCGGGCTTGGCGGCATTCGCTGGCTGGTGGAAGGCATTGGCTGGGATACCCGCTTTGTCGATGCCCTTCCCACCGCCTTTGTAAAGCCACTCTCCGGCAGCGGCTCCCGCGCCATGATGATCGAGACCATGAACACCTTTGGTGTCGATAGCTTCCCAGGGCTACTGGCCGCCACGTTCCAGGGCAGCACCGAAACCACCTTTTATGTGCTGGCGGTCTACTTCGGCGCCATTGGCATTAGCCGCATTCGCCATGGACTGGGATGCGCCCTGGTCGCCGATGTGGCAGGCATCACCACCGCCATTCTGGTGTGTTACTGGTTCTTTGGCTGAATCAGCAAGACCGTTCGCCACGAATCGCTGCGCTGAGTGCTTTGCGCAGCGCTGGCCCAGAAAGCCCACGGCCAAGCAGAACGATGAGTTTGGCCACGGCGGCTTCCAACGTGATGTCTCCTCCAGCGATCACGCCCGCCTGATTGAGCGCCGCCCCGGTGGCGTAGGCGCCTTGAATGACCTCTCCCTGAGCGCACTGCGTGACGTTGAGCAGCGCCACGCCCCGCTCATGGGCCGCTTTCAAGGCGTCGAGCAGTGCACCGTCAAAGCTGGGCGGGTTCCCCACGCCGTAGCTGTGTAGCACCACGCCTTTCAGCGTGTCGTCTGCCAATAGCGCTTTTGCGCGCGTTAGCGACATGCCTGGGTGCAACGGCAGCACCGCTACCGCCTCGTCATCGAGTTCGATGGGAGCAAAGTTGGGCTCCCCGCTGAGCAGCGCCGAGGGCTGGGGAAAGGTGATGCCAATGCCGATCTCGGCAAGCCAGGGGAAGTTGGGGGAATCGAAAGCATCCAGACCTTGAGTACGCACCTTGCGGGCGCGGTTACCGCGCAGCAGCCGGTCATGGAAGACCAGGCTCACTTCGCAGGGTGTGGCCGGATGAGCCGCCAGCTGTAGCGCGCTGACCACGTTGTTCAGCGCGTCGCTTCTGGGCTCACCCAGCGGAATTTGAGAGCCGGTGAAGATCACCGGCTTGTTCAAGGCCTCGAGCATGAACGACAGCGCTGACGCGCTGTAGGCCATGGTATCGGTGCCGTGCAGAATCACGAAGGCATCGGAGGCCTGCCAGTGGGTTTCCAGCGCCGCCACCAGCCGATTCCACGCCTCGGGCATCAGCTCGGCGCTGTCGATCAGCGGCTGCATTTCCACCACCTCGAAGGCAGGCAGCCGGTAGGGGTCACCCAGGGCAAGATGCGCCGCCAGGCGCTCGGCCAGCCCCGCGCAGGGCACATAACCTTGTGGCGATGGCTGCATGCCAATGGTGCCACCCGTGTAAAGCATGAGGACGCGGGGCATGGGGACTCCTTATCGAATTGAATACAAACGCACTTACTTCGCGGGCGCGCTTTCCAGCCGCTGCTTCAGCGCTTCGGCCTCTTCTGGCTCCAGCTCCCAAGCTTTGGGGTCCAGATCGAGATCAGGATGCTGGCTGGCATCGAAAATCGGCTGTTTGATGCCCTGACGGCGCTGGCTGTCGAAATCGTTCAGAATGCGCAGGCCGCACTTGAACAGCAGAATCAGTGCAACGAGGTTGGCCACTGCCAAGAGGCCCATGGTCACATCGGCGAAGCCAAACACGGTGCCTAGATCGGTGGTCGCGCCCCAGCACACCAGCAGTACGATCGCCACCCGGAAGGCGTTGAACAGGTTCTGGTTGTCACGGCTGAAGAAGTTCAGGCTGTTTTCGCCCAGGTAGTAGTTGTAGAGGATGGTGCTGAAGGCAAACAGCAGCAGCGCCAGGCTCACGAAGGTGCGGCCCCACTCGCCGACGTGGTCTGCCAAGGCAGCCTGGGTGAGCGCGATACCTTCGACACCCGCCCCGGCGGCGGGGTCATACACGCCGCTGAGCAGAATCAGAAACGCCGTGGCCGAGCAGATGATCACCGTATCGATGAACACCGAGAACGCCTGCACGATGCCCTGGTTGGCCGGGTGAGGCACGTACGCCACGGCAGCCACGTTGGGCGCACTGCCGAGGCCCGCTTCGTTGGAGAACAGGCCACGCTTCAAGCCCATCATGATGGCAGCGCCAATCCCGCCGCCCACCAGCGGCTCAAGGCCAAAGGCACTCTTGACGATCAGCGCCATTACCGCAGGGATCTCACCCAGGTTCATGGCAATGACCAGCAGCGCCACGGCGATATAGCCCACGGCCATGAAGGGCACCAGGAATTCGGAGATGCGGGCAATCCGCTTGATGCCGCCGAAGATGATCAGCCCCACCAGCATGGCCAGCGCAATACCGCTGTACAGTACCGGTACGCCGAAGGCATCGCCAAACGAAGTGGCAACGGCATAGGACTGCAGGGCGGTAAAGGCGAAACCAAAGGTAATCAGCAGCAGTACCGAGTAGAACGCCGCCAGCCAGCGCCACTGTTTGCCCAAGCCTTTGACGATGTAGTACGCCGGGCCACCGCGGTAAGTGCCATCACCTTCCGCCTGCTTGTAGGTTTGCGCCAGGGTGCACTCCAGGAAGCTGGTCGCCATGCCCATCAAACCGACGATCCACATCCAGAAAATCGCTCCCGGGCCGCCCAGCGTAATCGCCACGGCCACGCCGGCGATGTTACCGCCGCCCACGCGCCCCGCCACCGATAGCACCAGCGCCTGAAACGAGCTCAAGTGGCCATGCTGATTACGCTTGAAGGCTTGGCCAGAACCCAGAATACGAAACATCTGACCAAAATAACGAAACTGTACGAAGCGGGAGGCAACGGTAAAACCGATACCAACGCCCACCAGTAAAACGAGCAGGACCTTCCCCCAGAGGAGGTCGTTGAGCATATCGAGCATGGGATAGTCTCCGCATTTTTATATTGGCGTTATGGTTGTGATCGCGTCTTTGTTTGCGATTGAGAGGCGCGGAAAGTGTTGTACCAAGCCAAACACGGGATGACGTTTGGCGCAGCGATGCAGTTGGTTGCACTCACTGCGCCAGTGGATGCATCACAGTGCATCAGGCGTATACAGCCCCGCGAGATGATGACCGCTAGAGAGAATGTGCCGAGCAGTCATCTGATGATGTTACTGCGATGCCCACTTGTGAAGATGCACCGATTGACGTTAAATGACATCAATATCGATGCAAGCGAGTGCACGACCAGGCAGGAGTGAACGATGCGAACCACTGTTACCATTGACGATGAGCTCTACGAGCAAGCATTGGCGTTTGCCGAGCCGGGAATGGATAAACCGTCAGACCTCTTTCGCGAGGCCATGAAGACCTATGTCCGCGTGCAAGCCGGTCGACGTCTTGCAGCCTTGGGTGGGACTGTGCCAGAGATGCCCGACATACCCCGCCGTCGCGAGGCGCCTTCAACGCAATGAACGTGCTAGTCGACACATCGGTCTGGGTGGATCATTTCAGAAAACGAAACGATGCCCTGATCGAATTGATCGAAAAAGATCTTGTGCTCAACCACCCCATGGTTTTAGCTGAGCTTGCCTGCGGGACACCTCCCTCCCCGCGCACTCAAACGCTAAAGAGTGTTGCCCTCTTGCGGCCCTGTCATCAGGCTAGTTTGTCGGAGGTGATGGACTTCATCGAACGTGAAAAGCTCTATGGCCTGGGCTGCGGCTTAGTCGACATGTGCTTACTTGCCTCAACACTTATCACGCCCGATACGCAGTTATGGACGCTAGACAAGCGTCTCGCGGATATGGCGGACAAGTTCGCTGCGGCCTACCGGGTCGCGGTACATTGAGAGCTGATCACAGTGTCCGTTTGAAAAATAGCCACCATCGATCAAAATTGCTGTAGGCATGGCTTCTTTTCCTTCTTTAAACGAAAAACGCCCCAGGGGTCGGCTTATCCCGAGATATGTGGGAAAGCTTACTGCCTAGGGCGTGGATAACGCTTAGCTTACGGGGTGCTTAATACATCGTCAACCCCTACATCCGTAACATCATTATCAGGGGCACGCAATGCCCGCGTTTGCCGCCCTGGCCGCGTGAAGCTTCTTGTAGCTTTCGATGAGGCGCTGGTGGCGCTCCAGCCCCTCCAACTGCATGTTGGTGGGAGTAAGGCCGTGGAAGCGCACGCTGCCATCCACCGAGCCAACCACCGCCTCCATGGTGGCTTCGCCGAACATGCGCTGGAAGTTGGGCAGGTAGTCGTCCAACGCCAGCTCGTCGTCCAGGGCAATCTCCAGCACCGCGTTCACGGCTTGATAGAACAGGCCACGCTCGACGGTGTTGTCGTTGTACTGCAGGAACATCTGCACGCAGTCCAGCGCCTCTTCATGGCGGCCAAGCGCCAGGTAGACCAGCAGCTTCAGCTCAAGGATGGTCAGTTGCCCCCACACGGTGTTCTCGTCGAACTCGATACCGATCAGCGTGATGATATCAGCGTGGTCGTCCATCTGACTCTCTTCCAGCCGCTCGACCAAGTCGGTCAGCTGTGCGTCATCCAGGCGGTGCAGGTTGAGGATATCTTCGCGGTAGTCCAGCGCCTTGTTGGTGTTGTCCCAAATCAGGTCTTCGATGGGGTACACCTCGGAGTAGCCCGGCACCAGAATGCGGCAGACCGGCGCGCCTAAGTCTTCGTGTACCGCCATGTACACTTCCGCGCCCAGCTCTTCGAAAATACCGAATAGGGTCTCGGCTTCTTCCTCGTTGCTGCCAGAGAAGTCCCACTCGCTGAACTCGAAGTCGGGCTTGGCACTGAAGAAGCGCCAGGAGACCACGCCCACCGAGTCGATAAAGTGCTCGACGAAGTTGTTCGGCTCGGAGACGGTCTGCGAGTTGAAGGTCGGCAGCGGCAGGTCGTTCAGGCCTTCGAAGCTGCGGCCCTGTAGCAGCTCGGTCAGGCTGCGCTCCAGCGCCACCTCAAAGCTTGGGTGGGCACCGAAGGAGGCAAACACACCGCCGGTACGCGGGTTCATCAGCGTCACGCACATGACCGGGAACTGCCCGCCCATGGAGGCATCCTTCACCAGCACCGGGAAGCCCTGGGCTTCCAGGGCATTGATGCCCTCGACAATGCTGGGGTACTTGGCCAGCACTTCTTGCGGTACGTCGGGCAGGGTCAGCTCCTGTTCGAGGATCTCACGCTTCACTGCCCGCTCGAAAATCTCTGAAAGGCACTGTACCTGAGCCTCCACCAGCGTATTGCCCGCGCTCATGCCGTTGCTGAGGAACAGGTTTTCGATCAGGTTGGAGGGGAAGTAGACCGTTTCGCCGTCGCTTTGGCGCACAAAGGGAAGCGAAACGATGCCCCGGTCTTCACGGCCCGAGTTGGTATCAATCAGGTTCGAGCCACCCAGCTCGCCTTCCGGGTTATAGATCGCCAGGCAGTGCTCGTCGAGAATTTCGGCGGGCAGCTCGTCATTCGGCCCCGGCTTGAACCACTTCTCATTGGGGTAGTGCACGAATTCGCTGTTCGCGATCTCTTCGCCAAAGAACTGATCGTTGTAGAAGAAGTTGCAGCTCAAGCGTTCGATGAACTCGCCCAGCGCAGAGCACAGCGCGCTCTCTTTGGTCGCGCCTTTGCCGTTGGTAAAGCACATGGGGGACGCCGCATCGCGGATATGCAGCGACCACACGTGAGGCACGATATTGCGCCAGGAGGCGATCTCGATCTTCATACCGAGGTTCGCCAGAATCGCGCTCATATTGGCGATGGTCTGCTCCAGCGGCAGGTCCTTGCCAGGGATAAAGGTGCTGCCGCCCTCGGGTGCCCCCATCAGCAGCGCCTGGGCGTCTTCGTCGATGTTCTCGACCACCTCGATCTGAAACTCGGGGCCGGTCTGGATGACCTTCTTCACCGTGCAGCGGTCGATGGAGCGCAGAATGCCTTCGCGATCTTTTTCCGAGATATCTTCCGGCAGCTCGACCTGAATCTTGAAGATCTGCTTGTAGCGGTTTTCCGGGTCGACGATGTTGTTTTGCGACAGGCGAATGTTCTCGGTGGGAATATTGCGCGCGTTGCAGTACACCTTGACGAAGTAGGCGGCACACATGGCCGACGACGCCAGGAAGTAGTCAAACGGGCCAGGGGCCGAGCCGTCGCCTTTGTAACGAATCGGCTGGTCGGATATGACCGTAAAATCGTCGAACTTGGACTCCAGGCGGAGGTTGTCGAGATAGTTAACTTTGATTTCCATAAGCGGGCGTCCGGAGTAATGAGTGTGCCTGAGCGCCAACGCATCAGGCGAATGGCGGCCATTATCCAGTTTTTTGCCCGCTTCGTCTTGGGCAGTCGCTTGAATCGCTTATTGCGGATCCAGCAAGAACGGCAGCGCTTCCTCCAGCAGCATGTCAGGAATCTCTTCGGCGATATAGTGGCCGCAGGGCAGCGCCTTGCCCTCTACCTGGGTCGCTACCTTGCGCCACTCGCCCAGCGCATCGAAGCAGGCTTCAATCGCACCTTCGGCACCCCACATCACGTTGATCGGGCAGGTGAGTTTCACACCCGCGTCGATATCCGCCTGATCGTGCTCTAAATCGATAGTCGCGCTGGCGCGGTAATCGCCGCAGATGCCGGTGGCCGTACCGGGAAGCGACAGGCAGCGCTCGTACTCTGCCAGCGCTTCCGGGGCGAACGGTGCCATACCTGCGCTGCGGGCGCCCATCACGCTTTTCAGGTACTGCTCGGGGTCGGCTTGAATCAGCATTTCCGGCAGCGGCTGAGGGCGAATCAGAAAAAACCAGTGCCAGTAGCTGCGGGCAAACGCCTCATTGGTGCCACGGTACATGGCCAGCGTGGGGGCGATATCCAAAAGCACCATGCGCTCGATCCGCTCGGCGTAATCAACGCCTAAACGATGCGCCACCCGCGCGCCGCGGTCGTGGGCCAGTACTTTAAACCGCTCAAAGCCCAGCGCGCTCATCAGTTCAGCCATATCGGCGGCCATGGTGCGCTTGGCGTAATTGAGATGCTCTGCGTCATCGTCCGGCTTGCCGCTGTCGCCGTAGCCGCGCAGGTCGGCGGCAATCACCGTGAAGTGCTGGGCAAGCGTGGCCGCCACTTTGTGCCAGATCGTATGGGTCTGTGGGTGCCCGTGAAGCAGCAGCAACGCCGGGCCGCTACCCCCCATGCGGCAGGCAATATCGACGCCGTTAACGCGGCGTGTCTGTTTTTCAAACCCTGTAAACATGGCTAGCTCCTCGCGGATAGATGATGCTCTTCACTTGGCGTCCTCTTGTAACCGTTCGATCAGAAAGTCTTTCAGCGCGACCACGGCGGGCGTGAGCGACAGCCGATGCGGGCAGACGAGATACAGCGGCGCGGGCTCGGTAGGAAACGCAGCCAACAGCGCCACCAAGCGGCCTGCATCGAGGTCTGCCTGAACATCCAGGCGAGATTTATAGGCAACGCCCTCTCCCGCCAGCGCCCAGCGGCGCACGCACTCAGCATCGTCGCTCACCCGATTGCCCTGCACGCTGATACGCTCACTGCCGAACTGCCACTGGTCATGCACCCGCTCACCAAGATTGAAGCAGAGACAGTTGTGCTGGCGTAGTTCATCTGGCGTGGCGGGCTCGCCGTGGCGCGCGATATAGCGAGGTGCGGCGCACACCACCCGTTGGTTATCATCTTTTAGCGGCAGGGCTACCAGGCTGGAATCCTCCGGCACGCCGTAACGCAGGGCAATCTCTACTGGCTGGCGAAACAGATCGCTCACTCGGTCGCTGACCCGAAGCCGCAGACGCAGCTGCGGATGCAGCGCCATAAAATGGTCCAGCCAGCCCAGCAGCACGTTGCGGCCCAGATCTGAAGGCATGGAGAGGCTGAGCTCTCCCGCGATCTCCTGGCGTTCGCGGTGCAGCTCTTTTTCCCCTTCGGCAAGGGCGCTCAATGCCGTTTTCGCATGCACTAAATAGTGCGCCCCGGCGGGTGTTAGCCGCAAGCTGCGGGTAGAGCGTACCAGTAGCCGCGTGCCCAACACGTCTTCAAGGCGTTTGATTGCCACGCTAGCCACTGCCGGGGTAATCGCCAGCTCCCGCGCGGCGGCGGAAAGGCTGCCGTGCTCGGCGGCATAGACAAGCACATTTAGGTCATCGGTACGCATGGAGCAATAGCGCCCTTATTTTCAAAAAAAATTGGAAACTGTTAGCTACATTAGCCCTCTTTTTCATAAAACGACACCCAGGCATGATGTCGCCATTCATCATCGCTTGGAGAACGACCATGAAAGCATTCGCGTTTACCAAAAGCCTGCCGATCGACCACCCAGACGCCCTACACGCCGTCGAGCTGCCGCTGCCCACACCCGAGCCCCACGATATTCGCGTCGCGGTAAGCGCAGTTTCCGTCAACCCGGTGGATGCCAAGGTGCGCAAAAGCGCGCTGCCCGAAGGCGGCGAGCCGCGGGTGCTGGGTTACGACGCGGTAGGCGTGGTCGATGCCGTGGGCAGTGCAGTCACTCGCTTTCAGCCGGGTGACCGGGTGTGGTACGCGGGCAGCATTGCGCGCCAAGGCTCCAATGCCGAGTACCAGCTGGTCGATGAGCGTATCGCCAGCCTGGCGCCGAAAAGTCTGTCTGACGTCCAGGCAGCGGCTCTCCCTCTCACCGCCATTACCGCCTGGGAGCTACTGTTTGACCGCCTGGAACTGGGCCTGCGCGACACCAAAGGCAAAACATTATTAGTGGTAGGTGCTGCCGGTGGCGTTGGCTCGATTCTGATTCAGCTGGCCAAGCAGCTCACCGATATCACCGTGATTGGGACGGCCTCACGCCCGGAAAGCCAAGCCTGGGTCACGTCGCTCGGCGCCGATGCGGTGATCGACCACCGCCAACCGCTGGATGAAGCGCTCAAAGCCGCAGGCTACGAGCAGGTGGATATGGTCATCAGCCTTAACCAAACCGATCACCACTTCGAGGCGATCATCAATGCCTTGAAGCCCCAGGGCAAATTGGCACTGATCGATGACCCGGAGCTGATCGACGTGCGTAAACTCAAGCTCAAGAGCCTGTCACTGCACTGGGAGCTGATGTTCACTCGGCCTTTGTTTACTACCGAGGACATTGCCAAGCAGCACGACCTATTGAGCGAAGTTGCCGCCATGGTGGATAGCGGCCGTTTGACCACGACGCTTGGCGAGGTACTTGGCCCCATCACTGCCGACAACCTGACGCGTGCCCACGCGCTGATCGAGAGCAACCGCACCGTAGGCAAGCTGGTGCTGGCGGGGTTTTAAGCACGCGCGCCGATCATTTCAAGCCAGCTTGAGGTATCAGCCGTTGCACTCTTGGGCGCAAGGCGGCACATTAGCCGCCACCGCCCAAGAGCCCCGAGTCACGCCCATGCACGATGAATTTGTGGCCAATTTGCGCCTGCTGTGCAGCTACTACCCGTCGATTGCCGACGTGTGCCGCCGCCTGCCGATGAACCGAGCGCAATTCAACCGCTACTTGAGCGGGCGCTACTATCCCAGTCATGCGGCGCTCCAACGAATATGCCATTTTTTTGGCGTCACCGCAGACGACATTGCCCTCCCCCACCAGGATTTTCGCGCCCTGGTACAAACCGGCCAGTTGAGTGCTGATACGGCAAGCCCCACGCTGCCCTGGCCCAATGCGCTGGTGCAGCGGGGCAGTGAAGGCTTGGAGCGCTACCTTGGGCGCTACTTCGAGCTTTACCACTCCATGTCGCGCCCTGGTCATATCATGCGTACGCTGGTGTGTCTGGAGGAGCGCGACGGCGGCGTGGTGTATCAGCGCACCGAACGCATGCCGGTGGCCCCCGGCAAACGCCCCTGCCATAACCGCTATGTGGGAGCGGCAGTCAAACTCGCGGACCGACTGTTCTTGATCGACCACGAAACCCTGAACGGTCACGAGATCACCCAGACCATTCTGTTTCCCAGCTTTCAAAGTCAGGTAACGCGATTGACGGGGCTGAAGATGGGCGTGGCAGACAACAGCGAGCGCATGCCCTGCTGTGTGAGAGTGGTGTATCAGCGGCTGGATGAACAGACCAGCCTGCGCGAAGCGCTCGCCCAGTGCGGGCTACTGGCACTGGACGACCCATCCCTGGATGCGGCGCTACTGGCCGCCATTCAGAACGATATCGCCGCGGGGGAGTATCATTTTCGTGCGCGCCATTAACGTGACGGTGGCGTCGCAGTCGTCAGCACGTGGGAAAACAGAATGGCTTCGAACTGCTCCATGGGAGCCAGGGACTTGAGCGTCTTGGCGCGCAGGATAGCACCTTCCCACCCCGAGAGAATGAAGCTGGCCAGCGTGTCAGGTGACAACCCTTCCGGCACGCTGCCGTCTGCCTGCGCCTGGCTCAAGCACGTGACCAGGCGTTTTTCCCAGCGCTGGAAGACCACGTTGAGCGCATCGCGGAAGGTATCGTTTTGGCCCGCCAGCTCCTGCCCCAGGTTGCCGATCAGGCAGCCCGTGGAATGGTCACAGTCGAGCATATGCGCCCTACCTGCCGCGAAGTAGCGACGCAGACGTTCGAGGGGCGGCACGGCCGAATCTTCCATCAAGGTAGCCAGATTGGCATCGTATTGGCTGGCAAACCGCTCGATCACCGCCAGACCAAAGTCCTCTTTACTGGCAAAATAGTGGTAAAACGAACCCTTGGGTACACCGCAGGTTTTTAAAACGGCATTGATACCCGTGGCGTTATAGCCCTGCTGGGCAATCAGCTCAGCGCCGGTATCAATCAACTTATCGCGCGTGGCGGTGTTTTTCATAGCGTCATGCAGACCAGGAAGTCTATGGTTTTTCACGTCAATGATGACAGGTATCGGAAACCGCGTCAGCGTTTGGGTTGCACGCTATTTGCACAATGCTTGCCTAATCGCTGCGTAGGAATCGGTGATGCTAGCATGATCTTGCCACTTCTCGGGCATTTTTGCCTTCAGCCAATGGATACCCCCCGGCCATGACTCCACCTCGCTCTTTTGCCTCCTCACAGCAAGGCCGCCTGGGCCTGGGTGCCCTGGCCGCCTTGCTGGTACTGGCAGGCGGCCTTGCCGTGGCCTGGTGGATCATCAGCCAGCCACCCAGGGTAGAGCGCAGGCCACCGCCGCCGCCCGTGCCCCCGGTGGTCGACGTGATGACCGTCGAGCAGCGCCAACAGTCGCCTACCCTGAGTGGCTTTGGTCGTGTCGAAGCGGAACAGTCGACGCTGCTGGCCAGCCGCGTGGCCGGGCAGCTGGAACGTTTTGCCGAAGGCGTACTGCCCGGCCGTGTGGTCGAGCAGGGAGCACCGGTGGCTTACATCGACCAGGCCGACCTGCAGCTGGCGTTGGAGGATGCCCAGGCTCAACTGGCAAACGCCGAAGCCCAGCTGGCCCTGGAGCAGGCCGAACAGCAGCGCGCCCGCAGTGAGTACGAGTCGTTCGGCAGGCAGCTGAGCGCCGAACGGCGAGCGCTGGTGCTGCGCGAACCCCAGCTGCGCCAGGCCCAAGCGCAGTTGACCCAGGCGCGCGTGGTCCGCGACCAGGCGGCGCTAAACCTGGAGCGAGCCACCCTCACGGCGCCCTGGCGCGCCATGGTTCAGGAGCGCCTGGTGGGGGCTGGCAGCCTGCTGGGCCAGGGCACCGAAGTGCTCAGCCTGGTGGGTGTCGAGCAGTTCTGGGTACGTGCTTCGCTGCCCGGCGATACGTTGGCCTGGCTGGAGAGTGGCGGTCGCGTCACGCTCACCAGCCAGGGCTGGCCTGACCAGGCCGAACGGGAGGGCGAGCTGCTCTCCGTGCTGCCCAACCTGGAAGAGAACGGCCTGCAGGCCCAGCTGCTGATTGCCGTGAACGACCCATTGGCCCTGAATCATGAAGGTCCCGCCCTACGGCTGGGCGACGTCATGCGGCTCACCTTCCACACCCGCGCCCAGGAGCCGCTGATCAGGCTACCCTCTGCCGCGCTTCGCCCCGGCGAGCAGGTCTGGTGGGTGGACGACGACAACCGCTTGCGCAGTACCCGCGTCACTCTCGCTTATCGCGGCCAGGATGACGTACTGATCCGGGAGGGCCTGGAAGCGGGCCAGCGCGTGGTCATTGCAGGCCTGGCGCAGCCCCGCGAGGGGCAGGAAGTTCGCCTGCGCCAACGTGGCGACACCCCGGCACGTGATCAGGAGAGCGCTCAATGATGCGTAAAGGCCCGTTGGCGTGGATGGTGGATCACGGCGTTGCCCCCAACTTGATGATGGTGCTGTTCATCGTGGGCGGCCTGATGGCCTCGATGGCCATCAAGAAAGAGGTCTTTCCGGAGTTCGAAACGGAAATCGTCCAGGTCTCCATCAGCTACCCAGGCGCCACCCCGGAAGATATCGAGCAAAGCCTGCTGCTGCCCATGGAAGCCGCCATCGCCAACGTGGAAGGCATCGACGAGATGACCGCCAGCGCCAGCGAAGGCAGCGGTGTGGTCAGCGCAACGCTGATCGACGGCGTGGATGTGATGCGCGCCTACCAGGACATTCAACAAGCCGTGAATGCCATTACCACCCTGCCCGCCGCTGCCGACCCGCCCCGCATTACTTTGGCAGGCCGCTCGCGCAGCGTCGTCAGCCTGCAGGTGTACGGCAGGGTGGGCCAGGAAGCCCTGCACGACGCCGCCGAGAACGTACGTGCCGAGTTACAGGCCACCAGCGGCATCTCCCGGGCAGAGCTCTCCGGCAACCGGGACCGGGAAATCCAGGTGCACCTGGACGATGAAGCCATCGAGCGCTACGGGCTCGATCATCAGCAGTTGGCCAGCCGCATCGCCGCCGAAGCACTGGATCTGGCCAGCGGCCAGTTGACCACCGCCGAGGGGGAATGGCTGATCCGCTACCAGGGGCGCCGCAATAGCGCCGAAGAGTTCGCCGAGCTGCCCATTCTGAACACGGCCCAGGGCTCGCCGGTGCTGTTGCGCGACATTGCCCAGGTCAGTGAAGGCTTTGCCGAAACCGACCGGGAGGAGTTCTACAACGGCCAGCCGGGCATCTCGGTGGATGTGTACCAGATCGGCGGCCAAACCCCGACCAGCATTTCCAACGCAGTAAGCGGCGAGCTGGAACGGCTGCGCGCCAACCTGCCCGACGGCGTGAGCCTGGACATCGCCCGGGACAGCTCGGAGGTCTACGAAGACCGGCTCGGCCTGCTGCTCAAGAACGCCTGGATGGGCCTGGCGCTGGTGCTGGTGCTGATGGCGCTGTTTCTCGAAGCGCGACTGGCGTTCTGGGTGACGCTGGGCATTCCCACGGCGTTTCTGGGGGCCATGCTGTTCCTGCCCTGGATAGGCGTCTCGCTCAACATGATGTCGATGTTCGCATTCATCATTGCGCTAGGTATCGTCGTCGATGACGCCATCATGGTGGGCGAGAACATCTACAGCTATCGCGAGGAGGGTTACTCGTTGCGCGATGCGGCGGTCAAGGGCGCCCAGGAAATTGCCACGCCGCTCACCTTTGCGATCCTGTCGAACATCGTGGCCTTCCTGCCCCTGCTGTTCCTGCCCGGCTTTTTGGGGCTGATCTTTGCCACGGTGCCGGTCGTGGTGATCACGGTCTTCGTGATCTCGCTGGTGGAGGCTCTGCTGATCCTGCCCGCACACCTGGCCCACGCCAGCAAACCGAGGCAAACGCCAGCCTGGCAGCGCCCTCTGGAGGCCGTGCGGCTACGCATGCAGCAGGGGCTGCACCATTTCACCTACCGGCGCTTCGAGCCCTTTCTGCAGGGTGCACTGAACCAGCGTCTGCTGACCGTCTCGCTGGGCGTGGCGCTGCTGGCGATCACCCTGGCATGGGCCATGAGCGGCCGATTGGGCTTCTCGTTGATGCCCCGGGTCGAATCCGACCAGGTGCAGGCCAGCGTCACCCTGCCGATTGGTAGCCACATCAGCGTCAGCCGCGAATTGAGCCAGCAATTGCTGGACGCCGCCACGGCCCTGAGCGAGCGTGAAGAGGGGTTGAGCTTCACCAGCACCCGTAGCCGTCTAGATGGCGAAAGCCTCTCCGTCCGCCTCGACATCGCTTCGGAAAGCCTGGAGAGCTGGCCACCCTCACGCATTGCCCGCGAGTGGCGTGAACTGACCGGCGATCTGCTGGGCGCGCAATCGGTCCGCTTCGAATCCGACTTTGGCGGCCCCGGCAGCGGCGCCGCGCTGAGCCTGCGGCTTTCGCACCCCAATACCCAGGTGCTGGAGGCAGCCGCCACACGATTGGCCGAACAGCTGGCGGAGTACGGGCTGACGGACATCGACAGCGGCCTGGGCGACGGCAAGCCACAGCTGGAAATGCGCCTGTCGGCCGAAGGCCGCTCGCTGGGGCTGACCGGCAGTGACTTGGCACAGGCCCTGCGTGGGCCGCTGCAAGGCGCCACCGCCGTCGAGCAGTTCATCGGCCGCCGAGAGGTCAGCGTCGAAGTGCGTTTACCGGAAGCCTCTCGCGATAGTCTCAGTGAGCTGTACCGGCTTCCCGTGCGCACCCCCGAGGGGCTCAGCGTGCCGCTGTCGCGGGTGGCCGACATCACCCTCAGCCAGGCGTCCAGCAGCCTGCAGCGCATCAACGGCCGGCGCATCATCACCGTCACTGCCGACTCCGAGGGCGACCAGGCCATCAATCAGGTGCTCGCCACCTTGCAGGAGGATGTCTTTCCCATCCTCAGCAATACCTGGCCGGGCCTCGAAGTCAGCATGGGTGGCCGCCAGCAGGATACCGCCGACAACCTGGCCACGCTGCGCAAGGCCATGTGGCTGATGATTGCGGCACTCTATGCCCTGCTGGCGATTCCCTTCCGAAGCTACTTGCAGCCGCTGCTGGTGATGGCCGCCATTCCATTTGGTATCGTGGGTGCCATCGGGGGCCATATGCTGATGGGCTTTGGCTTGTCGATCATCAGCCTGCTGGGCATGCTGGCGCTGTCCGGCGTGGTCATCAACGATGCCCTGGTGCTGATCGACTACGCCAACCGCAAGCGGCGCGAAGGCATGGCGCCTCGGGAAGCCATCGTGGCCGCCGCCACACGCCGATTGCGGCCAATCATGATGACCACACTGACGACCTTCCTGGGGCTGGCACCGATGATTCTGGAAACCTCGCGACAGGCACGCTTCATGATTCCCATGGCCATCTCTCTGGGTTTTGGCATGCTATTCGCCACGGTCATTCTGTTGGTTCTGGTGCCCTGCCTCTATCTCAGCCTGGAGAATCTGCGCGAACGCCTCAGCGCACCGCCCCCTCCCGAACCCGAGAGGGCTAACCCATGAAGGCGTTACATAGCCTGCGCCAGTGGCGCCCTTCGCGGCTGGGTATGAAGCTGTTCGCGGCCATCCTGAGCGTCAATGTGGCCATTGCCGCCAGCGTATTTCTGGCGGTCACCTACAGTATCGATCGCGGCTTTCTCGACTACCTGAACCAGGCCCAGGAGCGCCGCGCCACGCTGCTGGCCGACGGCCTGATTACCCGTTGGGAAACTCAGAACAGCTGGGCGTGGCTGGAAGAGGCCCCCGACCGCTGGCCCTACATCGTCCGCTTCGAGCTGGGCCAGGAGCATCGTGATCGGCCATCTCCCCTGGGGGAAGCGCAGGATTTCGCTCTGCAGGATGCCGATGGCCACGCCATCATTCCCCCCAGCGATACTCCACGGGGCTCCCGCAACTGGCACTGGATGACCCTCTATAGCGATCTGGCGCCCAATGGCCAGCGTGAAGCCATTGGCGCCCTCGGCTTTCGCCCGCCCCAGGAGATGATGGAGCGCATGGAGAGCCGCTTTCTGGAGCGCCAGCAGCGCAACCTGATCCTGATCGTGGTCTCGCTGGGCCTGGCCTCTCTGCTGCTGGCTGGCGGGCTCTCCTGGTGGCTGGGCCGACGCACGCGGGCGCTGGCCGGAGCTACCCTGCGCCTCACCGAAGGCGACTACCATACCCGCTTGCCCGAACGCGGCCGCGATGAGCTGTCTCGCCTGGCCCGGGATTTCAACGTGCTGGCAGCCACCTTGGAAGCCAGCCGCGAGGCCCGGGCACGCTGGGTGTCGGACACGGCCCATGAGCTGCGCACCCCGCTGGCCGTACTGCGCGGTGAAATCGAAGCCATGCAGGATGGTATTCGTCCTCTGAATCAGGAAAACCTGAGTTCGCTGGCCCAGGAAGTGGCTCAGTTGGAGCGCCTGGTCTCCGACTTGCGGCTGCTCTCGCAAAGCGATGCGGGAGCGCTGGACATCCAGCTGGCCCCGCTGAACCTGAGCGACAGCCTGGGCAGCCGCCTGACCGACGCCGACCGCTGGCTTGAGCAGAGCGGCCTGAGCCTGACCTGCCAGCTGGAAGAGGACATCATGATTCGCGGCGATGCCCAACGCCTGCGCCAGCTGTGGAGCAACCTGCTGGATAATAGCTGTGCCTATACGCAATCGCCCGGGGCGCTGCGCGTCACGCTCGGCTGCGAGCGCGGTCAGGCCGTCATCGTCTGGCAGGATAGCTCCCCCGGTGTCCCCGACAGCGAGCTGGGGCGGCTCACCGAGCGCCTGTATCGGGTCGAGGGGTCGCGTAACCGTGCCAGCGGCGGTAGCGGCCTGGGCCTGTCGATTGCCAGCGCCCTGGTGAGTGCTCACGGTGGCACCATGGAAGCCAGCGCCTCGACATTGGGCGGGCTGGCCTGGACACTGCGCTTTCCGCTGATTTCTTCTGACCCTTACTGAATGCGAGTTGACCATGACCCAGGAAGCATCCCTGCTGATCGTCGAAGACGAACCCAAAATTGCCAGGCTCATGGCGGACTACCTTGGCAGCCATAACTTCGCCCCCACCATCATCGGCCATGGCAGCGACGTGATGCCCTGGCTCACCCAGCACTCACCGGCGCTGGTACTGCTGGACGTCATGCTGCCCGGCAAGGATGGCCTCACCCTGTGCCGGGAAATACGCCAGCAGTGGCCGCTGCTGCCCATCATCATGGTGACGGCCAAGGTCGAGGAAGTGGACCGGCTGCTGGGTCTGGAGCTGGGCGCCGATGACTACATCTGCAAGCCGTTCAGCCCGCGCGAGGTGGTGGCCAGGGTCAAGGCCGTGCTGCGCCGCAGCCAGGCCATTGCCGAGGCCACCGGCCACACCCCGACCACACGGCAAGCGCCGGTCACCCTGGATGAAGAGGGCTGGCAGGCCCTCGTCAATGGCCAGGACCTGGGGCTCACCGCCGTGGAGTTTCAGCTATTACGCGTTATGATGCAGTCGCCGGGGCGTATTTTCAGCCGCGAGCAGTTGATGGATCACATGTATCGCGACAACCGCATCGTGTCCGAACGAACCGTCGACAGCCATATCAAGAAGCTGCGCAAAAAGATCACCGAAGCCCTGCCCGAGCAGGAAATCATTCGCTCGGTGTATGGTGTGGGTTACAAATATCAGCCCGAAGGGTAAGCCTGGCAGATCAACAGGCGCACTTGGGCACCGCTACGGGTCAATGCACCATGAAAGCGCTCATCGTAGAAGATAACGACAATCTTGCGCGCTCGATTGCCTCGACGTTAGAAGAAGCCAGCTTCACCATCGACGTGGCCTGCGATGGTGAAAAAGCGCTGCTCATGCTGCAGCAAGGGGGGTATGACCTGCTGGTACTGGACCTGGGGCTGCCGCTGCTCGACGGCATGTCGTTGCTGCGCCTGTTGCGCCACCAGCAGAACACCATTCCCGTCTTGATCATCTCCGCCCGCGACACCTTGGACCAGCGCATTTTGGGGCTGGAAGTCGGCGCGGACGACTATCTGTGCAAGCCCTTCTCGCTGAACGAGGTAGCCGCCAGAGCCCGCGCGCTGGTCAGAAGAGCCAAGCATTTTGGCGGTGAGAGCCTGCGCTGCGGGCGCCTGGAGTTCTTTCCGGATGCCATGGAGCTGCGCGTGGACGGCCAGGCCCTCACGCTACACCGCCGTGAGCTGGAGGTCATCGAATACCTGCTGATCAATCAGAATCGGCTGGTCAGCAAGGACCAGATCATCGACCGGCTCTCCTCGACGGATGAAGCCATCAGCTACGCCGCCGTGGAAACCTACATTTCACGTATTCGCAAAAAGATCGGCCATGACTTCGGCCTGAAAACCGTGCGAGGGCTGGGCTATTACCTGGCCCCACCCGCCTCGGAGGAAGGCGCGTCTTGACCCCGACTCCCCGCTCCATCCGCAGTCGCCTGCTGCTGTGGATTGCCTTGCCGTTCACCGCCCTGGCCTTCCTGGCCCTGCTCTCCAGCTACCTGCTGCTGAGCAAGCAGATCAACGAAGCCTTCGACGCCATGCTGCTGAATGCTGCCCAGCGCCTGGAGCGTCGGGTATATACCGCCGATGGCCAGCTACGCATCAACATGCACTACTTCAGCATCAGCACGCTGGGCAGTCGTGGAGAGGGCAAGATTTTCTACCGTATCCGGGAAGCCCAGGGGGGCATGATTGCCGGTTTTCAAGGGCTGGGCGATCCGCCCGACTCCCTCGACGCGCCGCTGTTTTACGACGTGGCTTACGCAGGCAACGAGCTGCGGGCCGTGGCCTTGACCTTCCCTTTTCGCCGCGGGCGTGATGTCGTGGACATCGAAGTCATCGTGGCGGAATCAAAAGAGACCCGGCACTCATTGACCCACGACTTCATGGTCACCCTGGCCGGGCTCACGGCGGTGACCGGGCTGCTGGCGATCACGCTGGCGCTCCTCGCCATCCACCGTGGCCTTGCCCCTTTGAACGCCATCAGCCGCGCACTGCGCCAGCGCTCGCCCCACGATCTGCAGCCCATTCGCGACAGCGTGCCCAGGGAAATACGTCCCCTGACGCAAAGCATCAATTACCTGATGCAACGCATGCAAAGCAGCATTACCAGCACCCAACAGCTCAACGCCGACGTTTCCCACCAGCTACGCACGCCCATTTCAGAGATTCGGGCACTCACGGAAATGACCCTGAAGAGCGAGCAATCACCCGCCAACAGGGCCAACCTGCTGGAGATTCAGCGCATTGCCGAGCATGCCGGGCACACCGTGCAACAGCTGCTGAAATACGCCAAGACCCGCAGTGAGCTGTTCGAACTCACCCAGCTGCAGGCCGTCGACCTGATCGCACTATGCCAGCAGACTTGCCAGCAGGTCGCCACCGGCATTTACCAAAAGGGCCAGGAGCTGGCCTTCGAGCAGCCCGAGGCCCTGCCCTCCATCCATGGCGACCCCATTTTGCTGCAGTGGCTGGTGATCAACCTGATCGATAACGCCAGCCTCCACGCGGGCGGCGCGCTCCCTTACCAAGGCACCATTACCATTGGCCTCACCCATGACGCCGATACGGTACGACTCAGCGTGCACGATGACGGCGTGGGGGTGGACCCCGCCCGGCTGCCGCAGCTCACCGAACGGTTTTTCCGCGATAACGCCCATGCACCGGGCAGCGGCCTTGGCCTGGCCATCGTCGAACAGGTGGCCACTACCCACGGCGCCCAGCTTGCCGTGCGCAATCGCCCTCAGGGCGGGCTGGAAGTCACGGTGGCGTTTCCGGTGCTGCCAGCGTCGTCAGGCGGATCATCAGCGGCGTCATGAAGATCAGCAGCAGCAGCCGCAGAATATGGTGAGAGACCACGTAAACCGGGTCGATCCCCATGACCATGGCGATGACCGCCATCTCCCCGACGCCCCCCGGTATCAGCGCCAGCATCACCGCCACGAACGGCAATGACGTGACGCTGGCCACCAGCCAGGCCATCAACGCGGCCACCACCAGCGCAAAGAGCGCATACAGCATGCCGAACCGCCCTACCCGCACCACCTGTTTCCAGTGGGTGCCTGAAAAACGCGAGCCCACCGAAGATCCCAGCACCAGAAAGGTCACCAGCAGGATTTCATTGGGCAGCGTGTAGGCCACGCCCACATTGGCAATCAAGGCACCTGCCGCCATCGGCCCCAGAAACTCCGGTAGCGGCAAGCGGATCAGGCGACCCAGCCACCAGCAAGCAGGAGCCAGCAGCAGTGGCAGCACCCCCATGAGCGACAGCGGCTCGGCAGAGGGCGGCAAGGCCACGCTGTCGACGAACAGGCTGGCCAGCAGCGCTGCGCCCGATACCACGGTGACCAGCCTCAGCGAGTGAGAAATGGCGATCCAGCGCAGGTCACCATGGGCACGCTCGGCCAGCACCAGGGCCGAGTTCATGCTGCCTGGATAGGCACAGAACATGGCGTTCAGGCTGCCGACGCGGGCACGAGCAAAGATCCAGTACCCTCCTGCCAGCATCAACACCATGTAGGCCAGCATGGCCAGCACGCTGGGGTACCACTGCACCAGGCTCACCAGCTCGTCCGCGTGGATACGACTGCCGATGAACAGTCCCAGTAGTGCAATGGCCACGCGATGCAAGCGCTTGTCTACCCCGGTGCGAACGCCCGCCAGAGAAACGCCCATGACCATGAACAGCGCCCCTAGCATCCACGCCAGCGGCAGCGAAAAAAGGGTGGCCACCAGGCCACCCAAACATCCCAAACCAATGGTTTTCAGCGTTTTTTTCACCCGCTCCCCCGTTGTTGCGCTACGCTTTTGCCGCCACGCGCCGTGCCTGAAAGCGCTTGACCAGCGGCTGGCCAAACAGCGAAATCAACAGCAGCGCCAGGATGGCCAGGGTCGCAGGCCGCTCCAGCACGTAGGTGATGTCCCCGCCACTGATCTGGTAGGAATGCAGCAGCGACTTCTCCGCCAGAGCCCCCAGCAGCATGCCAATGACCGCCGCAGGCACCGAGTAACCGTAGTGGCGGAAGATCCAGCCGATCACGGCAAACACCAGCACCGTGGCAGGCCCGGTCATGTTGCCGGTGAGCCCGAACGACCCCATGACCGCCAATACCAGCACGGAAGGAATCAGATAGCGCATGGGCACCTTGACGATGTTGGCCAGCAGTGGAATGAACAAAATCCCCACGATGACCAGCAAGAATACCTGGGCGAAGTTGGCAAAGATGATCGCATAGACCACGTCCGTTTGCTGGCGGATGAACTGCGGGCCACCGGTAATGTTGTGCATGGCAAACGCAGCCAGCATTACCGCCGTTGCCCCACCGCCAGGAATGCCCAGCGCCAGCAGGGTCGCCATGGAGCCACCCTCCGAGCTGCTGTTGGCTGCCTCGGACGCGACGACCCCTTTGGGGTTGCCCTTGCCGTAGGAGTCCGGGTCTTTATCCCGCCGCTTGGTCTCGATGTAGGAGAGCAGGTTGGAAACCGATGACCCGACACCGGGCACCGCGCCCACCAGCACACCGATCAAGCCACCGCGAATCATCACCACAGGATGACGCAGCGCCATCTTGCAGCCCTGAAAAATTTCGCTGGCACGTACCTTGCGCGCATCCGCCGACTCGACGATGAACCCCTTGTTGGCCAGCTTGAACAGCTCGGACGCCGCAAACATGCCCATCATGGCAGGAATCACCGGCACCCCATCCAGCAGGTAGGTTTGCCCCATGGTGCCGCGAGCCAGGCCAATCTCGTTGAACCCGATGGTTCCTACCAGCAGCCCCACGAAACCGGCCACCAGGCCTTTGAGCACCTGCTCACCCTTGAGGCTGGCGATCAGGGTCATGCCCCAGAGGATCACCACGAACATCTCGGCGGGCCCCAGGCGCAGCACCATGTAGGAGAGCGGCTGGATCATGAAGAACAGCACCACGTAGCCCATCAGCGAGCCGATCACCGAGGAGGCCAACGCCACCCCCAGCGCCTGATTGTGCTGCCCGCGTCGCGCCATCGGGTAGCCATCGAAGGCCGTGGCAATGGCCGAGGAAGTGCCGGGAATGTTCATCAGGATGGCCGGGATCCCTGCGCCAAACGAGCCGCCGGTAAAAATCGCCGTCAAGAACAGCATGGCCTGAATGAAGTCCATGTACATGGTCATGGGCAAGAAGATCGCCATGGCCATGGAGATCTGCAGGCCCGGCGTTGCCCCAAAAATCAGCCCCAGCACGATACCGGGAACCACTACCAACCAGGGCCCTGCGCTGGAAAAGAGCAGGTTCATACTCTGCTCGACGGCACCAAAATCAATCATGTTGCCTCCTTCGATGCATTCAGTTGGGGATCAGCAGCAGCGTCATGGGATAAGGCAGCATGCGCGAAAAGAAGAACGCTGCACCAAGGCCAAACAACGCGCTGAAACTGAACAACGCCAGCCAGTTGCGCTCACCCTTGAGAATCAGAAAAGACGCGATGAACGCCACCGTCGCCAGGTCGAAACCCAGGGTTTCCAACGACATCACGTAGGCGGCAAACAGGCCCACCACCGGCAGCGTACGCAGCAGGGGTTCCTCTTGCTGGTCCTGGGTCAGCAGCGTGCCTTTCTTCAGGCGCAGTACCACCTCCAGGGCAATCAGCGCCAGTACCAGCAGCGCCATGGGAAGAATCAGCAGTAAGTTCTGGGGGGTCGCGGAGACGCGAATGGCATCCATCAGATACCACAGCGTAAAGCTCGCCAGACCGATGAGGACGAGCGCGTCCCCATAGTCACGTTTTTGTGCCGTCATGGGTAAACTCCTGGCAGGCACCCCTTTAGGGTGCCTGCCACTACAGGATCGTCAGACGATGGGGTGATCAGTTGAGCAGGTGGGCGTACTTCTCGAACACTTCGTAGTTTTCGCGCATCAGCTCATTGGAACGCTCAGGGCCTACCCATACGCCGCCCATTTCATTGCGCTCCAGATGCTCTTGCACGTCCTTGCGCGCCAGCGCGTTCTGGATGGCATCCGCGAGGGCTTCGTAACGGCCCGGATGCTGGCGCTCGACTTCGCTGGTCACCGCGAAGCCGCGCATGGAGCCTTGCAGCACAGGCACTTCCAGCTCCATGGGAGCAAGGGCCTCATTGATGGTCGGTGCATCCCACTGCTCGATACGCTCGTCGTTGACGATGGCCAGCGGCGTCAGGAACTCACGAATGCCTTCGCTGCCCTGTGCACTGATGGAGACGAAATCCACCTGCCCACCGGCCACCGCCGAACGCGCTTCACCACCGCTGTTGTAGGTCACCAGATTGAGGTTTTCCTGGGGGATGCCCGCTTCTTCCAGCAGCAACCGCACCATCAGGTGGCCCGCCGAGCCTTGTACCACGGCACCGCGCACCTGGCCGCGCTGCTCACGAATCGCCTCCAAAAGCGAAGGCAGGTCGTCGTAACCGCTGTCCTTGTTGGCTGCGATCAGGTCGAGGTCGAACCACTGAAAATTGATGTAAGAGAAGTCATCCACGCTGAAATTGGCCCCACCCGTCAGAATCGAGTTGGTCAGGTAAGGGGCGAAGGTGGAGGCATAAACGGTGTAGGCGTCGTCCGGTACGTTCAGCACGTAGTTGGAAGCGACCTGAGTACCCGCCCCGGGGCGGTTGGTGACTTGAATGGGTACGCCAATCTCTTCGGAGATGTATCCCGACATCAAGCGGGCCAACCGATCGGCACTGCCGCCGGTACCAAACCCGACGACCATGTTGAGCGGGCGTTCCGGGTAGCTGTCTGCCGCAGCAGGCAGCACCATGGCCAGTGACGCTACCGTGACGGTGGCGCCCACCAACAGGGATTTGAGCGCGCGAGGAAACGAGCTGACAGGTTGCTTGAGCATAGCGATGTCTCTTGTTGTGCGTGTTATTAGAATCAGGCGGCTGCCTGTAGAGAACAACGCTATCCCACGAAACTGTCATCAACCTTGCACGAGGATCAAAACCAACTAAAGTCTAGTCCCCGCGCCTGCCCTCCGGCTGAACCTTCCGACCGACCTACGAAGGTTCGACCTTGGCTTGATCGCGGGCCAATTCCTCCTTTTTCGTTAGCTTGCGGTAAAACACCGCTACGGCCGTGGAATTCAGCACGATAAACAGCGAATACATGACGGGTATGAGCAGAATCAGCTGCTGTGTTTCGCCACTGAACGTCATGATGACGATCAATGCGGCCAGCGGGCCGTTTTGAATCCCCGTTTCAAGAGAGACCGTGCGGGCTTTTTGCGGGTTGAGTTTGAGCACGCGGGAGAATAAATAACCGAATAGAAAACCCACCAAACCGAGCAGAATCACCGCTGCATATACCTGCCAGCTGGTCTCCATCAGCAAGCGCCAGTTGCGCGGTGCCCACGTCACCACCAGAAACACGATCACGATAGCCCCCAACACGCCGCCTACCAGCTCAATGACGGCGCCAAGGTTGGCATTTTTACGGCGTATCCACATGCCCAACAGCGTTGGAATCAGCAGTACGAACAGCAGGCGGCCAATTTGGTCGGGCGGTATGCGGAAGGCGTCATCGATCCCCTGGGTATAAAACGCCATCCACAGCGGCACCAGAACAAAGCCCGCCAGCGTGGAGCAGATGGTCATCATGATGCTGAGGCTGAGCAGGCTGCGTGAGAAGTAGGCAAAAATATTGGAGGTCGTGCCGCCCGGCATGCACCCCATCAGCACTAGCCCCACGGTATGTTCAACCGACAGGTCGAGAAGGCGCGCCAGGGCAAAGGCGATAAAAGGCATCAGCAGATACTGCGATGAGAAGCCAACCCCAATGGCCTGGGGGTGGCGCATGGAGAGTTTGAAGTCCTTGAAGGTGAGCGATGCCCCCATGCCGAACATGATGATCACCATCATGATCGACAGTAAGCTTTCTTCCAATGGGCTTAGCATAGTGCTGTAACTCCGTAGCCTGCCGCTGTTTGCGGTTATTGTTGTTTAGTCTCGGCGTGACTGCCCTGCACGATGGCACGCACTTCTTTGCGCAGCACCTTGCCAACAGGGGTTTTGGGCAGCTCATCCCAGAACACCACTTTTTTGGGAACCTTGTAGGCGGCAAGCTCTGTTTTACAGTGCCGGATAACGTCCTTGGCGCTTAGCCCCTGTTCACGCAGCACGACGTAGGCGTGAACCGCTTCGCCTGTCTGATCGTCGGGGACACCAATGACGGCGGACTCTTGCACTTGAGGTAAGCGCGCAATGCTGTCTTCTACTTCGTTGGGGTAAACGTTAAATCCACTGACCAGAATCATATCTTTTTTACGGTCGACGATTTGAAAGTGACCATCCTCTGACATTGTTCCCACATCGCCGGTGTAAAGCCAGCCACCTTTCAGCGTTTTGGCAGTCTCTTCCGGGTTGTTCCAGTAACCTTTCATGATTTGTGGGCCGCGCGCGATAATCTCGCCAGGCTCGCCCGGGGCAACCGTCACGCCCTGTTCATCGACGATGCGCACCTGAGTAAACGGCGCGGGAATGCCGATGCTGTTAGCACGCTCATGCCCAATCGGGTTGAAGCAGATCACCGGAGAGCTTTCTGTTAGCCCGTAGCCTTCGGCAATCGGTGTGCCGACCACCGCGCGCCAGCGCTCAGCGACGGATTTATGTAGCGCGGTGCCGCCCGCCATCGCCACTTTCATGTTTTTAGGCGGGTACACGGTGAACCACTCTTCGTTGAGCAGCGCGTTGAACAGCGTATTGACGCCTGAAATCCAGGAGATCGGGTAGTTATCAAAAGCGCGCTGGCAGTTCTGGATAGGCCGCGGGCTGGGCACGAGCACGTTGTGCGCCCCTTTGCTGTAGAACGCCAGCAGGTTCACCGTGAACGCGAAAATATGGTAGATGGGCAGCGCGGTGAGAACGCACTCTTTGCCAACCTCTATGTGGCTGCCAACCACCAGATCGACCTGTTCTAAATTGCTCAGCAGATTGCCGTGCGTCAGCTCTGCGCCTTTACTGACGCCGGTGGTGCCGCCGGTGTACTGCAACAGCGCGGTGTCTTCACGCGCAATAGCCTGCCAGTAGCGCGCCACGTCAATGCCTTGTTCGGCTTGCCGTGCGCTACCCGTTTGAATGGCCTGGCTCAACGTCACGGCGTTCAGCGAGTGCCTGGGGATGGCTTTGTTCCAATATTTCAGTACGGCATCCAATACCGTGCGTACGACTGGTGAAAACCATTGCGAAAGCGACGTGAGTACGACGTGCTGAATGCCAGTGTTGGGGAGCACGTCCTCCAGCTTGTCGGCAAACATATCCATGATGACAAGCGTCTTGACGCCAGCATCGTTGAACTGATGCTCCATTTCTCGACGCGTATAGAGCGGATTGACGTTCACCAGCACACAGCCCGCTTTCAAAACGCCGAAAATGGCCACCGGAAGCGCGAGACAGTTGGGCATTTGCACCGCAACGCGGTCGCCTTTGGCAAGTCCCAGGGTGTCACGCAGGTAAACCGCAAACGCATCGGAGAGAGTATCCGTCTGCCGATAAGCAAGCGTGCCATTCATGCCGTTGGGCATGCAGGTGGTGAACGCGGTGTGGGAGCCAAACTGCTGGGCTGCCGCAGTGACCATCGCGGGAATACTGGCAAAGCGCGGCTGCAGCTGGTCACCTATTGCGTGATGATGGGTGCCATAAAGATGTTCCCACGGCGCGCTGTCATAGAAGTGATCATTTGACATGCACATTCTCTTCGTTGGGGCCCTTTCATGAAGGGGCCATTGTTTTTATTAGCTTTCTACATGTTTTTCTACCGCACAGGCTCTCCATGGAATAACGCAGCCGCTGAGTTTAAGTCAACCGTTTTAATTTTTGCTTTCGCCAGGTGGGGCGTCAAATAAAAAAACGGGCCAAGCGCAAGACGCACTGGCCCCGTCAGCTCGGCCCTCACACAACCCTCTGACATCTAGTTCCCGCGCCTGCCCTCCGGCTGGACCTGCTGATTCAGAAACGCGATACCTGCCTCGATGGCACTGCCACGCAGCAGGAAGCTGGCGAAATGGCCTCGGCCACGCTGAAGATACAGCTCGCTGGGCGTACCTTGCGCCTGAAGCGCGGCATAAAAATCGGTGGCGTGATCGACGGGCACGAGCCGATCCCAGCGGCCGTGAAACAAGAAGAACGGCGGTGCTTGAGAAGTGATTTGCCGCGCGGGCGATGCCAGGGCATACGCGTCACGCTTCTCTGCGCGCGTACCACCAATGAAGTCCACCACCAGCCGCCCATCGTTGAACTTCAGCAAGTCGCTGGGCAAACCGCCGGCCAGCACCGCAGCAAGCCGGGCATGCTCGCCGCCGTAGGGGTCTGCCAGGGGGCCTTCACTGCCCGCCAGCGCCAACAGGCTCACCAGGTGAGCCCCTGAGGAAAAGCCCACGCCGACAATGCGGTTCGTATCCACTTGCCACTCGTCGGCATGGCGATGCAGCCAGGCCATGGCCTGCTGCAAGTCGTGCAGCTGGGCGGGGAAACGATATTCCGGCACGAAGCGGTGTTCGATATTGACGGTGACGTAGCCCTGTTCAGCCAGCTGCCGGGCAATGCCTGCCATGTCGTCACGGCTGCGGTTACGCCAACCTCCCCCATGCACCAGCAGGGCGGCTGGACGCAGGCCCGCGCCCTCGGTGCGGGGGAGCAGCACATCGGCCACCAGCGGCTCGGGCCAGTCGTCCGGGGTATAGCGCTGCTGGACCAGCGCCGTAAACGGCAGCGCCTCCCGCAGGCCCTGGCGTTCGATGGCCGGTTCACCCAGGCTGGCCTGATGGGTGGCGCCACAGCCACTGAGCAGCGCTACCAGCGCGCCCAGGCGCGCATAGCGGCCAATGAATCCAAGTTCTGGCATGGTGTTCTCCTGTTTCCTGTTCCCCTCACCCTGTGGCGTGATCCTTGCCCCTCCGCATAAGACCACGGTTGTTGCACACTTCCTGCAACCGATTTACACCAAGCCCCTGGATACTGCCATGGTCAACATTAGCCCATTAATGACCCATGAGGTATGCCATGAAAATGTCTCTTAGCCAACGTTTTGCTCCTGCCTTTCTGGCCATTGCCCTGATGCCCCTGGCGTTCACCGCACAGGCCGAGCAGCATGAGCACCGTGGCATGGACCGTGAAGCCATGCACGAGCGCATGGAAGAGCGCCGCCAGGAAGTTTACCAGCGCGCCGAGCTGAGCGAAGAGCAGCAAACCGCGCTGAATCAGGCCCATGCCGAGCATCGTGAAGCGGTCATGGCGCTGCGTGAGGAGCATCAGGCCCGCGTTGCAGAAATTCTGTCAGATGAAGAGCAGCAGGCACTGCGGGATGCCATGCACGACGTGCACGCCGAATACCGTCAGGAGCACGGCAAGCGTGGTGGCCGCCACGGTGATCAGGCCAATGCTGAATAAGCGTTGATTTAACGTTCGTCCTGCCACCCTGCGCCCAGCTCTGCTGGGCGCAGGGCTATCTATACTCCTGTTTCATCATTTTACGTGGTTGGCTCGTCACTTGAACTGGCGTAGCAAACCGCGTATTTTATTTGAACGTTCATTCAAAAATAATTCTTCCCTTGTCTTAACAACAGGAGTCCGCCTCCATGGCGAAAGACAACTCGACCCTCCCCTCGCGGGATCGACTCAACCCCGTGGTTTTCCACGGCAGCGTCGCCGGTATACTCATCTTTCTGGTGATGACCATGCTGTTTACCGAGCAGGCAGGCGCTTTCTTCGACGCGGGCCTGGCCTGGGTAAGCACCACCTTCGGCTGGTACTACATGCTCGCCATCGTCGCCTACCTGGTGTTCGTGGTACTGATCGGCATGTCGCGCTTCGGCAGCATACGCCTGGGCCCGGACCATTCACGCCCGGAGTTTTCGCTGCTCTCCTGGTCCGCCATGCTGTTTGCCGCCGGCATTGGCATTGACCTGTTGTTTTTCAGCGTGGCAGAGCCGGTGGCCCACTACCTGGCCCCGCCGGACCTGACGCCTGAAAGCCAAGAGGCCATGCGCAACGCTGTCGTTCAGACTTACCTGCACTGGGGGCTTTCGGGATGGGGGCTCTACGTGCTGATGGGCATGGCACTCGCCTACTTCAGCTACCGCCACCGCTTGCCACTGGCGATCCGCAGCGCCCTCTACCCACTGCTGGGCAAGCGCATCCACGGCCCCATCGGTAATGCCGTGGATATCACGGCGGTCATTTCCACCGTGTTCGGTATCGCCACCAGTCTTGGGATTGGCGTTCTGCAGCTCAATTACGGCCTCAACTACATGTTCGACGTTCCCGAGACGTTGACGGTACAGATCATCCTGATTGGTCTGGTCGTGGTGCTGGCCACCATTTCCGTGGTGACCGGGGTCGAGAAGGGCATTCGCCGCCTCTCCGAGTTCAACATGCTATTGGCGCTGGTGCTGATGCTGTTCGTGCTGTTTTCCGGCGATACCCTGACCCTGCTCGACAAGGTGGTGAACAACGCCGGTGACTATCTCTCCGGGTTTGTCGCTGCCAGCTTCGATACCTACGCGTTTGCCGACGAAGGCGCCCAGGAGTGGAAAATGTGGTGGACCATTTTCTTCTGGGGCTGGTGGATTGCCTGGACGCCTTTCGTGGGCCTGTTCCTGGCGCGTATTTCTCGTGGCCGCACCATTCGCCAATTCGTCGCCGGTGCGCTGTTCATTCCGCTGTCGTTCATGATGGTGTGGATGTCCATTTTCGGTAACAGCGGTATCGAGCTGGTCGCCAATCAAGGCGTCGTCGAGCTGGGCGAACAGGCGTTGAACTCGCCGCAAACCACCCTCTACACGCTGCTGGAGTACTACCCCTACGTCGGTATCACCGCCGCCGTGGTCACCGTGCTGGGCATTGTGTTCTTCATTACTTCCGCCGACTCCGGCGCCCTGGTACTGGCCAACTTCACCTCGATTCTGAGCGACGTGAACCATGATGCCCCGGTGAAGCTGCGCATTTTCTGGTCGGCCGTGATCGGCCTGATTACCGTGGCACTGCTGATGGCAGGCGGACTGAACGCGCTGCAAAGCGCCGTGGTGATCACCGCCCTGCCGTTCTCGGTGGTGATTTTTGCCATCATGGTAGGCACCTACAAAGCCTTGAAGCTGGAAGGCAGCAAGGCCGATGCACGCCGCATGATTGCAGGTAGTGCGCCTGGCGGCGATTGGCGCGAGCGCCTGGACCGTGCGCTGGATACCTCCAACCGTGCCGGGGCAGCGGCCACCATCGAGCACGCGATCCGTCCCGCCATGACCCAGTTTGCCCAGGAGCTCGAAAGCCGTGGCCAAACCGCCAACGTGACCGAAGAGCAGGTGGAAGGCGAGTCGCTGCCCACCTTGACGCTGCAGGTCGACTTTGGCGAAGCCACCAGCTTTGTCTATCAGGTCTGCCCGCACCGCATGCGCACCCCGAGCTTCATCCCGGCAGACGATGACTTCTACGTGCGCCTGGATGTCTATCTGGCCGAAGGCGGCCAGGATAAAGACCTAAACGGCTATACCCGTGGTCAGGTGATTGGCGATCTGGTGGCCGAGTACGAACGCCACCTGCACTTCCTGACCCTGGCCGGGGAGCAGATGGGCCATGTGCAGGCTATGCCAGGCACCATCGGCGAACCACCTGAAGATGCGCAGATGTAAGTAGCGCTTTACGTACAACGCGTAAAACGAAGAATCCCGGCCACGCGGCCGGGATTTTTTATGCGCGCTGGGCGTTTAACCCGCCATGTCTAGCACAATACGCCCTTCGATTTTACCGTCTATCATGCGCTGAAAAACATCGTTGATATTGTCCAGTGTATCCGTTGCGACGGTGGCTTCCACTTTACCTTCCGCCGCAAAATCGAGCGCTTCCTGAAGGTCGCTACGCGTACCGACAATCGAGCCACGAATAGTGATCCCATTGAGCACGGTACTAAAGATGGGCAGTGGAAAATCCCCTGGCGGTAAGCCATTAAGTACCAGCGTACCGCCACGGCGCAGCATATTTTGCGCCTGATCGAAGGCCTTCGGCGACACTGCGGTGACCAGCGCACCATGGGCACCGCCAATGGTCTTTTTAAGGTATGCCGCGGGGTCGGTTTTCATGGCGTTTACCGTAACCGTCGCGCCCAAGCGCTCAGCCAGCGCCAGCTTGCCGTCATCAATATCGACAGCCGCCACGTTAAGCCCCATGGCTTTGGCATACTGCACTGCCATATGGCCAAGGCCACCAATGCCCGAAATCACCACCCATTGGCCGGGGCGGGTATCGGTCATTTTTAAACCTTTATAAACCGTTACGCCGGCACACAGCACCGGAGCCAGCTCGACAAAGCCAACGTTATCCGGCAGCCGCCCCACATACCCCGCATCGGCCAAGGTATAGTCGGCAAACCCACCATTAACGCTGTAACCGGTATTTTGCTGGGACTCACATAAGGTTTCCCAGCCGCCTAAGCAGTGTTCGCAAAAACCGCAGGCCGAATAGAGCCAAGGAACACCAATACGGTCGCCCTCTTTGACATGGGAGACACCGGCCCCGACCGCCACAACATGCCCAACGCCTTCATGCCCTGGAATAAAGGGAGGTGAAGGTTTGACTGGCCAGTCGCCGTGCGCTGCGTGTAGATCCGTATGGCAGACCCCCGAGGCCGCCACCTTCATCAATACCTCCCCCTGCTTTGGGCGTGGAACATCGACTTCTTCTATGACTAACGGCTGTCCGAACTCGCGCACGACGGCCGCCCGCATTGTATTATCCATGATGCGACTCCTAATAATGGTTAACGGCAGTTCTAAGCTGCTCTTATCCGTAGAGTTAGCGCCAGAGGATGTGCAGCATCGCCCGGCCTAGGCCGGGCGATGGGACGACATAACAAGCGTTTAGAAGAACCCAAGCGGGTTGATATCGTAGCTGACCAGCAGGCTTTTGGTTTGCTGGTAATGTCCAAGCGCCATTTTATGGGTTTCACGACCAACGCCTGACTTCTTGTAGCCACCGAAGGCTACGTGGGCGGGGTACTGGTGATAGCAGTTTGTCCAGACGCGACCCGCTTGAATGCCACGCCCCATGCGGAAGGCCACGTTAATATCGCGGCTCCAAACGCCCGCGCCCAAGCCAAACTCGGTGTCATTGGCAATCGCCAGCGCTTCTTCCTCATCTTTGAAGGTGGTCACCGCCACCACTGGGCCGAAGATCTCCTCCTGGAACACGCGCATCTGGTTATTACCTTTCAACAGCGTGGGCTGAATGTAGTAACCACTGTTGATGCTGTCATCCAGCGTTTCTTTGTCACCACCGGTAAGGAATTCAGCGCCTTCATCCCGAGCGATATCCATGTACGACATGATCTTATCAAACTGCTCTTGGGATGCCTGAGCGCCCACCTGGACGTCGGTATCCAGCGGGTTACCCCGTTTGATGGTCTTGGTGCGCTCAATGACTTTCGCCATGAACTCGTCGTACATGCTCTCTTGAATCAGTGCCCGCGACGGGCAGGTGCACACTTCGCCCTGGTTAAAGAAGGCCAGCACCAGCCCCTCTACCGCTTTGTCGATGAACGTCGGCTCGGCGTTCATAATATCGGCAAAGTAGATATTCGGAGATTTGCCGCCTAGCTCCACCGTGGAAGGAATAATATTCTCTGCCGCGCACTTCAAAATATGTGAGCCCACCGGCGTCGAGCCGGTAAAGGCGATCTTAGCGATGCGTTTACTGGTAGCCAGCGCTTGGCCTGCCTCTGCGCCAAAGCCATTAACGATGTTCAGCACGCCTGGAGGCAACAGATCGCCGATCACTTCTACCACTTTCAAAATTGACGCTGGGGTTTGTTCGGCAGGCTTCAGCACCACGCAGTTACCCGCTGCCAGCGCCGGGCCTAGTTTCCAAGCCGCCATCAGAATCGGGAAGTTCCACGGAATAATTTGCCCTACCACGCCCAACGGCTCGTGGAAGTGGTACGCCACCGTGTTGGCATCAATATCAGCGGCGGTGCCCTCTTGGGAGCGCAGGCAGCCTGCAAAGTAGCGGAAGTGGTCAACAGCCAGCGGAATGTCCGCATTGAGGGTTTCACGCACCGCTTTGCCGTTATCCCACGTTTCGGCCACGGCCAGCATTTCGAGGTTTTGCTCGAGACGGTCGGCGATTTTGAGCAGAATGTTGCTGCGCTCTTGTACCGAGGTCTTGCCCCACGCCGAAGCGGCTTTATGGGCGGCATCCAGCGCTTTTTCGATGTCTTCGGCGCTGGAGCGGGGAATTTCACAGAACACTTTGCCATTGACTGGGCTAATGTTGTCGAAGTATTGGCCCTTCACCGGAGGTACGAACTCACCGCCGATGTAGTTGCCATAGCGTTTTTCGAACGACACGACTGAGCCCGATTCACCTGGGTTGGCATAGATCATGGTGCTGCTCCTGAGTATTATGATTATTAAAAGGTGCCTGTTCAGTGTTGGTCACCGAAGGCAATCCCGATATCGCCCAATGGCAGGATGCACCCTCATTCCTTGGTAGGAGATGCCATGTATTCGCTACTAGTGGCCGATGACCACCCGCTGTTTCGCGACGCGCTTCAAGCGGTCATCCGCGGCGGGCTGGCCGACACGCGGCTGTTGGAGGCTGACAGCCTGGCGGCAGCCATGGCGCATATCGAGGCACACGACACGCTGGACTTGCTGCTACTGGATTTGAGCCTGCCGGATGCCGACGGCCTGGAAGGGCTGAAAACGTTGCGCAGCGCCTTTCCCTGGCTGCCGGTGGCCATCGTTTCGGCGCATCAGGAGCGCCAGCTGGTGCTGGATGCCATCACCCAGGGCGCGGTGGGCTATATCCCCAAGTCCACGCCCAGTCAGCAGCTGTTGTCGGCGCTGGAGCAGATACTCCAGGGGCAGCTGTATCTGCCTGCCGATATCATGCGCCGCCCTACTGCCCAACGTGCCCCTGCCGCGGCCAGCGTATCCTCGTCGGCCGCCCTCCAGGACGTCGAACGACCCGCGCGCCTACCGCGCTTGACCGACAAGCAGTTGGATGTGTTGAGCTGCATGAGCCAGGGGATGTCGAACAAGCAGATCGCGCGTGAACTGACGATTGCCGAAACCACCGTCAAGACCCATGTTTCCGCCATCCTGCGCAAACTGGGCGCGTCCAGCCGTGTGCATGCCATCGTGCTGGCCAGCGAAGAGGATCTGAGTAGCCATATTGCCCAGCGTACGGCCAGCCTGTCGGGCAAGCCCTCCCCTTGAGCCAACGCGCCCTATCCTGGCGGATGGTTCTCCAGTAGCGTTCCCAGCAGCATCTTGAGCCGCAGGGGCTTCAGAGGCTTCAGCAAGTAGTGCAGGCCTGCTTCCCGAGAGGCGCGCTTGACCGCGGCTTCGTGGTTGGCGGTAATGACGACGGTCGCCAGGCCGGGATAACGCCGCCGCAGTCGCGCGGCCAGATCGATACCATTTTCGCGATGCTCTCCCAGATGATAATCCACCAGCAGAACCGCAGGTCGTTCCCCGTCACTGGCCGCCTCCAGCGCACTCACCGTGGCGGCAGCACGCACGCGGCAACCCCAACCGCTGAGCAGCGCCTGCATGCCTGCGAGGATGGCCGGGTCATCGTCCACCACCCACACCACGCAGCCCTGCAGAGGGTCTTCATGCCACCAACCAGCGTTCACCCCGCTTGCAGACGCTTCACCGGCCGCTCCCGCATAGGGCACAAGAATGGAGAACAGGGAGCCACGCCCGGGCCGCGACATTAGCGCAACCGGGTGTTCCAGCATGGTACTGATACGGTCGACGATGGCCAGGCCCAGCCCGAGCCCGCGGCTGTGGTCTCCCTGAGGCTGGCTGGCACGACGAAATTCGAGAAAGATCGCCTGACGCTGCGCTTCAGGAATACCGGTGCCCGTATCTCCCACCATGATCTCGAGTCCGTTGGTTCGCCGCCGACATCCCAACAACAGGTGCCCCTGTTCGGTGTAACGCACGGCGTTACTCAGGAAGTTGCGCACCACTCGCGCCAGCAGTGCCAGATCCGAGTCCACCCAGGCCCGAGACGCCACGTAGTGAAACGACAAGCCGCGCACGGCAGCCACCTGACGATACTCTTCGGCCAGCGCATCCAGCAGGGTACTCACGGCAAAGGGTGCCTTGTCGGCGTGGAGCACCCCGGCGTCCAGCCTTGAAATGTCCACCAGCGTGCCCAGCAGGCCTTCGACATCCTTCAAGGAGCGGCCGATATGCCCCACCAACGCCTGGGAGGCATCGGGCAACGTATGCGTTTCCAAGGCGCTGGCAAACAGCCGTGCGGCGTTCAAGGGCTGCAGCAAGTCGTGGCTGACCGCCGCCAGAAAGCGGGTCTTGGAGAGGTTGGCGGCTTCGGCCTGCGCATTGGCCGCCAACAGCCGAGCATTCACGCGCCCAAGCTCATCCAGCGCGCGATGCAGGGCATCGGTGCGCTCGCGCACCTGCTCGGCCAGCAGTACCGAGCGTTCGAACGCGGCATACGGGGCGCCGCTGGGACTGCCGCCTGACTCCACGCGCTCCATCAACGCTTGGCATACTTTGCGCAAACGGCGATTTTCCTCCTGCAGCGTTGCCATAGTCGGCTGTTCACCGTGTTGCTCAGGAGGCTGGAAGAGCGCCAAAGGCCACCCCCGTAAACGTCTGATTCACATGCATGCCATGGTGCTGCTCACCATAGGTATTGAAACCGACCACGTTGGCATGGCGCAGCAGCATCGAGGCCTGAGCCAGCTGGCCCAACGACTCGAGCGCCATGCGCCGCAAAAAACAGTCACAACCAAGAATGGCCACTGGTGCCCCCAGGCGAGCTTCCACCCGTGCCAGCATGGTCGCCAGGTTCTCCAACAAGGGGGCTGGCTGCATGGCCGTGAGTACGATGCCATTTTCAACGGCACAGTAGAAACTCAGGCTGTCGTCGTCATTGACGCGCTGGATGGAGCGAATGTAGTGCTGGCCTCCCAACCGCACGGCCAGCGGGTGCTGGGCAAATACCACGGGGTCCAGTGCCGCCACCGGACGCCCTACCAGTTCGGCATAGAGCTGGGCCGCGGGCAACCCATTCAGCTCATGTACCCGCCGCTGCTCATGGTCGACCGCCGTCACCACCAGCTTGTGCGCCAGGGGCCGCAAATGGTGCGTGGAAAACACCTCGAACGGCAGCTGAGTATTGATCATCACCACCACGGCAGCCTGGGTGTGAAAGCGGCCATTCGCGTAGACATGGGTATGGGACAAGTGATTGTCGTCACCGGCCGAGCCTCCGAAGCTGGGAATGCGCCCCAGCGCGGCATCCAGCGTGGCCAGCACCTGCTCTTCGCGGCTCGACAAGCCATCCAGCAGCGTGAGCGCAAAGCTGTGCTCATTGACGGGCGCTACCGCCTGCTGCCGACAATGATCAAGCAAGGTGTCGACCAGTGACTGAGCCACGGCGAGATCAAAACCTTCGAGATCGTCGATCAATGCCGTTTCGACGGCGAAAAACCGCTGATCGAGACATATGGCGACAATGGACCCTCGCTCGTAACCTTGCGGAGTCAGCTCACCTGCCGTGGTACAACCGCTGATGGGCAGCTCACCAAAGGCCGCCCCAAGCGCCGTTGCCAATGCCTCCAACGGATACTCCGCGCTGCAAAAGAACAACAAAAAGCCCGCATTGGGATGGTGCAACTGGGAAGCCAGCTCTGCGGCCGCCTGAGCGGGGTCGGCATGGCGACTTGCAGCAGTACGGATACCGTTGTCAGTAGAGTTGATGGTCACGACGCCATTTCTCCAGCGCTGCATGAGTACGACCTGCGCAGTGGCGTACGCTGCTGAATGCACGCATCAGTTGCTCACCTTCGGGCGCAGGCATATCGGCCATCAGCTCCAGGCGCTTGGCCTCGGCAGCCAACCGCTCGGCTCCGATGCTCAACGACTCGCCGCGCAGCTGGTGTGCAAGCCGCTTCACTTGCAGCGCCTGTTCGCTGTCCATATGCCCTTCACTGGAGAAGTAGCCGGCTAGCTGCGCGGTATAGTCGCTGACTTGCTGGTGATAAAGCACGATCAGTTGGGTCACACTCTCGCTACCCAACGAGGCCAGCAGCGTTTGCAGTGCGGACTCGTCCAACAGGCACGCGTCATCATGCTCTTCCGGTGTCTCGGGCATGCTGGGTAGCGGTTGCCCCGGCTGTTCGGTCAGGTACAGGGCCAGCACATTGCTCAATGCCAGCAGCGATAGCGGCTTGGTGATGTAATCGTTCATCCCGGCGGCCAGACAGCGCTGACGGTCATCGTCGGCACCGCCCGCGGTCATGGCGATGATGGGCACCTGCTGACACCAGCCTGCCTGTTGGCGCAGTCGACGCGTGACCTCGATGCCACTCATATCGGGCAGCTGGATATCCATGAACACCAGGTGTACTGGCTGACGCTTGACCATGTTCAGCGCTTCATGGCCATTTTCGGCACACACCACTTCACACCCCAGTCGCGAGAGCAAGCCCACGGCCACTTTCCGATTGACGGCATTATCTTCCACCAGCAGTAGCGAGAACCCCGCGAAATCCTTGGAAGGAGCGACAGGCAAGGGAGCATCGATCGGGCTTGCTTCGACCAAAGGCAGCTCACACCAGAACGTACTGCCTTGACCAGGCTCACTGTTCACTCCCATGCGGCCCTGCATGGCTTCGCACAAGCGCTTGCAAATCGCCAGCCCCAGCCCGGTACCCCCGTAGCGCCTGGCGATGCTTTCGTCGGCCTGCTGAAAGGGCTCGAACAAGGATGCCTGCTGTTCAGGGTGGATACCGCACCCGGTATCGCGGATTTCAAATACCAGTACGTTGACGGTAGAACTGACTCGGATGGTGACGCTGCCATAATCGGTGAATTTGATGGCGTTGGCGATCAGGTTGAGCAGAATCTGGCGTAGCCGACCGGCATCGATCATGACCCAGGCGGGCACCAGCGCATCGATATCCAGCGAGAGCTGCACACCTTTGGCCTGAGCCCTGGGTTCGAACAGTGCCATGACGCCTTCCACCAAGGGAGCGAGCGCCGTGGGGATCGTTTCCAGCGTCAAATGACCTGCCTCGATCTTGGAGAAGTCGAGAATCTCGTTGATCATGGCCAGCAACTGATTGGCGCTCTCGTGGATCGTTCGGGCGTAATCTTCTACCTGAGCAGGGCTGGCAGGCTCACGAAGCAGTTCGCTCATCCCGATCACGCCGTTCAGAGGCGTACGAATTTCATGGCTGACCATGGCCAGGAAATCGGATTTGGCATGGTTGGCCGCCTGCGCCTGGCGAGCGGTCACCTGGAGCTGTTTGCCCAGCTGCTCCTGTTCACGGCGCGCGGCCGCGCTTTCTCGCATTTCACGCACCAAAAACGCAATGACCAGCAAGACGGCCACGCTCATTCCGAACAGCAGCGTAATGAGCAGCTTGTACAGCGCGCTCAACAAGGCGCGCTCTTCTGTTGCCGACTCGGCGAGATAGCCATTGATCGCAATCACGAAACGCTCGGTCAGGCGAGTGAGGGCCTGCAGCTCTGTTTCCAGTTCCGTGATAGGCAGTGGCGTCAGCACGGCATACGGCTCGAACATGGGATCAAGCCGATCCAGTTGCTGTTGAATCGACGCCAATAGCTCCCTCGCCGCACTGATACTCTGCAATAGCGAACTCACCTCGCCTTCACGCAACAGCGTGATGCGGCTGTAGAGCAGCTCGAACCTCAGGTTGAGCGCGTCTTGAGCGGTGGGAGAGAGCGAAGTACGCGTTTCTGCCAGCAGATGATTCAATAGCTGAACGGCATCGCGGTCAAGTTTATAGACCACCCAGGCCGTATCTTCGCGCAGGCTCTGGGTCAGGTTGTCCTGGCGCCATGCGGAGAGCCCTGCCACCACCAGCGCGGCGGCAAACAGCAGCACCGTGATGATGGCCAGCAGCTTGAGACGCCGTGGGTAACGCAGCAAGCGAGGTGCCCGAGGCGTAGACTCACTGGCGGACATTGATATGCATTACCTGCCAGACTGCCCTGAAGCGCATGCGCTCGCTCAGCAGTGCTTCGTCATGATCAAAGGGGTAAAGTACCCATAGCGGGCCATACTCACGAATCGGGATGGCTTGATCATCGCGCTCCAGCGCGAGAATGACATCGTAGTCGTAAAAGTCACTGATCGGGATTTCCGCCTCGTAACCATTCAGCGCGGCAACGTTGACGGTATCTCCCTCATTCTCCAGGAACTCCAGCAACGTGCGCATCAACGGGCCACGGTAGTGGCTTTTGCCTTCTGTCCACGGGGTCCCCGTAGTAAACGAGTGCTGCGGTAACGCCAGCAGCATCTCGCGATCGAACTCAGCCTGATGCTCTGCGTTGGTGGCTCCGATGCCACCGTCGACCGTAAGAATGACAGGCCCTGCAGGCGCTTCCAGCGGCTTTGTCGTCTCTGCCAGCACTGCATGAGGAATGCTGAACGCCAGCATGATCCACCCCAATAACACCGCTTTCACTACTATGCCCTCGTATCGTATTGCCCTGAGCGCACCACGCGAATCAAGCCTTGCGACAGGAACAAAATAAAAAGAGATGGCGCCTAGGGTACGCCATCTCGATTCACAGGTCAGGCTAATTACGATGTTTTTGGTCCGTCGCGAATGATATCCTCCTGCCGAGGTGACATTGCATCAACGTATCATCACGTCTTCAGCTGCTCGATGGGCTCAAAGCGCACCAGCTCTTCGTAGGCGTGCCAGCTGGCATGCCCAAGCACGGGCAGAATCAACGCCAAGCCGATATAGAACGTCATGACACCCACCAGCACACAGCCAGTCAGGATGGCGGCCCACAGCAGCATCGGGCGGAAATTGCGTGCCACGCAGCGCACGCTGGCTTCGATGCCTTCCATGAAGGTCAGGTCTTGATCCATCAGCGTCGGAATGGCCACCACGCTGATCGCAAACGCGCCAAAGGCAAGCACTCCTCCTGCCACTGTGCCAACCGCCAACATTCCCAACCCCTCGGGCGTAGTGAGCAGCGCGGTATACAGCGTAGCGGGGCTCGGCACTTCAAAACCGAAGAATAGCGCGAATAGCAGCGTGGCCAAGCGAATCCAGGCGAGGAAGAAAATCATCATCATCACGCCCATCATGGCCAACTGACCCGCATGGGGCTTCCAACTGCCAAACGCATCGCCCAGGTTGGGGACACGTCCCTGCTCAAGGGCACGGCTGATACCGTAAGACCCAACGGCTACTAACGGCCCCACGAACATGAACCCGGCAATCATGGGCAGCAGCCAGTACCAGTAACCCAGCGTGAAGGCCCCAGCCGTAATGGCAATACTCAAGCCCACCCAGAACAGTCCGTACGCCAGACTGATGGCAGACGCGCGACGAAAATCCTCTACGCCAGCGGCCAGCCAGGCTCGTGGCCTGTCCATGCCCACCTTGTTGATAGTGATCTTGACGTTGGGCACACCTGCCACTGGCTGTGTTTTTGTTGTTGCATTCATGGCGTAACTCCCGTGATTTACCCCAGATGGCGTTGTCGCACCAAACACTCAGGCAAATGCTTACCCTGTGTGATGACACCATTAATTCCACGTTAATGGCTTAATCCTCTTTTAATGTAGTTGAGTTGTTTCCGGGCGAAGCGCTTTCATGGAGTCACGTACAAAAAATCCTCAATAGGGTCGATTACCAACGATTAATTCGATGCGTTAGCGCTGGGTAATATGCAAAAAAAACGCGCCAGGCAAGATGCCTGGCGCGTTGCTTGGGTGCTTTCGAAGTGAACGGTTAGCGCACGATCATGACCGACACTTTGGCATGATGCACGACGTGCTCGGCGTTGGGGCCCAGCACATAATCGACGAACTTGCGCTTGGTATGCGAGGCCATCACGATCAGGTCGGCATCGATTTTCTTGCCGACCTTGATGATGGCCTCCCAGGGCGAGCCATCGACGATCACGCTCTGGGTCTTGATCCCTTCAGGCACCTGCTCCTTGATGAACGTGTGCTGCGCCTCCTTGACGGCCGAGTGGGCTTTTTCCGAGAAATTTTTCGGAAAGTAGGCCCCCACCATGGGCATCTTGAACTCTGGCAGTACCGTCACGATATGCAGCGATGCTCCAAAGGTCTGGCACAATGTCACTGCCGTGGGCAGCGCCTTCTTCCATGACGCTTCTTCGTTCAGGTCCACCGGCAGCAGGATCTTCTGATACATGATCGTGGTCTCCTCAGGTGGTGGCCATGGCCGCACGCTCTTTCTCGCGACGACGGCGCTGCAGCATGACGACAAAGGCAAAGAGGACGAATCCGGGAATCCACATCCACTCTTTTGCCCAGCGGTCGACGGGCGCCAGCACCTCGAGGATTTCCTGATCGAAGTCAAAGCCCAGATCCTGTGCCAGACCGCCGAACTGCACGAAATCGACCGTGGCCTGATCACCGTCTACCCACAGCTCCATGCCCAGACGCTCCATGCGTTCTTCAGCAGAGTCGCCACGCGGCACGGGCACCAGAATATACGTGGTCATGGGGTCGCCGAAGTTGTCTTCTCCCGCGATTTGCACGCGCAGGTTACTGCCATCCTCGACTTGCCCAAGCGCTTCTGCAAACTGTGCTGGCGGCACCGACTCGTACGGATCATGGATGCGGTCCATCCAATAACCGGGGCGGAACAGGGTAAAGGCAACCAGTAGCAGCAGCAGCGACTCGTACCAGCGGCTGCGAACCAGCATGTAGCCTTGGGTTCCCGCCGCGAAGATCAACATGGCAATGGTCGCGATGATGAACACCACGATCCCCTGCAGGAACGAAACGTCGATCAGCAGCAGGTCGGTATTGAAGATGAACAGGAACGGCAGCGCCGCCGTGCGCAGGCTGTAATAGAACGCCTGGAAGCCCGTCCGCAGAGGATCGCCCCCCGACACCGCCGCCGCCGCAAACGACGCCAGGCCCACCGGGGGCGTCACGTCGGCCATGATACCGAAGTAGAACACGAACAGGTGCACGGCAATCAGCGGCACGATCAAGCCGTTCTGCTGGCCCAACAGGACGATGACGGGGGCCATCAGCGCCGATACCACGATATAGTTGGCGGTGGTCGGCAGACCCATACCCAGAATCAGGCTCAGCAGCGCCGTCAGCAGCAGGATCATCATCAGATTCCCGCCCGACAGCACTTCGACCACGTCGGCCAGCACCAGGCCTACGCCAGTCTGGGATACCGCACCGACCACGATGCCGGCAGTAGCCGTGGCAATACCGATCCCGATCATGTTGCGGGCACCGGCCACCAGACCATCCCACAAATCAAGGAAACCTTCCTTGATGTCGGCGGCCATCTTGCTACGACCACGGAACAGGGCAATGATCGGACGCTGGGTGAGCATGATGAAGATCATGAACACGGTTGCCCAGAAGGCAGACAGTCCCGGCGAGAGCCGTTCGACCATCAAGCACCAGACCAGCACCACGACCGGCAGGATGTAGTGCAGCCCGACCATGACCGTGGGACGCGTCTGAGGCAGCGTGACGACCTTGGAGTTGGGGTCGTCCATCTCCAGCTCAGGGTAGCCCGCCCCGATTTTCAGCAGGCCCACGTAGGCCACTGCCAGCAGCACCGCGACGACCCATGGGGTCGCATCACCCAACAGGGGTTTCAGCCACCCCAGGCCATAATAGACCGCAAACGAGAGAGCCATGATCAGAATCAGGCCGGTCAGGAAGCCCAGCACCTTGTTGATCAACGGGCGTGCCGGGTTGCTGGACGGCAGACCGGTCATGTTCGCCTTCAGTGCCTCGAGGTGAACGATATAGATCAACGCAATGTAGGAAATGATGGCCGGCAGGAACGCATGCTTGATGACTTCCACATAGGGAATGCCGACATACTCCACCATCAGGAAGGCGGCAGCCCCCATGACCGGCGGCATGATCTGGCCATTCACCGAAGAAGCGACTTCCACCGCGCCCGCTTTCTCCGAGCTGAAGCCGACGCGTTTCATCATGGGGATGGTAAAGGTACCGGTGGTGACCGTATTGGCAATCGAAGAGCCCGAAATCAGTCCCGTCATGCCCGAGGCCACCACCGCTGCCTTGGCCGGACCGCCCTTGAAGTGCCCCAGCAGCGAGAAGGCCACTTTGATGAAATAGTTACCGGCCCCGGCTTTATCCAGCAAGGCGCCAAACAGTACGAACAGGAAAACGAAACTGGTAGATACGCCGACCGCGATACCAAACACCCCTTGCGTGCCCAACCACTGGTGGTTGATCAAGCCGTTCAGGCTGACCCCACGGTGGGCAAGAATGCCTGGCATATAAGGCCCGAACAAGGAATAGGCGATAAACACCCCGGCCACGATCATCAGCGGTGGCCCTAACGCACGACGGGCGGCTTCCAGCAGCAGCACAATGCCGACGACGCCGACCACCACGTCCTGGGTGATGGGCCTGCCCGGACGCTGAGCCAAATCACCAAAGAACAGAAACAGATAGGCGCCGCAGAAGGCGGCAACCGCAGCCAATCCCCAATCCAGCAGCGGCACGCGATCACGCGGCGAGCGCTTGAACGCAGGATAGGCCATGAAGGCCAGAAACAGCGCAAATGCCAGGTGAATGGAGCGCGCTTCCGTAGAGTTGAAAACGCCGAACCCGAGCATGAAAGGAAGTGGCGATGCAATCCATAGCTGAAACAGCGACCAGGCAGCTGCAATACTTACCAGCAGCTTACCCGGCACGCCCAGGGGTTTCCTTGCCCCTGTATCGCTGGAAGCGACCATATCCTCCAGGTCGCTTCCCGCGGCTGCCGAAGGTTGTTTGTCATCACGCATACGCTTGCCCTGCCTAATGGTCAGCACTGTGAATCAGTACTTTCAACAAGAAGCGCGGACACCCAAGGTGCCCGCGCTTTATCACTCATCGCGAGGCTGCTCACCTTAGCCAGCAGCATCGCTTTTCAAGACTTATTCGATCCAGCCACGCTCACGGTAGTAACGTGCTGCGCCATCGTGCAGCGGCGCCGTCAGACCGTCGGAGATCATGTCTTCTTCGTTCAGGTTTTCGAACGCCGGGTGCAGACGCTTGAAGCGATCGAAGTTCTCGAACACGGCCTTGACCGTTTCGTAGGCCACCTCTTCATCTACTGCCGTGGAAGACACGAAGGTCGCTGCCACACCGAAGGTTTCGACGTCTTCGTCGTTACCACGGTAGAGGCCGCCCGGGATCACGGAACGGGTGTAGTAGGGGTACTCTTCGATCAGGCTGTCGATTTCATCGCCAGTGACCGATACCAGACGCGCATCGATAGTGGTGGTGGCTTCCTGGATAGAGCCGTTCGGGTGGCCTACCACGTACACCATGGCATCGATGTTGTTGTCAGACAGTGCAGCCGCCTGCTCGGCAGCGTCCAGCTGCGAGGCCAGAGCGAAGGTGCTCTCGTCCCAGCCAAACGCATCCATCACCACGTCCATGGTGTTGCGCTGGCCTGAACCGGGGTTCCCGATGTTGACGCGCTTGCCGGGGAAGTCGGTGATGCTTTGAATGCCGGAGTCGGCACGGGCAACCACGGTCAGCGGCTCACCATGCATGGTGAAGAGCGCACGCATGTCTTCCCACGCGCCTTCTTCTTCGAAGTTGGCTTCACCGTTGTAAGCACGGTACTGAACGTCCGACTGGACAACGCCCATGTCCAGCTCGCCGCTCTTCATGCCGTTGACGTTGGCAACGGAGCCGCCGGTGGACGGTGCGTTACAACGAATGTTGTGCTCATCGCTGCCACGGTTGACCATACGGCACACCGACTGACCGACGACGTAGTAAACGCCCGTTTGGCCACCGGTACCGATGGTGATGTAGCGATCCTGAGCTACCGCCGGAGAGGCGAAGGAAGCCGCAGCAATGAACGCGCCCGAGAAGGCCGCAGTAGAAAATACATGGCGTTTCATGAATACACCTCTTTATCTTGATGTTGTGAGCGTTATGCGCCTTGCAACCACCTGCAGAACGGTTCCCTTCAGGTGCTACGATTGCAAAACGTTGTCAAGACAGTCTGTTATCGACCTCGGCAATTACTGCCGACGGTGACTACTTTAGCGAAAAAAAAACCACTTGGCGAAGCTCGCCGCTATTTCATGCTTGCCGCTGCGGCTACAGGAGACGTTTTTTCCGCCCCTAAGCACCCGCTGAGCATGCCGCGCAAGTAGACACCCCCTGGATGTCGAGGGCAACCCTGCAGCGAGTGCCTCCCTCGAAGGCTGGGCTGCTACGCGTTGCCACGAGACGCCACTGAGGAATAAGTTTAGCGGGGTTTGCGCATATGTAACGTTTAGTCACCGTTAAACATGCCTCTCCCAGCCATACCATTTTTGCATAGGGTATCCCAACCCGGCTGACCCGATTACCCATGCATCAAACGTTGTAGCCCAGCACCTGGGGTAGCCACAGGGCAATACTCGGGAAAATGGCAACCAGTGCCAGCGCGCAGCCCATGGCCAGCACGAACAGCATTGCCCAGCCTATCGTATGCTCCAGACGAATCTTGGCGACTTCGGTGGTCACCATGAGGTTGACCGCCACGGGCGGAGTGAACTGACCAATGGCGATATTCATGGCCAGCAGAATGCCGAACCATACCGGGTTCCACTCGAAATGCTGCATCACCGGAATCAGAATCGGCATCATGATCAGATAAATGGAGATCGCATCCAGCAGCATGCCCGCCACCAGGACGGCCAGCATCACCAGTATCAGCAGCAGTACGCCGTTATCCGTCAAACCGATGATCCACTCGGCCATGTGCCGGAACGTGCCCAGCATGGTGCCTGCCCAAGCGAAGATACCGGCCAGGGCAATGATCAGCATGACCACCCCCGAAATGATCGCGGCTTCGCCCAGCAGCTCCCATAAATCACGCAGCGTCAGCTCACGGGTCAGCAGCAGCCCCACCAGTGCCCCATAGGCCACGGCCACGACGGCAGCCTCGGTAGGCGTGAACAAGCCTGAACGCAGGCCACCGAGGATCAAGATCGGCGCAAACAGGGCAGGCAAGGCGTCACGAAAGGTGCCGCGCACGGTCAGTTGCTCGGCTCCCTCCACCGGGGTGCCCTCCCAGCCGTAGCGCTTGGCGACCAGCATGGCGGGTACCAGCAGTGCCATCCCGGCCAGCACGCCTGGAAAAAGGCCAGCGGCAAAGAGTGCCCGCAGGTCCACTCCCGGCACGACGATGGAGTAAAGAATCAGCGCTACCGAGGGGGGGATCAGAATCGCGGTCGACGCAGAGGCCGCAATCAGCGTGGCAGAAAACGGCTTCGGGTAGCCCGCTTTGGTCATGCTGGGCAGCATGACCATGGCCACGGCGGCAGCATCGGCCGGGCCCGAGCCGCTCATGCCGCCCATGATCATGCACACCAGCACGGCCACCAGCGCCAGGCCGCCATGGCGCGGGCCAATCAAGGCCTGAGCAAAGCGCACCAGACGCAGCGCGACCCCTGCCCGCTCAAAAATGAGCCCGGTCAATATGAACAGCGGAATGGCGATCAGCGGGTACTTGGCGATGCTGTTATAGGTGTTGGTGCCCAGGGTCGCCAGCATGTCGGGCGAGAGCCCCGCGACAATGCCTACAGAACCGGCCAGCGCCAGTGAGAAGGCCACCGGCACACCGGCGATCAGCAGGCCCGCGAACGCCAGAATCATCCAGATATCAGGCGTCATGAGGAAACTCCCCTTTCAAGCGCGCCCGGGTCTGTTGCACCAATCGCCAGCTCATGGCCAGCGTCAGTACTGGCAACCAGGCCAAGTACCACCATTGAGGCAACCCCAGCCCGGGAGAGAGCGATTGCCACTCTCGTTCCTGCCAGGCCAGCTTGCCAGCGTACCAGGTAATCAACGCAAGCACCGTCAAGCCACACAGCGCCTGAAACAGGATCAGGACACCCCGCCACTTTGGAGGCAAGGCGCGCTCCAGAAAGCCCAGGCGAATATGCCGGTCGTGGCGCAAGGCGACGGAGGCGCCCGCAAAGGTCAGCACCACCAGTAGAAACACCGAGAACTCTTCGGTAAACGAGAAAGAGCCGCCGGTAATGTAACGCGTGATGACGTTCCCCAGGCTAATCAACGAGATGACGATCAACGCCAGGGCGCCCAGCCAGCGTTCGGGCCGGGCATCAGGAAGGCCTTTCATGGCAACCTCACACAAATAGCCGCCGCTCTGGGAGCGGCGGCGGCTAGCGAAATATCAGCGTGCGTCGATTGCCGCTTGCGCAGCCTCTACCAAGGCTTCGCCGATGCGAGGTACCCACTTTTCATGGACAGACTGGGTCGCCTCCACGAACGCCTGGTACTGCTCATCGGTCAGCTCGGTCACGGTCACCCCGCGTTCCTGAATGGCGGCCAGCCGCTCATGCTCCTGCTCGCGGGTCATGGCGATTTCCCACGCTCCGGCTTCCTGCGCGGTTTCACGCAGCATCGTCTGCTGCTCTTCACTGAGCGTACGCCACACTTGCTGGTTCACCGCAAAAATCAGCGGGTCGTTCATGTAGTTCCACAGCGTCAAATGCGCCTGGCCCACCTGGTCGATGCGCGCCACGTCGAACACCGACAGCGGATTTTCCTGGCCATCGACCGCGCCGGTGGTCAGGGCGGGCTGAGCGTCGGTCCAGCTCATTTGGGTCGGGTCTGCGCCCAGTGCCGAGAACGTGTCCTGGAACAGGGGCGAGCCCACCACGCGAATTTTCAGGCCGCCCAGATCTTCCGGCTGGCTGATGGGACCGCGGGAGTTGGACACCTGGCGAAAGCCGTTTTCCCCCCAGGCCAACGGCATGACGCCACGCGACTCGATGGCCTCGAAGACCATGTCACCCGCTTCGCCGCCGGTCACCGCGTCCACGGCGGCTTCGTCAGGAATCAGGAACGGCAAGGAGAACAGATTGAGCTCCGGCACTTGCGGCGACCAGTTGATGGTCGAACCGACGGCCGCATCGATCAGCCCGGAGCGCATGGCGGAAAACTCGCGGGTCTGGTCACCGGAGACCAGCTGGGAGTTGGGGTATACCCGCAGCGTCAGTTCGCCGCCACTGCGCTCTTCCACCAGTTCTGCCCATTTTTCGGCGGCCTGGCCCCAGGGGAAGGCATCGGACAGCACGGTGGAGACAGAGAGTTCACGCGCCTGTGCAGAAAAAGCAGCGGAAAGGAGTGCAGCACCGGCCAAGCCAGCGGTCAAACGAGCCATGGAGCGTGTCAGCGTCATTGTTATCGATCCTTTTTTCATTTTTATGAGTCGTGAAGAACGCCGTGATCTGGCGGACGCTCCGCGCCATACGGGAAAGCCCCGCCAGCGACACCCCATTGTAGGCGCTCACCGAGTGAAGGGAAGCGCTGGCCGCTGCTTTTGGCCATCGACTTTCGCCGCAGCGTCTTCACTCACTGCTGGCTGGTATGCGGGGTTACTCCGGGCGGCAGAAGCCGGCCAGCGCAGGCACGGACACGCAGTCGCCTACCTGGATGCCACGCTCGGCAAAGTAGCCCGCGTTTACTTCCAGGGCGGCATGGTAGGCCACGCCGGCAGGGTAGGAGGGGCACTCACGCGGGGTGCTGGACTCACAGGGCTGCATGGTATTGATCGCCACGATGCGGCCTTGGTCATCGATGTAAGCGATATCCAACGGGATCAGCGTGCGATACATCCAGAACGCATTGCCTGCGGGCTGTTCGCTCTCGAAGCGGAACAGCATGCCGCGTGAGGTTGGCAAGTGTTCACGTCCCATCAGCCCACGCTGACGCTGGGCGACCGTTTCGGCCACTTCCACTTCCAGACGATGCGGCCCGCCCTCGCTGTGAATCGCCAGCGGCAGAGTATCGACCATGGCCGACTCGGCGGCCATGGCGGTCACGAGCGACAGCGGCAGGCAGCTCGCCAGGGAGACCCCCAGGGTGGTTTTCAGCAGTTGGCGGCGGGACAGGGTCATGACAGATTCCTTCTTCCTATACAGTGGCCTGCGGCGAGGTCATGAGGTGAATTCCCTCGGCCAGCAGCGAGACGGTCACAGGCTCCCCCAACGCCAGCTGGTTGCGTTTGGCCGCGTGGGTAGCGATATCGAAACGTAGCATATCCCCATGCGAAACGCGCAGCGAAACCGAGGTCATGCTGCCCAGCACCACCATTTCACTCACTGTGGCCGTCACCGGGTTTTCGCGCTCCCCCTGGGAGGGCCGCCCGCGTCGGTGCAAGACGATATCCGACGGCGGCAGATACCAGGTCACGGTCTCCCCCGCCGAGCAGTGTTCGAGGCCGCGAGCGACTTCCAGCCACCACTCGCCCCACTGCAGCCGTGGCCCGCTGGCCGTGTTGACCACCTGCCCCTGAAAGACATTGTGGCGGTCGAGCAAACGCGCCACCAGGGGCGTGTCAGGCTGGCGAAACAGCCGCTCCGGGCCGCCCTGCTGCAAGCTGGTGCCGTTGTGCAGCACACAGATCTGGTCGGCCAAGGCCGTCGCTTCTTCGAGGTCGTGGGTGACCAGCACGATGGGGATGGCAATTTGCTGACGCAACAGCGCAAGCTCCCGCTGCAAACGGCGCCGAGTGACCTGATCGACCGCAGAAAAAGGTTCGTCCAGCAGCAGCACGCGGGGCTCTCGTGCCAGTGCTCGCGCCAGGGCAACCCGCTGACGCTGCCCTCCCGAAAGCTGGCTGGGGTAGCGGTTCTCCAGCCCTTCCAGGCGCACCTGGGCCAGCCATTGTGCGGCGCGTGCGGGTCTTGCCACTGGGGGGAGGTGCCCCATGCCAATCTGGACGTTCTGCTGCGCGGTCAGGTGTGGGAACAGCGCATAGTCCTGAAAGACCATGCCCACTTTGCGCTGCTGGGGTGTCAGTGCCTGGCGCGGCCCCTGCCCGGCCGAAAGCCACCGCTCACCGGCGCAGCTGATGTGGCCCTGGGCAGGATGGTAGAGCCCGGCAATGGCGCGCAACAGCGTGGTCTTGCCGCTGCCCGATGGTCCCACCAGCGCCAGCAACTCCCCCGGCGCGCAGCGGAAGCTGGCGTTCAAGGGGATGGGCCCCGCCTGATGCACGGACACCGTCAAATCAGCCACGTGCCCACCTGCGCCTGCCCGCCAACCCGTAGACCAGCCCCAACGTAGCCAGCGAGATGGCCAGCAACAGCGCCGACATGGTGGCCGCGCCCTGCTCGTCGAAGGCCTGTACTCGGTCATAAATGGCAATGGAGAGCGTTCGGGTTTCGCCATCGATGGCGCCGCCCACCAACAGAATCACGCCAAACTCCCCCAGCGTATGGGCAAAGGTCAGCGCGGTCGCCGACAGGATGCCTGGCCACACCAGCGGCAGTTCGATACGCCACAGGGTCTGCCAGGGGCTTAGCCCGCTGCACCAGGCCGCTTCGCGCAAATGCACGGGCACATGCTCGAAGGCCCGCTGAATGGGCTGAATGGCAAACGGCAGGTTGGCAATCAAAGAGGCCAGCAGAATCCCGGTGAAGGTAAAGTTGAGGCCGCTGCCAGTGAGCGCCGCCCAGGCGCTGCCCAGCGGCGCATCGCGACCAAACTGCTGCAGCAGATAGAAGCCCAGCACCGTGGGCGGCAGCACCAGAGGCAGGGCAATCAGCGCTTCGCAGACGCCCTTGCCACGAAACCGAGCCGTGGCCAGCCACCGCCCGCACCAGATGCCCAGTGGCACCAGCAGCAGGCTCGTCAACGCCGCCAGCCGCAGCGAGACCCCCAGCGCCGTCCAGTCCATCACTCGGTACTGAAGCCGTAGGCGCGAAAGAGTGCCTGGGCCTCGGGCTGTTGCAGCCAGCCATAGAAGGCCTGGGCGGCTTCTCCGGCGTGAGGGGTCAGCACCATGCGCTGAGTCAGCGGCGTGTGCCACGCTTCGGGGATCAGCACGCTTTCGCTACGGGCCGCCAGCCCAGGCGCCAGCACCAGCGAATAGGCCACCAGCCCGCCCCTTGCGTCGTCGGACAGCGCAAACTGCATCGCCTGGGAAACGTTTTCCCCCTGTATGCGCAGCGGGCGACTGGCCTCCCAGAGCCCTGCCCTTTCCAGCACTTGCTGAGCGGCCACGCCATACGGTGCATGCTCGGGGCTGGCCATGGCTATCCGCAGGCGCTGGCCATTCTGCAACGCGGCCACGGCGTCTTCCACGCCGGCCAGGGGCGCCTGTTCATCGGGCGGAGGATAGCGGCCGGCAGGCTGTACCCAGGCCAGCCGCCCGCGTGCATAGATCACACCTTCATCCACGACGTGCCCTTCCCGGTAGAGCGCTTGCACGAAGCCCTCATCGGCGGAAAGAAACAGCTCGAAGGGCGCCCCCTGGGCGATCTGACGGCGGAAGTTACCGGAAGAGCCCAGGTTGAGGCGCAGCGTATGCCCGGTTTGCTGGGTAAACCGTTCAGAAGCCTCTTCCAAAAAGAAGTGTAGACTGGAGGCCGCCGCTACGATGGGTGCGCCTGCCATGGCAGGCGCACCCAGCAGCAGGCAACCAAGGCACAGCAGCCAACGCATGCGCTTAGGCCTTGGCACTTTCCACATGCTGCTCGTTAATCACCATCACCTTCATGGTGTTGGTGCCGCCGTGAGCATTCATGTGGTCGCCACGGGTGAGGATGACGTGGTCACCCAGCTTGGCGACCCCTTGCTTGACCAGCAGGGTCAACGCCTGGTCATTCAGCTCGGTGGCGCTCATCTCGGAGGTATCGAAAGGCAGCGATACCACGCCGCGATAAAGCGCCATGCGACGCTGAGCGATGGGGTTGTGTGCCAGGCCCACGATGGGCAGACCGGAGCGAATCCGCGATGCAATGAGCGGCGTATAGCCAGACGCCGTCATACAGGCAATCGCCGCTACCCCTGTCATGTGGTTGGCAGCGTACATGGCCGACAGCGCAATGGTTTCATCCGGACGGGTAAAGCCTTCATGAATACGGTGCCCGGACTCTTGCGCCACCCGCTCCCGCTCGGCTCCCAGGCACACGCGCGCCATGGCCTCGACGGTTTCCAGCGGGTAGTCGCCCGCCGCCGTTTCTGCCGACAGCATCACGGCATCGCTGCCATCCAGCACGGCGTTGGCCACGTCGAACACTTCTGCTCGGGTGGGCAGCGGCGCAGAAATCATGCTTTCCATCATTTGGGTCGCCGTGATCACGGCCCGGTTGAGCGACCGGGCGCGCTTGATCATGCGTTTCTGCACGCCGACCAGCTTGGCATCGCCAATTTCCACGCCCAGGTCACCACGCGCCACCATGACCGCTTCAGAGGCTTCGATGATGCCATCCAGCGTCGCCTCGTCGGCCACGGCCTCGGCACGCTCGACCTTGGCCACCAGGCCAATCTCCTTGCCTTCCTCGCCCAGCAGCCGACGTGCTTCACGCATGTCTTCTGCCGAGCGCGGGAACGAAATCGCCAGGTAATCGACGCCGATCTCCACCGCCGTTTTCAGGTCGGCCTTGTCTTTTTCGGTCAAGGCCGGCGCGGAGAGGCCTCCCCCCTGCTTGTTGATTCCCTTGTGGTTGGAGAGCTTGCCCCCCACGACCACCAGGGTGTGTACCTGCTTGCCTTCGACACGGGTCACGTCCAACACCACACGGCCATCGTCCAGCAGCAGGCGGTCGCCGGCCGTGACGTCATCGGCCAGGGTCTTGTAGTCGCAACCGACGCCCTGCTGAGTACCGGCATCGCTGTCCATGGCCATGTCGAGCACGAAGTCCTGGCCCTCTTCCAGATACACGGCGCCCTCCTTGAAACGGGCAACGCGGATCTTGGGGCCTTGCAGGTCGCCCAGCGCCGCTACGCTGCGGCCCAGTTGGGCAGCAATCTCACGCACTCGGGCCAGGCGACGCCGATGGTCGTCGGCGGTGCCGTGCGAAAAGTTCAAGCGCACCACATCCACCCCTGCCTTCAGCATGGCCTCCAGTACGCCTTCGCGGTCACTGGCAGGGCCAAGGGTAGCGACGATCTTGGTACGACGAAGGGGGATATGGGTGTTTGTGCTCATAAATGTCCTGACCAGTAAAAGAGGAAATGTTCGCGTATCAGCATACCCCAAGCAAGATGACACTCGCATGTACTTGTTGCAACGGCCAATGTCGGCGATTACGGCGCCACGTGCACGCACAAGGACAGCGGGTACTCGTCACAGTTGTTGCCATCTCCACCGCGGTCCACCACGAGAAACTCGCCTTCCCGCTCCAGCACCGACTGAATGGCGTGCCAGGTGCCTGCTCGGTAGTTCACCCCCTGGCGGCCATCCGTCACGAAGGCCCGAACGTCCTGGGGCGCGATGGTGTCGCCGGGCGGGGCGACCACCACGATGAAACGCTCTTCGTGCAGCGGCATGAAAGCCTGGCTGCCCAGCGGGTGGCGTTCCAGAAACGTCAGCGTCAACGGCAGCGACACCGGCTGGCTGACAAAGATGCTCACCAGGGTGCGCGGGTTCGCGCCCAGCGTCTCGACTCGCGCCAGATCGTGATGCCGCTGGGTACGCCCTGCGTTGATCGGAAACGATGGCGAGGTACGCGCATCGAGCACCTCGCCAAATGGTTCAAATGCTGCTTGTGTCAGGGGTTTTGCTTCGAGGGTCAGCATGATGGCTCCTGGTGGTCAGTGTGCTTGTGCGCCAGCGTCAGCGAGCGCCAAGGCGCAGCGCCGCGTGACGATTCACATCCTTGTACAGCAGGTAACGGAACGGGCCAGGCCCACCCGCATAACAGGCTTGAGGGCAGAACGCCCGTAGCCACATGAAGTCCCCCGCTTCCACTTCTACCCACTGCTGGTTGAGGTGGTAGACCGCCTTGCCTTCCAGCACGTAGAGCCCGTGCTCCATCACGTGGGTTTCGTCGAACGGAATCACGCCACCGGGCTGGAACGTCACGATGTTGACGTGCATGTCGTGGCGCACATCGCCAGGTTCGACAAAGCGCGTCGTTGCCCAGCGCCCTTCCGTGCCCGGCATCTCGATCGGTGCGATCTCCTGCTCGTTGGTGACGAAGGCCGGCGGTACGTCCAGCCCCTCGACGAACTCATAGGCCTTGCGCACCCAATGGAAGCGCACCGGCTCGCGGGACTCGTTGCGAACCTGCCAGTGGCTGCCGGGGGGAATGAAGGCGTAGCCGCCAGGGCCCATGAGATGACGCTCGCCAGCCAATGTCAGCGTCAGCTCTCCTTCCACGATGAACAGCACCCCTTCTGCCTGAGGGTCCAGCTCAGGCTTGTCGCTGCCGCCCTCGGGCTGCACTTCCATGATGTATTGAGAGAACGTCTCTGCAAACCCGGACAGCGGACGCGCCAATACCCACAGCCGCGTGCCTTCCCAGAAAGGCAGGTTGCTGGTCACGATATCGCGCATCACCCCTTTGGGGATCAGCGCATAGGCTTCCGTGAAAACGGCACGGTCGGCGGTCAACTGAGTTTGCGGCGGGTGTCCGCCGGTGGGCGCATAGTAATTGGCTGGCATGGCATGTCCTGTCGAGTGGTCAATGTTGATGATGTTCTTGTATACAAAATAAACCGCACTTTTTAAAGCTTATACCGACGGGCTTGTGAAACATACCTCCCAGTAGTAATGTTTTTGGCAACTTTCGTTTCATAACTCTAAAACATACGAACCGAGTTCTGCCGCCATCGATGGGTGATCGCGGCGCCCCGGCCCACTGCAATGGATAACAAGAGCCGTCCCCGGATGGCCCAACAATGCGAGGCTCTGCATGTCACAACATCGCCCCTCTTCTGCGGGTACCCCTGGCACCGCCAAGAGCTGGTGCCGCATCCCGGACATCTACGTGGTGCTGTTTGTCTTTATCGCCATGGCGGCCATTGCCACTCACTTCGTACCCGCAGGAGAATTCGAACGCGTTCCAGGGCCCAATGGCCGCATCACCATCGACCCCGACTCCTATACCACGATCGACCCCAGCCCCGTCGGACTCACCGACTTCATGCTGGCCATTCCCAATGGGCTGATGAGCGCTGGCGAAGTGGTCTTTTTCACCTTCATGATTGGCGGCATGTTCATGGTGCTCAGGCGCACCGGCATCATCGAAATTGGCGTCGACAAGCTGACCCGACGTTTCGCTGGCCAGGGCCTGCTCACCCTGCCGGTGCTGATGACCGTGTTTGCCCTGATTGCCACCGTGATAGGCACGCAAGAGCTGGCATTGGTATATGTACCGGTCATCCTGCCGCTGATGATTGCACTACGCTTCGACTCGGTCACTGCAGCCGCCGTGGCCCTGTGCGCCACCACCGTGGGCTTTACCACGGGCGTGCTCAACCCGATCAACACCGGCCTTGGCCAGCAGCTGTCGGCACTGCCTCTCTACTCCGGGTACGGCTTGCGCATTCTGGCGTTCATCGTGATGCTGGCCGCGGCGATCTTCTTTGTGATGCGCTATGCTCGCCAGGTGAGCCACTCACCCGAGCGAAGCCTGCTGAACAGTGACCCCGGCGAAGCCGAAAAGCGTGCCCTTTACCAGCATGCCGAGAACAGCCGTGCGCTGGTAGCCTCCACTCGCCAGAAACTGGCGGCGCTCACCACCTTCGCCTTCTTTGCCCTGCTGGTTTACGGCGTCCTGCAGCAAGGGTGGTTCATGATGGAGATGGCCGGGCTGTTCATCATCATGGGCGTGGTCGTCGGCCTCGTTGCAGGCTTGAGCACCGACGACATCTGCGGAGGTTTCAATCAAGGGTTCCGCGACGTGCTGGTCGGCGCCATGATTGCCGGGGTTGCCCGTGGGGTCGCAGTCATGCTCGAAGATGGCCAGATCATGGACACCCTGGTGTATGGCCTGGGTAATCTGGTCGGTGGCCTGCCCACGCTGCTATCCGCCATCGGCATGTTCTTCGCGCAGCTTGGTTTCAACTTCATCATTCCTTCCGGCAGCGGCCAGGCACTGGTCACCATGCCGTTGATGGCCCCGCTCTCGGACATGATTGGCGTGACCCGCCAAACGGCGGTGCTGGCTTTCCAGTTGGGCGATGGCATCGGCAATATTCTTTACCCCACCTCCGGCTACTTCATGGCTACCCTGGCACTGGCCGGTGTCTCATGGCAGAAGTGGGTCAAGTTCTTCTTTCCACTCTTCTGCGTGTGGGTACTGATAGCACTGGGCTTCTTGATTTTTGCCCAAGCCACGCAGTGGGTCGGATAAGCCACGTTGCACCATACGTAAAGCGGCCAGCCCAGGCCGCTCACGTCAGCACCCCCTTCAGCCCCCTACAGCACCGCCGAGATAAACTGCTTCAGCTCGGCGGTCTGGGGGCGGCTGAACAGTTCGCCCGGCTCGCCCTCTTCATGGATGCGCCCCTGGTGCATGAAGACCACGCGATCTGCCACGTCTCTGGCGAAGCCCATTTCATGGGTGACCAGTATCAATGTCATGCCTTCCGCCGCCAGCGCCTCCAGCACGCGCAGCACCTCCCCCACCAGCTCCGGATCCAGGGCCGAGGTCACTTCGTCGCAGAGCAGCACCTTGGGCCGCATGGCCAGCGCCCGAGCAATGGCCACCCGCTGTTGCTGGCCACCGGACAGCTGTGCCGGGTAGGCATCGTACTTGTCGGCCAGGCCGACCTTGCTCAGCACTTCACGGGCGATTTTCTCGACCTCGTCGCGCTTCTCGCCGCGCACCACGACGGGGGCCAGGCACACGTTTTCCCCCACCGTTTTGTGGGGAAACAGGTTGAAGCTCTGAAAGACCATGCCCACGTTTTCGCTCAGCTCACGGGGGGACATGACACCCGCATCCAGCGCTTGACCGGCAATGGTGATCTCGCCGCTGTCGTGCTGTTCGAGCTGATTGAGGCAGCGCAGCAGAGTACTTTTGCCCGAGCCGCTCCGGCCAATGATGGCCACCACTTCGCCCTGAGCAACGGAGAGGTCGATTCCCTTGAGCACTTCCAGGTCACCAAAGGCTTTGTGAACGTTATCAACGCAGACCAGCGTCATAGAGCTTTTTCTCCAAATGGCGCGCGTAGCAGGACAGCGGGTAGCACAGCGCGAAATACAGAAGGGCCACCAGGGCAAAGATGGTGAACGGTTCGAAGGTGGCGTTGTTGAGCATCGTGCCCGCCTTGGTCAGCTCGACGAAGCCAATGATCGAGGCCAGCGCGGTGCCCTTGATGACCTGTACCGAAAAGCCGACCGTGGGCGGTACCGAAAGCCGCAGCGCCTGGGGCAGGATGACATGGCGCATGGTTTGGAAGTAATTCATGCCCAGCACCCGAGCGGCATGCCACTGCCCCTTGGCAACGGCTTCCAGGCAGCCCCGCCAGATATCACACAGGAAAGCGCTGCTGAACAGCGTGAGGGCCACGGAGGCAGCCAGCCAGGCAGACACGGGGTACCCCAGCGCCGCCGCACCGAAAAAGATCAGGAACAGCTGCATCAGCAGCGGGGTGCCCTGAAACACATCCACGTAGAGCGCGGTGAGGCGTTGCAGCCAGCGCGAGCTGGAGAGGCGCATGAAGGTCAATACCAGCCCCACCGTGGCCCCGCCGACAAAGGCAATCAGCGACAGCACTTCGGTCCAGCGGGCCGCCAGCAGCAAGTTGCGCAAAATATCCCAGAAGGTGAATTCGATCATCGTTGTTCTCCTTGCTGGTAGGCAAAGACTCGTTTACCCACTTGCATGAAGACGCGGCGCATCACGAACGCCAGCAGCAGGTAGATCAAGGTGATCAGCAAATAGACTTCGAAACTTCTGAAGTTGCGAGACTGAATGAAGTTGGCCGCGTAGGTGAGATCGAAGACCGAAATTTGCGACACCACCGCCGACCCCAGCATGACGATGATCGACTGGCTGATCAGTGACGGATAGACACGCGCAAAGGCCGGTACCAGTACCACATGGCGATACCCCTGAAGGGTGTTCATGCCCAGCGCTCTGGCGGCTTCCAGCTGCCCCCTGGCCGTGGCACTGATGCCCGCACGCAGGATTTCGGCACTGTACGCGGCAAGGTTAAGGGTCATGGCGATAAACGCCGCCGTGATGGCGTCCAGCTTGATGCCCAGGCCAGGCAGACCAAAAAAGATAAAGAACAGTTGCACGATGAACGGAGTATTACGAATGACTTCGACATAACCGCCCAGCCCCCAGCGTACCCAAGGCTGACCGTTTACCCGCAGATAAGCTACCGCTACCGCCAGTGCCAAACCGGTCAAGGTGGTCACCACGGTCAAGATGACCGTGGTGGTCAAGCCTTTGATCAGCTCACCGACGTAGGGCAACAGGGTCAAGAAATCGAGTGTTGGCCCCATGACGACCCTCAGCTACCAAAGCCGTCGGGCAGGTCGGCACTGAACCAACGCTGGGAAAACTCGTTCAGGGTTCCGTCCTCGAGCGCCTGAGCAATTAACCGGTTCACTTCAGCCTGCAGCGCTGCTTCGTTCTTGTTCAGGCCGATATAGCAGGGGGAATCACGCAGTTGATACAGCAGGGTCGGTGCGCGGCGACTGTTGCGCTCGGCAATTTCTGCGGCCACCACGTTTCCGGTCGCGACATAGTCCACTTGGCCAGACAGAAAAGCCGAGATGGTGGTGGCATTGTCCTCGAAACGACGGATGGTGGTCGAGCTGGGGGCGACCTCGGTCAGCTCCATGTCTTCCACGGCGCCCCGCGTCACGCCGATGGTTTTACCGGCCAGCTCGTCGGGGCCGGCGATGCTTTCATCGGCGTCAGCGCTGAAGACTCCCAGGAAGAAAGGCGCATAGGCCTCCGAGAAATCGATTGCCGCTTCACGCTCCGGATTTTTGCCCAGGCTGGAGATCACCAGGTCCGCCTGGCCCGTTTGCAGGTAGGGAATGCGGTTGGCACTGGTCACGGTAATCAGCTCCAGCGTCACGCCCATCTCATCGGCAATGTAGTTGGCCATGTCGATATCGTAGCCGCGCGGCTGCAGATCGGTGCCGACCGAACCAAACGGCGGGAAGTCCTGCGGGACCGCAATGCGTATGGTGCCACGGGATTCGATGGCTTCCAGCGCATCCGCTTGCACGGCGGTGCTGGCACCCACGCCACCCACGGCCAGCGCAGCGGTCACACCGGTGGCCAGCACGCCGGATTGGCAACGCTTCAAGAAGTGCTGAATAGATTGTGTAAAGCCCTGAGGGGTCGTGCCCATGATGCTCTCCTGCAGTTATGCGATTGGCCAAGCCAGCGAGTGCGACAGTCGCGTATGAATAGCGCCGTGATGAAAGCTTCGTTGCAAGCAAGTACAGTCCGAAACTTTTGTTTCACAGCCTCAGCAGAGCAATTACAGGGCCACTCAGGCACAAAGTGCATGGATAACAGCAGTTTGAGATTTTTTCAGGCAGGCAGATGCCTGTCGAAGCAACGCTTCGACAGGCCTCAACGTTCGTGTTTGGTGCATCAAGAACCAGCACGCACCATTATTGGTGAGCGTCCCAATCCACGCTCATCACTGGCGCTGCCAGCTCACTCAGCGCCTCGTACTGGTCGCTGATATCACTGATGCGCTCTCGCCCATCACTCAGGTTGTGATGCAGCACCGCATTGGCCAGCAGGCAAATCAGGCTATTGGCGGTGGCGTAGCTGTCGAAGGCCGACAAGCTTTCCAGAGGCACTTCCATGAACCACGACACTTGTGGTGCAAAAGTGGCGGCGGTGGGGTCGGCGATCAGCAGCACCCTAGCGGGCGAACGCTCCAGAGCCGTCACCAGTGCCGCAAAGGCCGTGGGCCGACGACGAAAGCCGAACAGCACGATGGTGTCCTGCTCGGTCAAATCGACGATCTCTTCCGCCAGCGACTGGTTGGGCTGAGGCGCCAGGCGTACTCGCCCACGCGCCTGAATCAACTGCTGGCGCAGATGTAACGCCAGCGGATAGCTGTTGCGAAACCCCATGACCACGATCTGCTGGGCAGCCGCCAGCGCATCGACGCAGTCGGCAAACGTGGCGGGGGGCAAACTGGCCAGGCAGCGCTGGAGATTCTCCTGTTCGCGCTGCAGGTGGCGCTGAAACGGTGCGCCGCCCTCCTCCTGCATGGCATCGTCATCGATGACCAGCGGCACCCCCAGGTTGCGCAGCTGCCGCGCGTGGGTCTTGACCGTGCGAAAGCTCTCGAACCCCAGCCGCTTGAACAGACGGCTCACCGTGGACTTGGATACCCCCGTCAGTCGCGCCAGATCGGCGGCGCTGTAGACCGCCAGATCATCGAAATGGTCGAGAATGAACGTGGCGACCCGCTGCTCCTGGGCCGTCAGCGCATCGAATTGAGCGGCAATCCGTTGTCCTATGTGGGGCGTCATGGTGTCCTATCGCATCCTTGGGTTACTGAGTCGGTGCGGGGTGGTGTTCGGCCCAGTGACGAGCGATATCGACCCGGCGGGCAACCCATACTCGATCATGCGCTTCGATATGGTCCAGAAAGCGCTGAAGCGCACGGAAACGGCCCGGGCGGCCCAGCAACCGGCAGTGCATGCCAATCGAAAGCATTTTCGGCGCCTCCTCCCCTTCGGCATACAGTACATCAAAGGCGTCGCGCAGGTAGGTAAAGAAGTGGTCGGCGGTATTGAACCCCTGCGGCGCCGCAAAACGCATGTCATTGGTATCGAGGGTGTAGGGCACCACCAGATGCTGGTGCTCGGCACCCTGGCTGTCGCTCACGCGGGTCCAGAAGGGCAGGTCGTCGCCGTAGTAATCGCTGTCGTAGAGAAACCCGCCTTCATCCAATATCAGGCGCCGCGTATTGGGACTATCGCGGCCGGTGTACCAGCCTTGTGGCTTCTCACCGTACAGACGCTGGAAAATCTCCATGGCTTTTTGCAGGTGCTCGCGCTCTACGTGCTCGGGCGTTTCCTGATAGTGAATCCAGCGGTAGCCGTGACAGGCCACTTCATGGCCCAGCTCCTTGAACGCCTGCGCCACCTCCGGGTGGCGCTCCAGCGCCATGGCCACCCCAAACACGGTGAGCGGCAGCCCACGACGCTCAAATTCGCGCAGAATGCGCCACACGCCAGCTCGCGAGCCGTACTCGTAGATGGACTCCATGCTCAGGTGGCGGTCGGGATAGCTGGCTGCCCCGATGATCTCGGAAAGGAACTGCTCGGACCCCGCATCCCCGTGAAGCACGCAATTCTCCGCGCCCTCTTCGTAGTTGAGTACGAACTGCACGGCTATTTTGGCGCCGTTGGGCCACTGGGCATGAGGGGGCGTTTGACCGTAGCCAATCAGGTCACGCGGGTAATGGGAAGACATGGTCGGGCTCCTTTAGCGAGGCAGCGCATTTTAGTTTGTATACAAAATAGTCATTTTAACCGGCGCCTGCAATGCAGCGCAGGGCTAATCATTTGAGTTCTCGACGCTTTGACGGCCCCTGCTGAGCCAAGCTATTGAAACCTGAACGATTGGTCAACCCATATCGAGAGCATCAAGTGCATTAGCCCCTTGCACTTGGCTAAAAACCGCCCTATTTTTGTATACAAGATAGAAAATATTGTTCACACAAGAGTATCCGAACGTGCATATACGTCTGATCAACCCCAATACCACGGCGGCCATGACGGAAACCATTCGTCAAGCCGCCGACAAGCTGGCAGCACCGGGGACCCTCATCAGCGCGACGCAACCCGAGGCTGGCCCGGTCTCCATCGAAAGCCACTTCGATGAAGCGGTGAGCGCAGTAGGCGTTGCCGAAGAAGTTCTGAAAGGCGAACGCGAAGGCGGTATCGATGCGTACGTGGTGGCCTGCTTTGGCGACCCTGGCCTGCTGGCCGCCCGCGAGCTGACTCGCGCTCCGGTGATCGGCATTGCCGAAGCCGCCTTTCATATGGCCACGCTGATCAGCACTCGCTTCTCCATTGTGACGACGCTGGGACGCACCGGCATCATCGCCGAGCACCTGCTGGAGCAGTACGGCTTTCGCCACCACTGCCGCCGCATCCGCGCCGCCGAGATCCCCGTACTGGATCTGGAAGATCATCCGGACGCGGCGTTCAGCCGTATCGTGCAGGAGTGCTGCCGTGCCCGCGACGAAGATGGCATTGGCGCCATCGTGCTGGGCTGCGGGGGCATGGCCAACCTGACCCAGGCCATTAGCCTCGAGGTAGGCCTGCCCGTGGTGGAAGGGGTGAGCGCCGCGCTGAAACTGGCCGAGTCGCTCGTCGGGCTGGGCTTGCTGACCAGTAAATATGGCGACCTGGATTACCCGCGCCGCAAAACCTTTACCGGCAAGTTTTCAGGTTTTTCCGACCTGACGCTGCCACCCACGCGCCAGTGAAGAGCTGACACCAGCAACCGGCCGTAAAAGAAAGCACGCCTACAAAAAATCATAACAACACGACGAATATCAGCATCAGCACGCCACGCCGCAAGCGTCTCCCGGGCAGTCTACTGCCCGGGTTACCAATAACATCGATAATCTTGCGAGGACGGTAACATGAGCACTTCTACCTCTGCTCTTACCTCAGAAGAAGCACCCAACGCGGCGCAGTCAGCCGCCAGCAAAGCCGTCGGCGCAGAAAGCCTGGCGCCGCAAAGCACCCGTATCATGGGGCGCACCTCCTACTTTCTTGCCTGGTTTGGTGGCTGCGTGTCGATTGGCACCTTCGCCATGGGCTCCAGCGTGGTGGGCACGCTCAACTTGCTGCAAGCCACGCTGGCCATCGCCATCGGCTGCTTTGTGATCGGCGTGGCGCTGGCCATCAATGGCGCCGCCGGATACAAGTACGGCATTCCGTTCATGGTGCAGGCGCGCAGCGCCTTTGGGTTCACCGGAACGCGTATCCCCGGGCTGGTGCGCGCCGTGCCTGCCATCGTGTGGTATGGCTTTCAGAGCTGGATTGGGGCCGGTGCCCTCAACATGGTGTCGGCGACGCTGTTCGGCTTCGACAACCTGATCTTCTACTTCATCACCTTTCAGTTTTTGCAGATCGGCCTCTCGGTGCTCGGCTTTCAGGGCATCAAGTGGCTGGAGAATATCGGCAGCGCTTTTATTCTCTGCTCGCTGATGTACATGTTCTACGCCACCGTGCAGCGCTATGGCGATGAGCTGTCGGCCAGCCTGCTCACCATGGAAGGCTCCTGGGGCATGCCCTTCTGGAGCGCCACCATGCTGTTTCTGGGCATTTACAGCACCATGATGCTGAATGTAAGCGATTACTCGCGTGAACATAAAAAAGGCACCGGACAAGGGCTATTGACCACCATTTACGCCATGTCGATTCTGCCCTGCACGCTGTTCATGGGCTTGATCGGCTACATGGTGTCCCAGGCTACCGGCACCGCCGACCCCATTCAGGTATTCGCCAACGCCGTGGATAACACCCCGCTGTTGATGATCACCCTACTCTTCATTGCCTTTGCCCAAGTGACCACCAACGTGCTGAACAACGTGGTGCCGCCCACCTACGTGCTGATGGACGTCTTCAAGCTCAAATTTCCGGTGGCCACCGTGATCGTCGGGCTGCTGGCCTTTGCGACTTTCCCCTGGAAACTGGTGCAGCCGGAGTCGGCCGCAGGCCTGCAGCTGTTCGTGCAAACCTACTCGGCCTTCCTCGGCCCCATCTTCGCCATCCTGGTCGTGGACTACTACGTCATCCGTCGCCGCACGCTGGACATCGGCAAACTCTACGATGAAAACGGCCCTTATCAGGGCATCAACCAGGCCGCACTGATCGCCACGGTCGTCGGCATCGCAGCCGCCCTCGCCTTCTCATCGGTCTCCTGGTACGCCAGCCTGATCCCCGCCGGGCTGACCTACTACCTGCTGATGAAACACTGGCCTGCTTGCCAGCGCTTCACTCAGTAATCCGCCCTGCCCTTGCCTGCCACCTTGCGTGGCGGGCATCTTTCCGAAAGCATACTCCTTGCGTACCCTGAAGCGTTCAGGCGTCCACTTTCCAGCACGCGGCCCAATGCTGTTGGCCGAGCACTTTAGCGGGAGGCACGTGTTGCCGGCACTCCTCTGTGGCCAACGAACAGCGCGGTGCAAAGGCACAGCCCTGTGGTGGAAACGCCATGTCCGGCGGAGAGCCAGGAATTGCACTGAGTCGCGCACCTTTTAACTCACCAGAAGCACGCGACTGCATCAACCCTAAAGTGTAAGGATGTCGTGGTGCGCGAATAATTTCATCCACGCTGCCTGTTTCCACGACGCGGCCTGCATACATCACCGCGATGCGGTCGGAAATCTCATTGGCAACGCCCATATCGTGAGTCACAAAAATGACCGACATACCCAACTCACGCTGCAAGTCGCGTAACAACAGCAGGATCTGTATCTGAACGGTCGCATCCAAAGCCGTTGTCGGCTCATCCGCCAACAGCAGCCGGGGGCGGCATGACAAGGCCAGGGCAATCATGGCCCGCTGGCTCATCCCCCCCGACATTTCATGGGGATAATTGGACAAGCGTCGTTTGGCGGATGGAATCCGCACCAGCTCGAATAGTTCCAGTGCCCGCGCCAAGCCCTCTGCGTGACTTACCCCCTCATGGCGGCATACCGTCTCGGCGATTTGATCACCTATACGAAAGACAGGGTCGAACGCGAGCATCGGTTCCTGAAAAATCATCGAGGTGGTAAACCCCCGATAGGCCGACAGCTCACGCCGCGACATGGCGAGGATATCTTGCCCGGCTACTGTCACATGGCCTTCCATGGACGTTCTACGTTCGGGCAGCAGCCGCATCAGCGCGCGTAATGTCACACTCTTGCCCGAGCCACTTTCCCCCAGAATCGTCAGTACCTCGCCTTTGGCAAGGGTCAAATCAACGCCGTTCACCGCCTGCACGCAACGGCCAGGGGATTTGAAGTGCACTTTCAGGTTTTGTACATCCACCAATGGCTCGCTAACGGAGGTCAGCGCCTGAGGGGATGGCTCAGAAGATGTCTGGCAGTTCAAAGGATCATGGGCCGTCATAGCGATGCTTCCTCAACACTCGATGTCGTTGCCAGCGACTGCACCTCGGTTGCCCGGCAACAAGCGGAACGGTGCTCGAAGTGGCGCGTCGTCCCCTCCTTCAACGATCTCAACTCTGGCTCTTCTGTACGGCAAGCCTCCACCGCCATACTGCAACGCGGGCAGAATCGGCAACCTCGGGGCAAATCAATCGGGTTGGGAGGATCACCCGCAAGAGGGGCTGCCTGGGTGCGATTATCGGGATCCATGGAGGGCATGGCCGACATCAAGGCTCGTGTATAAGGGTGAGCGGGTGCCTGATAGAGCGACTCACTCTCGCCCATTTCAGCGACTCGCCCTAAATACATCACCATTACACGGTCACTGATGTATCGCACGACATTCAGGTCATGGGAAATGAAGAGATAGGTCAAACCGTACTCTTGCTTCAGGTCGACCAGCAAGTTGAGCACTTGAGCCTCTACCGATTTATCCAGGGCCGAAACGGCTTCATCAAGAATCAGTAGTCTGGGTTCAAGTGCCAACGCGCGAGCAATATTGACGCGCTGGCGCTGCCCCCCGGAAAGCTCATGAGGATAACGACTCGCAAACTGATTCGGGAGCAGGCCGACCTGGTCCAGCAGCTTGCGAGCCCTGGCATTGGCTTCTTTCTTGCCAAGGCCATGTACCTGAGGCCCAAAAGCGATGGACTCCTCGACGCTCATACGGGGGTTGAGCGAAGCGTAGGAGTTTTGAAACACCATCTGAACTTGGCGACGCATGTCGCGAAGCGACAAGCCGCCAGGCGTACCGACAGGATCGCCATCGAAGATCACTTCACCCGCATCGGGGGTCAGTAGCTGCATCAACAGGCGTGCCGTGGTGGATTTACCACAGCCTGATTCGCCGACAATGCCTAACGTTTCACCTTTCAAAACGTCGAAATCGACGCCATCAACGGCATGCACCTTACTGACAGGACGGCCGAAAAAATCTTTTTTGATAATGAAGTGCTTGCGCAGCCCTTTCACGCTCAACAGTGGCTGGGCAGCTCCTCCTCTATCACGGGGGTCCAAGGGTGTTGCCACGGCTGGAGAAGCGTCTATCGAAACACGTTCAGCATTCATAGTTTCACATCCATGGCAGAGCGCAGACCATCGCTGAGCGTGTTGAAACAGATCGATACCGTAAAAATCATGACGCCGGGCAGAATGGTAATCCATGGGTTGACGTAGATGGCATCGCGCAAGGTATTGAGCATAAGGCCCCACTCCGGCATCGGCGGCCTGGCCCCTAAACCAAGAAACGAGAGACCTGAAGCCAGGATCATGCTGACGCTGATGAGCGAGGTGGCATAAACGAAAATGGGGCTGAGTACATTGCCCAGCACATGGCAGCGGATGATTCTCAAACTGCCCGCCCCACTGGCACGGGCGGCTTCAATGTAATCGGCGCTGCGTATTTGCGTTGTCACACTTTCCGCGACCCGCGCAATGGGTGGTATGAACACCACGGTCAACGAGAATAGCGAGTTGATGATGCCTGCACCCAATGCCCCCGCTAACGCAATCGCCAGCAGCACGGCAGGGAAGGCATAAAACACATCGATAATGCGCATGAAGATGGTATTGGTTTTGCCTCCTACAAAGCCCGCGACAATACCGATCGCGCTTCCTATCACGAACGCGTTCACCACCGGCATGACGCCGATCAATAGCGATAATCGAGCGCCGTAAATCAATCGTGAAAGCATGTCGCGACCTAGCTCGTCGGTACCCAGCCAATGACCTGATGTACCAATCGGCCGCAACCGAGACATCATGCTGGTTTTATACGGGTCCATGGGAGCCAACCAGGGAGCAAATATCGCCATGGCCAGGATACACAGCAGGATGATGCCTGCTACCAGTGCCACAGGGTCACGCCTCAGGCGCCGAAATACCGGCCCCCAGTACCCTTTGCTTGGGGTCACCTGCACGTCGGTCTTCGCCGAAGCATCAAGAGAGGTCGTTGTCATGAGATTCTCCTAGCCGATCAGCCGCGCTGAATACGTGGGTCAAGGCGCGCCTGGACGAGATCGACCATTAAATTGAGCGCTACAAAGAACAACGCCAGGATCAAAATCGTGCCTTGCAAGATGGGCAAATCGCGCTGAAAAATAGCGTTATTGAGCAACAACCCTGTCCCAGGCCAAGAGAACACGGTCTCGACGAGAATTGAGCCACCTAATAGATACCCTAACTGCAGCCCCATCACCGCTAACGCAGTAGGCGCGACATTCTTGATGACATGCAAAAAGATACGCCGCTCTGCCAAACCTTTAGCACGCAGCGCTTCAACAAACTCGTGGGCCAGGATATCCGCCACCATGGCTCGCACCGTGCGCGTAACGACGCCCATGGGAATCACCGACAGCGTCACCGCAGGTAGAATCAAGTGACGCAGGTAGGCCCACTCGAAACTCCAATCGCTGGAGCTTCCTGGCCCTGCACCGGAGGAAGGCAGCCAGCTCAGCTCCACTGAAAAGATGATCACCAGCAGCATGCCCAACCAGTAGTGCGGAATACTGACGCCACCCACGGCAACGCCCGTCACGATGCGGTCAAGCATGGACCCCTGGTAATAGCCGGCGAGTGCTCCAAACGTGCACCCCAAGGTAAAGCCAATCATTGACGCAGCAGCGGCGAGCAACAGGGTGTTTTTGAGGGCGCTGAACACTTCTGTCGTCACCGCCCTGCCATTGGCGGCCGACATGCCCAGGTCACCCTGCACGGCTCGGCTCACCCAACGCCCAAACTGCTCTGGCAATGGCCGGTCAAAGCCGTAGGCTCGCTGCACCATCGCGACGACGTCACTGGGCGCATCGGGAGAGACGACGGCGTCCATGGGGTCGCCCGGTGACAGATGGACCAATGAGAAACAGAAAAAACTCACCGCCAAGGTGATCGGAATGACATACAGAATTCGCTTGAGGAAGTAGGTGCTCATCGTGTCTCCTGGCTATGCGCGGAGTGGCTGACAAGCCACTCCGCGTGCATAACTCACTCCTCGATATAGACGGGGGTCAGGTCCTGGAACCAGTTTTTAGCCTGAACGAACCCTTTGACGTGGGGCTGCATCGCGCGCGGGCCAACGTCATGGGCTACCCACAGCCAAGCGGCATCATCGACCATGCGGGCATGGAACTCGGCGAGGATGGCGTCTTGCTCGGCTTGATCGAAGGTGACACGCGCTTCATCCAGCAAACGGTCATATTCAGGGTCATTCATATAGCCCCAGTTGAAGCCATTGGGGGGAGCCATACTGGAGTGCATGAAGCGGTAGAAAGCAGAGAACGGGTCCAACCAAGCGAAGGTGATGTTGGTCGCATGCGCTCCACGACTGCTGGCATCCGCAGCGCCACGACGCCAGTTTGGAAATAACGACTCCCAGTCCAGCACTTCAAACTCGAGGTCGATACCAACCTCCGCAAGGTTTTGCTGAATGTACTCATTCATGGCCAAGGGCTGCATTTGGCCGGAGCCGGAGGTCGAAATGAGCACTTTGATGTCGACGGGATTGTCGGGGCCAAAACCGCTCTCGGCCAATAGCCGCATGGCTTCTTCGGGGTCATAGCGGGTTTCGAAGGTGGGCTCGCCATACCAGGGATGATCCGGCGCCACGATACCCACTGCGGGCACCATCAAACCACCCAGCATGGCTTCCAGACCTTCACGGTCCACTGCCAGGTTAGCCGCTTTGCGGACGTTGATATCACGCCAGGGGCTGCCTTCTTGCATGGAGAACTGATAAGGCCAGGTGTGCGGATAAGGGTTGCTGGTGATCTCCATACCTTGAGACTGCATACGAGGAATGGCATCTGGCGCCGGTGACTCGATCCAATCGACCTGCGACGAGAGCAGCGCGGAAGTGCGCGAGCTGGATTCAGGCATCGGGATCAGTTCGAGTCGTGTCAAACGAGGCACACGCGCTTCATCCCAATACTCCAGGTTGGGTTCCAGCACGGCACGCTCGCGAGGCACCAGGCGCGTCAGCTTGAAAGGCCCTGTACCCGAAGGAGCGCTGGCAAACGCATCCCAGTCACCGCCCAATGCTTCCCATTGCGCAGGGCTTGAGAAGAGCAGGAAGGAAAGCTGGTAGGGGAACCATGCATCTGGCTCGCTGGTGGTGAACTGAATGGTGTAGTCGTCTACTTTTTCGTAGCCATCCATGGAAGGAATACGGCCCCGGACGTTACCTGCCTGGCGGGCATCGAACTGCTCGGACGCTTCATCGTAAATTTTATCGAGGTTCCAGATGGCAGCGTCAGCATTCCACTCACTACCGTCATGGAAAAGCACGCCTTCACGCAGATTGAAAACCCACACTCGCTGGTCGTCCGCATCGACCTCCCAGCTTTCCGCCAGCCCTGGCGTCAATCCACTTACCTCCTCTGCCGAGGACATGTCCCAGTTGATCAACGCATCATAGATGGTGTAACCGAGGAAGCGATAACCCTCGAAGCCGCTATCAGGCTGCCCGGTCGTCAGCGGAATATCGGAGGCCGTCATCGCGATACGCAGCACTTGCTCGTCCGACATGGCTGGGGCTGCGAAAAGCGCTACGCCCAGCGATAACAGCGCGGTACGTCGGGTTTGATGCATGAAACGCAGGGTCGCCACCATTTTCTTGTATACCATTTTAATCGTCCCCTTACTGTTTACTTAGCAGAAAGCAAAGCTCTTGATGCTTATACCGTGCTTAAGTAGTGCAAGAGGAGTGCCAAAAAGGAGGCCAACCATCAAAACGGTGCCAAAAGCAGCAACAATAAATGTACAAAAAATATATTTTTCGTATACATGAGATATTTAGCGAGAGTTCTTCCTGACCCTCTTTTTATGAAAGACAACACAATGATGCTATTGCTGCGCGACGCCTGTGCTGTACCTGTTGGCTTGAAGGCATTGCAACGGTGCAAGCGAGCACGCGTTCAACCCAAAATAGTGCGCCACAGCAGCCGACGCAGCCCACTCAAGGCCACTCATGAGCACACATCGAGGAAAATGGCATCACGGACAGCGCCAGCAGGCTTTGAAACGACCCAACGCCTACCCGGCACTGCGGTGATCAGGCACTGCGGTGATAGAGTTCAAAGACGAAAGACTTCACGCAGGTCGGGCGTATCACTTTTCTCTTCGACTATCGACAGCGACGCTTCGATGGCCTTGAGGTGACGGCTCATGAAGGCCTTGGCACGTTCGCCATTGCCTGCTTCCAGGTAGCCGATCAGGTCGTCATGGTCGTGGGACTCGCAGCCCAGGTGGCCGCGATGACCATATACGGCGAGGATCAGTGAAGAGCGCGAGCAGAGGCGCTCGACGAATTCCGCCAGGGTGGCGTTGCCGGAGAGCTGCGCCAGGCGCACGTGAAAATCGGCCGAGAGACGGATGGCCACGCTTTGCTGGCCGCTGCGCAGGGCCTGTCGCTCCTGCCTGGCCATGTCTCGCAGCTCGGCAGCCGCCTTCGCATCCATGCGCCTTGCCACGTCCGGCATCAGGCCGCACTCGATGAGCTGGCGTGCATCGAACACGTCCTTGGCTTCATCGGCAGTAGGGCGCGTCACGCTGGCCCCACGGCGCGGGGTCAGGGTCACCAGTTGCTCCAGCGCCAGCCGCTGCAGGATTTTACGGATCCCCGTGCGGCTGATGCCAAACACCTCTGCCAGGGCATCTTCGCGCAGCCGGGCACCCGGCTTGAGGCGTTGCTCCACGATGGCATCGCTCACTGCTCGGTAAATGGCTTCGTGGCGCTCGTCACCCTCTTTTTCCGTGGGCCGCCGTTTCAACGCCGTCTGCGCTTCGCTCATGGGGTCTCCTCTCTGCGAACCGTTTTACTCCTCCCAGGCCGCTATGATATCGCGCTCTTCGTCACTCATGTTGGTGATATTGCCCAGCGGCATGTAGCGAGTGGCGACGACCCGCTGAATCTGTGCCTTGTGGCCCAGTATCTCTTCCCAGTTATCGAAGGCGTAGCCCGCAGGCGGCGCGGAGAACCCGGCGTGCTCAGGGTTACGCGCATGGCACAGGGTACAGTGCTGCTCCACCAGAGCGGTGATCTGGGCCTGGTCGGGGGCCGCACTGGTACTTTCCACGGCGGCGCGCGGGCTGGGGGCCGCTACCCAGAACGCCAGCAGAATGAGCCCTACGCCTATCGCAGGATAAGCAGGCTGGACCTTGCCCGCATGCATCAGCACGAAGAACTGACGAATCAACGCGCCAGCAAAGATGAACAGGGCCATGACGATCCAGGCCTGTTCATGGGAGTATAGAAAAGAGTAGTGATTACTCACCATCAGCAGCACCACCGGCAGCGTGAAGTAGGTGTTGTGCACCGAGCGCTGCTTGCCGCGCTTGCCATCTAGCGGGTTGGGGGCCTCTCCGGCTTTCATGGCCTTGACCATGCGGCGCTGGCCGGGAATGATCCAGAAGAAGACGTTGGCCGACATGGCCGTGGCCATGACGGCCCCGGTGAGCAGAAAGGCTGCCCGCCCGGTGAACATCTGGGTGCTCAAATACGCCACGACCACCATCATCACCGCCACGGCAATGCTCAGCAGGCCGTCACGTTGCATATCCGGGCTGATACGCTTGCAGAGCTCGTTATAGACCACCCAGCCGCCCAGCAGGAAGCTCAATGCCAGCAGGTTGGCTTGCCATCCGGTGAGGTTGGCCGCCCAGGCCCAGTTGCTGTTGGGGTTGACCAGGTAGAAACCCGGATTGACCATATAAAGAATGACGAACAGCGCAAAGCCAGAGAGCCATGTGGTGTAGGCTTTCCAGAACGACCAGTGCAGGTCGTTGGGGAGCTTGGCAGGGGCCGTGGCGTATTTCTGGTTATGATAGAAACCACCGCCATGCACCGCCCACATCTCACCAAACACACCCTTGTCACGATCTTCCTGAGCCTTGGGCGTGCGCAGGCTGTTATCCAGCATGACGAAATAGATCGACTCTCCGATCCAGGCAATGGCGGCGATCACGTGGAGCCAGCGCAGCAGCAGGTTGGCAAATTCGATAGTGTACGCTTGCATGTGAAGCCCCCTCAGCTACCGCGATAGGTCGAGTAGCCATACGGCGAGAGCAGCAGCGGTACGTGGTAATGCTGGCTGGCATCGGCCACGCCAAAGCGCAGCGGGATGACGTCCAGGAAGCGGGGCTCGGCAGCCTCGACCCCCTGCTGGCGTAGATAGTCTCCCGCATGAAACACTAGCTCATATTCGCCAGCGGTCAGCGCCTCGCCTTCCAACAGCGGCGCATCACAGCGGCCGTCGCTGTTGGTGACGGTGGTCGCTAACGGCTCGCGCTGGCCACCGGTCAACCGAAAGACCTCGATGATGATGCCCTGACCGGGCTGCCCTTTGGCGGTATCCAGCACGTGGGTAGTCAAGCGTCCCATCGTCACTCCTCATATTGGCAGGGTTATTGGTGTTGTTGGCAGGTTTGACCTATTGGTCAAAGAGTACCGTTGATGCTATTTATTGTATACAGCAATTCCCTTTTCGCACGCTTGGAGAACCCTTGTGCCGACTGAAACGCCTTTGCGACTGTCCCCTGCCCCGAGCCAAAGCAGCCTGGAAACCTTCGTGGCACACTATGGCGATGTCTATGAACACTCTCCCTGGGTGGCCAAGGCTGCCTGGCAACACGGCCTGAAAGAGACTCACGACGCCCCGGATGCGCTGGCCGAACTGATGGGCAAGATGCTTCAACAGGCATCTCCCGAGCAGCAGACGGCCGTCATTCAGGCACACCCTGACCTGGCCGGCAAAGCCGCGTTGGCCGGGGAGCTGACCCACGACTCTACCAGCGAACAGGCCGGTGCTGGGCTCGATCAGTGTTCACCGGAAGAGTTTGCCCGCTTCGAGCAGTTGAACGCCGCCTATCAGGAAAAATTTGGCTTTCCCTTCGTGATTGCCGTCAAGGGCCTGGACCGCTATGCCATTCTGGAGGCCTTTGAAAAACGGTTGAACAACGATCCGGCACAAGAAAGAAAAACGGCCATCGAGCAAATCATCAGGATTGCACGGTTTCGGCTGAGAGCGCGCGCAGGCGACGCCACCTAACGCCCGCTCTTCGGATAAAAAAATGCCGCGCTTCAGGGCGCGGCATTTTCATGGAGCAACCGTTACGATTTGGCAGTATCGGCTGCTTTCTTGGTGGTCTCTTCCGCCATTTTCTGACTTTCCTGTAGGAAGCCCTGGCTGATAGAGGTCACTTTTTCGGAGTCACCTTTCATGCGCTCCATCATGTCGCTGGCCGCTTTCTGCTGGCTTTCCATGGCTTTCTTGAAGCTATCGGCGTCTTTGACGTCGAGCCAGGTGCGCGCCTGGGCGATGGTCATGTCGGAATAGGCGCGTGCAGCATCCATTTGAGCGCCGACCAGTTGCTCGTAGTAGTCCAGCGCTGCCAGTGTGTAAGAGCGCATGGGGGAAACAAACACGGACTCGAACTGCTGGCTGGTTTTTTCTGCTGTCTTGTTCATCACTAAATCTCCTTGAGTGAGCTAGCGGTACGATGCGCTCGACGGCGCATCTTGATAGGCGGTTGCCGTTGCTAATATCAAAGCTAGCAGCGCTTTTTGTGCAGCGCAACATGAATTTTTCACCTTCACGCACGCTGCATCGCCATTAGCGATGACTCACTCGCGGTTAATCATTATTAGCGGTTTCCGAACAAGTGCTTACGCGCCAGGTCATCCATGGGCGCACCTGCCTGGGGGTTCACATCCTCGACCAATGCATAGGCTTTGCGAATGGCGGGACGCTGAGAAAGCTCTTCGAACCAGCGCTCCAGGTCGGGAAACTCCTCCAGGGTCTGGCGCTGTTTTTCCCAGGGCACGATCCATGGGTAGATGGCCATGTCGGCAATCGAGTAACGGTCGCCGCCCACATAGTGCTGCTGAGAAAGACGCTGGTCCAGCACGCTATAAAGCCGATTGGTTTCACGCACGTAGCGCTCGATGGCGTAGTCGATCTTGTGGGGCGCATAGTGGCAGAAGTGATGATTTTGCCCGGCCATGGGGCCTAGCCCACCCATCTGCCAGTGCAGCCACTGCAGTACCACATAACGCTCGCGCCCTTCTGCTGGCAGGAACTGGCCACTCTTGTCTGCCAGGTACTCCAGAATCGCCCCTGACTCGAACAGCGCCATGGGCTGCCCCCCGTCGCGCGGGGCATGGTCGACGATGGCAGGAATGCGATTATTGGGCGCAATGGCCAGGAACTCGGGGTCGAACTGCTCGCCTCGCCCGATATTGATGGGCTTTACACGATAGGCGAGCTTCGCTTCTTCAAGCATGATGGAGATTTTGTGGCCGTTGGGCGTTGTCCAGTAATACAGGTCAATCATTGCCATCTCCTTGTCCATGAAGGGCGTGCCCATACAGGGTTTGGCCCTTCATGTTGCCTGTGAATGTCAGCGGCGATTACCGCTTTGCCTAGTATAGATCACGAATGGTCATGGCCTTGCCCGCCACGCCATCGTGTACCGCCAGCATGCGCTGGAACCATCCGGCCACGGGGTCACGCTCCTCCACCAGCGTTTCGGTCGAGACGCTATAGGCCCACATCATGCTGCCGAACAGCAGGTAATCTGCTCCGGCAGGGGAGTCACCATCGAGGAAAGGCATCTCCTTGAGTTGCGCACTGACGGGTACCAGCGCCTGGTGCAGCTGCTGGCGGCCTTTATCGGGGTCGTGAACCGCCTCGAGGCTGGCCCCAAAGCGCGCTTCACGGGTGGTGCGGAAGTACTCCCTATCCTCCGGGTGGATGGCTTCCAGCAGATCCAGCACCACGATACGAAACAGCGCGGGCGTAATGCTGCGGTCCACCAGTTGCTTGAATAGCGTGACACGCTGCAAGCCCAGTCCATCGCCCAGCACCGGAGCCTCAGGGTAAGTGGTATCCAGGTAGCGCAGGATGTCGAAGCTGTCGGTGACCACCGTATCGCCATCGGTCAACACCGGCACCTTGTCGTAGTGGGCAAATGCCAGCGCCTCTTTCTGCTGAAACCGCCAGGCCACCGTAGTGTATGCCAGCCCTTTGTGGGCCAGCGCCATGCGCACGCGCCAGCAGTAGGGAGAAAATCTCAAGCGATCATCGCGACCGCACAAATCATAAAGCGTGATGGCCATGGTCGAACGACTCCTGAAAAGAGGTAAAGAGTGCACCTACACTATACGCCGTCACAGCATACGCGATAGGCCTAGAACATCCCTCCTCTGTGTACTGCCTTTCTCCTCCTTGACTGAACTGTCTATTAGTCTAATAACGGTGTCGACTCGGCGCTTCTTTGCAGCGCTAAAAAAGCAATGAATAACAGTCACTTGATATTAAAAAAACGCCTCGATACGCGGCCGAAAAAGCCCCTTTTACTGGTAAGACCAATTTTCCAATATAGTCATTCCAGGCGCCTGACCGTATCTTTCACGCTGTCCCAACTATCATTGAAAATGATGCGTTGGCTTTCGCGGAGCACACCAAATCAATAACAAGGGGCCGTTCCTCCCATGAATGAAAATATACTAGCTCTTCTGGCATTTCTGCCGCTGTTGCTGGCCGGGATATTGCTCATAGGCTTTAAGATTCCCGCCAAGATAGCGATGCCGATCGTTTTCCTCACCGCTGCCATTATCGGCCTGACTGCATGGGACATGTCGTTCAGCCGTGTCGCGGCATCCACCGTTCAAGGGTTGATCCAGACCGCTGGCCTGCTGTGGATCATCTTTGGCGCCATCCTGCTGCTGAACACCCTCAAGCACTCTGGGGGCATCACGGCCATCCGTAACGGCTTTTCAGGCATCAGCCCGGACCGCCGCGTGCAGGCGCTGATCGTAGCGTGGCTGTTTGGCTGCTTTATCGAAGGCGCCTCAGGCTTTGGCACCCCCGCTGCGGTGGCTGCACCGCTGATGGTGGCCCTGGGCTTCCCGGCGCTGGCGGCCGTCGTGGTAGGCATGATGATTCAGTCGACCCCGGTATCGTTTGGCGCAGTGGGCACCCCGATTGTGGTGGGCGTGGGCAGCGGCCTCGACCGTGCCGGCATCACGGCGCAACTGGAAGCCAACGGCTCCACCTGGGAAGCGTTCTTCCAGCAGGTCACCAGCACCACGGCAATCACTCACGGCATCGTGGGTATTCTCATGCCGCTGATTCTGGTGCTGATCATGGTGCGCTTCTTTGGCGCCAACCGCTCCTGGAAAGAGGGGCTGTCCATTGCTCCGTTCGCCATTTTCACGGGCATCGCGTTCGTCGTACCTTACATGCTGGTAGGCGTCTTCCTGGGACCAGAGTTCCCCTCGATGATCGGTGCCATGGTCGGTCTGGCCATTGTCGTACCCGCCGCGCGTAAAGGATTCCTGCTGCCGAAAGACACCTGGGACTTCCCGGAAGCCACCTCCTGGCCGGATGAGTGGATCGGCAATCTGCAGATCAAGCTGGATGACGTGGTAGGCAAGACACCGATTTCGACGCTCAAAGGCTGGATTCCCTATGTACTGCTGGCGATCTTCCTGGTGGCCTCCCGTACCGTCGAGCCCCTGCGTGTGGCACTGACTTCCGTGAACCTGAACTGGACCAACATTTTCGGTGAAACCGGCGTCAGCGGCGGCCTCCAGCCGCTCTACCTGCCGGGCGGCATCATTCTAGCCGTGGTGTTCATCACCTACTTCCTGCACAAGATGAATCCGCGTCAGATGAGCGCTGCGGTTTCAGAGTCCACCAAGACCATTTTTGGTGCGGGTTTCGTACTCATCTTCACCGTGCCGATGGTGCGCATACTGATCAACTCGGGCGTCAATGGCGCAGACCTGGTCTCCATGCCCGTCATGATGGCCCAGGCCGTCGCCAACGGCGTGGGTGGTGTCTATCCCTTCTTTGCGCCCGCCGTGGGTGCCATGGGTGCTTTCATCGCCGGTTCCAACACGGTTTCCAACCTGATGCTGGCCGAGTTCCAGTTCAGCATTGCGCAAACCCTGGGGCTCTCAACCGCCGTCATGGTCGCCCTTCAAGCGGTGGGTGCTGCAGCGGGTAACATGATCGCGATTCACAACGTGGTCGCCGCCTCGGCAACCGTTGGCCTGCTGGGTCGCGAAGGCACCACGATTCGTAAAACGATCATTCCGACCATCTACTACCTGGTATTCACCGGTATCATCGCGCTGGTCGCGTTCTATGTGCTGGGTATCACTGATCCGCTGATGTAACAACCTCAGTTGTGCTCAGACACCCTCTCCCACCCCCGGGCCACGCCTGGGGGTGGGCGTTTTCAGGTACAGGCAGGCTCAATCGATGCGCTTGAGCGAGTCAGCGTGCTGCTTGCCCCGTATCACATAGCTTTGTGCATTCAGCTTCAGCGCTTCCACCGCCTCTGCCGACAGCTCCCTGACCACTTTGGCAGGTGAGCCGACAATCAGCGAGTTTGGCGGAAAGACCGCCCCTTCCTTGATGAAGGCTCCCGCGCCTACCAGGCTGTTCTCGCCAATCACGGCGCCGTTGAGCACGACCGCCTGAATGCCGATCAAGCAGCCATCCCCCACGGTACAGCCATGCAGCATCGCCTGGTGCCCGACGGTCACCCCCTTTCCCACCTTCAGCGGGTAGCCGGGGTCCGCGTGCAGCACGGCGCCATCCTGAATGTTGCTCTCTTCACCGATTTCCAGATGGTCGCTGTCGCCGCGCAGTACGGCCTGATACCACACGCTGGCGCGAGCCTTCAGGGTAACCTGACCGATGACGTCCGCCGTGTCGGCAATGTATACATCTTCATGAATAGCGGGCCGATGCTCGCCAAATTGATAGATGGCCACGTAACGCTCCTTTTGTTGGTTATTCGCTCATGGAGAGTGTCATGATTACTGCCACTGATCCAGACGCATGGCGGAGCGCTCCAGGCGATCGTGCTCCGCCTCCAGCTCTCTCAGCAGTTCACTGATGCTGGTGAGGTGCTCCAGCGCAATCTGCCGCGCCTGCTCGGCGTGGCCGCTGACTACCGAGTCATGCAGGCGTGCGTGCTGTTGATTGATCATTTCTCTGGGCCCGGGCCGGTGGTAGAGGTGCTTGACCGATGCAAAGACCGAGCTGAGCAACAGATCGGTCAGCCCCTGCAGCGTATGCACCAGCACGGGGTTGTGGGAGGCCTGGGAGATGGCCAGATGAAACGCGTGGTCCAGCCGCGCCAACTGCTCGACTTCCAGGGTATCCGTCTGGGCAGCGTATTCGGCCATCTCACGATAGCGGCGTGTGATCAGCACGCGGTCCATGGACGTGCCACGCCGAGCCGCCAGATAGGCAGACTCGCCCTCCAGCAGCGCGCGCACTTCCAGCAGGTCGAACAGCGTCCGCGGATGGTCGCGGAACAGATGCATCAGCGGGCTCTGGTGTTGGCTCGGCAACAGCGACGCCACGGTGGAACCATGGCCCTGGCGAGTGTTGATGATGCCCTTGCTGCGCAAGATCCTCAGCCCCTCACGCAGGGAGGCACGAGAAACGCCCAGACGCTCACATAGCCGCCGCTCGGAAGGCAGCAGTTGGCCCGGTCGAAAGACTCCCTCGAGAATCAGCTCTTCCAGCTTGGCCGCCACGTGCTCGGGCGTGCGTTTGCCCATGGCGATGTCATCGTTGTTGAGTACCACTTGCCCTCCTCTCTGCTTGAGCCACGACGCCTCCTGGCGGTAAGACCAAGTAGCTGCCTGGGGTGAGTATGCCACGAACCTTGCGACTATCGACCAATTACTGGTCAGACCACTGCACCACAGGCTGGACAGGCGCCTGAAAAAAGCTCAGATTGGCGTCAAGCGGCGGCGACCTGCTGCTCTGTTCAACGATAAAAATGAAGGATGTCGCGATGAATATCCTGTTCGACGAGCGCCTCGATGGCGAGCTCGTCCACCGTGATAAAGCCGAGGTGCTCAGCGACCTGCAAAGCGCTGTGCCTACCTTGACCCTGCTGCACCGCGAAGAAGACCTGCGCCCATTCGAATGCGATGGCCTGGCGGCTTATCGGGTGCTGCCCATGCTGGTCGCCCTGCCGGAAACGCTGGCCCAGGTGGAAGGCCTGCTCAAGCGCTGTCACGCCCTGGGCGTACCGGTGGTGACCCGCGGCGCAGGCACCGGGCTTTCCGGCGGCGCCCTGCCCCTGGAACAAGGCGTGCTGCTGGTCATGTCGCGCTTCAATCAGATCATCAGCGTCGACCCCGATGCCCGTCTGGCCAGGGTACAACCCGGCGTTCGCAACCTGGCGATTTCCGAGGCGGCGGCGCCCTATGGCCTGTATTACGCGCCCGACCCGTCTTCCCAGATTGCCTGCTCCATTGGCGGCAACGTCGCCGAAAACGCCGGTGGCGTGCACTGCCTCAAGTATGGCCTGACCGTGCACAACGTGCTGCGCGTGGACGTACTGACCATCGAAGGCGAGCACATGACGCTGGGCTCCGAAGCGCTGGATGCGCCAGGCTTTGATCTGCTCGCGCTGATGAATGGCTCCGAAGGCATGCTGGGGGTGGTCACGGAGATTACCGTCAAGCTGTTGCCCAAGCCGGAAACCGCCAAGGTCCTCATGGCCAGCTTCGACGATATCGAAAAGGCAGGCCGCGCAGTGGGTGACATCATTGCCGCAGGGATCATTCCCGGTGGCCTGGAAATGATGGACAAGCTCGCCATTCAGGCCGCAGAAGACTTCATCAAGGCGGGCTATCCAGTGGATGCCGAAGCCATTCTGCTCTGCGAGCTGGACGGCGTCGAAGCAGACGTGGACGACGACTGCGAGACCGTTCGCCGCGTACTGGAAACGGCCGGGGCCACCCATATTCAACAGGCCCGGGACGAAGCCGAGCGCGCCAAATTCTGGGCCGGGCGCAAGAACGCCTTCCCGGCGGTAGGCCGCATGTCACCGGACTACTACTGCATGGATGGCACCATTCCCCGCCGCGAGCTGCCCCGGGTACTCAAGGGCATTGCCGCGCTTTCCGAGGAGAGTGGCCTGGCTGTGGCCAACGTGTTTCACGCGGGCGATGGCAATATGCACCCGCTGATTCTGTTCGATGCCAACAAAGAGGGTGAGCTGGCCCTGGCGGAAGACGTCGGTGGCAAGATTCTGGAGCTGTGCGTTGCCGCAGGAGGCTCGATTACCGGCGAGCACGGCGTAGGGCGCGAGAAGATCAATCAGATGTGCAGCCAGTTTCAGCCCGACGAACTGACGGTCTTTCACGCTCTGAAAGCGGCCTTCGACCCGCAACGGCTGCTCAACCCGGGGAAGAACATTCCGACCCTGGCGCGCTGCGCCGAATTTGGCGCCATGCATGTACATAACAACGAGTTACCGCATCCGGAGCTGCCACGCTTCTGATGCCACAAGGACCGACCATGACCGAACTAGCGATACACGCTGACCAGGATATCGCCGCTGAACTGTGCGAACAGGTGCGCAGCGCCTACGCCGAGCGCACCCCGCTACGCATCGTGGCGGGAAACACTCGGGCTTTCTATGGCCGCCCGGTAGAAGGCGCGGAGCTCAATGTCGCGGCCCATCGTGGCATTGTCTCCTACGACCCCGTGGAGCTGGTGGTGACCGTGCGGGCCGGCACACGGCTTGACGCGCTGAACGCAGCACTTGCCGAGAAGCATCAGATGCTGCCTTTCGAGCCACCGATCTTTGGCGAAGCCAGCACCATTGGCGGTGCGGTCGCCACCGGCATGTCCGGCCCCCGTCGCCCCTGGGCCGGGGCTGCCAGGGATTTCGTGCTGGGCACCCGGGTGATCACCCAGGAAGGCAAACTGCTGCGCTTTGGCGGCGAAGTCATGAAGAACGTGGCGGGCTACGATCTCTCCCGCATGATGACCGGCGCCCAGGGCACGCTGGGCGTACTGGCCGATATCTCTTTCAAGGTGCTGCCGATTCCCCCCGCCAGCCATAGCCTGCGCCTCTCCATGGGGCTGGAAGACGCCCTGGCGAAGCTCTCCGAGCTGGGCCGCCAGCCGCTGCCGATCACCGCCGCGGCCTGGCACGCGGGCGAGCTGTTCATTCGCCTGGAAGGCGGCGAAAGCTCGGTCAAGGCGACCAAAGAGCGGCTGGGCGGCGACGCCCTCTCGGCAGACTTCTGGCAGCAGCTACGCGACCTGCAGCACGCCTTTTTCAACCTGGCCGAGGGCCAAGCTCTGTGGCGCCTGTCGCTACCACCCCATACACCGCCGTTGGCACTGGCCGTCGATGAAAGCGATATCTTCTACGACTGGGGCGGCAGCCAGCGCTGGGTGAAAACCCCATTGCCCGCGCAAACCCTGCGCGATGCCTGCCAGCAGGCAGGCGGCCACGCCACCTGCTACACCCCGCATCATCAGGGCGGTGCGGAGTCACCGTTCACGCCACTGAATTCAGTCGTGGAAAAGTATCATCGCAACCTGAAGGCCGAACTGGATGCCCACGGCATTTTCAATCCTGGTCGTCTTTATGCGGCATTTTAATCAGGAGAGCTGACATGCAGACGCACTTTACCGATGCCGACCGCCAGAAACCGCATATTCAGGAAGCCGAGCGCATTCTGCGCACCTGCGTACACTGCGGCTTTTGTAACGCCACCTGCCCCACTTACCAGCTGCTGGGCGATGAGCGAGACGGGCCACGCGGGCGTATCTACCTGATGAAAGAGCTGCTGGAGAGCCGCGATGACGATGACCAGGTCACCGAAGAGACTCGCCTGCACCTCGACCGCTGCCTGACCTGCCGCAACTGTGAAACCACCTGCCCCTCGGGCGTCGAGTATCACAAGCTGCTGGATATAGGACGCGCCGAGATCGAGCGCCGCGTGCCCCGCTCGGCCGCCGAACGCGCCCAACGCTACGCCCTGCGTAAAATGCTGGTGGACCCCAAGCGCTTCAAGGCGCTGCTGAGTCTGGGGCAAACCTTCAAACCGCTGGTGCCTGGCAAGCTGCGCAGCAAAATGCCGCCCGCTCCGGTGGATGCAGGTCAACGCCCCGACAGCCAGCGCCATACGCGCAAGGTATTGATCCTGGAAGGCTGTGTGCAGCCTGGTCTCTCGCCCAACACCAATGCGGCGACGGCTCGATTGCTCGACCGCCTGGGCATCAGCGTCACACCGATCAGTGAAGCGGGGTGCTGCGGTGCCATCGACTTCCACCTCAATGCACAGGAAGCCGGTCGCCAGCGCATGCGCGCCAATATCGACGCCTGGTGGCCGCAAATCGAGCAAGGGGCCGAAGCCATCGTGCAAACCGCCAGCGGCTGCGGCGCCTTCGTCAAAGAGTATGCCGACATGCTCAAGGACGACCCTGTCTACGCGGCAAAGGCCCAGCGCGTCAGCGCACTGGCCAAGGATATCGTCGAGATTCTGCGCGACGAGCCTTTGGAGGCCCTGCAGCTCAAGGAGCATCAGCGTCTGGCATTCCACTGCCCCTGTACGTTGCAGCATGCCCAGAAGCTCAACGGCGCGGTGGAAAGCGTGCTGGGCAAACTCGGCTTTACGCTGGCTCCGGTCAAGGATGCCCACCTGTGCTGCGGTTCGGCAGGCACCTACTCGGTGACCCAGCCGGAGCTCGCCACCCAGCTGCGCGACAACAAACTCAATGCTCTGGAAGCAGGCAACCCCGAAGTGATCGTGACCGCCAATATCGGCTGTCAGACGCATCTGGCCAGTGCCAATCGCACGCCAGTCCGCCACTGGGTAGAAGTCGTCGACGCTGCCCTGGTATAACCTCGATACTCGCGGCCCCTGGCATCACGCCTTGCCCGTCAGGCGCCGCGCCTCACCCCCCATGATAAGAAGGATACTTTGATGCAAACCAAAGCCGTTCTGGGCCAAGCCGACGTCATTCAAGTACTGGACGCCGCACAGCAAGAAGCCGACAACAACAGCTGGCCCGTGACCATTGCCGTCACCGACGATGGCGGCCACCTGCTGGCCCTGCGTCGGCTAGATGGCGCTGCCCCGTTCAGCGCCGAAGTAGCGACCCAAAAAGCGCGCAGCGCAGCGCTCGGCCGCAAAGAGACGCAAATCTTCGAGGAGATGATCAACGGTGGCCGTACGGCGTTTGTCTCGGCACCGTTGCAGGGGCTGCTGTCCGGCGGCGTACCGATCATCGTGGATGGCCAGGTCGTGGGTGCCGTGGGGATTTCTGGCGTCAAGCCGGACCAGGATGTCCAGATCGCCAAAGCCGGTGTCAGCGCTATCGCCTGACCACTGAGCACCGCTGACGCCGTGACAAACGGCGTCATGCGCGCCTGAACATAGGCATCTGGAAATAGAAACATATGGAAATAGAAACGACAAAAAAGCCCGGATCGAAGATCCGGGCTTTTGGAATGTGTTCGGTTTTATCGACGTGCTTGCATGCACATGCATAACCGATAAGTGCTTAATGGCGGACCGGACGAGACTCGAACTCGCGACCTCCGGCGTGACAGGCCGGCATTCTAACCGACTGAACTACCGGTCCACGTTAAGACACTTCAAGACCATTGCAAGGGCGTCATCAAAGCGGTTCAGTCGCTATGCGCGCTACTTGAATGGTGGGTGGTACTGGGTTCGAACCAGTGACCCCCAGCTTGTAAGGCTGGTGCTCTCCCAACTGAGCTAACCACCCGATCATTGACAGCCATTGGCTGATCAATCGACTGCTTCAGGTTATCGTGGCGGACCGGACGAGACTCGAACTCGCGACCTCCGGCGTGACAGGCCGGCATTCTAACCGACTGAACTACCGGTCCGAATTACGATAACTGATGTGCAACATTGAGCGATGATGGCGGACCGGACGAGACTCGAACTCGCGACCTCCGGCGTGACAGGCCGGCATTCTAACCGACTGAACTACCGGTCCACAAATGCATCACTTGCTGCTTACGTTTCCAGGGCACCATGTCAATGGTGGGTGGTACTGGGTTCGAACCAGTGACCCCCAGCTTGTAAGGCTGGTGCTCTCCCAACTGAGCTAACCACCCGCTGGTCACGTGGCGCTGCATTCTACAGAAGCCTGTTCAAATGTCAACACGAAGCGTTTAAATTCTGCATTTAAACCAGTGTGCTGCACGTATCACCGACTTCCGCTCCTTGAGCGCGGACGAAGGATGCCGCAATCCGGGCAGCCTCGTCAATCAAAACCTTTTGATTCAGGCCGGATAATTTCCGTGGCTTGAAATCATGGTCCCCATCGGCAAGCCATTCCACCTGCACGCGCCTCGGTAGTCGGTAGCTCTCTACCTCAGCACGGGTGCCAAAAGGATCTCGCTCGCCCTGGATGATCAACGTCGGGCAGGACAACGACGCAAAGTGCTCCGTTCGCAGCACGTCCGGCTTTTTAGGAGGATGGAACGGATACCCCACGGCGATCACGCCTGGGCACGTCCGCTCACTGGCAAATAACGACGCCAGGCGCCCGCCCATGGACTTGCCCCCCACCCATAAAGGAAGTGGGCCCAACGGCTCGATCAGGGAGTACCAGTCAGCGACACAGGCCACACTTTTCAGCACGGGTGGTGGCGGGCGACGCTTGCCCTGCTCGTGCATCTGCTGCATGTAGGGCAAATCGATAGCCCATACCTGTATGTCATGCGCCGCCAGCGTCGCGGCAAATTGCCGCATAAAATCGCTCAGGTGCCCTGCTCCCGCACCGTGCAGCAGCAGCAAGCGCCCCTGCCGGGGCATGCCGGAAACACTCACCGGCCCATATCCTTCCACGTAAAAGCGCTGAACAGCGGGGCTGGCAATACCCTTGAACAGTGCCTGTGGCGCAAGCGGCTCGAACCCCAGGCCAGCGTAATAGGACAACGTCGACTCCTGCTAATTCAGCGTTACATCCATTGGCGTGTTCAGCTTAAGCCTCGGCTGCGATAGAATCTAGGCCGGATCTTGACCTGCATCATCAAGCGGGTGGCCGCACCCAGGCAAAATGCTAATGCACAATGCTACGGGTTACCCCCTAACCGCGTTCGATGGGAACATGAAATGAGCACAGCACTGGAACACCCGACCTACAATTACAAGGTAGTTCGGCAGTTCGCGATCATGACCGTTGTGTGGGGCATCGTGGGCATGACGATTGGCGTCATCCTCGCCTCCCAGCTGGTTTGGCCGCAACTGAACCTCGGCTTACCTTGGACTAGCTTCGGGCGTCTTCGTCCGTTACACACTAACGCCGTCATCTTTGCCTTCGGTGGCTCAGCGCTGTTCGCGACGTCGTATTACGTCGTTCAGCGTACCTGTCAGACACGTCTGTTCTCTGACAAGCTCGCCGCGTTCACCTTCTGGGGTTGGCAGGCGGTCATCCTTTCTGCCGTGGTCAGCCTGCCATTGGGGTATACCACCACGAAAGAGTACGCAGAGCTGGAATGGCCAATCAACATCCTGATTGCCGTTGTCTGGATCAGCTACGCCATCGTGTTCCTGATGACGATCAAGAAGCGCGCCACGTCCCACATCTATGTGGCCAACTGGTTCTTTGCTGCGTTCATCCTGACCGTGGCCGTGCTGCACATCGTCAACAACGCCGCCATTCCTGTCACCATGATGTACTCCACCTCGATCTATGCCGGTGCCGTGGATGCCATGGTGCAGTGGTGGTACGGCCACAACGCGGTGGGCTTCTTCCTGACGGCAGGCTTTTTGGGCATGATGTACTACTTCGTGCCGAAACAGGCCGAGCGTCCGATCTACTCCTACCGTCTGTCCATCGTCCATTTCTGGGCGCTGATCATGATCTACATGTGGGCAGGCCCGCACCACCTGCATTACACCGCACTGCCCAACTGGGCGCAGTCGCTGGGCATGATCATGTCGATCATCCTGCTGGCACCTTCCTGGGGCGGCATGATCAACGGCATGATGACCCTCTCGGGCGCCTGGCATAAGCTGCGCACCGACCCGACCCTGCGCTTTCTGGTCGTGGCTCTGTCGTTCTACGGCATGTCGACCTTCGAAGGCCCGATGATGGCCATCAAGACCGTCAACGCGCTGTCTCACTACACCGACTGGACCATCGGCCACGTGCACTCTGGTGCCCTGGGCTGGGTAGCGATGATCACCATCGGCTCCATGTACCACCTGATTCCGCGGGTCTTCGGCCGCACCGAAATGTACTCCGTCAGCCTGATCGCCGTGCACTTCTGGCTGGCCACCATCGGTACCGTACTGTACATCGCGGCGATGTGGGTCAATGGCATCATGCAAGGCCTGATGTGGCGCGCCATCAACGCCGACGGCACGCTGATGTACACCTTCGTTGAGTCTGTCGAAGCCAGTGGCCCAGGCTACTTCGTTCGTCTGATAGGCGGCCTGTTCTGGGTAGTCGGCATGCTGATCATGGCGTTCAACGTGTACATGACCGTCAAGCGTCGTGAAGCCATCAGCTACTCGGCACCACAAGCCGCTTAAACCGGGGAAGTTCAGACCAATGAAACATGAGATTGTCGAAAAGAACGTTGGCCTACTCGCCGTCTTGATCCTGGTTGCGATCAGCTTCGGCGGCTTGGCCGAAGTCGTGCCACTGTTCTTTCAAAAGGATACGACGGAGCCCGTGGAGGGGCTGCGCCCGCTGAGTGCACTGGAGCTCGAAGGCCGGGACATCTACCGCCGCGAAGGCTGTGTGGGCTGTCACTCCCAGATGATTCGCCCGTTCCGTGCGGAAACCGAGCGCTACGGCCACTACAACGTGGCTGGTGAGCAGGTATACGAGCACAACTTCCTGTGGGGGTCCAAGCGTACGGGGCCAGACCTGGCGCGCGTAGGCGGCCGCTACAGCGATGACTGGCACCGCGCCCACATGTACAACCCGCGCGATGTCGTGCCCGAGTCCATCATGCCGGCTTACCCCTGGCTGTTCGAGCGCACCCTGGATGGCGAAGCGACACCGCGCAAGATGCGTGTACTGCGTCAGCTGGGCGTTCCCTACACCGATGAAGATATCGCCAACGCCACCGCCGAAGTACGCGGCCAGCAGGAAATCACTGCGCTGGTGGCCTATCTGCAACAGTTAGGAACCGTGCTCGAGGGCACTCGTTAAGTTATGGATACGGGAACTTTCCGCGGACTTATCACGTTCATTCTCATTGTCGCTTTCGTAGGCATCTTCTTCTGGGCCTACTCCAAGCGGCGCAAACCCGACTTCGATGAAGCGGCCAACCTGCCCTTTGCCGACGATGAAAACGATAAGCAACCGACCCGTGACAAGCATGCTTCGCCAGAGGGCGAAGCGGATTCCCGCCACGACAGGGGAGATAAGAATAGATGAATAACTTATGGGGTGACTCCCTATCCAGCTTCTGGAGCGCCTGGATCATCGTCATCACTCTGGGCACGATTGCGCTGAGCGTTTGGATCCTGATCTCCAACCGCCGCACCGACAAGACCCCGGATGCTGATGGCAATGTAGAGACCACTGGCCACGCGGCTGATGGCATCGAAGAGTACGATAACCCCCTGCCCCAGTGGTGGTTCAAGCTCTTCATCCTGACCGTGGTCTTTGCGCTGGGCTATCTGGTGCTGTACCCAGGTCTGGGCAACTACGCGGGCGTGCTGGGCTGGTCTCAGGAAAGTCAGTGGGAAGAAGAAGTGGCGCAGGCCAACGAGCGCTTCACACCGATCTTTGCTCAGTACCAGGAAGTGCCGATTCCCGAACTGGCGCGTGATGCCGAGGCCATGCAGGTGGCCGAGCGCATTTACCTGAACAACTGCGCGGTGTGCCACGGCTCCAACGCCCAGGGCGGCTACGGCTTCCCGAACCTGACCGATGACGACTGGCTGTACGGCGGCGAACCCGAGAACATTCTGACCACCTTGAACAACGGTCGGAATGGTCTGATGCCCTCCTGGCAGCAGCTCGGTGAGAACAACATCGAGAACCTGACCCAGTACGTGCTGTCGCTCTCCAACCTGGAGCACGACGAGGAGCGCGCAGCCAGCGGTGAAAGCACCTTCCTGGCCGCCTGTGCCGCCTGTCACACGCCTAGCGGCACTGGCAACACGGCACTCGGCGCCCCCAACCTGACCAACGATATCTGGCTGTATCAGGCACCAGGGCAGAGCGTTGCCGACTCTGTACGCCAAACGCTGCGCAACGGCCGTAACGGCCACATGCCTGCCCAGGCGGCGTACATCGGTGAAGAGCGCGTCCACCTGGTGGCCGCTTACGTGTACAGCCTGCGCTTCCGCGACTGATCTCGTTGACAGGCGTTTGACGCCAGCGTGCACCAAGGGTGCGGTTTCATACCGCACCCTTTCTACATCCAGCAACCGCTCAGCCGCTCGGCGATCCGTTACACTATTGTTTATCGACACAGGTTTAGCGACACGGCATAACGCTACTACGCCAGCGACCACCCTTCGGCTGCCGCCCACGTCTGCCTCACTGAGCTGCGATCACCGCCATGGAAAAAATACCTAGCCACGATATTACGCCGCCAACCGTTGGGCACCACACGCCTGGCCAGAACGAGACCCAAGAGATGTACGCCAAGCGGCGGCATATCTACGTGCGTGAAATCAAAGGTCTGTTCCAAAAGGTTCGGCGCAGCGCCAACTGGGCGCTGATGATGGCCTTCTTTCTGCTTCCCTGGTTGAACTGGGGGGATCGACCGGCCGTATGGTTCGACCTGCCGGGGCGTGAGTTTCATATCTTTGCGGCGACTTTCTACCCACAAGAGTTCGTGCTGCTCTCGTGGCTATTGATCATCTGTGCCTTTGGGCTATTTTTCATCACGGTGTTTGCTGGTCGTGTCTGGTGCGGCTATACCTGCCCGCAGAGCGTCTGGACCTTCCTGTTCATCTGGCTGGAACACCGTATCGAAGGCAGCCGCCATCAGCGCATCAAGCTGGACAAACAGGCCATGGACGCCAGCAAGGCGTGGCGCAAGACCGCCAAGCACAGCGCCTGGCTGCTGATCGCTCTGGCCACCGGCGTGACCTTCGTGGGCTATTTCACGCCCATTCGTTCACTGGTGGTCGAACTGCCCACACTGGAGGCACACGGCTGGTCCTACTTCTGGGTCGGCTTCTTCCTGGTGTTCACTTACCTGAATGCGGGCTGGTTGCGTGAGCAGGTGTGCATCTACATGTGCCCCTACGCTCGCTTTCAGTCGGTCATGTTCGACCGTGATACGCTGATCGTTTCTTACGACGCCACCCGGGGAGAACCGCGCGGCAGCCGCAAGAAAACCCTCACCCATTCCCAGGCTCAGGCGGCAGGATACGGTGACTGTATCGACTGCGAGCTGTGCGTGCAGGTGTGCCCCACGGGGATCGATATTCGCGACGGCCTTCAGTACGAATGCATCACCTGCGCCGCCTGTATCGATGCCTGCGACAGCGTCATGGATCGCATGGGCTACCCGCGCGGGCTGGTTCGCTATACCACGGAAAATGCACTGGAAGGCAAGAAGAGTCATGTGCTACGCCCCCGCCTGCTGGGCTATCTGGCCGCACTACTGGTCATGATCGCCACGTTCGCCTGGGCGGTGAATGAGCGCATGCCGCTGGACTTCGAGGCAGAGCGAGAACGCACACAACTTTACCAGATCACGCGAGAGGGTCAGGTCAGTAACGTCTATAACCTGACGATTCGCAATCTGGACAATACGGCCCATACCTATCAACTGAGCGCGACCGGGCTCGAGACACTCGCCCTGGACCGCACGTCGATAGAAGTGCCTGCTGGCGAGACACGCACCCAGATCGTGACCGTCCTGGCCGACCCAACTGAGCTGCAACAGCCCAGCCAACCGATCACTTTCATCTTGCAGTCTCAGCAAGACGATACCATTCGCTCGGAGCGTGAAACGCGCTTCCTGGGCGACGTTAGGAGATAAGCCCCCATGTCCGACACCCCGATTCATCCTTGGTACAAACAGTTCTGGCCATGGTTCCTGCTGGCGCTGCTCTCCTCGTCCATCGTGGTCAGCATCACTTTTGCGGTCCTGTCGATCAAGACTGCCGACGGCATGGTGGTCCAGGAGGACTACTACGAACACGGCAAGGCCATCAACATGGTGCTGGCCAAGCAGGAGCGTGCCAATGAGCTGGGGCTTTCCGCAGAGCTGCGCATCGACCCGCTCACCAGCGATATCGTGCTGGACCTGACTGGCGACGACCGCCCGGAGACCCTCTATCTGACGCTGATCTTCCCGACTCAGGATGACCGCGATCAGGAGTTCGTGCTGCAACACGTGCGCGAAGGCCGCTACATCACCCAAGGCCCCGACAACCTGCGCTACCGCTGGTACATTCAGCTGCAGCCCCAGCAAACCGACGCCGACTGGCGGCTGATCGGTGAGGCGCGCTTCCCCAATGAAGAGAGTGTCGCCCTTCTACCCGGAGGCCGCACGCAGAGCGAATGAGTACTGTATCTCTAGCCAGCTGTTACCACTGCGGCAGCGCGGTGCCTGATGGGGCACCATGGAAGATCATCATCGACGAAGCGCCCCAGCCGCTTTGCTGCCCCGGCTGCGAAGCGGTTGCCCACGCCATCGTGGAAGGCGGCCTGGAGAGCTACTATCGCTACCGCACCGAGCTACCGGAGCGCCCCGACGAGCGTCAGGCCAGCAAATCAGACACCTGGTCGGTGTTCGACGACCCGGCGCTGCAGGCCCAGTTCACTCACCCGGAAGGGGATGAAGGACACCTGCGGGCAACCCTGGCCGTAGAAGGGATCACCTGCGCCGCCTGCGCCTGGCTCATCGAACACCGCCTGAACGCCTTGGAAGGCGTCAGCTCCAGCGCGGTCAACCTGTCGCACCACCGCCTGCGCATATGCTGGGACCCGACACGTATCAAGCTCTCCCAACTGTTGGCCGAGCTGGCCAGCATTGGCTACGACGCCCAACCCTACGAGCCCGATCAGGCCCAGGCGCGCCTGCAACACGAAGAGCGCATGAACGTGCGGCGCCTGATCGTAGCCGCCGTGGGCATGATGCAGGTGATGATGTTCTCGATACCGATCTATGTGTCGGACCCAGGGGAGCTGAGCGCCGATTTCTATGCTCTGTTCCACTGGCTCTCGTTTGCGCTGGCAACGCCAGTGGTGCTGTTTTCGGCACAGCCCTTTTTCCGCAATGCCCTGCGCGACCTGAAAAGCGGCGTGCTAGGCATGGACGTGCCGGTCTCGCTAGCCATTGGCGGCGCTTACCTGGCCAGTAGCTATGCGGTGCTGTTCGATGTCGGCGAGGTATATTTCGACTCCGTGGCCATGTTCACCTTCTTTCTGCTGTTTGGCCGCTACGTGGAAGGCCGCGCGCGGCGCCGTAGCGGCCACAGCGGCAATGCGCTGAGCGGCGTACTGCCGGTCTCGGCCATTCGTCTGGAGGCGGATGGCAGTGAGCGTATTCTGCCGGCCAGCGAACTGACGGTAGGCGACCGCGTATTGATCAAGCCGGGCCACGGCGTCCCTGCCGATGGCGTGATCGAAGAGGGCGAATCCAGCCTCGACGAATCCATGCTGACCGGCGAGTACTTGCCGGTGACCCGGCGTATCGGCGATAGCGTGGTGGGCGGCAGCCAGAACATGGAAAATCCGCTAACCATGCGCGTCACCCACCCCGGCAGTACGGCTCGGGTAGCAGGCATCGTCGACCTGACCGATCGCGCCTTTGCCAGCCGCCCCCGCCTGGCGCAAATGGCCGCCCGCATGGCCCACCTGTTCGTCCTTCGGCTACTGCTGGTGACGGCCTGTGTCACCATCACCTGGTGGATCATCGACCCATCGAGAGTGCTCTGGATCATGCTGTCGGTACTGGTGGTCACCTGCCCCTGTGCACTGGCTCTGGCCACGCCCACGGCGCTAACCGCCGGCCACGGCCAGCTGCGCCAGCGGGGCGTGTTGATTACTCGCGCCGATGCCATCGAGTCGCTGTCCAACGTTACCCGCGTCATCTTCGACAAGACCGGCACGCTGACCCGCGGTGAAATGCAGCTCACCCAGACCCAACCGCTGGGACATCACGATAGCGAGCATCTACGCGCCATTGCCGCCGCGCTGGAAGCCCACTCCGAGCATCCTATCGCCCGCGCCTTCCGCCCCTTCCGGGATGCCACGCTTCAGGCCCGACATGTGAAGAGCCATACCGGTAGCGGCCTCGAGGGTACTCTTGATGGAGCCGTCTGGCGGTTGGGCAAACCCGACTTCGCCAGCCAGCAAAGCATCCCGGTGCCGGGCAGCGGACAGTGGCTGCTGCTGAGCGAAGATCACCAGCCACGCGCCTGGTTCAAGCTGCATGACGGCATTCGGGAAGACGCCGCGCAAACCGTGGAGGCCCTGCAAGCACGCGGTCTGGCGGTGGAGCTGCTCTCCGGGGATACCCGGGAAGCCGTGGAAAGCCTGGCCGATCAGCTCAATATCGAGACCTGGCACGCGGGCCAGTCCCCCGAGGACAAGCTGAACCGGCTGCGCGAGCTGCAGACCCAGGGCGAACGGGTGGTGATGATTGGTGATGGCATCAACGATGTGCCCGTGCTGGCCGGGGCCGATGTCGCGATTGCCATGAACGGTGCCACCGACCTGGCGCGTACCCGCGCCGATGCGGTGCTGATGAGCCCACGCCTGATGCGCATCCACGATGCCGTGGATATTGCCCAGGCCACCCGCCGCATCATGCGTCAAAACATGATCTGGTCGGTGTGCTACAACTTCTCGGCCTTGCCGCTGGCCGCCATGGGGCTCATTCCGCCCTGGCTGGCCGCCATCGGCATGTCGCTGAGTTCGCTGGTGGTGGTGGGCAACGCCCTGCGTCTATCGCGTTGGCGCAGCGCTCCAACCCCCAGCATCGCCGCCGCTACACCGGTGACTGCATGAGCATTCTGTACCTGTTGATTCCGCTATCGCTGATCCTGCTCGGCCTCGCGGTCTGGGCCTTCTTCTGGGCGGTGAAGCACGACCAGTTCGAAGACCTGGAAGGCCCTGCCCACCGCATCCTGTTCGATGACGACGACAACGACCTGCCCCCCGAACAGCGCGCCGAGCGAAAAAACAGGGCCAAACCGCCTCGCGACCAAGAGCCCCCGCCATGAACCCGACCGGGCTGGACCTGCCGCCGCTGCTGGCGGCCTGGGTATTTGGCCTCATGGGCGGGGCACACTGCATCGGCATGTGCGGTGGCATCATGAGCGCCCTCACCTTCGCCGTGCCGCCCAGCATGCGTCACCCTGCTCGCCTGGGCGGGCTGCTGATGAGCTACAACCTGGGGCGTATTCTCAGCTACATGGTGGCCGGTGCGCTGGTGGCCGCGCTGGGCACGCTGGTCTCGCTCTCCCCGGCCGCCCGAGTGGGCTTGCAGGTGGTGGCGGCGGTCATGCTGATTCTGATGGCGCTGTACATCGCCAACTGGTGGAAAGGCCTGCTCCGAGTCGAGGCCGCCGGGCGCTACCTGTGGCGCTATCTCGAACCTCTGGGCCGACGGTTGATGCCCGTCGTGCACCTGCCCCAGGCGTTTGCCCTGGGCGCCATCTGGGGCTGGCTACCCTGTGGGCTGGTGTACTCCATGCTAGCCTGGAGCCTGGCCACGGCCGACCCGCTGCAAGGCGCTTTGCTGATGGGCGCCTTCGGACTGGGCACGCTGCCCGCGCTGCTGGCCACCGGCCTGGCGGCTCGCCAGATGGGCCACCTCATTCGCCACCCCGCCACGCGCACCGTGGCTGCCTTGACCATCATCGGCTTTGCCCTGTGGCAACTTTGGTCGCTGCTGCCGACGGCGCATCACTCATAGCTTGATATAGCTCAACGCTTTGCCCGCTTCGATGCCTTAGCATGCAGGCATATGCCGGCCGGTGGCCCACCACCTGGCTACTTTGCCCTGTTACCACGGAGCGTCTCTTCATGCCCCTTGCCTCTGCTGCCACCGCAACTCCTCACCTCGCAGCGGCCGAGACCCCTGCCTGGGACGAGGCCCTGCTGCGCCGTTACGATACCAGCGGCCCACGCTATACGTCCTACCCCACAGCACTCTCCTTTGACGCAGGCATCGGTGCCGACGACGTCACTGAAGCCCTGGCGCGCAGCAATGCCAGCCAACGGCCGCTCTCCCTGTACGTGCACGTGCCCTTTTGCCGCAAGATCTGCTTTTACTGCGCCTGCAACAAGATCGCCACCAAGAACACCCAGCTGGCCGAACCCTACCTATCGCGCCTCGATCGTGAAATGGTGCTGACCTCGCGCCATCTGGATACTCGGCGGCCCGTGCAGCAGCTGCACTGGGGCGGTGGCACACCGACATTCCTGACCCTGGCGCAAATGAGCGACCTGGTAGACAGGTTGGACGCGAGGTTTGGGCTCTCCAACGCTCCTGACCGCGATTACGCCATCGAGATCGACCCCCGTGAAGCAGATGTCTTTACCCTGCGCCACCTGCAGTCGCTGGGTTTCAATCGCCTCAGTCTAGGCGTCCAGGACCTGAACCCTAGGGTACAGGCGGCCATCAACCGCGTGCAGCCCAAGGTCATGACCGAAACCCTGATGGACGAAGCACATCGGCTGGGCTTTCGCTCCCTCAATCTGGATCTGATTTACGGGCTACCGTTTCAGACCGAGCAGAGCTTTGCCGACACGCTTGGCCAGGTCATCGACCTCAACCCGGCCCGCTTGTCGGTGTTCAATTACGCCCACATGCCCAGCCGCTTTGCCCCCCAGCGGCGCATCAGCGAGACAGACCTGCCCAGCGCCGACGAGAAGTTGGCGATCCTGCGCACCACCATCGAGATGCTCACTCAGGCAGGCTACGTGCATATCGGCATGGACCACTTTGCCCGCCCGGACGACAGCCTCGCCCAGGCACAGCGCCAGGGCACTCTGCAGCGTAACTTCCAGGGCTACTCCAGCCACGCCCAGTGCGACCTGATTGGCCTGGGCGTTTCGGCCATTTCCCGTATCGATGATCTGTATGCCCAGAACCCCACCCAGCTGGCCGCGTATGAAGCGGCATTGGATGAAGGTCGGCTGGCAACCGTCAAAGGAGTACGTTTAAATAAGGACGACCTAATACGGAGAGACGTCATCGAGCGCCTGATGTGCGATATGGAAATTGACCTGGCCAGCGTTGGCCAACGTTGGCACATCGATCCTCCCGTCTACTTCGCCAGCGCGCTGGAGCGCCTGCAGCCCGCCGAGCGGGATGGCCTGCTGCAGCGCGAAGGGAACCGCCTGCGGGCAACACCGACCGGGCGGCTGCTGATTCGCCACCTGGCCATGGCGTTCGATGCGCGCCTGCAAAGCCAGTCATCGCAACGCTACTCGAAGATCGTATAAACGGCACCTTGAGACATCCATCCCCTGACCCTATGATGGCTAATGAAAAGGGAGAACAACATGCCATATCCTGCCAGCCAACGGCGTTCACTGCTGCAAGGGGCGCGCTGCCAGACCTGCAGCCTCAGCTCGCTGTGCCTACCGCTCGCCCTGGAGCTGGAGGATATGAGCCAGTTCGACGCCATCATCCGCCGCCGCGCACCGCTCAAGAAGGGCGAACCGCTGTTTCGCCAGGGCGATGCGTTCACCAGCGTCTATGCGGTACGTTCCGGCAGCCTGAAACAGGTGACCAGCGAAGGCAACGGCAACGATCAGTTGACCAACTTCTATCTGCCCAGCGAGCTGGTGGGGTTGGATGGTATCGATGAAGAGCAGTATCCCGGCAGCGTGATCGCCCTGGAAACCACCGCAGTGTGCGAGATTCCTTTCGACCGCCTGGACACCCTATCGGAAGAGCTGCCGGAGCTGCGCGGCCAGCTTTACCGCAGCATGAGCAAGGAGCTGCGTGATGATCGGCGCATGATGCGCCTGCTATCGCGCAAAACCGCCGACCAGCGGCTGGCCAGCTTCCTGATTACCCTCTCTGATCGCTTCCGGCGACGCGGCTACTCGCCCTACAGCTTCCGGCTCTCCATGTCTCGCGCCGACATGGGGAACTACCTGGGGCTGGCCGTCGAAACCGTCAGCCGTATCCTGAGCCGCTTTCAGCAGCAGAACGTGGTGGCCGTCTCGGGCCGAGAGGTCAATATTCTCGACCTGCAGCGGCTCATCACCCTGGCCGAAGAGGAGGAGCAGGCAATCAGCTCACGTTGAACGCCTGAATCCGCCCTTCCATCAGCGCCGCCTGTTTGGCTTCCAGCCCGACGAAGTCGAACAGCGCCCGGTCGGCCAATTGGGAAGGCGCCACATTGGTGACGGCCTTGAACATGCTCTCCAGCCGCCCCGGGTGCTTCTTGTCCCATTCGGCCAGCATGTCCTTGACGATCTGACGCTGCATGTTGGGCTGCGACCCGCACAGGTTGCAGGGAATGATCGGAAACTCCATCAGCCGTGAGAATTCGGCAATGTCCGCTTCCTTGCAGTAGGCCAGGGGGCGGATCACGATGTTCTTGCCGTCGTCGGACAGCAGCTTGGGCGGCATGGCCTTCAAGGTCCCGCCAAAGAACATGTTGAGAAACAGCGTCTCGAGGATATCTTCCCGGTGGTGGCCCAGGGCAATCTTGTTGGCGCCGATCTCCTCGGCAAACCCGTAAAGTGACCCGCGACGCAGCCGCGAGCAGAGCGCGCAGGTGGTCTTGCCTTCCGGGGTTTTCTCCTTCACCACCGAATAGGTATCCCGCTCCAGAATGTGGTACTCCACACCCAGCTTATCAAGGTAACGGGGCAACACGTGCTCGGGAAAGCCCGGCTGTTTCTGGTCGAGATTGACTGCCACCAGGGAAAAATTGACCGGCGCATTGCGCTGCAGATTGCGCAGGATTTCCAGCATGGTGTAGCTGTCCTTGCCACCCGACAGGCATACCATGACCCGATCACCCTCATCGATCATGTTGTAATCGATGATGGCGTTGCCCACTTCACGACGAAGACGCTTCTGCAACTTGTTGAATTCGCGCTTCTGTTTGGCATCCTGAAGTTCAGGCTGCTGTTCAGACGCCGCATTGGTGGCACGCGTCGCCGAGGAGGGGTCGAAAAAGTCAGGTGATAACATGGTCGTTGTACTGCCGATGGGTGAAGGAGCAGCGGCTATTCTACAAGACTCGCAGGCGCGACCCAATACAAACCCATCGTCGGCCTCTGGCCACACCGAGCGGCAGCGCGTCGGCTCACACCGTGAAAAGGCGCTCACTCTGCAGGCGCTGATAGAGCAGCGCCGCCGCCGTGGCCTCGCTTTGCACCGAGGGCCAGGCCAGCGGCAAAGACCAGCATGACAGCGCTTCGTTGATGCTCGGGCCGACCTCTGCCTGGGGATGCAAGCGGCGTAGCTGACGAGCGTGCAGCCTAGCCAGATCGACTTGGGCATTGGGTAGCCCAAACCCCAGCGTGGCTTTGAACATCCGACCAAGCGGCGCCAGCAAGGTATCCAGCTGCCACCCCACCACTGGCCGATTGCCGATGAACTCCGCCAACGCTTCGACCCGGTCTCCCGAGTCAACTGACGAAGCAGGTGCGTCGTCTCGCTCCTGACGATAAGGCATGTATTCGCCTTTCATGGTCAGCGTGTCGCTCCAGGCATGGCTGGTCAACACCCGGCGCGGCGTCAATACGACAGCGGCCATGCGCAGCTCGCCCGGGCGAGCCTGGCTTTCACGGCACGCCAGCGCCACCGCTTCTTCGCCCATATAGGGCTGAAACAGCCAGCCATGCGGCGTATCCGCGAACCGCCGTCGATCGCTTTCACGCTGCACCAACGTTCTCAGTGAGCCGCTCAAGAGACCCACGTGCCTATCCAATAGCCGCATTCCACTCACGAATACTCCAGATGATAACGATGGGACAGCCGCTGCTTGAAGTCCTTGACGATGTGCAGCGCCTCGCGCAGCAGGTCGCGCTCCAGCGACGATAGTTCCTGAACCACGACTCGGTTGGTGCGCTTGCCGGTATCGGCATCGCGGGCGCCCGCGCTTTTCAGCTCCTGCAACTGCTGCTTAAGACGCAATTCGGTAAACAGCGCCAGCGCCTCACCCAGGTCGTCGGCAAAGCGGCGGTCCAGGCGGCCGTCGGCGGCCAGCGCATCGAGCCGATCCAGCGTAGAGGTCGCCTTGATGCGCCGCTCCAGCGCCATGGTGCGCACCCCATGAACAATCGGAAAAATGCCGCCTTTCTTGATATCGATGCCGTGCTGGGGCTTTTTCAGCGAGCCAAACAGCGTCAACGGCGTCGAGAAACGCAGCGCTGCGCGGGCGAAATAGGAGAGCAGCAGCTCATCATGGGAACAGCGCGCAAACAGCGCCTCACGCACACGGTCCAGCAGCGCGGGGTTGCCCGCGACGCCGTGAGCATCCAGCAAAATGGCCAGCTTCATCAGGCTGTCGCCATCCCGGGCCGACACCCACCTGGCGATGTTCGACTCCCACGTCGACACCGTGCCCACCCACTCAGGGTTACACACCATGATGTTGCCAGGGCACGGCGGGTAGCCCAGCTGCACCAGCGTCTCTGACAGGGTGTTCATGCACTCGGCCACGTCCGGCCACTGGCAGTCGTCGGCCAGAATCAACCCGTTGTCCTGGTCGGTCTTGAGAATCTGCTCGCCACGGCCCTCGCTGCCCATGACCATCAGGCAGCTTTGCGGGTGATACTGCTCGGGTACGGTCAAGGCCCACGCCTTGCTCATGATGCGGCCATTCAACGCGGCCAGCAGGTCCATGGCAAAACGCAGCTTGACGCCCTGGGCCATGAGCGCCTTGACCAGCTCGGGCGTGCGCTGACTGGCCGATGCCAGGGTAGGCAAGCTATCGGCTTGCTCCACTTGCAAGCTGACCACATAGCTACGGCTGGAGAAGAACCCCAGTACGTCCGTCAGCTCTACGACCCCTTGCACCCTGCCCTCCTCCATCACCACGACGCGTGATACTTGATGGCGGGTCATGGTGATCAAGGCTTCGAACAGATATTGCCCGGGGGCCACAGTGACGAGTGCAAGGTTGGCCAACGCAGCCACCGGGGTGTCCAATGAAGTGCTATCGAGGACCAGACCGTTGAGCAAATCCGTTTTGGTGACCATGCCTGGGCCGCGTTCGGTGGCCACCAGCAGGCTGTCGGCATGACTTTCATTCAACTGTCGGACGGCCTGTTGAATGGACGCCTGGGCATCCATCATCAGCGGTTGACGCATGCACTCGCTGACGCGGGCCAGCATGAACCCCGCCATGGTGACTCCCCCATCGGCACGCTTCTCGGTCAACAGGCGCGCCTTGTGAGACAGCGACTGCTTGAAAAACTGCTCGAACGCCGGGTAGTGTCGGCACAGCTGGCTGAACAGCGCCTTGGGCATGACATAACACAGACATTCGTCTTCAGCCTGAAAACGGTAGCGGCTCTTGCCATTCAAAATGCTGATCGCGCCGAACAGGTCGCCCGCCGTATAGTGACCGATACGGGCGCTGGCGGCAGGCAGCGTCGGATCCAGCTCGGCCACTTCGCCCTTGTGGATCAAGAACACCGAAACGCCCGGCTGGCCCATTTCCAGAATGATTTCGTCACGCTCGAAAAACGCCAGGTCCATGCCCCGACGCACGTGATCTCGGCCATCCTCGTCCAGCAGGGTAAATGGCAGTTGAGACAGCTCTACTTCTACCATGTAGCAACCTCGATCAAGCGCCTTGTATCGCGCCACGCAATGGCTTTTGTGATTATTGTTGACCTGTCACTCTCTTTGACCTGCTTTGCAACCTGCTACTTTACGCTATAAAGCTAACGTCTTAACGACCTTGGTTTAGCGACTAAAGTCGCGCTTTTCCATTTCTTCTTTAAAGCTCTTTGGTCACTTTTACCAAGGTAGCAAACATTGGTTTAGCCAGAGCTATAGACCATTGTCCCATCGTCATGCCTCACCCTGCGAAAAAGATCGCTTATTCTCTAAAAAACAGCAAGATATAAAAAAAAATCCAGACCAGACAAAGCCGCCCACGGGGCGTGATACCAAAGTCTGGGATTTATTTTTTGCATTTATTGCCCAGTATTATTAGCGAGTCATACAGGGTTAAAGCACACCACCCTAGCCATGTACCCAGAGCCGCTGACAACAACTCGAGAACACCTCAACGCTGACGGCTTAACAACAATAAGGTGACGTGCCTGGTAACGCCATTCAATGAGTCCACCACCGTCGGTATCTCTTGTCTGCGTTGCCCTGATGGATCACACGCTATCTTGAGTTCACTTTCCAACCCTAAAAATCACAACTGGAGAGCAACACAATGGCAGACGACAAGACCAATGCTGCTGAGTACTGGAAGGCCAACGTACGCCTGATCTTCGGGTGCATGTTCGTCTGGGCCTTCGTCTCTTACGGATGCGCCATCCTGTTCCGCCCCCTGCTGGCCAGCATTTCCGTTGGCGGAACGGACCTGGGTTTCTGGTTCGCTCAGCAAGGCTCCATTCTCACCTTTATCGGCCTGATCTTCTTCTATGCCTGGAGAATGAATCAGCTCGACAAGAAATTTGGCCTGGGGGAGTAAGCAAGCATGAGCCAATTTGCCATTAACCTTTTGTTCGTAGGCGCGTCGTTCGCGCTCTATATCGGCATTGCGATATGGGCACGGGCCGGGTCTACCAAAGACTTCTACGTGGCGGGGGGCGGCGTTCACCCCATTACCAACGGTATGGCCACGGCTGCCGACTGGATGTCTGCCGCGTCGTTCATCTCCATGGCGGGCCTGATTGCCTCGGGCGGCTACGCCAACTCCACCTTCCTGATGGGCTGGACAGGCGGCTTCGTTATTCTGGCGATGCTGCTGGCACCTTACCTGCGCAAGTTCGGCAAGTTTACCGTGCCGGACTTCATCGGTGAGCGCTTCTACAGCCGTACCGCCCGCGTGGTGGCGGTGGCGTGTCTGATCATCGCATCGGTGACCTACGTCATCGGCCAGATGACCGGCGCTGGTGTGGCATTCTCTCGCTTCCTCGAAGTGCCCAGCACCTGGGGTATCTGGATCGCCGCTGCCATCGTGTTCATGTACGCCGTATTTGGTGGCATGAAAGGCATTACCTACACCCAGGTGGCCCAGTACATCGTACTGATCGTGGCCTACACCATTCCTGCGGTGTTCATCGCCATGCAGCTGACCGGCAATCCGATCCCGATGTTCGGCATGTTCAGCACCCACACCGAGTCGGGCGTTCCGTTGCTGCAAAAGCTGGATGACGTCGTCAACGCGCTGGGCTTCCGCGACTACACCGCAGATGTGGACAACAAGCTGAACATGGTGCTGTTCACCCTGTCGCTGATGATCGGTACGGCGGGCCTGCCCCACGTCATCATTCGCTTCTTCACGGTACCCAAGGTGGCTGACGCTCGCTGGTCTGCCGGCTGGGCGCTGGTGTTCATCGCTCTGCTTTACCTCACCGCTCCTGCGGTGGCCTCCATGGCGCGCTTGAACCTGATGACCACCGTCTATCCCGAAATGACCGGGCAGGTAGAAGACTACGAGATGGCAGCGTCTGAACCCCTGCTCTACGAAGATCGTCCGGCCTGGTTCAGAACCTGGGAAGATACCGGCCTCATCACCTTCAATGACCTGAACAACGATGGCCGTATCCAGTTCTACAACGACGCCGACACAACATTCGCAGCCACCGCCGAATCGCGCGGCTGGGAAGGCAACGAGCTGAACGTCAACAATGACATTCTGGTACTGGCCAACCCGGAGATTGCCAACCTGCCCGGCTGGGTGGTCGGCCTGATCGCCGCGGGGGGTATCGCTGCCGCCCTGTCCACAGCTGCGGGCTTGCTGCTGGCGATCTCCTCGGCCATCAGTCATGACTTGATCAAGAACACCATCAACCCCAACATTTCCGAGAAAAACGAGATGCTGGCGGCACGGATCTCGATGGGGGGTGCCATTCTGCTGGCTACCTATCTGGGCTTGAACCCACCCGGGTTTGCGGCACAGACAGTCGCCCTGGCCTTCGGTATCGCGGCAGCCTCGCTGTTCCCTGTGCTGATGATGGGTATCTTCTCCACCCGCATGAACAGCGCTGGCGCGATCTGCGGCATGCTGGCGGGCCTGGTGGCCACCCTGCTTTACATCTTCACCTACCTGGGCTGGTTCTTCATCCCCGGTACCAACATGCTGCCGAATACGCCTGACAACTGGTTCCTCGGCATTTCCCCGCTCTCCTTCGGTGCCGTCGGCGCGCTGATCAATTTTGCGGTCGCCTTCGCAGTCTCCAGCGTCACGGCAGCGCCGCCCAAGGAGATTCAGGAGCTTGTCGAGAGCGTGCGTTACCCGAAAGGGGCTGGTGCCGCTGTCGATCACTAAGCCATAATCGTTCCTGGCTAGCCAACGGGCTAGCCCTGGAACCCATCACGCATCGGGCTTCCCATGGGAAGCCCGAGCTGTTTTAGGAAGCATCGTTATGATCTGGCACTTGATTGCCGCTGTCTTCGCCGCCCTGGCGGCGGCGGGTATTGCCCTGATACTGCGCCACCTGTCAGGACGCCGTCTGCCCAAATGGATCGTGCCGGTCTTTGCCGGACTCGGCATGCTGAGCTACCAGATTCACGTGGAGTACTCCTGGTTCGATCACAAGCAGCAGCAGTTGCCCGCCTCGGCGGTGGTCGTGGACAGCAGTACCGGCACCGAAGTATGGCGCCCCTGGACCTTCGTGTTTCCCATGACCACGCGCTTCAGCGTGCTCGACCGCGATAGCCTGCAGAGCACCCAGCACGAGGGCGCCCTGCTTGCCGAGTTCATGCTCTACCACTTCGAGCGCCACCATACGGACCTGGTGATTCCCCAGGCCTACCTATTGAACTGCAGCAGCCGTGAGCTGGTGCCGGTGGATATCGACACCCGTTCGCCGGACATCACCGGCATCCGCACGTTGCGCACCTCCTCCACGCTGCTCGAACAAGCCTGCGCCGAGCCTCCTCATTCATCTTGAGCACTGGCGCTGCAGGGCAATTCCCCTAGAATGGAGCCTCACCGAACGCACCGCCGCATGGGGCGCAGATAACAAGACAGGGAGAGAAGCATGTTTCACGGCGGGCTGCTGGTAGCCGTATCACTACTCTATATTGCCGTGCTGTTCGGCATTGCCTGGTACGGCGACCGCCGAGCGCGCACCCATGGCGCCAGCCGCCGCCGCCCCATCATCTACAGCCTGGCGCTGGCGATCTACTGTACGTCCTGGACGTTTTACGGCGCGGTGGGCCAGGCCGCCACGGCAGGCTGGTCGTTTGCCAGCATTTTCGTCGGGCCAATTCTGACGTTTCTGCTGTTCTGGCCGGTACTGGCCAAGATGATTCGCGTTGCCAAGCACCAGAACGTCACCTCCATCGCCGACTTCATTGCATCGCGTTACGGCAAGACGCAGTCGCTGGCTGCCTTTGCCAGCCTGGTGGCGCTGATCGGTACACTGCCCTATATCGCCCTGCAGCTAAAAGCCGTCTCGACCAGCTTCAGCGTGCTGACCGATGCACAGGACATCACTCACACCCCACTGTTTGCCGATACGGCGTTTTATGTGGCCATCGTCATGGCGATCTTTGCCATCCTGTTTGGCACACGCCATACCGATGCCACCGAGCACCATGAGGGGCTGATTCACGCGGTCGCCTTCGAGTCACTGGTCAAACTGCTGGCCTTCCTGGTGCTGGGGGCCTTCGTCACCTGGGGCATGTTCGGCGGGCTGGGAGAGCTGATGGGCCATGCGGAAAGCCAGCTGGAGCTGCAGCGCCAGTTGGCCAACCAGGATTTCGGCCAGAGCTTCTGGGCACAAACGCTACTGGCCATGCTGGCCATCCTCTGCCTGCCACGTCAGTTTCACGTGGCGGTAGTCGAAAACATTCACCCGGACGACGCCAGCAAGTCGCGCTGGCTATTCCCGCTCTACCTGCTGGCCATTGCCTTCTTCGTGGTACCGCTAGCCGCCGCGGGGCTGATGCTGTTCTCGGAAAGCGGCGTCGAGCCCGACACTTACGTGCTGGCGCTCTCCATGGCTTCAGGCCAGCAGTGGCTGACCCTGCTGACCTTCATTGGCGGTTTTTCCGCAGCCACCGGCATGGTCATCGTGGCCGCGGTGGCGGTGTCCATCATGATCTCCAATGAAATCGTCATTCCGGCCCTGTTCCGGCTGCGCTGGTTCGACACCAAGGCCCGAGACTACGGACGGCTGGTGCTGCGCGCCCGCCGCCTGACCATCATCGCCGTGCTGGCCATGGCCTACAGTTTCTATCAGCTGATTGGCGAGTTCACCTCGCTGGCCTCCATCGGCATGCTCTCGTTTGCCGCAGCCGGGCAATTTGCGCCTGCCTTGATCGGCGGGCTGTACTGGAAGCGCGGTAACCGGCTGGGCGTCGTCATCGGCATGAATGCCGGCTTTGCCATCTGGGCCTACAGCCTGCTGATGCCGGCCATGATCAACGCCGGCGTGCTGCCCCAGGCATGGCTGTTCGGCGGGCCACTGGGCATCTCCTGGCTCTCGCCCACGGCCCTGTTCGGCCTCAACCTGGGCGACCCGTTCACCCACGGGGTGATGCTCTCGCTAGGGATCAATCTGTTCTGCTATATCTTCGTCTCGCAGATCACCTCCCAGCGCGTGGTCGAGCGCATTCAGGCGTCGCTGTTCGTCGATAGCGTCGAGACCCGCCAGACCTCGGTGAACCGCCCCTGGACGGGCGCGACCACGGTAGGCGACTTGAAGGTACTGTGTGAGCGCTTCCTCGGTGCAGGCCAGGTGGACCGCGCCTTCGAAGACTACGCCCGTCGCGTGGGCAAACCGCTGGACGATGGCACCCGCGCCTCCATCGACGTCATCCAGTTCACCGAACGCTTCCTGGCGTCGGTGCTGGGCGCCTCGTCGGCCCGTATCGTGGTGAACTCGGCGCTGCAGGGGCGCGGCATCGGCATTTCCGATGTGATCTCCATCGTCGATGAAGCCTCCCAGGTACTGGAGTTCAACCGCGCTTTGCTGCAGGCCACCATCGAAAACATCAATCAGGGCATCAGCGTGGTCGACCAGAATCTGCGGCTGGTGGTCTGGAACCAGCGCTATCTGGAGCTGTTCCGCTTTCCCGACCACCTGATTCGGGTCGGCGCCCCCATGGATCGCATCTTCCGTTACAACGCCCATAATGGCGAGTATGGCCCCGGCGACCCGGAGGAGCATGTCCAGCTGCTGATCGACAATATTCGGGCAGGCCAGCCCCACCGCTACGTGCGTTACCGCCAGGATGGCAGCGTGCTGGAAGTGCAGGGCAATCCCATGCCCGGGGGCGGCTTCGTCTACACCTATCAGGACATTACCCAGCAAAAGCGCATCGAAGAGGCGCTGATTCGCTCTGAAAACAATATCCGTATCTACACCGATAACGTACCGGCGCTGATTGCCTACTTCGATAAGGAGAGCCGCTACCTGTTCACCAACCGCGCCTACGAGCAGGCCTTCAGCATCGATCGTAACGCGGTCATCGGGCGTCGCTATGAAGACGTCCTGCCGGTCAAGCAGGCCGAAGAGCGGCTGCCCTGGGTACAGCGAACGCTGGCCGGTGAGCGTGTCAGCTTCGAAGTCTCCATGCGCGTCAATGACGCCATGCGTTACATGCTGGTGACCTATACGCCCCACTTTGGCGACAGCCAGTCGATTCTGGGCTTTTTTGCGCTGTATCAGGATATTACCGAACGCCGCCAGGCCGAGATTGCGCTCAAGGAGACCAATGAAACCCTGGAGGAGCGCGTCAGGGAGCGCACCCAGGCGCTTTCAGAGGCCAACGCCGCCCTGCGCCAGGAGAACCGGGTGCGCGCAGAAGCGGAGCAAGCGCTGCGCCAGGCCAAGCAGCTGGCCGAGGATGCCAACGCCTCGAAAACGCGCTTTTTGGCCGCCGCCAGCCACGATCTGCTGCAGCCGCTGAACGCTGCGCGCCTGTTTACCTCGGCGCTGATGCAAAACGTCACCGCCAGCGATACCCAGCGCACCATTGGGCATATCGACAACTCGCTGCAGGCCGCCGAAGAGCTGCTGGGTACGCTGCTGGATATCTCCAAGCTGGATGCGGGCGCGCTGACCCCACGCCGCAGCCACTTCGCGCTGGCCGACATCTTCCGCCCGCTGCGGGCCGAGTTCGAAGTCATGGCCGACGACCGCGGTCTGGACCTGGACGTCGTCCCCACCCAGAAGTGGGTCGACTCTGACCCGCAAATGCTGCGCCGTATCGTGCAGAACTTCCTCTCCAACGCCATTCGCTACACTCAGGAAGGGCGCGTGCTGCTGGGCTGCCGCCGCCAGGGCGAACGGCTGCTGATCGAGGTATGGGATAGCGGCCCCGGCATTCCCGAGTCCAAGCTCACCGAGATTTTCCAGGAGTTTCGCCGTCTCGATCAGGTGTCGCGTCACAAGGAGAGCGAAAAAGGGCTGGGGCTGGGCCTGTCCATTGCCGACCGCATGAGTCGCGTGCTGGACCACCCCATCAAGGTACGCTCCTGGGAAGGCATCGGGACGGTCTTTTCGGTGAGCGTGCCCATCGTGGCGGCCAAGGAGATTGCGCCGATAGAGCAAGAGGCTGGCCATCGCCGCAGTGGCAACAAGCTGGCGGGCACCCGCATCGTCTGTATCGACAATGAAACCCTGATTCTGGAGGGCATGACCGCCATGCTGAGCGGCTGGGGCTGTGAGGTCTTCACCGCCACCAGCATCGGCGGGGCCAAGTCGATTCTGCGCAACATGGATGGCGACCCGGATGCCATCCTGGCGGATTACCATCTGGATAACGAAGTCACCGGCCTGATGGCTCTGGAAGCCCTCAGCGAGCGCTTCGAAGGGGCCGTGCCGGGCATCGTGATCACCGCTGACCGCACCGAAACCGTGGCCGAGGAGATCAAGCGGGCGGGGTACCACATGCTCCTGAAACCCGTGAAACCCGCCGCCCTGCGTGCCCTGCTGACACGCACCCTGCAGGCCAGTCGGGCCAAACCCTGACCCTGGCCCTGGCCCTGACCCTGACAAAGCAACAGCTAACAAAACGCCGCGCCTGGAGAACTCCAGGCGCGGCGTTTTGGTTGCCTACCGTCGCGATCAGGACTCGACTTTGGGCGGCTCCACTTCCAGCTTTTGCGCGGCGATGACCGCCTGGGTGCGCGAGTGAACGCCCAGCTTGCGCAGAATTGCCGTGACGTGCGCCTTGATCGTGGCTTCCGAGACATTCAGCTCATAGGCAATCTGCTTGTTGAGCAGACCTTCGGTGAGCATGTTCAATACCCGGAACTGCTGGGGAGTCAGCGACGCAATCGCTTCGGCAAAACGCGACTCCTCTTCGCTGGTCTCTTCCAGTACGTTGGCCAGCGCTTCAGGCAACCAGACTTCCCCCTGCAGAATTTCGCCCACGGCTTCGGCAATCAGCTGCAGTGAGGAGGATTTGGGGATGAACCCGGACGCCCCGTAGTCGATGGCACGCCGCACCACGTAAGGCTCATCGCTGCCGGACACCACGGCAACGGGAATATCGGGCATCTGCCCGCGCAGCTGAATCAACCCCGAAAAGCCGTGGGCTCCCGGCATGTGCAGATCCAGCAGGATCAAATCCGCATCTGGATGTCGGTTGACGACCTCCGTGGTGGCTTCCATGGTGTCGGCTTCGACGATCTCGGCCTGGGGGGCCAACTGGCGCAACGCCTGGGTAAGCGCTGCGCGAAACAGCGGATGGTCGTCAGCGACGATAAACTTATGGGCTACTGCCATGGATTTTCCTCCGGTTCCTCGAGCAGCGGGGTTGCCTGCCGCCGCGACGCTAGGCTCATACGGTTGAGGCATGGTACCCCATGGGCTTCATCATGCCCAAGCATCACATGCACAATTTGTCATTGGAACGTCATTCAAACAGAAACAGCGGTGCCGGCTCATGGCCGGCACCGCGACAGACTAACGCAGTTTGCCCTGATTTAATAAATCCAGGCGTGACGCTGGTCATTGAAAACAGCCCCCACAAGACGATTCATGGGGGTGCTTCCCTTACTGGTTGGCACGATGTTCGATCAGGTCATCGACCACCGACGGGTCTGCCAGCGTACTGGTATCGCCCAGCCCATCACACTCGTTGGCCGCGATCTTGCGCAGGATGCGGCGCATGATCTTGCCCGAACGGGTCTTGGGCAGCCCCGGCGCCCACTGGATGACATCCGGCGACGCAATGGGGCCGATATCCTTACGCACCCACTGGGTCAGCTCTTTCTTCAGTTCGTCGGTGGGGTCCATGCCATCGTTCAAGGTCACGTAGATATAGATGCCCTGCCCCTTGATGTCATGGGGGAAGCCCACCACGGCGGCCTCGGCCACGGCGGAATGAGCGACCAGCGACGACTCGATTTCGGCGGTGCCCATACGGTGGCCAGAGACGTTGAGCACGTCGTCCACACGGCCGGTGATCCAGTAGTAGCCGTCCTCGTCGCGGCGGCAGCCGTCACCGGTGAAGTACATGCCGTCGTAGGTGGAGAAGTAGGTTTGCACGAAGCGCTCGTGATCCCCCCAGATGGAGCGCGCCTGCCCCGGCCAGGAGTCGAGAATCACCAGGTTGCCCTCGCTGGCCCCTTCCAGGGTCTGGCCCTCGTTGTCCACCAGTGCGGGCTTGACCCCGAAGAACGGTGTAGTGGCCGAGCCCGGCTTGAGGTCGGTAGCCCCCGGTAGCGGCGCAATCATGATGCCGCCCGTCTCGGTCTGCCACCAGGTATCCACGATGGGGCACTTCTCGTTGCCGATGACCCGGTAGAACCACTCCCAGGCTTCCGGGTTGATCGGCTCACCCACCGAGCCCAGCAGGCGCAGCGAGTCGCGCTTGCTGGAATCCATCACGCGGTCACCATGGGCCATCAGTGCACGGACGGCGGTCGGTGCGGTATAGAGGATGTTGACCTGGTGCTTGTCGACGATGTCGCCCATCCGACCATGGGTCGGATAGCTGGGCACGCCTTCGAACATCAGCGTCGTGGCGCCGTTGGCCAGCGGCCCGTACACGATATAGCTATGCCCGGTGACCCAGCCCACGTCGGCGGTACACCAGTAGATCTCGCCTTCCTGGTAGTCGAAAATATATTGATGGGTCATAGCGGCATAGGTCAGGTAGCCGCCAGTGGTATGCTTCAGCCCTTTCGGCGCGCCGGTAGAGCCTGAGGTATACAGAATGAACAGGGGATCTTCTGCGTTCATGGGTTCGGCCGGGCACTCGGTCGACTGCTGATCGACCAGCTCGTCGAACCACAGGTCACGGCCTGCCTGCCAGTCGATATCGCCCCCGGTGCGTTTGACGACCAGCACGTTCTTGCACACGTCGGTGCCATCACGGGTCAGCGCCGAGTCGACGTTCTCTTTCAGCGGCACATGCTTGCCACCGCGCACCGACTCATCGGCGGTGATCACCAGCTTGGAGTCCGCACCAATGACGCGCTGAGCCACGGCGTCCGGGGAGAAGCCACCAAAGACCACCGAGTGCACTGCGCCGATCCGCGCACAGGCCAGCATGGCCATGGCGGCTTCGGGAATCATCGGCATATACAGCGTGACCGTATCGCCTTTCTGAATGCCCAGCGATTTCAGGCCATTGGCCAGCTGGTTGGTACGCTCGTACAGCTCACGGTAGGTGATGTGTTTGGATTCGCTGGGATCATCGCCTTCCCAGATGATCGCCGTCTGGTCGCCACGCGTGGCCAGATGGCGGTCCAGGCAATTGGCGCTGACGTTCAGCTCGCCGTCTTCGAACCAGCGAATATCGACGTTGTCGCGGGCGAACGAGGTATTCTTGATCTTGCTGGGGGTCTTGATCCAGTCGAGACGCTTGGCTTGCTCGGCCCAGAAGCCTTCAGGGTCCTCCATGGACTGCTGATACATTGCCGCATACTTGTCTTTGTCGGCCCATGCCTTGGCTGCGATGCTATCGCGCACTGGATAGACGTTCTGATGCTCGCTCATGAAATTGCCTCTGTCCGTGAAAATGCACTCTCGTGGAAGTTGTGTCGGTCTTGTTATTGGTGGCACCGACCCGGCTAATCTTTACCTAGCATAAACCTCCCGATGACGGCTTCCCCTTAGACATTGGTATTAACATTTTTATTTTAAAAAACATATACTTAAAACATATTTCCGGGATTCATCAAGTACTGTAGACCAAGGTCTGATGACAATGTCGGCAGCGATATCGCTGCCCTTTTACCACTAAGGCATGACGTCTGGCCGTAAAAGCGTGGGTCTGGCAGGCGCACTGGTAGCGGTAGGGCCGCGACTGCGCTTGCCCGATATCGAAACGGTGGGTAACCCGGGGTTCCAGCCCAAACAGGTCACGCATGACGGTCTGCCACTCCCGGCCATGGGGTTTCAAACGGGTGCCGTTGGCCAAGTGAAAGACCAGCCAGTGGGCCATTTCATGGGGGATCACCTCGTCGAAGAAGGCCATGCGGTTGGCCGCCATCAGCACGGGATTGAAGCGCAGCCCTTGCCGGCCCCAGTGGGCCTGCCCAGCGCCTGCGCCCTTCAGGTCGAACCAGACGCCGGGAGTAGGTAGCGTCGGATACACTTCCCGACAGCGGGCCAGCGCTTCCGCGACCCGTTCACGGGCGGCGGAAGCCAGCGCGGGTGGTGACAACGCTTCCAGCTCATCAGCAGGCCAGGAAGGCAGTGGTGTGCTGTTCATTAGTGATAAACTAACCGTCAAGATGTTGTTCGATTCAAGATACCCGATGAGGCTTTTCATGGCAGAGCGCAACAACGAGCCCCCCGCAACCGCTTCCGACAGCGTGCCACCCCAGCCGCTGCTGGAAGATGAGCAGCTGGACAGGCTGGACGACTTTCTCGATTCGGACCGCGTGGGCGAAGATGCCCTGGACCTGATCTCGGCCCATGGCTTCCTGGTGGCCCTGGCCGTGGCGCCCAGCGAACAGCCCCGCGACGCGTGGCTTGCCGAGCTCTTTCAGGGCGAGCCCAACTACCAGGACGACGCCGAACGCGACGAGGTCACGCACCTCCTCTGCCTGCTGCGTGATAACGCCATGGCGGTGCTGGAACAAGGCGGCCTGCCGGAGCTGCCCTTCGAGCTGACCCTGGATGGCCTGCCCGCCGAAGAGACGCCCATCGGCGACTGGTGCGCAGGCTTCATGGAAGGCGTGTTCAGCGACGAAAGCGCCTGGTTCCAGGAAGACGAAGAGGCCGCGGCCACCCTGCTGCTGCCCTTCATGCTGCTCTCGGGTCTGTTTGACGACGAACCCGACATGGCCGAGATGGCCAGCGACCAGGCCAATCAGGAAGCGCTGGTGGCCCAGCTGCCCGAACTGGTGCTCGACCTGTACCTTCACTACCGCGTGCCCCCCGAGACGCCCAAACCCAAGCCCCGCAAGAAAACCCCTGCCAAGGGCAAAAAACGCAAGTAGCCGCTACTTGAGCCGTGTCACCAGGCCATCCAGCGCGCCATATACCCACTCCCGGGCGCGCTGCCGCCAGGGCCGCGCGGCCCAGGCCTGGGCATCCACCTCGTCACTGGCAGCAAAGTTGCGCTCGAACAGCTCGCGCACGTCGTTGGCGAAGGCAGCATCTTCCACCTCCTGGTTGGCTTCCAGGTTCCAGTGCAGGTTCCAGTGGTCAAAGTTGCAGGAGCCCAGGCTCACCCAGTCGTCGGCCAGCACGAACTTGGCATGAATGAAGGTTGGCTTGAATTCGAAGATGCGCACGCCTGCTTTCAGCAAGCTGTGGTAAAAGCGTTGGCCTGCGTAACGCACGCCGGGGTGGTCATGCTTGGCACCGGGTAGCAGCAGGCGAACGTCCACCCCGCGCCGGGCCGCGCGCACCAGCCGCCGACGCAGCGAAAAGGTCGGCACGAAATAGGGCGTACATAGCCACAGCCGTTGGCGAGACTGGTGGACCCGCGCGTAGAGTGAGTGCCGAATGGCCTGGTAGCGATAGCCACGACCCGAGATGACCCTGCCCCTGACACCCTCTTCTTGCGGCTCGGCTACCCGCGCCTCCGGCAGTGCCAGACGCGGCCCTGGCGGGGACGCATAGCGGGTCAGCCGCGAACGCCACAAGCGACGAAACAGCGCCTCCCAGTCGGCCACTACGGGCCCTTCGACCCGGGCGGCGATTTCGTACCAGGCCTCCAGGAATTCATCCACCGCGCCAAACCCGCCCGTGAAGGCTACCTCGCCATCCACCACCACGATCTTGCGATGGTCACGGCTCAGGTTGCGTGCCAGCGAGTGGAAGCCAATCGGGTTGAACAGCTGCAAGGCCACACCTGCCGCCTGCAGCCGCTCACGATCTTCGCGGTCCAGCCCCATGGCGCCATAGCCATCCAGCAGTACATACACCTGCACGCCACGCTCGGCCGCAGCCACCAGCACGTCGATCATCTGGTCGGCCAACTCCCCCGACTCCATCAGGTAAAGCTCTACGAAAACATAGTGCTGGGCCTGATGGACGGCGTCGAACATGGCTGGCAGAAAGCGCGATGCTTCCGGCAGAAGCGCCACACGGTTACCTTCTCGCCACGCGTACTGCATAGAGACTCCTTCTCTTGCGCCATGCCTGCAGGCCGCCTCAGCGGCTCAAGGAGCGGTGAACGTACAGGTCATAGCGGCTGGTTTTGCCTTCGATTGTATGCTGCGGCGCAGGGCCAGCAATAGGCGGCGCTTTACGGGGGCGCTTGACCACCACCCGGTGAGTGGCCACCGTCAGCGCCGCTTCCAGCAGGCGCGGGGCGTCATCGTCCTCCCCGGCCAGTTCACGAAACAGGCGCATTTCCTTCTTCACCAGCGCCGATTTCTCGCGATGGGGAAACATGGGGTCCAGGTGCACGACCTGCGGGGTGAACGCGGCGCTGGCCACCAGCGCCGCCAGCGCCTCACAGGCATCCCCATGACGCAGCTGCATGCGCGCGGTGATGGGCGCCGTCTCGGCGTCCCTGGCCGCCCGGGCCAGGCCATCCTCCAGCAGCGCGGCAATGGCCTGTACGCGCTCGACCATCAGCACCTCGGCACCCAGGCTGGCCAACACGAACGCGTCACGCCCGAGCCCTGCCGTGGCGTCCACGATGCTCGGCGTCACGCCTTTGGAAAGCCCGCACGCCTTGGCCACCAGCTGGCCGCGCCCACCGCCGAACTGACGCCGATGGGCCGCCTTGCCGGACACGAAATCGACGCTCAAGGGCTTTCCGTACTGGCGCTCGTCGCCGACCAGCGCCAACCGGCCATCGCGCTCTTCCAGCGTCAGCCCGGCGGGCAGCGCTATCGGTGGGCGCGCCGGGCTCATGCCGGCTTTTTCCAGGCCACGTCGTTACGCAGGTAGACGGGCTGCGCTTCATGGGCGGCGACACCCAACCCCGCGTCCAGGTCCCGCGCGGCCAGCCAGGCCATCTCTTCGGCGCGCGGCTCCAGATCGTCGCTGAGGTGCTGGGTCATGCCCACATGCACTCCCACATCGAAAGCGTCCCAAAGCGCAAAGCCCGAGCCGACTCCGACCCAGTCGGTTTCATCGGATGGCAGTCTAAAAGCGCCTAGGGCCAGTACTCGCTCATCGCTTTGCGGGCTGACCACGTCATTCAGGCAGTGCCAGCTGGCCACGTAAATTTCACCCATTCGGGCATCCAGCGCGGTCACCACATGGCGAAAGTGATAACGGCGATGCACCTGCAGGGCCAGGGCCTCCAGCGTCGAGATGCCCAGCAGCGGGCGCTCCAGGCCGAAGGCCAACCCCTGGGCCGCTCCGGCGGCAATGCGCAGGCCGGTAAAGGAGCCCGGCCCACGGCCAAACGCGACGGCATCCAGCTGCCCGGGCGCAATGGCGGCAGCAGCCAGCAGCTCGTCGACCATCGGCATCAAGCGTTTGGTATGGGCGCGCGGCGTCATTTCGTAACGCGCCAGACACTCGGACTGATCATTCTCCTGACGCAGCAGCGCGGCAGAGCAGGCACTGGAGGAGGCATCCAATGCCAGAAGATATCGCGACGACATAACCGTGTTGCACTCCGAAATAAATAGGCCGCCAGTATACCGCCTGGCGGCCTTGACGACGATGGCCCGCAGGGAACCTGCGGGCCATCGTCATTCGAGCAGTCTGTTACCAGGCTCAGTTCAGCGCTTCTTTCACCTGGCGGGTGATATCGGCCACGCTGCCCACTCCTTCCACGCGGTGGTATTGGGGTGCCGCAGACGGGTCCTCTTTGGCCCACTGCTGGTAGTAGTCCACTAGCGGAGCCGTTTGGTCGTGGTACACCGACAGGCGGTTGCGCACGGTAGACTCCTGATCGTCTTCCCGCTGGATCAGGGCTTCTCCGGTGACATCGTCCTTGCCAGGCTCTTTGGGCGGATTGTGCTCGATGTGATAGACACGGCCCGAGGCGGGGTGAACGCGACGTCCGGCCAGGCGGCTGACGATCTCTTCGTCCGGCACGGCGATTTCCAGCACGTGATCGAGCTTCACGCCGCCCTCTTTCATGGCATCGGCCTGAGGAATGGTGCGGGGGAATCCGTCAAACAGGAAACCGTTGGCGCAGTCCGGCTGGCTGATGCGCTCCTTGACCAGGTCGATGATGATCTCGTCGGACACCAGCCCACCACTGTTCATGATCTCCTTGACCTTGAGACCCAGCTCAGTGCCGTCCTTGATGGCGGTGCGCAGCATATCCCCGGTGGAAATTTGGGGAATCTTGAACTGCTCACAAATAAACTGAGCTTGAGTCCCCTTCCCCGCGCCGGGGGCACCCAACAGGATTAAACGCATGGCACTGCTCCTTGAATGTTCGTACTTGATTGGTGGTGATCGAATAAATCAATGAATCGACAATAACCGTGCCGTTCAGGCGACACAACTCCCCAAAAGCCTGAAAGGCCGATTATTTTGCGTTTTTTCAAGCGAAAACAGCAAAGTGGCGATGGCTAGTACTTTGGTCACGCTGGTTTTCTGCTGACGCCACAGAAACACAAGCGGCGCCCATAGGGGCGCCGCTTGTGGCTTGCTCGTGGTCTGATTACAGCAACAGACGACGGATATCGGTGAGCACGTCTGCCAGGAAGGCAGTAAAGCGTGCCGCATCGGCACCGTTGATCGCCCGGTGGTCATAGGAGAGCGACAGCGGCATCATCAAGCGCGGCTGGAAGGCATTGCCATCCCACACCGGCTTCATTTGCGCTTTCGACACGCCCAGGATCGCCACTTCAGGCGCATTGACGATAGGCGTGAAGGCCGTGCCACCGATCGAGCCCAGGCTCGAAATAGTGAAGCAGCCACCGGTCATCTCGTCGCGCTTGAGCTTCTTGGTCTGTGCTTTCTTGCCCAGCTCTGCCATTTCCTTGGCGATCTCGATCAAGGACTTCTTGTCGGCATCGCGCAGTACGGGCACCATCAGGCCATCCGGCGTATCCACCGCGATACCGATATGCACGTACTTCTTCCAGACCAGCGTATCGCCGTCGCCTTTCAGGCTGACGTTGAACTGCGGGTACTTGCGCAGTGCAAAGGCACACGCCTTGACCAAAAACGGCAGCGGCGTGAGCTTCGCACCCTGGGCTTCGGCCTCGGCCTTCATCGCCTTGCGGAAGTCTTCCAGCTCGGTGATATCGGCTTCGTCGAACTGGGTGACGTGAGGCACGTTGAGCCAGCTGCGATGCAGATTGGTCGCACCCATCTTGAGCAGGCGACCCATCGGCTTCTCTTCCACTTCACCGAACTGGCTGAAGTCGACTTCCGGCACGGCAGGAATACCCGCGCCACCTGACGCTGCCGGTGCGGCGGCCTGGGCGCTGCCCTGGTTAGCCATCACCTGCTTGACGTAGGCCTGCACGTCTTCCTTGAGCACGCGCTCTTTCGGGCCGCTGGGCTTCACCAGACCCAGGTCGACACCCAGTTCGCGGGCCAGCATGCGTACCGCCGGGCCAGCATGTACCAGCTTGCCGTCACGGGGCTTGTGCGCTGCCATTTGCGCTTCTGGGCTCGGCGTGCCGCCACTGGCCGCAGGCTTGGCGCTGGCCGGGCTGGCACTGCTTTGCGATGCCTTTTCAGGCGCCGCTTTCTTCGGCGCGGCCTTCTTGGCGCCCGCCACTTCCATGTAGCCAATCACGTCGCCTTCGGAGACGGTATCGCCCTCCTTGACGGTCAGCTCGACGAGTTTGCCCTTGTAAGGGCTGGGCACGTCCATGGAAGCCTTGTCGGACTCCAGGGTGATCAGCGGGTCTTCGACGTCGACTTCGTCGCCTACCGACACGCCAATCTCGATGATGGGCACGTCTGCAGAGCCGGAAAGATCCGGCACGCGGATCTCCTTGCGCTCTGGCTCACCGCTGCCACTCTCTTCTTCAGCCGCTTCTTCTTCGGCGGGTTCGCTGGCAGGGGCAGGCTGTTCGGCCTTGGCAGGCTCTTCGTCGGCAGCGTCATCGCCACCGGCGATTTCCATCTTGCCGATGACATCGCCTTCCGACACGGTATCGCCTTCCTTGACGGTCAAGGAGACGATTTTTCCGCTATGCGGGCTGGGCACGTCCATGGAAGCCTTGTCGGACTCCAGCGTGATCAGCGTGTCTTCGGCGTTGACGTCGTCGCCTTCGCCAACGGCCACTTCGATGATCTCGACGTTGTCGGAACCACCCAGGTCAGGCACCTTGATATCAACGGTCTGCTTGCCACCGCTGGCTTTTTTCGCTGCCGGTGCAGGGGCCTCTTCCTGCTTGGGCGCAGGCGCTTCCTCGGCGGCACTGTCAGCCTTGGCTTCCGGTTCGGCATCGCTGCCGCCTTCCACTTCCAGCTCGACGATGTCGTCTCCCTCGGAGACCTTGTCGCCCTCTTTCACCAACACTTTGACCACCTTGCCGCCTTTCGGGGCCGGTACATCCATGCTGGCTTTGTCGGATTCCAGAGTGATCAGGGTGTCTTCCGCTTCAATGACGTCGCCTTCTGACACCGCAATCTCGATGATTTCGACATCGGTATCGCCACCGATATCGGGAACTTTGATGATTTCGCTACTCAAGGTCGCGCTCCTTCCAAATCGGATCGAGCCGGCGGGCAGTGGCCCGCCGGGCAGCGGTTTAGCTGGTCAGCGGGTTGGGCTTGTTGGCATCGATGCCGTACTTCTTCAGCGCTTCGCCAACGTGCTTGCGATCAATTTCACCGCGATCGGCCAGGGCGCGCAGCGCCGCAACGGTCACGAAGTAGCGATCCACTTCGAAGAAGTAGCGCAGCTTCTCACGGGTATCGGAACGGCCAAAGCCATCGGTGCCCAATACGGTGTAGTCGTTGGGTACCCAGGCGCGTACCTGGTCCGCATACAGCTTCATGTAGTCGGTAGAGGCAATCACCGGGCCATCACGACCTTCCAGGCACTGGGTCACGTGAGGCTTGCTGGCCTCGGCGTCCGGGTTCAGGAAGGCTTCGCGCTCCAGCAGCAGCGCTTCGCGGCGCAGCTCGTTGAAGCTGGTGACGCTCCAGATATCGGCCCCGATGCCCCAGTCGTTGGTCAGCAGCTCGGCAGCGGCTTCGACTTCACGCAGGATGGTGCCCGACCCCAGTAGCTGAACGCGGCCTTTGTCACCCTGAGTTTCCTTGAGCAGATACATACCCTTGACGATATCGTCGGCGGGGACGTTCTCCAGCTCGGGGTGCTCGTAGTTCTCGTTCATGACGGTGAGGTAGTAGAAGCAGTTCTCTTTGTCCGTGAACATGCGCTTCAGACCATCCTGCACGATGACCGAGACTTCGTGAGCATAAGTCGGGTCGTAGCTGCGGCAGTTGGGGATGGTAGACGCCTGGATCAGGCTGTGACCATCCTGGTGCTGCAGACCTTCGCCGTTCAGCGTGGTGCGCCCGGCGGTACCGCCGACCATGAAGCCGCGTGCCTGCAGGTCGCCTGCGGCCCAGGCCAGGTCACCGATACGCTGGAAGCCGAACATCGAGTAGTAGATGTAGAACGGCAGCAGCGTGACGTTGTTGTTGCTGTAGGAAGTGGCGGCCGCAATCCACGCGGACATGGCGCCAGCTTCGGAGATACCCTCTTCGAGAACCTGACCTTTCTGGTCCTCGCGGTAGTACATGATCTGGCCTTTATCGACCGGCTCGTACTTCTGACCTTCCGAGGTGTAGATACCCAGCTGACGGAACATGCCTTCCATACCGAAGGTACGCGCTTCGTCGGGGATGATCGGCACGACCTGCTTGCCCAGCTGCTTGTCCTTCACCAGGCCGTTGAGGATACGCACGAAGGCCATGGTGGTAGAGATTTCGCGGCCTTTGGAACCGCCCATCTGGGAAGCAAACGTCTTGTCTTCCAGGCTGGGGATTTCCAGCGCTTCGAAATCGCTGCGGCGGCTCGGCAGGTAGCCGTTGAGACGCTCGCGCTGCAGGTGCATGTACTTGAGCTCGGGAGAGTCTTCTTCCGGCTTGTAGTACGGGACTTCCTTGAGCTGTTCGTCGGTCAACGGAATGCCGAAGCGGTCGCGGAATTTCTTCAGCGCTTCGTATTCCATGCTCTTGACCTGGTGCGCTTCGTTGGCCGCTTCGCCATCGCCGCTACCCATACCGTAACCTTTGACGGTATGCGCCAGGATCACCGTGGGCTTGCCGTTGGTGGTGTTGACCGCCTCGTGATAGGCCGCATAGACCTTGAACGGGTCGTGACCGCCACGGTTGAGCTTCCAGATGTCTTCGTCGGTGAGGTCCTTGACCATCGCTTCGGTTTCCGGGTACTTGCCGAAGAAATGCTCGCGGGTGTAAGCGCCACCGTTGGCCTTGTAGTTCTGGTACTCGCCGTCGACCGCTTCGTCCATGCGCTTCTGAAGGATACCTTTCTTGTCCTTCTCGAACAGCGGATCCCAGTGACGACCCCACACCACCTTGATGACGTTCCAGCCGGCACCGCGGAAGACGCCTTCGAACTCGTCCATGACGCGGGAGTTGCCGCGTACCGGGCCGTCCAGACGCTGCAGGTTGCAGTTGATGACGAAGATCAGGTTGTCCAGATTTTCGCGGCCAGCCAGCGAGATGGCACCCAGCGATTCCGGCTCGTCGCACTCGCCGTCGCCCATGAAGCACCAGATCTTGCGGTCTTTCATGTCTTTCAGTTCACGGTGATGCAGGTACTTCATCACGTGAGCCTGATAGATGGCCTGAATCGGGCCAAGACCCATGGATACCGTGGGGAACTGCCAGTAGTCAGGCATCAGCCAGGGGTGGGGGTAAGACGACAGGCCGTCACCATCCACTTCACGGCGGAACTTGTCCATCTGCTCTTCGGTCAGACGGCCTTCCAGGTAGGAACGCGCGTAGATACCCGGTGCCACGTGGCCCTGGATATAGATCAGGTCGCCTTCGAAATCACCCTTGGGGGCGCGGAAGAAGTGGTTGAAGCCCACATCGTACAGCGTGGCCGACGACATGAAACTTGCAATGTGACCACCCAGCCCAGGATTGGCACGGTTGTTACGAATGACCTGAGCAATGGCGTTGTAACGGATCAGGGAGCGAATGCGACGCTCCATGAACAGATCGCCAGGCATCGGGGCTTCGCGATGAACCGGTATCGTGTTGCGGTGGGGGGTTGTCACCGAGAAGGGCACCTTCATCCCGTCCCGGCGCAGGCGATCCGCCAAGCGGGTCATCAGGTAGCGGGCGCGATCTTCGCCCTCACGATCCAGTACCGATTCCAGGGATTCCAGCCACTCCGTGGTTTCGACCGGATCGAGATCTTCTCTTGTCTCCAGACTCATAGAGGTCTCTCCGAATGACGATAAATGTCAATGAGCCCCGCCAACCCTTCGGGCCTGGGGCGGCTGCGGTGTTTGGCCACCACAGGCCTGTGAATAGCCGACGCGATGCATCGAGCAGGGGATTTTCACCCTACATTCAATGAGCTACGCTTTCATGAATGTAGTTAAGCTACAGGTATTTGGTAAAAATTAGCCTTTTGTATATGCGAAGATACCGCAAAGTCGCCACGCTGCCAATTCCGGCACGCCGCAAAAAGCCATCGAAAACAAACTATTGCACTGCAACATAAGCGCTTTATAGGACCTTGGTCGCTACGACTTAGGATACCTTCGTGTAACCAAACTACCGTTTCATTTGTTGCTAAAAGAACCACTTATTCACCACGTTTAACCGTGTCATGGGTGGCCGCCATCAAGCGCTGGCGGAAATAGGCCCAGTCGAAGGCGGGCCCGGGGTCGGTCTTGCGCAAAGGTGCTACATGGGCATGGCTGGTGATCCGCTCAGCGGTCAACGCCGGGTAACGCGCCATCAGCCAGTGCGTGGCCTCGACCAGTGACGCATACTGCGCCTCGCTGAACGGTGTCTGGTCATCGCCCTCCAGCTCAATTCCCACGGAGAAATCGTTCAAGCGTGTCCGCCATGCCTGCGCAGCCGGGTCCCACCAGCGCGATTGCCCGGCGTGCCAGGCACGCTGGTCGACGTCGACGAACTGAACGCACTCGCCATCGCGGCGAATCAACAGGTGCGCCGACACCCGCAGGTGCGCAATCGTGGCGAAGAAAGGGTGTGCGTCGGGCACCAGCCGATTGGTGAACAGCGCCTCGATGGCGTGACCCGAGAATTGCCCGGGGGGCAGGCTGATCGCGTGAAGCAACAGCAGCGACACTTCGTGCTCGGGCCGCGCATCCTGGTTGGGTGACACGACCTGACGAGCCTTGGCCCACTGGCCGCGGGATGCGAGTTGGTTCATTCGGCTTACTTGCTCCTCTACGTTCGCGTTGTGTTTCACTATAATGCCTTTCACCCAAGATCACGCTTCGAGAACCCACTGCTATGCATTATCAAACCGCGCTTGATGAAGAGATTCGCACCTGCGTTCCCCGCTGGCTGGCGGAAGACCTGGGCACCGGGGACATCACCGCACAGCTGATCCCTGAGAACCAGTGGGCCACCGCCAAGGTGATCACCCGCGAACCGGCGGTACTCTGTGGCGTTGCCTGGGTCGAGGAAATTTTCCGCTGTCTGGACGAGCGCGTCACGCTGCGCTGGCAGGCCAGCGATGGCGACATGCTGGAGGCCCAGCAGTGTTTTCTGGAGCTCGAAGGCCCCGCCCGCAGCCTGCTGACCGGCGAGCGCGCCGCGCTGAACATTCTGCAGACGCTGTCTGCCACGGCCACCGCCACTCGCCGCTATGTAGACCTGATCGAAGGCACCGACGTACGCCTGCTGGACACCCGCAAAACGCTGCCGGGGCTACGCTTGGCACAAAAGTATGCGGTCACCTGCGGCGGTGGCCATAATCACCGCCTGGGCCTGTGGGATGCCTTCTTGATCAAGGAGAATCACATTGCGGCCTGTGGTGGCATTCAGGCCGCCGTGGCGCAGGCCCGCAAACTGGCCAGCGACGTACCGGTAGAAGTGGAAGTCGAAACCTTCGAAGAGCTGGACCAGGCGCTGGCAGCGGGCGCCGATATCGTCATGCTGGACAATTTCGACATCGAAGACCTGCACGTAGCGGTAGAGATCAATGGGGGACGCGCCACCCTGGAAGCCTCCGGCAACGTCGATGACACGACGCTGAAAGCCATTGCCGACACCGGGGTGGACTGCATTTCCAGCGGCGCGCTCACCAAGGATGTGGCCTCCGTCGACCTGTCGATGCGCATCCTCCAGACCTTCAACGTTTGATCGTCAGGTTTCCACCGCGCTGAGCTGCTTCACCAGCCGGTAGCGTTGAAGCATTTCACCGCTGCGCTCGACCCACTGCTCGCCGAGGTTATCGTAGCCACGGCGCTGCAGTCGTTCGAGCAGCATCCGGCTGGCTTCGATATCTACCTGCGAAACGCCATGCTCCAGCAGAATGCGCTCGGCATGGATCAACAGCGTGGTGCCGATGCCACGCCCCGCCAGTGATGGCCAGACATAGAGCGTTTCAATGCGCCCGCCGCTCACGTCCAGCTCGAGAAAGCCAACGCAGCGGCCATCGCAGGCGGCCACCAGCGTCGTGTAGAGCGCCTGACGCGCCGCCCAGGCAGTGGCTTCACGGGGCAGTGCTTGCGCCCAGGCACGCCGCTCGGCCAGCCCATAATGATTGGCCGCGCCTTGCATGACGGCGTGATAGAACACCTCGGCCTGGTCGGCGGCGTCCTTGGCCAGCGCCGCGCGATACGTGACGCGAGCCGTTGGCGTGGCCGCCGGTGAAGAAGGGTCGATGTTTGACATGCGTTGCCTCAATGGGATGACGCTGGCCGTCAAGCGCAGCGCTGTGTCGGTTCCGTTGGCTAGTCTATACTCATCGCCCTGGCGGGCAACCCATGCCAGCCGAGCTTGAATTCATCGAACGTGCGGCGCCATGTCACCACGCAACAGTGCGCTCACACGCAAAAGGGAGTGCCATGCACGATCCTCGGGGCCTCGGGCCGTTTTCGATCACGCCTATTGGCCATATCATCAGCGACTACCCGGACAAGTTCGGCGTGCCTCGCCAGCCTGGCCTGGCCCCGGCCGCCAATGCTCGCCTGGTACTGGCCCACCCTTTCGACGACCCACTGACCGTGCGCGGACTGGAAGACTTCAGCCACCTGTGGGTATCGTTCATCTTTCACCAAAGCCCCGAGCGCTGGTCGCCCCTGGTACGCCCGCCCAGGCTGGGGGGCAATCGCAAAGTGGGCGTCTTCGCCAGCCGCAGCACCCATCGCCCTAACCGGCTGGGGCTGTCGCTGGTCGCGCTCTCCGGTATCGAGACCGGGCCCGGCGTGACGCTTCACTTGGCGGGCTGCGACCTGGTCAGCGGCACCCCCGTGGTGGACATCAAGCCCTATCTGCCCTGGGCAGAGGCCGTCCCCAGCGCTCAGGCGGGATTTGCCCCCCAACCGCCGGAAACGGTGGCCGTGGTGTTCTCGCCAGAGGCTCACGGCGCACTGTCCGAGCGGCAAGATGGCGCGTCGCTGCGGGCGCTGATCGAGCAGGTGCTTGGCCAAGACCCACGCCCCGCCTATCAGCGGGGCGGACAGGCCGAACGTCTTTACGGGGTGCGCCTGCGCAATGTCGATGTGCGCTTTCGGGCGCTGACCGCCGCCGAAAACGACACCACCACCCTGGAGGTGGTGGCGATAGAGCCCGAAGACCGCAAGTGACCATGGCGCCAGCGAGCAGCCCCATGGCAAGCCTGACGGATCAGGCGGGGAAGGTGATACCCAGGCGACGGCCGACTTCTTCATAGGCCTCGATGACCCCGCCCAACCCCTGACGGAAGCGGTCCTTATCGAGCTTTTCACGGGTATTGGCATCCCACAGGCGGCAGCCATCCGGGGAGAACTCGTCGCCCAGCACGACTTCGCCCTTGAAGAGACCGAACTCCAGCTTGTAGTCCACCAGCAGCATGTCGCCCTCGGCGAACAGCTGCTTGAGGATGTGGTTCACCTTGAAGGTGAGCGCCTTCATCTTGCTCAGCTGTTCCGGCGTGGCCCAGCCAAAGGTTTCAGCCAGCGACTCGTTGATCATCGGGTCGCCCTTCTCGTCGTTCTTCAGGAACAGTTCGAAGGTAGGCGGATTGAGCGCAATGCCCTCCTCCACGCCCAGACGCTTCACCAGTCCACCCGCAGCGATATTACGCACCACACACTCGACGGGGATCATGTCCATCTTCTTGACCAGACTTTCGGTATCGGAAATCTGCTTTTCGAAGTGGGTGGGAATGCCGCCCTCTTCCAGACGCTGCATGATGTAGGCATTGAAGATGTTGTTCACCATGCCTTTACGGGCGAGCGCCTCTTTCTTCTTGCCATCGAAGGCACTGGTATCGTCACGAAAGTGCAGTACCAGCAAGTCAGGGTCGTCAGTGGTATATACGGATTTTGCCTTACCGGCGTAGAGTTCCTGGCGCTTTTCCATGGGGGCTCCGTCTAAAATCGAGGTCTAAGAGTTAACGTAAGTAGCCGGAGACACGCTCAAGCAACTCGCGCTGGTCATCAGCGCTGAATCCACGCTCGCTGGCATTGATGGCGCGCAGCACGGTCTGGTTGCCCTCCGGCTGGAGCACGAGGCGAATATTCTGAGACATGCGGCGCACGTCCTGGCTGAACACGATCTGCAGCGGGTTACGCCCACGCTCGGTCTCGGTCATGTACTCGACCAGGAACTCGTAGTCATCAGCCGAGGCCTCAAGCAGGTCACGCTGACCTTCCTGAGTGAAATCCAGTGCCAGATAGTGGTTCATTTCGGCCCACACGCGCTCGATGGGCTGAGGAATCAGAACTTCCCACTCATCGCCCTGCTGACGCATTTGCAACGTTTGCTCACTGGCAAGACGTTGAGCGGTCCAGGAGGATGCGCTGGCCGTTGCGCTACGCGCACCGAGATACTGCTCCAACGCGGCCACACAGCTCTCGACACTCTGGCCACCCTGCTCGCAGCGCACTTCGCTGCTGCCGGCACGCAATGCGCTCTGCAAGCGCAACGTGGCTTGAGGCGTGACGATGACGCCCTGAGTAGCGCTGCTTTCCTGAACGCCCAGCTGGCGACTGCGCACGAATGCCTCGAGCTGCGGCCATACCGCGCCCGTATCCGCCGCGACTACCAACCAGACCTGATCACCCGCCTGGCGACGCTCGACGTACTCAGGCTCCAGCCCACTGCCCAGTGCCAGAGACTGAGGAGGCCCAATACGCGCTGCTTCATCGACACGAGCACCTTGAAGACCCGCCTGAGGAATCGGCATGGCATCACGATAACGCTGAGCATTGCGCGTTTCCGGCAAAACGAGAGGCGGCGCTGGGGCGGCTTCGGTGTAGTCCAGGTTGCGGTCGTGGTAGTAACCGTCACGCGCGCAGCCCGCCAGCGTGACGGTTGCGGCCAGCGCCAGCGGAATCCATTTCAGCGCACGTTTTTCTAGCACAGAGCTCATCAAGCCACCTTAACAGTCAACAGGTCATTTACCCGGCAAGGCACGTTGTCACCGGGTAGCAAATGCGTTCGCAGCGCCTGGGGTTACTCCTTGATCACACCCGCCAGTTGCAGCGCTTCGTTTACCGTACCGTGATACTTTTCGGACAGCCAGGTCAGCGGCAGGCGAATGCCCTGCTCCATGTACCCCATACGGTTCAGGGCCCATTTGACGGGGATCGGGTTGGACTCGATACCCAGATTGGTATGCAGCGGCATCAGGCGCGTATTGATCTGATGGGCCTTGTCGGCATCCCCCGCCACCGCGGCGACACACAGCTCGTGCATCGCCTTGGGCGCCACATTGGCGGTAACCGAAATGTCGCCATGTCCGCCCATCAGCATGAAATCACAGGCCGTGGCATCGTCACCGGAGTAGAGCATGAAGCCGCTGCCTTTCAGGCGAGAGATTAGATCCTCGGCGCGCTCAAGGTTCCCGGTGGCATCCTTCAAGCCGATGATGTTGTCCACCTCGGCCAGGCGAATCACGGTTTCGTTGTAGAGATCCGAGCAGGTGCGCCCCGGCACGTTATAAAGAATGACCGGCAGTTTGCTGCCCTTGGCCACCGCCTTGAAGTGCTGGTACAGGCCTTCCTGAGTAGGCTTGTTGTAGTAAGGGCACACGGAGAGGCAGTAGTCGGCGCCTACTTCGCTGGCATAGCGCGCCAGCTCGACCGCTTCGGAGGTGGCATTCGCGCCGGTACCGGCAATGACCGGGATACGCCCATTGACCTCTTCCACGACGCTGCGGATCACATCGAAGTGCTCGGCAAACGACATGGTGGTGGGCTCACCGGTGGTGCCCGCGGCCACGATAGCGTCGGTGCCGTTCTCGAGATGGAAGTTCACCAGGCGACGAAGCGCCTCCCAGTCGATGTCGCCATTGACCTTCATCGGGGTCGCCAGGGCGACAATGCTGCCTGTGATCATCCGTATTTTCCTCACCTGCAAAAAGTGGAGCTCGACCGGCCAAGCGGGGTGGCATGGTCAATGATCGAGTAAAAGACGCGGCGCGGATACCTCGAAGGACACGATGACCCCGCCTGTAAAAAGCAAATGGTACTCAGGCGATTCGAGCCTGTACAGCGTAAAGCACGTAGAGTTTACCACCGAGACTTGCCAAACCAGAACGATTCGCTTTGACAGCACGGCGGCGCATGCGTGTAATCTTGGTGAACCCCTATCTGTGAGGAGCTTGTATGTCACTCGAAATCGGCCAACCCGTTCCCGACTTTTCGGCCAGCGCCACTGGCGACACCACCATTACTCTGTCCGAACTGCGCGGCCAGCAGGTGGTGATATTTTTCTATCCCAAGGCCAGCACACCGGGCTGCACCACCGAAGGTGGCGACTTTCGTGATCGCAAGGCGGCCTTCGATGCCGCGAACACCGTGGTCATCGGCATTTCCCGAGACGGCCTGCGCGCCCAGGAGAATTTCAAGGCGAAGCAGGACTTCAATTTTGCGCTGATCTCGGACAAGGACGAAGCAGTCTGTCAGCTGTTTGACGTCATCAAGCTGAAGAAGATGTACGGCAAGGAGCACCTGGGCGTCGAGCGCAGCACGTTTCTCATCGACAAGGACGGCAAGCTGGCCAAAGCGTGGCGTGGCGTCAAGGTGCCCGGTCATGCGGAAGAGGTGCTGGCAGCAGCTCAAGCACTGCATGCCGAATAACCGGCCCTGAAGGCTCGTTGAGCCATGGCACCGGGACAGCATCCGGTGCCACTTGGCAAGCCCTCGTCAATCGGCCTTCAGCTCTATCTGCTCACGCAGCTCCTGATGCTCCTCCAGCCCTCTGGGCCAGGCAAAGACCAGCGCCTTGAGCAGAGTCGCCAACGGAATGGCGAAAAAGACCCCCCAAAACCCCCAGATGCCGCCAAAGAACAGCACGGCCACGATGATCGAGACCGGGTGGATGTTATTGGTCTCGGAAAACAGCACCGGCGCCAGCACGTTGCCATCCAGGGCCTGGATGATGCCGTAGGCCAGCAGCACGTAGGCAAACTGCTCGCTCACGCCGAAGTGGAAGACCGCCACCGCCGCCACGGGAATGGTGGCCACCGCAGCACCGATGTAAGGCACCAGCACGGAAAAGCCCACCAGCACAGCCAACAGCGCCGTATAAGGCAGCCCAAACAAGGCAAAGGTCAGGTACGAGACCGTACCGACAATGACGATTTCGATGGCCTTGCCACGGATGTAGTTGGCGATCTGGCGATCCATTTCCTGCCAGATACGCGTCAACAGCGAGCGCTTTTGCGGCAGCAGCGAGAGCGCAAACCCCACCAGCGCCTCGCGATCCTTGAGCATGAAAAACACCAGAATGGGCACCAGCACCAGATAAATGATCAGCGACATCACGTTACCCAGCGACGACAGCGACAGCGTCAAGGCGCGCTGCCCTACCTGGCTGATCTCGCGTCCGGCCACCCCGATCCAGCTCTGCATCTGATCAGGCGTGATCAGGTTGGGGAAGCGCGCCTGCAGCTCATCCAGCCATATCTGCGCCGTGGCAAACATGCGTGGCGTCTCCTGCACCAGCCCCACCAGCTGGTTCCATATCAACGGCATCAGGATGAACGCCATGGTCAGCAACACGCTGACGAAGGCCACGAACACGATGATGACCGCCAACAGGTGAGGCACACCTCGCCGAGTCAGCCCGTTGACCAGCCCCTGCAGCAAAAACGCCAGCACCAATGAGGTGAAGAACGGCGCCAGCATGCGTCCAAACATGATGATGGCCGCCAACCCTGCGATCAGCACCACCAGCAGAACCAGTGCTTCTTCATCGGAAAAATAGCGTTCGATCCAGCTCCTGAGAATGGCGCGCATGGTCATGAGCAAGCCACCCCGGCTTTGCGTAGCCAGAACACGTAGATCTCGCCCTGCTGGGCTCTGGCTTCCAACCGATGGTCACTCAGCTCGGCGAAGGAAGCGACGTCGCGCCAGGAGCCCGCATCGGTGGCACGAATCTCCAGCAGCTGCCCGGCAGACAAGCCAGCCAGCGCCTGCTTGGCTTTCAACAGCGGCAACGGGCAGTGCAGCCCGGTAGCGTCCAGTACCGCATCGGGCTGCACCCCCTCGGCCAGCGCGGATGCTATTTGCTCAGACATACCCTCTCCCTTGTGAAAGCGCTATCACACATGACGAAAACAGTTCATCGCTACATAACCGCCGTATTGTTGCATACACTGTTCGGACGATGACCAACCTGACTCGATTTAACGGCACTTCCTTGCCCGAATCAATGTCACACGCTGTGTTTGCAGCGACGCATTTGCAACAACTGCAGCAACCAACCACCACGAGGGATGCCATGGCGCACCTTAAGACTGCTACGCCACGCCTGGCCTGCGCACTGGCCCTACTGTTGGGCACTGTGGGCCTCAGCGCGCCTGCTCAGAGCAGTGACAGCTATCAGCTGCCCACCCTGGGGGGCGCCTCCACTTCGGTGAGCAACGAGGAGTATCGCCTGGGCCGTGCCTGGCTGCGCCAGTTCAGGGCCCATGCCCCTCAGTGGCAGGACCCCATCGTCAACGACTACCTGGAAAGCCTGGTGGCCAGGCTGGCACCCCATAGCCAGCTGGGCAGTCTGCAGACGACCACGGTAATGGTCGATAACCGCTCGCTCAACGCCTTTGCCGTGCCCGGTGGCGTGGTGGGCATCAACTCGGGGCTATTTGCCTTTGCCGAGGATGAAGGCGCCTTCATTTCCGTCATCGCCCACGAGCTGGGGCACCTCTCCCAACGCCACTTTGCGCGCGGCAGCGCCCGGGCAGAACAGACGCAACTGCCCGCCATGGCCGCCATGCTGGCGGGCATGCTGATTGCCGCCAGCGGCGGTGGCGATGCCGGTATCGCCACCGCCATGGGCTCCCAGGCGGCACTGATTCAGGACCAGCTCAGCTACTCGCGGCGCTTCGAGCAGGAAGCCGACCGTGTGGGCCTGCAAGCCATGGCCGCCGCCGGTTACGACCCCGAAGCCATGGTGCGCATGTTTGGCGCCATGCAGCGCATGGCGCGCCTGCAGGGCGGCACGCCCCCGGAATTTCTGCTGACCCACCCGGTCTCCGACAGCCGCTTGAGCGATGCTCAGGCACGGGCAGCACAGCTCAGCGTCGCCAACCGTTATACCAGCGACACGCTGTACGACATGATGCGCGCCCGGGCACTGCTCAGCATTCATCGTAACAGCCCTCAACAAGCAGCTTCTCGCCTCACGCAAGAGGGCGCCGAGGAGCCCGCCCTGCGCTACGTTTCGGCCTTGATCGATGCGCAAAACGGCCAGACCGATCAGGCGCTCCAGACCCTGGATCGGCTGGCCAGCGAGCTGCCGGATTACGCCATGCTGCCCGCCTCGGCCGCCCAGGTAGCCCTGCAGGCCCAGCGCTACGACGATGCCATCCAGCGCAGTCAGCGGCTGCTGCGACTGATGCCCAACTACCTCCCCGCCCAGCTCACCCTGGCAGAAGCGCAGCTGCAACGCGACCCCCAGGCAGCCTACACGCTGTTGCGAGAGGTCACGGCGCGCCACCCGGACAACCCTCAGGGGTTCAACCTGCTGGCGGAAGCGGCTGGCCGCAGTGGCCACAATGCCTGGGGGCACCTGGCCCGCGCCGAGCATTTGCAGCTCACCGGCAGAATGGATAGCGGTATTCGCCAACTGGGCATCGCCCGAGACGCTGCCCAGCAGGAGAACGACCAGCAGGCGCTGGCGCGCATCGAGCAGCGCCGCGAGGCGTTCATCGAGTACCGAGAGGCGCTGGAAAGGTTTTAGCCGCGCTGCCCAGCCACCGCCCAGCCAAATACGACAAGGCCCGGCGCCAAAGGGCGCCGGGCCTTGTGCATTCATGCCAGGCAGAGCCTATGCGTTGAAGTTCAGCATCCGCTCCAGCGGCTTGAGCGCCTGCTGACGCAAGGCCGCATCGACGAAAATTTCGCCGCTGCCTTCGCGCAGCGCGCCCGCCAGGTTATCCAGCGCGTTCATCGCCATCCACGGGCAGTGGGCACAGCTACGGCAGGTGGCCCCATTGCCTGCGGTCGGCGCTTCGAACAGCGTCTTGCCCGGCACGGCCTGCTGCATCTTGAAGAAGATGCCGCGGTCGGTGGCCACGATCAGCTTGTCGTTGGGCAGCGTTTGCGCCGCCTTGATCAATTGAGAGGTCGAACCGGCCACATCGGCGAGCTTGACGACCGCCTCCGGCGACTCCGGGTGCACCAGCACGGCCGCCTCGGGGTACAGGCGTTTCAGGTCCTCGATACCCTTGGCCTTGAACTCCTCATGGACGATGCAGGCACCATCCCACATCAGCATGTCGGCGCCGGTTTTTTTCTGGATGTAGCCCCCCAGATGCTTGTCGGGAGCCCAGAGAATTTTTTCCCCGTTGGCCTGCAGGTGCTCGATCACCTCGACGGCGATCGAGGAGGTCACGACCCAGTCGGCACGCGCCTTGACGGCCGCCGAAGTGTTGGCGTAGACCACCACCGTGCGATCCGGGTGGGCATCGCAGAACGCGCTGAATTCGTCGATGGGGCAGCCGACATCCAGTGAGCAGGTGGCCTCCAGGGTGGGCATCAGCACCCGCTTTTCCGGGGAGAGGATCTTGGCCGTCTCACCCATGAAGCGTACCCCGGCCACCACCAGAGTAGTGGCGTCGTGGCGAGCGCCAAACCGGGCCATTTCGAGGGAGTCTGCCACACAGCCACCGGTCTCTTCGGCCAGCTGTTGAATGGCATCATCGGTATAGTAGTGCGCCACCAGAACGGCGTTGTGGGCCTTGAGCAGCTGTTTGATCTCGGCCACGCGGGCTTCGTCTTCCGCCGGAATGCGCGTTGGGCAGTACGGGCTGGGAAGCGGTGCCTCCAGCGCCACTTGAGAAGTCAGAATAGTCATCGTGTCTACCACTGTGACGAACAGGGAATCCCCCCGTTAAACACCAGTTGCGACGTATGCTCTCCGCATGCGCCGCCCTCGGGGCAACTGGCCGCTGCGTCTGTCGCACTCGCCGGTTGCCAATCTGGCCTGCTACTGCGGGCCAGCGCTGCCGAGCATGATCGACAGCCAAATCCACACATCGTTACAGGTCCATTGTGGTGGACAAGTATTGCCTGCTGCAAGCAGAACCGCACGCTGCAGTGCGGCACGGTTTGCCGATGCACCCTGCCCATCGCCAGGGCAGAACGCGCATAGCAGAACGCCCCTGGCAGCAAGCTACCAGGGGCGTTGAATTTGGTGGGTCGTGTAGGATTCGAACCTACGACCAATTGATTAAAAGTCAACTGCTCTACCAACTGAGCTAACGACCCAAATCCTGCTGCTTTTCTGAGGGCTTTCGCCGCTCTGTACGGCGTTACCGTAGTGTATCACTTGGTAACATCGCCGCTGTTCGAATGGTGGGTCGTGTAGGATTCGAACCTACGACCAATTGATTAAAAGTCAACTGCTCTACCAACTGAGCTAACGACCCGTCCGAACGGATGCATATAGTACGGATCACACCCGACAATAGCAAGCCTTTTTTGTCTTTCGTCTAAAAAAACCGCGCGGTGCTCGGTGTCCCCACACCGCGCGGCGAGCATCGCTTAACGACGCTTGGGCTTGCGCATGGCCTGAACCGGGCGACGCTTGTGCTTGTCGCGACTCCAGCGGTTTTTCTCGTCCGGCGTCAGCTCGGGCACCTTGCGGGTTTCCAGGTGGGCCAGGGTCGCCAGATCGTCGACTTCATCCTGGGAAAGCTCTACCCACTCGCCCGCCTTGGCACGCTTGTCGAGGAAGATATTACCGTAGCGCACGCGCTTCAGGCGGCTGACGGTGAGCCCCTGGGACTCCCACAAGCGGCGCACTTCGCGGTTGCGGCCTTCCAGAATCACCACGTGGAACCAGGTGTTGATGCCTTCGCCACCAAACTCCTGCACGTCGGTGAAACGGGCGGGGCCGTCTTCCAGCATGACGCCATCCACCATGGCGACGATATGCTCTCGCTTGACGTCGCCCATGACCCGCACCGCGTACTCACGCTCCACCTGGGTGGAGGGGTGCATCAAGCGGTTGGCCAGTTCACCGTCGGTGGTGAACAGCAGCAGGCCGCTGGTATTGATATCCAGCCGCCCGATGGCAATCCAGCGCTCGCCTTTCAGGCGCGGCAGACGCTCGAAGACCGTGCGACGGCCTTCCGGGTCCTTGCGGGTACACAGCTCGCCTTCCGGCTTGTTGTACATGATGACCCGACGCGGCACTTCTTCTTCCGGGCGCAGCGTGACCGGGCGGTCATCGAAGCTGACCTTGTCGCGGGCTTCCACGCGGTCACCCAGCTTGGCCACCTGACTGTTCACCTTCACCCGGCCATCGGCAATCGCGGTTTCCATTTCACGGCGGGAGCCAAGGCCCGCACGGGCCAGCACTTTCTGCAGCTTTTCGCTGGTAGGCGGCGTGGTGTTGTTACTCTGATTCATGGTCGTCTGACCTCACATCGTTGGTCTGCGTGCCCGCGTCCTCATCTCGACGCTGGGCACGTGCCGCAAGCCGTGCCTCCAGATCGGCAAAGCTCAGCGGCTGGGTTAACGCCGTCTCGGCGTGGGGGTCGGCACTCGCTGCCGACGTGTTCTGATCTTGCTGGGGTGGCGCATCCTGCACGGTTTCGACGGCTTCGTCCAGTGCGACATGCGTCGCAGCGGGCGATTCCTCAGCCAATGCTTCTTCGTCGGCGGCCACCAGCGTGTGCATGGGCGGCAAGGCATCCAGCGTCTTGAGCCCGAAGTCGTCCAGAAAGCTGCGCGTCGTGGCATACACGGCGGGACGCCCCGGCACGTCGCGGTGCCCGACGATACGTACCCAGCCCCGCTCCATCAGCGTGCGAATGATCGAGCTGCTGACGCTGACGCCCCGCACTTCCTCGATATCGCCCCGGGTCACCGGCTGGCGATAGGCAATCAGCGCCAGGGTTTCCAGCAGGGCACGGGAGTAGCGCTGGGGGCGCTCATCCCACAAACGCGACACCCAGTGCGACAGCCGCGGGCGAATGCGCAGCTGAAAGCCCGAGGCCGTTTCGACCAGTTCCAGCGCCCCGTCCTCGTGGCGCCGGGCCAACCGCGCGAGGGCGTCGCGCAGCGCCTTGCGAGACGGGCACTCATCCTCCAGAAACAGCGTCTCCAGCCGCTCCACGGGCAGCGGTTCTCCGGCCGCCAGCAGCGCGGCTTCGACAATATCGTCCAACGTGGTGTCTCTCACCGTGACTCCTCGTCAGGTTCGAAGGCAGACTCTTCGTCCGCAGGGTCATCACTTTCCCGCGCAAAGGGGTCCTCGTCCTCATCGGCCAGCGCCGCCTGCCGAGCACGCACATGGATCGGCGACAGCGGCGCGTTCTGGACGATTTCGATCATCGACTCCTTGGCCAGCTCCAGAATGGCCATGAACGTCACGACGACCCCCGCCCGCCCCTCCTCCAGGGAGAACAGCGCTTCGAAGGGGGTATAGCGCCCATGGGTGCCATCTTCGTGCAAGCGCTCCATGATCTTCAGCATGCGCTCCCGGGTCGAGAGCACCTCTCGGCTGATCTGGTGGGCCTGAGCCAGCTCGGCCCGCTTGAGAATGTCCGACAGCGCGCCCAGCAGTTCGTCCAGCTCGACATCGGGATGAATCACGCGGGTTTCCAGCGGTGGCAGGCCCGCCTGCACGCTGAACCAGTCCCGGCCCACCCTGGGCAGGGCATCCAGCGCTTCAGCGGCCTCCTTGAGACGCTCGTACTCCTGCAGGCGGCGTATCAGCTCCGCCCGGGGGTCCTCTTCTTCCTCGCCTTCCGCCTTGGGGGGGCGCGGCAGCAGCGTGCGTGATTTTATCTCGGCCAGCATGGCCGCCATCAACAGGTACTCGCCGGCCAGCTCGATCTCCATGGCCTTCATCATCTCCACGTACTCGATGTACTGATGGGTGATCACCGCCACGTTGATACTCAGAATGTCGAGATTCTGACGACGAATCAGATACAGCAGCAGATCCAGCGGCCCCTCGAACGCTTCCAGGAAGACCCGTAGCGCCTCGGGGGGAATATAGAGATCTTCCGGCAGCTGCGTAATGGGCTCATCGAACAGGCGCCCAAGGGCCTCCACGGTGGGCTCCACCACAGAGGGCATCTCGTCTTGATCCGGCACGGCGCTGGGCGTCTCGCTCACGCGGGTCGAGTCCTTGTCAGTTGAAAACGGCAGTGTAACAGCGCTCCATCAATGCGGCATCTCGGCCGCCTCGGCGGCTTTACGATAGCGGCCCTGATAGTCGAACAGCTTGTCGCGGATTTGAAAGTGGCGGCCTACCTTTCTGCCCACCACAAAGTCGGGATGGCGCAGGCGGGACTGGGCAGCCACCACGTCGTCTGGCGTTGCTGGCTGCCACCGCACGCCCGGCGCGCGCAGGTGGGCGCGCAAGAAGACCGCATAAAAGGCGCGGCGCTGGGCGGCAGTCTCCAGGGCAAACCATTCGCTCAGGCTCGCACCGTCTTCGTCATGATAGGTCACTTTGAGACGCGGCAGGCCGCGCCCGTTGGTGGTCGCCTCCAGCTGCATGCCGCTCACCCGCAGCACTTTGGCGTCCTTGAGGCGCAGCGCCTCCTTGAGCTTGTCATCGGCATCCACCAGCAGCTTCTCGCAGCCATGGCAGCGGCGGGCAGCGATATCGTTCTCTGCCCCGCACGCATCGCAGACCTTGAAGCGAAAGCGAAAGGTGCACTGGCTACGGCGTCCGGCGTCGTCCTCCACCAGCCCCTGGCAGCGGCGGCCAAAATGCTCGATCACCAGCTCGCCGTCGCGCTTGCCCCAGAACAGGTTGGCATGCCCACACTCGGGGCACTCGACCTGCACCGGCTCGCTATCGCTGTCGGGACGCGGCTCGCCTACCTCAGGGGCATAGAGGTCCCAGGGGTTGCCCGCATAATCCAGTATCAGGCACGCCTCCTTCCCCGGCGAGAGGCGCAGTCCGCGCCCCACGATCTGCTGATAGAGGCTCACCGACTCGGTGGGGCGCAGGATCGCGATCAGATCCACATGCGGGGCATCGAACCCGGTGGTCAATACCGCCACGTTGACCAGATACTTGAGCTTGCGCGCCTTGAACGCATCGATCAGCGCGGTGCGCTCGGCGGAGACCGTCGCACCGGTGATCAGCGCGGATTGGTCGGCAGGCAGATACCCCATGATCTCTTCGGCGTGGGCGACCGTCGCGGCAAAAATCATCACGCCCTGGCAGTCGGCCGACTGCTCGACCACTTGGGCAATGATGCCCGGCGTGGCACGGCTTCCGGCCACCACCCGATTAAGCTCTTCTTCCCGAAACAGCCCGCTGGAAGAGGGAGCAAGCGCCGAGAAGTCGTACCCCTCAATGGCCATGTCCAGCCGCCGAGGAGCGGCCAGAAAACCCTGCTTGACCATCAGGCGCAGCGGCTGTTCGAACACGCAGTCGGTGAAGAAACTCTCTTCTCCCCCGCGCACCATGCCGTGGTAGTGGCGGTGATAGATAAACCCCTGGCCCAGCCGAAAGGGCGTGGCGGTGAGGCCGAGAATCTTCAGCTGCGGGTTTTGCCGCTGCAGGTGGTCGATCACCTGGCGGTAGCTGGAATCCTCCTCCAACGACACCCGATGGCACTCGTCGATCACCAGCAGCGTGAAGCTGGCGTCGTTGAACTGCGCCAGGTTGCGCACCACCGACTGCACCGAGCCAAACACCACCTGCCGACTGGCCTCCTTGCGCTTCAACCCGGCGCTGAAGATATCCGCTACCAGGCCATAGGCCTGGTACTTGGCGTGGTTCTGCTCCACCAGCTCGCGAACGTGGGCCAGTACCAGCACCCGCCCACGGGCCAGCCTCGCCAGCTCGGCAATCACCAGCGACTTGCCGCTGCCCGTGGGCAGCACGACCACCGCCGGGTCGCTGGTGGCGCGAAAGTGGTGAACTACCCGCTTGACCGCTTCCTGCTGGTAGGCGCGCAGCTGCGGCGGCGCATCAGGCGAGAAAGGCGGCCCGGAGGCCGCCTTTTCAGGGTATGTCATGGCACACCAGCGTCATGATGCGCCTGCCCATCAACCCAGCCATACCCGCGCATTGCGGAACAGCCGCAGCCAGGCGCCGTCCTCGGTCCACTCTGCCGGACGCCAGGAGTTGGTCACTGCCCGCGTCACCCGCTCCGGGTGAGGCATCATGATGGTCACACGACCATCCGGCGTGGTCAGCCCCGTGATCCCCGACGGGGAACCATTGGGGTTGGCCGGATAGCGAGTGGTGACCTGACCGTAATTGTCGATGTAGCGCAGGGCAATTTGGCTGCTCGACTGCATGCTGCGCAGGTGCGCCGTATCGCGGAACTCGGCACGCCCTTCGCCGTGGGCCACGGCGATGGGCAGCGTCGAGCCTTCCATGCCGGCCAGCAGAATCGAGGGGCTTTTCTCTACCCGCACCATGGCCACGCGGGCTTCGAACTGTTCGGATTCGTTGCGCACGAAGCTGGGCCAGTTTTCGGCGCCCGGGATCAGCGTCTTGAGCTGCGACAGCATCTGGCAGCCATTGCACACCCCCAGCGAGAAGCTGTCATCCCGGGTGAAGAACGCCGCAAACTGCTCGCGGGCGCGCTCGTTGAACAGCACCGACTTGGCCCAGCCGCCGCCTGCCCCCAGCACGTCGCCGTAGGAGAAGCCCCCACAAGCCACCAGGCCCTGGAAGGTATCCAGCGAGACACGGCCTTCCAGGATGTCGCTCATGTGCACATCCACCGCATCGAACCCGGCCTTGTGGAAGGCCCAGGCCATTTCCACTTGGCCATTGACCCCCTGCTCACGCAGGACGGCCACCGCTGGCTTGGCAGTGTTGACGTAAGGCGCGGTGATGTCGTCATTGACATCGAAGGTCGGCGCCGCGCTGAGACCGGGGTCACGCACGTCGAGCAGGTTGTCGAATTCGTTCTTGGCGCATTCGGGGTTATCGCGCAGCGCCTGCAACCGGTAGCTGGTCTCGGCCCAGGTGCGCTGGGTCAGCTGACGGGTGGTTTCCAGCAGCGGCTCTTCGAACAGCGTCACGCGTACCTGATCGTCGTAACGCGGGCGGGCAATCACCCCGCAGGTTTCGATACCGGCCTTGGCGAACTGGGTCAGCACTTCTTCGGTGTGCTGGCGATTGACCTGGATCACCGCCCCCAGCTCTTCTGCAAACAGCGCATTGAAGGCTTCCACCGGCTCGTCGATCAGCCAGTCGAGCTTGATTTCGAGACCGGCATGACCTGCAAAGGCCATCTCCAGCAGCGTCACCAGCAGGCCGCCGTCGCTACGATCGTGGTAGGCCAGCAGCTTGCCATCCCGGTTCAGGCCCTGAATGACCTCGAAGAACGCTTTCAGGTCTTCCGGGTCGTCCACGTCGGGGCATTCGTCGCCCACCTGGCCATACACCTGGGCCAGTGCCGAGCCGCCCAGCCGGTTCTGGCCGTTGCCCAGGTCGATCAGGATCAGGTCCGACTCATCCTGCTCCAGGTTGATCTGCGGGGTCAGCGTGGCCAGCGCATCGGTGACCGGCGCAAAGCCAGTGACCACCAGCGACAGCGGCGAGGTGATGCTCTTCTCTTCGGCATTATCGCCCTCCTGCCAGGCGGTACGCATCGACATGGAGTCCTTGCCCACCGGCACGGCAATCCCCAGCGCCGGGCACAGCTCCATACCGACCGCATGCACGGCGTCGTACAGCGCCTGGTTTTCGCCGGGGTGGTCGGCGGCGCTCATCCAGTTGGCGGAGAGCTTGATGTCCGAGAGCTTGGCGATCGGCGCGGCGGCCAGGTTGGTAATCGCCTCTGCCACCGCCAAACGGGCGCTGGCGGCCGGGTCGATCAGCGCCACCGGCGGGCGCTCGCCCATGGCCATGGCTTCACCGGCATGGGTATCGAAGCTAGCGGTGGTCACTGCCACGTCGGCGACCGGCACCTGCCAGGGGCCGACCATCTGATCACGGGCCACCTGGCCTGTGATCGAACGGTCGCCGATGGTGATCAAAAAGCTTTTCGAGGCCACCGTGGGCAGGCGCAGCACCCGGTCCATGGCTTCGCGCAGGTCCAGGTTGTCGAGCATCACGCCGGAAAGCTCGGGCGTCTGGCGCTCGAACGAACGGGTCATCTTCGGCGGCTTGCCGAACAGCACGCTCATGGGCAAATCGACGGGTTTGGTTTCGAAGTGGCCATCGCGCACTTCCAGATGGTGCTCTGCCTGAGCTTCGCCCACCACCGCATAGGGGCAGCGCTCGCGTTTGCACAGCGCATCGAAGGTATCGAGGTCTTCCGGGGCCACGGCCAGCACGTAACGCTCCTGGGCTTCGTTGCACCAGATTTCCAGCGGGCTCATGCCCGGCTCGGCGTTGGGCACGGCGCGCAGGTCGAACAGGCCGCCACGGTTACCGTCCTTGACCAGCTCCGGCAACGCATTGGAGAGGCCACCGGCACCCACGTCGTGGATGAAGCGAATGGGGTTTTTCTCACCCATTGCCCAGCAGCGGTCGATCACTTCCTGGGCACGGCGCTCGATTTCCGGGTTTTCCCGCTGCACCGAGGCGAAATCCAGATCGGCGCTCGATTCCCCCGATGCCATGCTGGACGCGGCACCGCCGCCCAGACCGATCAGCATCGCCGGGCCGCCCATCACGATCAGCTTGCCGCCCACCGGAATCTCGCCCTTCTGGACGTGCTGGGCACGAATGTTGCCGTACCCACCGGCAATCATGATCGGCTTGTGGTAACCGCGACGCTCGATGCCATTGGCACTGAGGGCATCCTGCTCGTAGGTGCGGAAGTAGCCGGTCAGGTTGGGGCGGCCGAACTCGTTATTGAAAGCCGCGCCACCAATCGGGCCTTCCAGCATGATGTTGAGCGCCGACTGCATGCGCTCGGGTTTGCCGTAATCGAAGGCCTCCCAGGGCTGCACGAACTCGGGGATACGCAGGTTTGAAACGGTGAAACCCGCCAGGCCCGCCTTCGGCTTGCCGCCGATACCGGTGGCGCCTTCGTCGCGAATCTCGCCGCCGGAGCCGGTGGCCGCCCCCGGGAAAGGCGCAATCGCCGTGGGGTGGTTGTGGGTTTCCACCTTCATCAGGATATGGATGGGCTCCTGATGAGCATCGTAGTGAGCGCGTTCACCCTCTGCACCGGTCAGCGGTGTGGGGAAGAAGCGACCGCCGTGGCTGCCCTTGATCACCGCCGCGTTGTCACTGTAGGCCGACAGCACGTTGTCCGGTGAGGTCGCAAAGGTGTTCTTGATCATTTTGAACAGCGAATGGCTCTGGGCTTCGCCGTCGATGATCCAGTCCGCATTGAAAATCTTGTGGCGGCAGTGCTCCGAGTTCGCCTGGGCAAACATCATCAGCTCCACGTCGCTGGGGTTGCGCCCCAGCTCGACGAAGGCCGCCACCAGATAGTCGATCTCGTCGTCTGCCAGCGCCAGGCCCAGCTCCCGATTGGCGACTTCCAGCGCGGCACGCCCGCCCTCCAGAATATCCACGCTGCCCAGCGGTGCCGGTGAGTGGTGGGCAAACAGCTGGCTGGCCGCCGCCGTGTCGGCCAGCACGTTTTCGGTCATGCGGTCGTGGAGCAGTGCGCCGATGGCGTCCCACTGCTCTGCCGTGGCCGTGCCACGCAATGCAACACGGTAGTCGACGCCGCGCTCGATGCGATGGATCTGGCTCAGCCCGCAGTTATGGGCGATGTCCGTGGCTTTGGAAGACCAGGGCGACTGGGTGCCCAGGCGCGGCACCACCAGAAAACGCAGGGCTTGTTCGAGGGGTTCCTGGGCGGCTTGGCTGCCGTAATCGAGCAGCTTGGCCAGCCGTTCCTGGGAGGCGGTATCGAGCTCTTCGTGGTGGTCAATGAAGTGGACGTAGTGGGCGGACAGCGCTTCCACCTCTGGAACACATTCACGCAACACCGTTAGCAGCCGTTCATGACGGAAGGCAGAAAGGGCGGGCGCGCCTCGAAGTTCGAGCATATCTGGGAGCCTCTAAAGCAGGAAGAGTCGAGCAGGAAATCACCGGGCCGCTAAGCGACCGACACACGGACTGCGCACTATGATACTGGAAAGCGGCGGCCACACGAAATCAACAAGGTGACACGGCGATAAAGGCTGGGTATCGTGGCAGCTCGTTCCACGCCGACAAGACACCATGCCGACATTGATTTGCCGACATTTTAGCGCCTTTTATCGGGCATATTTCGCGATGATCGCGACTTTGTTGCTGGTTTTGATCCCGCGCCCATCGACCTTTCCCGACGGCGAACACCTCACCCGCGTGCTGGCCAAAGACTTCATCACCGTACATACCCGCAATACGCCCACCACCTACTACGAAGGCCGCCAGGGGCCAACCGGGTTCGAATACGAACTGATGCACCGCTTTGCGGACTCCCTCGGGGTCAGCCTCAATCTGAATGCCAGCCACCATCCGGACGGCGTCTTGCCTGCCGTGCGCGAACAGGGTGACCTGGGGGCAGCCGCGCTGCCGCTGATGGCCGACACCCCAGGCATTCACTACACGCGCCCGATCATCGAGATGCAGCCACTGGTGGTCTATCGGCGCGGCCTGTATGGCATCAACGCACCCGAAGACCTCGTCGGCTTGTCCATCGGCACGCTGAGCGAAGCGGGCACCAGCGATGCTCTGAAAGCCCTGCAAAGCGACTATCCCAGCCTGAGCTGGAAGGAGTCCAACGAACTGGAAGTGGCCGAGCTGATGGCCCGAGTCGAGAACGGCACCCTGGATGCGGCCATCATCTTCGACCACCAGTTCCGCCTGAACCGGCTGTTCTTTCCCAATGTCGAACGCGGTTTCTATCTGGGCGAGCCCCTCTCGCTGGTCTGGGCGCTGCCCAGCGGCCGAGGGCTGGGTCTACTCGACGCGGCCAACCAGTTCCTGCAGGAGCTGCATGAGAACGGCACCCTGGACCGCCTGATCAGCCGCTATTTTGGCCATGACGATTACTTGGAGTACGTGGGCACGCGCACGTTTCTGGACCACCTGGATGAACGCCTGCCCCGCTACACCGAGCTCTTCAAGCAGGCCGCCCGAGACACGGGGTTCGACTGGAAACTGCTGGCCGCCGTGGGCTACCAGGAATCCCACTGGGACCCTAACGCCGTCTCCCCCACGGGGGTGCGGGGCCTGATGATGCTGACCAACCCTACGGCCAGCGAGATGGGCGTTTCGGACCGCACCGATGCCGCCCAGAGCATCGACGGCGGAGCCCGCTATCTGCGCAGCATCAAGGACCGCTTACCGGACAGCATCACCGGCGAAGACCGCCTCTATATGGCCATGGCGGCTTACAACGTGGGGCTTGGCCACCTTTATGATGCCCGCAACATTGCCGAACGACGCGGCGGCGACCCCAACCTGTGGCAGGACGTGCGTGCCGCGCTACCGCTGCTGCAGCAGCGCGAATGGCACAGCCAGACGCGCCACGGGTACGCCCGTGGCGGGGAGCCGGTGATCTACGTGCGCAACATTCGCCGCTACTACGAAATGATCGAATACGTGGAGCGCAGTCGACAGCAGTTTTTCCAACTGGAGCAGACACCGGCCAGTGAAGAGCCGCTGCTGCTGTTCGAGATCGTGCCGCCGCTCACCCCGTGATACCGGGGACGGCGCTAGCGCTTGTCGGCAAAGAACTGCTTGAGCAGCTTGCTGGCTTGCGCCGCCAGCACCCCGCCGGTGACGTCGATATGGTGATTGAACCAAGGCTGGGCGAGCAGATTGGCCTTTGACTCCACCATTCCCGCCCGTGGCTCGGCGGCAGCGTACACCAGCCGCTGAATACGGGCATGCACCATGGTGCCGGTGCACATCATGCAGGGCTCCAGGGTCACGTAGAGCGTACAGCCCTCCAGACGGTAGTTGCCCAGCCGCTGCCCAGCATCGCGCAGCGCACGCACTTCCGCATGGCCACTGGGGTCGCAGCTGGACAGCGGCGCATTGTGGCCCGCCCCGACGATCTCCCCCTCGGCGTCCACTACCACCGCTCCCACCGGCACCTCTCCGGCGGCCATCGCCAGATGCGCCTGGTCCAGCGCACGGTGCATGTAAAATTCATCGCTGCGTATCAAGACAAACTCCGTTAAGGTAGCGAAACGATCGTTTCAATGGCGTGATCGCCAAACGCTGAGGGCGGCCTCCTCAGTGATCAAGCAGACAGCACCAAGGATACCGAGAATGAACGATGCGCTGAAGTCACTGGTTAGCTTGCTGGAGCTGGAACCCCTGGAAGAGACGCTGTTTCGTGGCCAAAGCCAGGACCTCGGGTTTCCCCAGCTGTACGGAGGACAGGTACTTGGCCAGGCGCTGGCCGCCGCCGCCCGCACCGTCCCCGAGGAGCGTCGCCCTCACTCCCAGCACGGCTACTTTCTGCGCCCCGGCGACCCCCATCGCCCGGTGGTTTACCAGGTCGATACCATTCGCGACGGCGGCAGTTTCACCACCCGCCGGGTCACCGCCATTCAAAAGGGACGGCCCATCTTCTTCTGCAGCGCCTCGTTTCAAAGCCCTGAAGAGAGCATCAGCCATCAGCGCACCATGCCTGACGTGCCCACGCCCGAAGCGCTGCTGGAGAGCGGTGACGCCAAACATGCCCGTTTCCCAGGCCACCCCATCGAGTTCCTGCACCTGAAGAACAATCCGGACAGCGCCTCGCCTGCCGGGCAGTGCCTATGGTTCCGGTTCGCGGGCGGCCCGCTGCCCGACGCCCCCGCGCTGCATCGCCATCTGCTCTCCTACGCGTCGGACTTCAACCTGCTGACCACCGGGTTGATCCCTCACGGCATCAAGTACACGGACCCGAAGCTGCGCATCGCCAGCCTCGACCACGCGCTGTGGCTGCACGAAGATACGCGGCTGGACGAGTGGCTGCTGTACGCCATCGACTCTCCCTGGAGCGGCAGTGCCAGAGGACTGGCGCGCGGCCATATCTATCGCCGCGATGGGCAGCTGATTGCCTCGACGGCACAAGAGGGGCTGGTGCGCTACCCGCTCACCTGACGCCCGGCACCTACATGAACACGAACACGAACACCACACACGACAACGCCCGCAGAAAGCGGGCGTTGATGTCATGACGTCTCGAACAGCAAATCTCGTGTCGAGCGGCGCTCAACTGCCGTAGACATCGTTGATGGTCTTGAGCGGATAGTGCGCCGGGTAGGGCTTGCGGGCAACCCCGGAGTCCACCGCCGCCTGGGCCACCGCCGAGGAGACACGCTCCAGCAGGCGAATATCGACCGGTGTGGGGATGATGTACTCACGACCAAAGCTCATCTCGGTACGCTCGTAGGCGTTCAGCACTTCCTGGGGCACCGGCTCGCGGGCCAGATCCTTCAGCGCATGCACGGCGGCCAGCTTCATCGCTTCATTGATGCGCGTGGCGCGTACGTCCAGAGCACCACGGAAGATGAACGGGAAGCCCAGCACGTTGTTGACCTGGTTCGGGAAATCCGAGCGGCCGGTGGCCATGATGACGTCCGGGCGCGCCGCCCGAGCCACATCCGGATGAATTTCCGGGTCCGGGTTGGTGCAGGCAAAAATGACCGGATCCGCCGCCATCTTCTTCACCTGCTCGGCAGACAGCAGCCCGGGGCCAGACAGGCCGATAAACACGTCGGCACCATCGATGGCATCGTCCAGGGTACGCATGTCGGTATCACGGGCAAACTCGGCCTTGTACTCGTTGATGCCATCGCGGTCGGTGTGGATCACACCGCGACGGTCGAGCATGACCAGATGCTCTTTCTTGGCACCACAGGAGATCAGCAGGCGCATGCAGGCAATCGCCGCCGCACCCGCGCCCATGCAGACGATCTTCACGTCTTCGATGCGCTTGCCAGCGATTTCCAGGGCATTCAGCATCCCGGCAGCGGTGACGATGGCCGTACCGTGCTGGTCGTCATGAAACACGGGAATGCTGCAGCGCTCGATCAGCGCCTTTTCGATTTCGAAACACTCGGGGGCCTTGATGTCTTCCAGGTTGATACCGCCCCAGGTATCGGCGATGCGTGCCACGGTATCAATGAACGCCTGCGGATTCTCGGCATCCACTTCGATGTCCACCGAGTTGATGCCCGCGAAGCACTTGAACAGCACGCCCTTGCCTTCCATCACCGGCTTGCTGGCCAGCGGCCCCAGATTACCCAGGCCCAGAATGGCACTGCCGTCTGAAATGACCGCTACCAGATTTCCCTTGCCGGTATAACGGTAGGCATTTTCCGCTTCGCGAGCGATTTCGCGAACCGGTTCAGCCACCCCCGGGCTATACGCCAGGGCCAGATCCCGCGCCGTCGCGGTGGGCTTGGTCAGCTCAACGGAGAGCTTACCGGGGATCGGTTTAGCGTGATAATCCAGAGCTGCCTGCTTGTTTGCATCCGTCATGGTCAAGGTCCAATCAGCCTAAAGTAGAAAAGTCATATCAGAATATAGAAAAAACCCAAGCGTCTCAAGCAGCTAGTCAACCAGCCTATGAAACGTGCGTTTTAGCGGCTTTTCCCATCCATTCGGAACTTTTCAGCTTCATTTGCTGCAACTTATGCATAGCACCCTGACCCATAACGGTTTCGTTATGGATGCACTGCAGCATAAGCTGGAAATAGATTCCAAAACGACGCACGGACTTATCCACACCCGCCTCGCAATAGCGGCTGTGGACAACGTCGCGACAGTAGTCTCAGGACCTTGGCTTCATCACAGAGCGTTCAGATGCCGGTGCCGCCAGGGAGCGGCAAAATAAGGCAGGGACAAAAAACCCACGCCGTAGCGTGGGTTTTGCACAGGGCACATGGCGTGCCTGCGATGGGCTGAATCCGTCGGGATCAGCCGCGCTTGACTGCAGCGCCAAAACGCTTGTTGAAGCGTTCTACGCGGCCACCAGTGCTCGCCTGCTTCTGCTTGCCCGTGTAGAAGGGGTGGCAGTTGGAGCATACGTCCAGAGAGAAGTCCTGACCAGAAGTAGAACCAACCTGGAAGCTGGCACCGCAAGAGCAGTTGGCGGTGACCGTGTTGTAATTCGGGTGGATACCTTGTTTCATCTTGAGCCTCATGAGCTATATGCCGCCACCTGATCCGCTGCCAGGCACCGCATACGGGTGTGAAAAACTGCTAACCGGTTAACCGCTCGATCCGATAGATTGAGAGCGGCCGCGCATTCTAGCAAACTAAACGCCGGAGGCCAATTGTCTGATTCTGTTTCTTCCCCGCCCGTCACGGCAGAGCGTACTCCGGGCGCTTTTCAGGTGCTGAAAGTGGCCCTGCCATCGCCGCTGCGCCGCCTGTTCGACTACCTGCCAGCACCCCGCGCGCCCGCCTGCGGCTGGCTGCCGGGGCTGCGGGTGCGGGTACCGTTTGGCCGCCGCGACGTGGTGGGGGTCGTCGTATCTCTGGCTTCCGGCAGCGAACTGCCCCGCGCCCAGCTGCGCGCGGTCAGTGAAGCGCTGGACGACGCGCCGCTCCCCGAAGACTGGCAGTGGCTGTGCCAGTTCACCGCCCGCTATTACCAGCACAGCCTGGGCGACACCATGCAGCACGCCATGCCCGCACGCCTGCGCCAGGGCCACCCCATGGCGGGCCGCACGCAAACCCTGTGGCATGCGCGTCAGGGCGATGACACGCCGCTACAGCGCGCGCCGCGGCAGGCCGAGCTCTACCGCCTGTTGCGCCAGCACCCCCACGGGCTGGCAGGGCGGGCCATCAGTGCCCACGGGTTCACCCGTGAACAGCTCCAGGCGCTGCAAAAAAAGGGCCTGGCCGAACCCCAGGAGATCACCCTGACGGCGGGGCAGCCCGTCTCCGGCAGCTTGCTGGCAACGCCGTCATTACCCCTCAACCGTGAGCAGGCCACGGCCCTGGCGGCGCTGCACGAAAAGCTGGACGGCTACCACCCATGCCTGCTGGAAGGCGTGACCGGCAGCGGCAAGACCGAAGTCTACCTGCAGTTGATCGAGGCGCTGGCCGCCAAGGGCAAGCAATCGCTGGTGCTGGTACCCGAAATCGGCCTGACGCCGCAAACCCTGGCGCGCTTCAAGAGCCGCTTCCGGGTGCCCGTGGTGGCCCTGCATTCGGGCCTCACCGACCCGGAGCGCCTGGACGTCTGGGAAGCCGCCGCCAGCGGGCGCGCCATGGTCATCATCGGCACCCGCTCGGCCATTTTCACACCGCTGGCCAACCCTGGCGCGATCATCGTCGACGAGGAGCACGACGGCTCTTACAAGCAGCACGACGGGCTTCGTTACCACGCCAGGGATCTCGCCGTGGCCCGGGCACACCATCACCAGATCCCATTGCTGCTGGGCAGCGCCACCCCTTCGCTGGAAAGCCTTCAGCAAGCGCTCTCGGGCGTCTATCGGCACCTGCGCCTGACCCAGCGCCCCAGCCGCCACCCGCCCGCCAAGCTGGAACTCCTGGACATGCGCCATCAGCGTCGCCAGGGAGGCCTGCTGCCCGGCGCGCTGCAAGCCATCCGCCAGACGCTGAAAGCCGGCAAGCAGGCGCTGGTCTTCATCAACCGGCGCGGCTTCGCCCCTAGCCTGGCGTGCCACAGCTGTGGCTGGCTGGCAGAATGCCATCAGTGCGATGCCCGCATGACGCTGCACAGGCAGCCCCCTCTGCTGGCCTGCCACCACTGCGACAGCCGACGCGCCCTGCCCGATGCCTGCCCAGAGTGCGGCAGCGGCGACCTGCGCGCGCTGGGGAGCGGCACCGAACGTACCGAAGAGACCCTGCAGGGGCTCTTTCCTGACACCGTCGTGCACCGCATCGACCGCGACAGCACCCGCAAGAAAGAGAGCTTCGAGCAGGTGCTCAAGGAGATCCATCGCGGTGAACCCTGCCTGCTGGTGGGCACGCAAATGCTGGCCAAGGGACACCACTTGCCCCACGTCACCCTGGTCGTGGTGGTCAATGCCGATGGCGGCCTTTATGCCGCCGACTTCCGCGCGCTGGAGCATAGCGCCCAGCTGCTGGAGCAGGTGGCTGGCCGAGCCGGGCGGGCCGCTCATCCAGGCCGCGTGCTGGTGCAGACCCTGCACCCCGACGACCCCCATCTGGGCCAGCTGGCCGAACATGGCTATGGCGCCCTGGCCCGCAACCTGCTGGAAGAACGAAGGCTGGCACAGCTTCCCCCGTTCTGTTTCATGGCGCTACTGCGCGTCGAAAGCCCCCAGGAGCCTGCTGCCATGGCGCTGGCTCAGCAGGCTGCACAGGCCTTGCGCCAGTGGCTCACGGATGCCAACCTGCCGGTACGCTGCCTGGGGCCAGTGCCTGCCCCCATGGAGCGCCGCCAGAATCGCTACCATCTGCATGTCATGATCACGGCCCAGAAACGCAGCCACCGACACACGGCGGCCCACTGGCTGGTACAGTGGCTGGAAGCTCATCGTGATGCGCGCAAGGTGCGCTGGTCCGTGGACATCGACCCGCAAACACTGGCCTAACCATGACAACGCCCGCGACGCCCAGCCTGCCCCGGCCTGGAATACGGCTTTGAAACTGCGCGCCAATTGCCGATAATGGCCGTTTTGACGCTGCACCATTTGGGCGCTTGCACACGCCGCCACCGAAGACACCCGGATATTGACATGAAAGACACGATTATTGCTTTGCTCGAAGGCGCCGTTGATGCGCTCAAGCACCAAGGCGTGCTGCCCAACGATGTACAGCCGGTCATCAAGGTCGACCCCACCAAGGACAAAGCCCACGGCGACTACGCCACCAACCTGGCCCTGATGCTGGCCAAACCCGCCAGCATGAAGCCCCGAGAGCTGGCCGACGCCCTGGTAGCCGCCCTGCCCGCCAGCGACGCCATCCAGAAAACCGACATCGCAGGCCCCGGCTTCATCAACTTCTTTGCCGCCGCCGATGCCGCCGCCCAGATCGTTGCCCAGGTACTGGATAGCGGCGACGCCTTTGGTCGCAGCCTGATCGGCAAGGGCGAAAAAGTGCAGGTGGAGTTCGTCTCGGCCAACCCCACGGGCCCGCTGCACGTGGGCCACGGTCGCGGCGCCGCGATTGGCGACTGCCTCTGCCGCCTGCTGGAAGCCAGCGGCTATGACGTCACTCGGGAGTTCTACTACAACGACGCGGGCGCGCAAATCAACAACCTAGCGCTCTCCGTCCAGGCCCGTGCCAAGGGGCTGGGCCCCGAGGACGAGAGCTGGCCTGCCGATGGCTATCGCGGTGAATACATCGTCGATGTGGCCAACGATTACATGGCTGGCAAGACGGTCACCGCCGACGACCGCAAGGTGACGGCCAAGGCCGATGCCGACGACCTGGAAGCCATTCAGGCGTTCGCCGTGGCCTGGCTGCGCCGCGAACAGGATCTGGACCTCAAGGCCTTCGGCGTCGAATTCGACGTCTACTTCCTTGAATCATCCCTCTACGAGGACGGCAAGGTCGAGGCCACTGTCGAGTCCCTGGTCGCCAACGGCCACACCTACGAGCAGGATGGCGCGCTGTGGCTGCGCACCACCGACTTCGGCGACGACAAGGACCGCGTCATGCGCAAGCGTGAAGGCGGCTACACCTACTTCCTGCCCGACGTGGCCTACCACCTGAACAAGTGGCAGCGCGGCTTCAAGACCGTGATCAACGAGCAGGGCGCCGACCACCACTCTACCGTTACCCGCGTACGTGCGGGCTTGCAGGCACTCGGCGTGGGCATTCCGCAGGGCTGGCCGGACTACGTGCTGCACCAGATGGTCATGGTGACCCGCTCGGGCGTGGAAGTGAAACTGTCCAAGCGTGCAGGCAGCTACGTCACCATACGCGACCTGATCGACGAAGTCGGCCGCGATGCCACCCGCTTCTTCCTGGCCGCGCGCCGCGCCGACTCGCAGTTGACCTTCGATATCGACCTGGCGCGCTCCCAGTCCAACGACAACCCGGTGTACTACATCCAGTACGCCCATGCTCGGGTATGCAGCATGCTGCGCAAGGCCGAAGAGGCAGGCCAGCCCTTCGACCACGGCGTGGCAATGGCCAACCTGGCGCTGCTGGACAGCGATCAGGAAAAAGCCGTGCTCAACCGCCTGGCCCGCTACCCGGAAGTGGTCGAACATGCGACCCGCAATCGCGAGCCCCAGCAGGTGGCCCAGTATCTACTGGATCTGGCGGGCGACTTCCACACCTGCTACAACGCCGTCAAGGTCATGGTCGAAGACGACACGCTGCGCAACACCCGCCTGGCGCTCGGTCTGGCCACGCGTCAGGTGCTTCGCAACGGGCTGGATCTGATGGGGGTCAGTGCCCCAGAGGAGATGTAATTCATGGCCAGCCCGCGTAACAAGCCGTCCCGTCGAGGCGCCACCTCGCAGCGTAAATCTGCTCGCCGCTCCGGCGACGGGTGGCGTATTCCCGGCTGGCTGTGGGGGGTGGCCGGGGTGGCCGCTGGCTTCTTCCTGGCGCAGCATCAGCACGGCACCGCCCCGTGGCAGGAGCAGAGCAGCACGCCCCAGGCCACGGTGCTGCCCAAGCCCTCCAGCGATGAGCGCGGAGACGCCCAGGGCACTGGGCAGGCAGCCTCGGCAGAGCCTGCCATGCCCACCTTCGAGTTCTACACGCTGCTTCCCGAAACCGAAGTCATCGCTCCGGGCGGCGCCATTCCGGCCAATATCACTCGGCCGGAAATCGCCGAGACTGCCGCAGAGGCCGCCAGCGACGCAGCAGCCTCGGACGACACGTCGCCAGGCGACATCGGCAGCAGCGCCAACGACCCGATTGCTCAGGTCATTGCCGCCAACACGCGGCCCAACGAACAGGCCGCCGTGGCAGCTACCCAGCCGCCTGCCGCCGCCAGCACAAGTTCCAGCACGCCGAACCGCTACGTGCTGCAGGCCGCCTCGTTTCGCGACCTCAGCGACGCCGAGCAGCTGCGCGGCCGGCTGCGCAACCTGAGCTTGCTGGCTCAGATCAGCGAAGTGCAGGCCAATGGCGACACCTGGCACCGTGTACAGGTAGGTCCTTACGAGGATACCCGAGAGCTGAACCGCGCCCAGGACCTGATGAGCACCCAAGGGATCGAACCCCTGCTGATACAGCTGCAGAACTGAGCTATCCCCCTGACCGCGCCTGAAGGCGCGGTTTTATCACCTGGCTTTCTCGAGCGGGCGGTTGATTTTTCATCAGCCGCCCGCATTTTGTTGGGAATCGCTTTTTTTACGGTCACCCGACGTGGCCGATCAGTCATCGGGAGCGCGTCTCCCCCAAGGAGTTATCTCCATGACCACCATTGTCTCCGTTCGCCGCGGTAACCAGGTCGCCCTCGCTGGCGACGGCCAAGTGTCGCTGGGCAACACCGTGATGAAAGGCAACGCCAGCAAAGTTCGCCGCCTCTATCGCGGCAAGGTACTGGCCGGTTTTGCCGGCGGCACTGCGGATGCCTTTACCCTGTTCGAACGTTTCGAAGCCCAGCTGGAGAAGTATCAGGGCCATCTCACCAAGGCGGCCGTGGAGCTTGCCAAGGATTGGCGCACCGACCGCGCCCTGCGCCGCCTGGAAGCACTGCTGGCCGTGGCCGACCACAGTGCCTCGCTGATCATCACCGGCAACGGTGACGTGGTCGAACCCGAACGCGGCATCATCGCCATCGGCTCGGGGGGCAACTTCGCCCAGGCCAGCGCTCGCGCGCTGCTCGAGAACACCGATCTCTCCGCCCGTGAAATCACCGAAAAATCCCTGCAAATCGCGGGTGACATCTGCGTATTCACTAACCATCACGTCACGCTCGAAGAGCTGAACATCGACGACCGTTGAGGCCCCGTTATGACTCAGATGACACCCCGTGAAATCGTCCATGCGCTGGACCAGTACATCATCGGCCAGCAGGATGCCAAACGCGCCGTCGCCATTGCGCTGCGCAACCGCTGGCGGCGCATGCAGCTCGACGATGACCTGCGCCCGGAGGTCACCCCCAAGAACATTCTGATGATCGGCCCCACCGGCGTGGGTAAAACCGAAATCGCTCGCCGCCTGGCCAAACTGGCCCGTGCGCCCTTCATCAAGGTCGAAGCCACCAAGTTCACGGAAGTGGGCTACGTGGGTCGCGACGTGGAGTCGATCATCCGCGACCTGATGGAAGCCGCCATCAAGATGGTGCGCGAGCATGCCAAGGAAGAAGTCGGCCACCGCGCCGAGGATGCCGCCGAAGACCGCGTTCTCGATGCGCTGCTGCCGCCGCCCCGAGGCCAGGAAGAGCAGCCCCGGGACGATAGCAGCACGCGCCAGCTGTTCCGCAAGAAACTGCGCGAAGGCCAGCTGGACGACAAGGAAATCGACATCGAAATCACCGCCCAGAGCCAGGGCATCGACATCATGACGCCGCCGGGCATGGAGGAGATGACCAGCCAGCTGCAGAGCCTGTTCTCCAACATGGGCCAGCACAAACGTGAAAAGCGTCGCGTCACCGTCAAGGAAGCTTTGGTGCTGCTGCGTGACGAGGAAGCGGGCAAGCTGGTCAACGAAGAGGAGATCAAGGCACGCGCCGTCGAGGCCGTCGAACAGCACGGTATCGTCTTCCTGGATGAGATCGACAAGGTGGCCAAGGGCAGCGGCCAGTCCAGCGGTGGAGAAGTGTCACGCGAGGGCGTTCAGCGCGACCTGCTGCCGCTGATCGAAGGCTCCACGGTGTCGACCAAATATGGCATGGTGAAGACCGACCATATCCTGTTCATCGCCTCCGGTGCTTTCCACCTGGCGCGGCCTTCCGACCTGATCCCCGAGCTACAGGGTCGTTTGCCCATTCGCGTGGAGCTGGACGCTCTCACTCCCGGAGACTTCAAGCGCATCCTCACCGAGCCTTCCGCCTCGCTGACCAAGCAGTATCAGGCGCTGCTGGGCACCGAAGGGCTGGACGTGGAGTTCACTCCCGACGGCATCGAGCGCATCGCGGAGATCTCCTGGCAGGTCAACGAAGGCACCGAGAACATCGGCGCGCGCCGCCTGCACACGGTCATGGAGCGGCTGCTGGAAGAAGCCTCGTTCAAAGGCGGCGATATGGATAGCCCGCTGGTGATCGATGCAGATTACGTCAACGCGCAGCTGGGAGAACTGGCGGTAGACGAAGATCTCTCCCGCTATATTCTGTAACGTCTGCCGCACCCCGACACCTGGCCACCCCGGCCAGGTGTCACTCGTGCCTGAGCGACGTAACGCCAACCATGAGTGCCCCGACCATGAACGCCTCCAACCCCCACACGTCTACCCACACTCCCTCTACCACCGACGCCCCGGTCCCCACCCGAGTGCACTACCACAAGCAGGCCCGCGAGCTGGAACTCGGCTACGCCTCGGGCGACACCTACCGGCTGCCCGTGGAGCTGCTGCGCGTCTACTCCCCTTCTGCCGAAGTGCGTGGCCACGGTGGCGACACGGCGGTCCTGCAAGTGGGCAAGAAAGACGTCGGCCTGCAGAACATCACCCAGGCGGGCAACTACGCTCTCAAGCTGCACTTCGACGATGGCCACGACAGCGGCCTCTACAGCTGGAACTACCTGCACGACCTCGCGACGCATCAACACGCCTACTGGAACAACTACCTCGAGCGGCTGGAAGCAGCAGGCGCCTCCCGCGAGCCTGCGGGCATTCAATTCAAGCAGCTGTGACGCCGCGCCCCAGGTGAAGCGCAGACAAAGCAGGCTCGAGAAGGCTACAATGTTGCCAATCAATGATTGCGATGACCTTATGGTCGACTACTACCGCCTCGAACTCGGGAGCTGAAGCCCCATGAGCCCCACGGAAAAACGCACCACCCATTTTGGCTACCAGGAAGTCCCGGTCGACGAAAAAGCCTCACGCGTCGCCGACGTCTTCCACTCGGTCGCCGCTCGCTACGACGTCATGAACGACCTGATGTCCATGGGCATCCACCGTGTGTGGAAGCGCCTCACCATCGAGCGTGCTGGCGTTCGCCCCGGCCATCATGTGCTGGACATCGCTGGCGGCACGGGGGACCTGACCCTCAAGTTCTCGCGTCTGGTCGGCCCCCGCGGCAAGGTCGTTCTGGCCGACATCAACGCCTCCATGCTCAAGGTAGGCCGCGACAAGCTGATGGACAACGGCGTCGGTGGCAACGTCGAGTACGTCCAGGCCAATGCCGAGTGCCTGCCCTTCCCGGACAACAGTTTCGACTGCATCACCATCGCCTTTGGCCTGCGCAACGTGACCGACAAGGACGCCGCGCTGCGCTCCATGGCAAGGGTACTCAAGCCCGGCGGCCGCCTGCTGGTGCTGGAGTTTTCCAAGCCCAACAACCCGCTGCTCTCCAAAGCCTACGATGAGTACTCGTTCCGGCTGTTGCCCAAAATGGGCGAACTGGTCGCCGGCGACGGCGAAAGCTACCGCTACCTGGCCGAATCGATCCGCATGCACCCCGACCAGGAAACCCTGAAGGGCATGATGGAAACCGCCGGGCTCGATCGAGTGGAGTACACCAACCTGACCGGCGGCATCGTCGCCCTGCACCGCGGCATCAAGCTATGACGCCTCGCACGCTGACCCACCGGACGACGAGGCCCGCATGCTAGTCACCCCGACCCTGCTGCTGGCCGGTTGTGAACGAACGCTGAACGCACTGCTTGCCCGTGACCCTGCTGCCCCTGGGCGGCTGGCCGCACTGGCGGGCAGCCGTCTGCTGGTGCGTCTGGAAAAGCCACAGCTGGCGCTGCTGCTTTGCTATCACAATGCCGGACTGGACCTGCAGCACGGCGACGACGTCGATGAAAGCGACGTGGATGCGGTGGTCGAACTGACCCCGGAAACCCTCTCGGAGTGGCTCAGCGGCGCCTCCGTGGAGCGGCTGATGTTCGAGGGCAAGCTGGCCATTCGGGGGCATGTCCACTTATTGGAAGCTACCCGAGAGCTGCTGCTGGACCTGGAGGTCGACTGGGAAGGTGAGCTGGCACACTGGCTGGGCGACATGCCTGCCCATTCGCTGGCCGAAGGGCTGCGCCGCGCGGCACGCTGGGGGCTACGCGCCAAGGACGAGCTACTGCAGGATGTGTCGGAGTATGTCTTCGAAGAGGCACGCCTGCTGCCAGGCCGCCAGCAGCGCGACGTGCTGCGCGACCACCTCACCGAGCTGGAAATTGCCACCGACCGCCTGGATGCCAGACTGCAGCGCCTGAATCGGCGTCTCACGCAGTTGGCCAAGGCCAATGCGTCCGAGGAGCCGAGCGAATGAGCCTGCGGCTGTTCAAGATCGTCTGGGTAGTGACTCGGCATCGCCTGGATACCCTCGTACCTGCCGAGCGCATGCCGCTCTGGCTGCGGCTACTGACTCGCTTTTCGCCCCTCCAACTGGTGCCGGTGGGCAGCCGCAGTCGCGGCGAGCGCCTGCGACTGGCGCTGGAGGCACTGGGCCCGATCTTCATCAAATTCGGCCAAATGCTCTCGACCCGCCGCGACCTGCTGCCGGAAGACATTGCCGACGAGCTGAAACGCCTGCAGGATCAGGTGCCGCCCTTTGCTGGCGAGCTGGCAGCGGCCCGGGTGGAGAAAGAGCTGGGCATGACCCTGGTGGAGGCCTTTGCGGCCTTCGACCGCGTGCCCCTCGCCTCGGCCTCCATTGCCCAGGTGCATGCCGCCACCCTGCACGGTGGCGAAGAGGTAGTGGTCAAGATCATTCGCCCCGGCATCGACCGAATCATGCGTCAGGACATGGGGCTGATGTACCAGGTGGCGAAGCTGCTGGCCAAAGTGCCCGAAGCCAGACGCCTGCGCCCGGTAGAAGTCATTCGCGACTATGAAGCCACCCTGTTCGACGAGCTGGACCTCTACAAGGAGGCGGCCAACACCTCCCAGCTCAAGCGTAACTTCAAGGACTCGCCGCTCCTCTTCGTGCCCACCATCTACTGGCCCTACACGCGGCGACACGTGATGGTGCAGGAGCGCATTCGCGGCGTACCGGTGGCCGACCTGGAGACCTTGCGGGCCCGCGGCACCAATCTGAAAAAGCTCGCCGAGCGCGGCGTGGAGCTGTTCTTCACCCAGGTATTCCGGGACAACTTCTTCCACGCGGACATGCATCCCGGCAATATCTTCGTCAACTGTGACGACCCGGACGACCCCCAGTACATCGCCATCGACTGCGGTATCGTGGGCAGCCTCACCCGGGAAGACCAGGATTACCTGGCGCGCAACCTGCTGGCCTTTTTCCATCAGGACTATTACGAGGTGGCCTCCCTGCACATCGAGTCGGGATGGGTGGGCGAGAACACCCGTGCCAACGAATTTGCCGCGGCCATTCGTACCGTGTGCGAACCGATTCTGGAAAAGCCTCTGAAGGATATTTCCTTTGGGCAGGTGCTGCTGGGGCTGTTTCAAACGGCGCGACGCTTCAACATGGAAGTTCAGCCGCAGCTGGTGCTGCTGCAGAAAACCCTGCTCAACATCGAAGGGCTGGGGCGTCAGCTCTACCCGGAGCTGGACCTGTGGAGCACCGCCAAGCCCTACCTGGAGAAGTGGATGAGAGAGCGCGCGGGTATCGGCGGGCTCTGGGCATCGCTCAAGCGCCAGGCGCCGGAGCTTTCGCATCAGCTGCCAGAGCTGCCGGTGCTGGCACATCAGGCGCTCAGCCGCATGGAACATGAACACCGCCAGCGGCATCAGCAGGTCACCGCGCTCAGCCAGATGCGCCACCAGTTGAAACAACAGGGCAAACGCCAGCATCGGCTGCGTATCGGCCTGGCACTAGTGGCCATCGCGCTTGCCTGGCAGCCGCTGAGCAGTTGGGCCGCCACCCAGGATTGGCCGATTCTGGCAGCTGCCGGGGTCGGGTTGCTGCTGCTGATCTGGCAGTGAGCCTTTCCAGCGCGTGCCGGATGACACTCTATTGCGATGAATAACGAGAACACCATGACAGATGCCAACCAAGCTCCCGTACTGGACGCTCTGGCCGACGTTTTGAAACAGCGTCGCCATGCGCAACCAGAAGAATCTTATGTTGCCTCCTTGCATCATAAGGGTTTGAACAAGATACTCGAGAAAGTGGGCGAAGAGGCCACCGAAACGCTGCTGGCCGCCAAGGATGCCGAGCACGGCGATGAGCAGGCCCGTCAAGCGTTGATCGCCGAAACGGCCGACCTGTGGTTTCATAGCCTGGTCATGCTGTCGCATCTGGACCTGGACCATCAGCCCGTGCTGGACGAGCTTGCGCGACGGTTTGGAATCTCTGGTCACGACGAAAAAGCGTCCCGATCACAACGTTAACCCTGCATCCATGAGGAAACGCATATGTTAGGTGGTATCAGTATTTGGCAGCTGCTGATTGTTCTGGGCATCATCATCCTGATTTTCGGCACCAAGAAACTGCGTAACGTGGGCACCGACCTGGGCGGCGCGGTCAAGGGCTTCAAGAAAGCCATGCACGAGGAAGAGAAGGACGGCGACAAGCCCTCTGACCAGCCTCAGGCCAAGGTCGCCCATGAAGAGAACGGCAACACCTATGACGTTCAAGCTGAGCAGAAGCCAGCGGCAGACGTTCACTCTGGCGACCGCAACGAAGAGCGCAAATAACCCATGCTGGATATCGGCTTTCTTGAACTCATGCTCATCGGCGTCGTGGCACTGCTGGTGCTGGGCCCGGAACGCCTGCCCAAGGCGGCGCGCACGGCGGGTCTATGGATCGGCAAGATCAAGCGCACGGTATCCGGTATGCAGCGTGAAATCAGTGCCCAACTGGAAGCCGAAGAGCTGCGGCAAAAGCTGAATGAGCAGCAGAAAAAGCTCGATGACAGCCTGAAAAAAGCCAAGCAGGATGTCGAGAGCATTGCTGACGCCCCTTCAGCCTCGTCTGCCCAGCCTTCCGCCCAGGCAGACACCGAACAGCGGGTGGCCAGGGCCAGCGCACGACTGGATGACGCTTTGCAGACCGTGCGTGAAGACCTGCCGAGCGACACCGATACGGCCGATCAAAAGGATAGACCCCACTCATGAGCATGTCTGGCAACTCCCAGCCACCGCAAAACGACCAGGGCCAGGCGCCTCTCATCGAGCATCTGATCGAGCTGCGTTCGCGCTTGATGAAGGCGGTTGTGGTGATCCTGGTGATTTTCCTGGGGCTCTATGCCTTTGCCAACGATATCTACACCTTCGTGGCCGAGCCGCTGATGGCACTGCTGCCCGAAGGCTCCCAGATGATTGCCACCGAGGTCGCCTCGCCCTTCCTGGCCCCCTTCAAGCTGACGCTGGTGGTGGCGGTCTTCATTGCCATTCCTTTCGTGCTGCACCAGGCCTGGGCCTTCGTGGCGCCGGGGCTTTACGATAACGAGAAAGCGCTGGCCATTCCGATTCTCGTTTCCAGCGTGGCGCTGTTTTATGCCGGGGCAGCGTTTGCCTATTACGTGGTGTTTCCGCTGCTGTTCGAGTTTTTTACCCAAACGGGGCCGGAAAATGTCGCGGTGATGACCGACATCAACCAGTATCTGAATTTCGTGCTCAAGCTGTTCTTTGCGTTTGGCGTGGCCTTTGAAATACCCATCGCCACGTTCCTGCTGATTCTCTCCGGCGCGACGACCGTGGAAAGCCTGTCGAAAAAGCGCCCGTATATCATTCTGGGGTGCTTTGTCGTCGGTATGCTGCTGACGCCACCCGATGTGATTTCTCAGAGCCTGCTGGCGATTCCCATGTACTTGTTGTACGAAGTGGGGTTGCTGTTTGGCCGTCTGGTGCGCAAGCCCAGAAACGCCAAGCAAGCGCAGGCCGAGGAAGAGCAGACCGACTAGCCGTAGTGAATGCTGACGGCCATTAAAAAGCCTCTGTCATCCCACGATGACAGAGGCTTTTTCCCTACGGGCGGGCTTGCCAGCCAGCCTAGCCCATCATTTCATCGATACGGTCCACCAGCTTGAAGATGCCCGTGGCGGCTTCACTGATATGCGTTGCCAGCATATAGGCAGGCGTGGTGACCACGCGATGTTCGAGATCCACGACGATCTCTTCTACGCCGCAGCTACGGTGCAGCCCCCCCATGGCGCTGATCGCACCCGCCACACCGGGGTCATGCCCTACCGTCACGGCAATGCCATCCCCCAGCAGCCGTGGCACCATGACCGGGGCAATGCACATCAAGCCAATCGGTTTGGCGTCTTCCTTGAACCCTGCCAGCGCCTCCTTGACGCTTTCCAGCACCTGCATCTCGTCGCCTTGCATGGCAAAGTCGGACAGGTTCTTGGCAACGCCAAAGCCGCCAGGCACGATCACCGCATCGAAGTCATCGGACACCAGCTCGGTGATCGGACTGATCTCGCCACGCGCCAGACGGGCCGACTCCTGCAGCACATTGCGTCGCTCACCCTCCACCGGCGTCTGATCCAGGTGGTTGATGACATGGTGCTGCTCTACATCGGGTGCAAAGCAGCGATACCCGATGCCCAACTGATCTAGACGCAGCAGTGTCAGGGTCGTTTCGTAGATTTCCGAACCGTCGAACACGCCACAGCCGGCTAATACCACCGCTACCTGCTTGGTCATACCTCTCTCCTTGTCGAAGCCATGCGAATGGCTGAGTGACTCACTTTAGTCAGTCTGCCCTGCGGCCACAAGGCGGCTTTCGCTGCATGGCATGACTGATATACTCAACCCACGCCCAGAGAGTTGACCGCGCTGTTGGCCAATGCTCGTGGGGCACCCTTTTCGAGACTGCCTGGAGAGAGCCGTTGAACACCTCAAGCCCGCGCCACTTCCCCGCCACCCGAATGCGCCGCATGCGCCGGGACGACTTCTCACGCCGCTTGATGCAGGAGTCGACCCTGACGCCCAACGACCTGATTCTGCCGGTGTTCGTGCTGGAAGGCGAAAATCAGCGTGAAGCGGTGGCCTCCATGCCCGGCGTGGAGCGTCTGTCCATCGACCTGCTGATCGAGCAAGCCAAGGAGGCCCATGCCCTGGGCATACCGGCCCTGGCACTGTTTCCGGTGATCGGCGCCGAGCAAAAAAGCGAGCTGGCCGAAGAGGCCTACAACGCCAGTGGCCTGGTACAGCGCACCGTGCGTGCCCTCAAGGAAGCCGTGCCAGAGCTTGGCATCATCACCGATGTGGCCCTGGACCCCTACACCAGCCACGGTCAGGACGGCATTCTCGATGCTCAAGGCTACGTGCAAAACGACCGTACGGTGGACACGCTGCTCAAGCAGGCTCTTTCTCATGCGGAAGCCGGCGCCGACGTCGTGGCCCCCTCCGACATGATGGATGGCCGGATTGGTGCGATTCGCCAGGTACTGGAGCAGGAGCAGCTGCACAACGTGCGCATCATGGCGTACAGCGCCAAGTACGCGTCGAACTACTACGGCCCCTTCCGGGATGCCGTCGGCTCCGCCGCCAACCTGGGCAAGGCCGACAAACGCACCTATCAGATGGACCCCGCCAACAGCGACGAAGCACTGCACGAAGTGGCGCTGGACATCGCCGAAGGCGCCGACATGGTGATGGTCAAGCCAGGCATGCCTTACCTTGACGTGGTGCGGCGTGTCAAAAGCGAGCTGCAGGTGCCGACCTTCGCCTATCAGGTGAGCGGTGAGTACGCCATGCACCGCGCGGCTTTCGACAACGGCTGGCTGGCCGCAGAGCCGGTGATTCTCGAATCGCTGATGTGTTTCAAACGGGCAGGTGCCGACGGCATATTGACCTACTTCGCGTTGGAAGCGGCGCGTCTTTTGCAGCGCTGACGCCATCAAGATGACAAATCGGTGACACCTGTTTGTCATCTTCCCCCTGCATACTTGACGCAATTCGCGTTATAACAAGCAGCATGGGCAAGCGCCATTACCGCAGGGGGCCAGCATGGAAGACAATTCAGCCGATTCCAACACCGATGTCAGCAGTGCAGTGCCCGGTAACGAGACTTTCGTTAGCGACAGTACCGAGGTACTGCCTTTACGGGTCAACCGTACACCGACAGGAGTACAGGCCCGTGAAGTACTCCCGGAAGCCAACCTGGATGACCCACAGCTCTACTTCAATCGAGAGCTTTCGCACCTGCAGTTCAATATTCGCGTGCTGGAGCAGGCGCTGGACGATGCGCACCCGCTGCTGAACCGCCTTATGTTCCTGCTGATCTTCTCGTCCAACATGGACGAATTCTTCGAAATCAGGGTCGCAGGGCTCAAACATCAAATGGCGCTGGGCGATGACACCACCGCGGCAGATGGCCGTTTGCCCAAAGCCGTGCTGGCAGAAATCTCAACCATTGCCCATCAGCAAATCGCCCGCCAGTACACGATTCTCAACGACACCCTGCTGCCCGCCTTGGAGGCTCAGGGGCTGCGCTTTCGTCGTCGCGACCAGTGGAACGAGGCGCAAAAGGCCTGGGCGCGTGAGTTTTTCGATAACGAGATCATGCCGGTCATCAGTCCCATCGGCCTGGACCCCTCGCATCCGTTCCCGCGACTTGTCAATAAAAGCCTCAACTTCATCGTCGAGCTGGAGGGCAAAGATGCCTTTGGCCGGGCTGGCGGCATGGCGATTCTGCCCGCACCGCGCTCGCTGCCTCGCTTGATGGCCTTGCCCAAGGAGCTGTGTGCAGAGGGCTACACCGAATACGTCTTTTTGTCTTCGCTCATCCATGCCCATGCCGAGGAGCTGTTCCCTGGCATGCGCGTGCGCGGCTGCTACCAGTTCCGCCTGACCCGCAATGCGGACATGAGCGTCGACCCCGAAGAGGTCTCCGACCTGGCATCGGCGTTACGCGGAGAGCTGCTGGCACGCCGCTATGGCAGCGGCGTACGCCTGGAGGTCGCCGATAACTGCCCGGACGACCTCATCAACTTCCTGCTGCGCCAGTTCGAGCTGGACAACGACGACCTGTATCGTGTGCAGGGCCCGGTGAACCTGACCCGCATGCTGGCCGTGCTGGGCGACGTGGACCGACCCGAGCTGCTCTATCGCCCGTTTACCCCCAGCGTGCCCAAGGGCTTGAAGGGCGGCAGCCTGTTCAGCGCCATTGCCAAAAGCGACATTCTGCTGCACCACCCCTTCCAGGCCTTCTCCCCCATCGAAGACCTGCTGCGCGAAGCCGCACGCGACCCGGACGTACTGGCGATCAAGCAGACGCTCTACCGCACCGGGGCCGACTCCTCCATCGTCAGCGCGCTGGTAGAAGCCGCCAGCCAGGGCAAAGAGGTCACCGTGGTCATCGAGCTACGGGCACGCTTCGACGAAGCAGACAACCTGCAGCTCGCCTCGCGCCTGCAGGAAGCCGGGGCCATCGTCATCTACGGCATCATGGCCTACAAGACCCACGCCAAAATGCTGCATATCGTCCGCCGTGAGCGCGGCGAGCTGCGTCACTATGCGCACCTGGGCACGGGCAACTACCACGCCAAGACCGCCAAGCTGTATACCGACTACAGCCTGCTGACCGCCAACAAGGCGCTGTGTGCCGACGTGCACAAGGTCTTCCAGCAGCTCTCGGGCATGGGCCGCGCGCGCAAGATCGATACGCTGCTGCACGCACCGTTCACGCTGCACGAGCGGCTGGTGGAAATGATCGACCGGGAAGCCCAGGTCGCCCGCAAGGGCAAACGTGGCCATATCATCATCAAGTGCAACTCGCTGACCGAGCCCAAGCTGATCAAGGCGCTTTACCGAGCCTCTCAGGCGGGCGTGGAGTGCGACCTGATCATTCGCGGCATGTGCTGCCTGAAACCCGGCGTGCCGGGCGTGTCGGACAACATTCGCGTGCGCTCGATCATTGGCCGCTTTCTGGAACATACCCGAGTCTTTCACTTCCATAACGACGGCAAACCGGAAATCTGGTGCTCCAGCGCCGACTTCATGTCGCGCAACATGTTCCACCGCGTGGAAACCTGCTTCCCGTTGCTGGACAAGAAGCTCGCCACCCGGGTGCGCAAGGACCTGGAGACCTACCTAGTCGATAACTGCCAGAGCTGGCTACTGCAGAGCGATGGCAGCTACCAGCTCCAGGACCCTGGCCACGGCGATGCCATCAGCGCCCAGGAAACGCTGCTCTACGCTTACGCCACGAAGAGCTGACGACGCCCAAGCACCCTGAGTGGCCGCCACCGTTGGAAACTCAGGGGGCGTCTGGATAGGGGAATGTTCGAGGGTATGCGACACTGTCATATGTGACGCTGAATAACAGCCAAGCTGTTTCATTACCTATGACAGATACTCACCATGATTGAGCTACGCCATTTGCGCACGCTGCTGGCACTGAGGGAAACGGGGTCGCTGGTGGAAGCCGCCGAGCGCGTGCACCTCACCCAGTCGGCGCTTTCCCACCAGTTGAAAGACCTGGAAGGCCGTATCGATAGCGCGCTGTTCGTGCGCAAGACGCGCCCCGTGGAATTTACCCGCGCCGGTTTGCGCCTGTTGGCGCTGGCCGATGACATTTTGCCCGAAGTACGCAAGGCCGAGCGAGACCTGGCGCGCTTGGCAGGCACCGAGCAGGGACGCCTGCACATGGCCATCGAATGCCACAGCTGCTTTCAGTGGCTGATGCCCACCGTAGACTATTTTCGTGATCACTGGCCGGAGGTGGAAATCGACATTCCCAGCGGCCACCATTTCGACCCGCTACCTGCCCTGGCCCGCGAACAGCTGGACCTGGTCATCACCGCCGATCCTCAGCCGCTGGAAGGGGTGCACTACGAGCCATTGTTTCGTTACGAGGGGTTGTTGGCCGTAGCCCGACAGCATCGCCTGGCGGGCAGTGCCTATGTTCTGCCCGCCGCTCTGGCCGAAGAGACGTTGATCACCTACCCGGTGGAGCAGTCACGACTGGACGTCTTCACCCAATTTCTGACGCCCGCCAATGTGCGCCCCAAGGAGATTCGTACGGCCGAATTGACCATCATGATGATGCAGCTGGTGGCCAGCGGCCGTGGGGTTTGCGCGCTGCCCAACTGGGCCTTGACCGAGTATCTGGAGCGCCACTACGTCAGTGCCATCAAGCTGGGCGAACAGGGTATCTGGAGCACGCTGTACGCGGCCATTCGTGAAGAGACCATGGAGGCGCCGTGGATGCAGGACTTTTTACGCACGGCTCAGGAGACTTCCTTTGCGGTACTCTCCGGGATCAGGCCGGCGAATCGCGACGAGGAATGAGCAGGGTAAAGCGGGCGCCGCCCAGCGCTGGGCTGCTGTCCACGGTGACGCTGCCGCCATGGCCACTCATGATTTTCTGCACGATGGACAACCCCAGGCCATACCCGCCCGAGCTGCGGGCTCGGCTATCGTCCAGCCGGGCAAACGGCTTGAAGATATCGGCACGAGCTTCCGGCGGTATGCCCGGCCCATCGTCTTCCACGTCGATGCGCACGAGGTGGGGTTCATCCCAGAGCCGAATGATCACCTGTGATTTGCTGTAACGACAGGCATTGCCGACCAGATTCTGTAGCGCCCGTTGAAGATAGCGAGGCTCGGCCAGCAGTTCGATGTCTGGGCCAGGGTCGAGCTCAAGCGTGAGGCCTGCGTGCAGCGGGGCCAGGGTATCGATGACCCGGTTGGCCATGGCACGGCAGTCGACCAGACTCATTTCAAGCTCGGCACCGTGCAGGGTGTCTCCCCCCAACCGGGCATAGGTCAGAATCTCATCGACCAGTTCGTCCAGCTCGGCGATATCGGCATCGATACCCTGCAGCTGCCTCTGAATGGCTGGCTGGTCGGTCATGTCTTCCACCATCTGCACAGCAAAGCGGATACGCGCCACCGGGGTACGCAGCTCATGGGAGACCGCGCGGATCATCTCCTGCTGGCCACGGAGCAAGCTCTGCACCTGATTGGCCATACCGTTGAAAGCCATGCCGACACGGCCGAGAAAATCACCGCTTTCCACTTTTACACGGGTTTCCAGGCGGCCACTGGCGATGCGGGTTGCCGCCAGCTCCAGTCGCGCCATGCGTGATTCGATACTGCGCATGATCAGATAAACGATCAGGCTGAGCACGGCCATCAGGCCGACCAGCAAGGGGAGGTGCAAGTTGAGCGGCAGCGTATCGCCCCGCGTGACGGGGCCTGCCTGTAGCCACTGGGGCGTGTCACCCGGCGGGACGGGGAGCTGGTAGACCAGCGTGATGGCGAGCTTGTCGGACATCAGCCGAGTGATGACACCCCCCAGTGTCATCTGAAAGCGCTGTTCGGCGGTCAGGTCTTCTGGTGGTGCGCTCAGCAGCGTCAATGGCCAGCTACCAGAACGCAAGTGCCCCAGCGCCTGGGTACGCTCTGAGGGTGGCATATCTGCCAGCCACTCGCCCAGCGCTACCAAGGTCCCCTGCCACTGGCGCTCGCCCCAAGCGGCAAAATTCGCCTCCAGCACCCATGCCTCGTGCTGGCGTGACGAACCTGGCAGGCGCTGGCGCAGCTGCCAGGGGGGCTCCTCCACCAGCACGTTGCCTCGCTCGATACGTGTGCGCTCGAAGTAGCCCAGCGGCGTATCCGCCATGCGACGCAGCGCCAACTGCATGCCAAGCCGTTCGGCAAGCTCACCCAATAGCGCTTCCCGCTCGTCCTCTGCCACGCTGGCCAGGCGCTGAGTCATCATCGACATGGGCAACGCAGCCAGCTGTTCTCGGTAATCTTCCCGACGCACTTGCTCGATGAACGAGCGTCCCCCCAGTGCAATCAGGAACACCACGCACAGCGCCAGCCCGAGCAGCAGATAAAAACGTAAGAACGAGCCGTGACTCAGCACTCGCCGCATTGGGCGACCTCTCCTGGTTAGCTGTCCTTGACGAACAGATAGCCCTTGCTACGCACCGTCTTGATCCGGTGAGGCTGATTGGGGTCATCGCCAATCTTGGGTCGGATACGGGAGACCCGCACGTCGATCGAGCGATCCTGACCATCGTACTTGATGCCGCGCAGGTCGCTGAAAATCTCTTCACGCGTCAGTACCCGCCCAGCATTACGTGCCAACAACCACAAGAGGTCGAACTCGGCGCTGGTCAGATCGATCCGATCACCTGCCAGCCAGGCCTCGCGGGTGGCATTGTCGATTTCCAGGTTCTCGAACTTCAGGCGCATTTCACCATCGGGAGCAGGGCCGTCGGCACGTCGCAACAGGGCACGCATACGGGCCAGCAGCACCCTCGGCTGTACCGGCTTCGGTACGTAGTCATCGGCGCCCATTTCCAGCCCCAGCACCTGATCCAGGTCGTCGGTGCGCGCGGTGAGCATCATGATCGGCCCGGCGAAATTGGGCCGCACGCGGCGGCAGATGGCCAGGCCATCCTCACCGGGCAGCATGAGATCCAGAATCACCAGATCCGGCTGCAGCGTCAGGATACGATCTACCCCCTTGGCACCATCCGCCTCGATCGTCACTTGAAAGCCGTTGGCTTCCAGGTAGTCACGGGTGAGCTCCGCCAAGCGCTGATCATCTTCAATAATCAGCACATGATCCTGGTCGGGGTAGTCGGGCGTTACCGCCTCCTGCGACCCAAGTGCTTGAAATTGCTGTTCCAAGTGATCCACCATCCTTTTCCTTCACTCCGCTTAGGCAGTTTGTGTTGTCACCCGCACACCCCCTCTGCAACCGCAGGTTGTGACCGCTTTCAGGATACCCTAAAACCGAGGTAACGCCTGCCCTTTGATCAACGTTCAGTACCCATCTCCCTGACGTTTCCGTGGGTGGCTTGATTCTTCCACCATCAAGCGCTAATGTGAAGGCGCAACTGTCGACAATGTGGCAGGAGGATATCGCCATGGAAAATGGCAAGGCAAAAAGTGTGATCAAGCGTGTTTATGTACCCACCCAAGTGCGCGATCTGCCCAACGGTGAGAAGTTGAAAATCCCGGGGCATTACAAGGCCCCACCCAGCGATAGTAACAGCTGACTCGAGCGCGTCCATCGCATTGATCGCAAAAAGGCAGGCCCATTGGGCCTGCCTTTTTCAATACTTGCCTTCAGTCGTACTAGCCGTCGAGCACGCTACCCTTTGGGCCCCAGCAGGAACCAGGCTATCAGGCCCACCAGCGGGAACATCAGCAGCACGATAATCCATAGCAACTTGGCAAGACCGCCTGCCGAACTCTTGGCGACCTTGACGATGGCCCACACGACAATGACGAGCCAAATCAAACCTAACAAACCGCCGACTTCAATACCCATGATCTCTCCTTGGTGGGTTGCATCCGTGAGCATTTAGCTAAGCACATGTTAGGCAAGCGCACAAGTTTGGTTCAAGGTTCTGGCACACGCAGAATCATTTCCCCACCACGAATCTCGATGGCCAGATGATTCAGAAAACTCATGCCCAACAGGACGGTATCTCGCTCCATGCCTGGGCTGATGGAGCCCTGCACGTTACTCATGCGAATGCCGCCCAGCACCACTTCATCCAACTGGGTCAGGCTGCCTTCGACCCGGCCATTGGCGGTATTGAACCAGGCGCGCCGCCCCGGCTCCAGGCCCAACTGCGATGCCAGCTCCCCAGGCACGGCCACATAGGTCGCGCCGGTATCCAGCAAGAACGTGACGCTTTCGCCGTTGATCTCACCAGGCGCTTCGAAATGTCCGGCACGGTTGCGCTTGAGCGTGACAGGGCCATTCTCCGGCGACGTATTCATGATCTGGGCATTGGGGTAAAGCATCTGCTCGAGCCCCCCCTGTATCCACCAGGTGCCCACGGCGATCAGCAGCACCCAGAACAGCAGCATCATGACGATACCGCCTCGCTGCGACTTGGCTGTCGTCATGCTTTACCTCGCGACATCAGGAGCTTTTCCAGGCCGTCGCAGCATCGCGACCCCGGCGCTCATTCACGAACATACAAATCAGCATAGCCGTTATGAACAGCACCACACACAGGAGAATGGAAGCCTGCAGGCCTATCAAAGCCTGCAACACACCCAGCATGACGATCCCCATGACGCCTGCCAGCTTGTTGGCCAGGCCCCAGAAGCCAAAGAACTCGGCGGATTTGGGCAACGGGGAAAAGACCCCCACCAGGGCGCGGCTGGCGGACTGACTGGAGCCCAGGCTCAAGCCCGCCAGGCAGCCTACCCACAGGAAGAGATGCTGCGCCTGCCACTCCAGCCCGAAACGGCCATTCAACCAGGCCGTGAGTTCCGGCGTGGCCCATATGGCGACGATGGCGGCTACCCATAGCCCAAGGGTCATCTGATAAGTGCGTTTGGCACCCAGGCGATCCTGCAAAAAGCCAAAACCGATGGCCCCGGTGGCCGCAGTCACCTGGACGATGATGAACATGATGTTGCGTATGCTCTCATCCCAGCCAATGACCTGTGCACCGTAAATGAAGGCAAAGGCGATGATGATGTAAACACCGGCCATGGAGAACAGCAGCGACACCAGAAAAATGCTCAAATCCTTGAAGTAACGCAGCTCATGAAAGGTGCCCATGATCCGCTGCCGAGCAATCTGACGGTAAGGGACGCCAGCGGGCTGCGGTATGCCACGCTCTTTCAGCCACAGGAACGTAGGGATTGCCGCCAACAGGAAGAACCCGGCTGCGAAGGGTCCCACCCAGCGGATTCGCTCGAAATTATCCGCCGTCGCCTCCCCCAGCACCATCAGCGTGAAACCTGCAGCCACCAGTCCTCCCACATAGCCTAACGCCCAGCCAAACCCGGAAATTCTCCCCAATGCATCCGGTGGGCCCAGCTCGGGAAGAAAGGCAGCAATGAACGACTCCCCCATGGAGTAGGCATAGTTCGACAGCACGATCAGCAATAACCCCAGCACCACGTAGCCCGGCGCCACGAAATAGAGCATGGCGGTGGTCAGCACCGTGGCCAGATAGCTGAAGAACAGAAAGCGTTTTTTCTCGGCACGGTAATCCATGATCGCGCCACACAAGGGAGCACTAACCACTACCATCAGATAACTGATCGCCAGCGCAAGGCTCCAAAGAAAGTTGGCCAGCCGATAGCCATCATTGCGGTCACCCACAATGACGGTGGTAAACAGCTCGCCAAAAACCACGGTAATAATTAATAACGTGTAGGCTTGATTGGCAAAATCGAACATTGCCCAGCCGAAAATTTCCCGGCGGGAAGCGTAAGGCGTTTTAGCCATTGGAGCAGCACTGGGCAGCATAAAAGTACTCGCGTGGAAAGAAGCTCAAGATTAGCAGCACCAAATGCAATACCGCCATAAAAGCGTTAACAGAATAGAGGTGACAGCGCTATCAAGTTACTCTAACTTTGCTGGATTATATAATGACAGGGACACACCAGGATGGGACTCGGCAAGTTGATCAACAAGCGAGGGGGAGCTGTACTCTCAGTGTGGCTGGGCAGTTGCCTTGCTTCATTGTCTGCGTTTGCCGATGCGCCACCTGCCTCGCTTGCCGGGTTGACGTTCATTACCGAAGAGTACCCCCCCTATAACTATCTCCAGGCAGGCGAGATAAAGGGCACTTCGGTGGACCTGCTCGAGGCCATGCTGGCGCACACCTGCACCCCTCTCAAGCGTGACACCATCCGTTATTTTCCTTGGGTAAGAGGCTACGAAATTGCCTTGAACCGCCCCAATACCGTGCTCTTCTCCACCACTCGCACCCCTTCCCGAGAGCCACGTTTTCACTGGGTTGGCCCCATTGCCCGAGACCGAGTGGTGCTGCTGGCGGCAGAAGGCGCCCTGCACCCTGTCACTTCCCTGGAAGACGCCATACAGCAGGGCCTGAGCGTGGCCGTCATCCGTGAAGACATTGGCGCCCAGGCGTTGATCGAGGCGGGTTACCCGGAACGATTGATTCGCCCCGCCATCGACAATCGCAGCGCACTGCACATGTTGCTGCACCAACGGGTCGACCTATGGGCGTACAGCGAGGATGTGGCTCGCTGGATCGCCGAACAGGAAGGCTATCGTGCCGAGGTAGTGACTTCTTTATATACACTCAGCGAATCTTATCTATACTTTGCCCTGAACACTGACACCGACCCGCAGTTGGTAACGCAGTTGCAGCAGGCGCTGGAGCGGGTGAACGCTTACTCGGCAGTCACACAGGCATACCATGATGGCTAGACAGCGTTGGCGACGACTCCTCTGGAGAAGCAGCATGGTGATGCTGGGGCTGTGCGGTTGGCTGAGCTCCCCTGCGTTTGCCCACTTGCCACCACTGACCATCAATACGGAAGAGTACCCTCCGTTCAATTATCACAACGATCAGGGCGTCGTGGTCGGCTCGGCGACTCAGCAACTCCGTAATGCGCTCATGCACGCCGGTATCGATGCCGAGTTCCGCCTGCTGCCCTGGGCACGCGCCTATACCGAAGCCCAGTTGCGTGACCATCACTGCGTGTATTCCACCACGCGCACCGCCGCACGCGAGCAGCAGTTCCTCTGGGTGGGGCCATTGGTCATCAACGAGTGGTCGGCTTTCAGTCTGGCCACGCCGCCGGTACCGCTGGACGCCACTCAGTTGGCGGACCTGCAAGGCAAACGGGTGGGCAGCTTCCGGGAAGACGCTGTCGGCGATTACGTGGAGAGCCTGGGTGTGCCCGTGCTACGAGCCCCGAGTGAACGTGAAAACATGGCGCGCCTGGGCGCAGGACTGCTGGACGTGATCGTCACCGGGCGTGCCACGGCCGAGTACCTGGCCAACGCTCAGAATCTGGCAGTACAGCACCTGTTTACCTTTTATTATGCCCCGCTGTACCTGGCTTGCCACCCTAGCGTGGGTGTTGAAACCACCCGCCTGCTGCAACGCCATCTGGACACGCCCCCAGCGCCGACACAGGAGCCAGCGCCGTGAGCGTTGACAAGAGACCCTTCATGAGTGGCCGACTCACTCTCAAGCAGGCGCTGCTGACCCTGATGATTGCGCTGGTGATCAGCCTCATTGCAGGCAGCCTGGAGCTGGTGGGCCATGCCAGCACGATGCGTGAAGAGGTCAAACAGCGTACCTCGCAACAGCTGGCCATCGTCAACGGAGCAGCTGCCGAGGCCGCGTTTCAGCTCAACCCGGACTTGGCACACCAGATTGCCTATGGGCTCTTCAATGGCAACGACATTGCCCAGGTGGCCGTGCGTGACGACTTCGGCCGCGCGCTGGCAGCCTTTGACATGCAAGACCCCCGGCCCGACAGCTGGCTGGGCAAGCGGCTGTTCGGCGATATCATTCATCATGCGATGCCGCTGAGTTACTACATGGGCAGCGGAGCGCCGGAAGCCATCGTCGGTGAAATCGTCCTCTCGCTGGATGACAGCTATCTGGCCAGCCAGTTTCTGGAACGCGGCTACTCCGTCGTGGGAAGAAGCATGATCGAAGCGTTTCTATTGAGCAGCCTGGTCATTGTCTTCTTTCACTTCTTCATCACGCGCCCGCTGCTCAAGGTACATGCGGCCATCATCCATACCGACCCCACTCGCCCCGGCCAGTGGCCAAAACCCACCCTGGCCTGGCACCGCAACGATGAGCTGGGGCACCTGGTAGAGAGCCTCGACCATTTGCTGCGTGAATTCCAGTCAGGGCTGGAGCAGCGCGACCATCTTCACCAGTTGTCACAGTACGATGGCCTCACCGGCGTCGCCAACCGCCGCCATTTCGACATGTTTCTGGCCAAGCAGTGGCAGCGCTGTGCGCGCCAGCACCAGCCCTTGTCTGTCATATTCATCGATATCGACAACTTCAAGGAGTTCAACGACCACTACGGTCATGCCATGGGCGACGATACCTTGCGCGCCGTGGCCGAAGCGCTCAACGGCTGCATAAACCCGCACCGGGACCTGTTGGCCCGTTACGGCGGGGAAGAGTTCGTCTGTGTACTACCAGGCCTGGGGGCCGAAGAGGCCATGCAGATCGCCGGCTGTCTGCGTCAAGCAATCCTGGACTTGGCGATCCCCCATGCCTACTCCACCACGCATTCGCACTTGACCGCCAGCATGGGCATCGCCACGACCACCCCCGACCACCCCTTGGGTCATGACGACCTGCTGAGCAGCGCCGACCAGCAGCTCTATCATGCCAAGCGTCGCGGACGAAACCGCATCGAAACGCAAAAACGCCCGGCTTAGCCGGGCGTTTTTGCAATGGCACCACACCGCTGGGCTCGTCACAGCAGCCAGTGCGCCAGTACGGCGGAAAGCCCCACCAACATCGCAGTCACCACTGCCACCGTCACGATGCGATCCAGCCAGCGGTCGAAGGCCATCCCCTTGGGCTGCCTTCGCGTGGCTCCGTGACGTCCCTGTCTGGCCATCAGCACGCCTGCTCCATTGATGCTTCCTCTATGATTGACGCTGTTGACTAGCTGTTGATACGCCGATTCACCACATTGGGCGCACGACGCAGCCGCTCCTCTTCACCCAGCAGTTCGGCCTCGAAGGCATCTGCCCCCACCGGGGTTTCCCCGTGACGCCGATACAGCTGAGTCAGCATGGCTTTGCGGTCGGCACGCAGCTCGCGCACCAGGACGACTACCATCATATACAAAATGAACGTAAACGGTAGCGCCGACAGCACCGCTGCCGACTGCAGCCCGGAGAGCCCGCCGGCCACGATCAGCGTCAGACAAATCGCCGCGATCAGCACGCCCCAGATAATCCGCTTGTACAACGGCGGATTGATGGAACCATTATCGGTCATTTGCGCCACGATATACGACGCCGAGTCTGCCGAGGTCACCAGAAAAATGAAGATCAGCATCATGGCAATGACCGACAGCACACCGGAAAACGGCATCAGGGCAAACATCTCGAACAGCGCCACCGTGATATTCGCTTCCGTGGCCGCCGCCAGGCCCACATCCCCGTTGAGTTCCATGTTCAACGCAGCGCCGCCAAATACGCCGATCCACAGGCAAGCCAGCAAAGGCGGGACGAACAGCACGCCAAACACGTACTCCTTGATCGTACGCCCACGGGAAACCCGAGCCACGAAGGTGCCGACGAAAGGAGACCAGGCAATCACCCAGGCCCAGTAGAAGATCGTCCAGTTGCTGGCCCATTCGTTGTCGCTGTAGGGAGAGATACGCAGGCTCATGCCAATGAAATTCTGCAGATAATCCCCGATCCCCAGCGTGATGGTTTCCAGAATGGCGACCGTCGGCCCGGTAACCAGCACATAGACCATCAAGCCGATGCACAGCACCATGTTGAGATTGGATAGCCGCTTGATGCCTTTATCCAGCCCTGACCAGGTAGAAGCCATGTAGGCACAGAACATCACCAGCAGGATCACGAACTGCCACCAGCCGTTCTCAGGCAAGCCAAAAACGGCGTTCAAGCCACCGTTCATCTGCAGTACGCCCAACCCCAGCGAGGTCGCGACCCCCATGACCGTGGCGACGACCGCAAACACATCCAGCCAGGACGCGTAGGGGCGCACTCGTGGATGTTTTGCGGTAACCGAAGAGAGAACCGACGACACCAACCCCGCCTGGCCTTTGCGAAACTGAAAGTAGGCAATGATCAGTCCCACGACCGAAAATGCCGCCCACTGGTGGATGCCCCAATTGAAATAGCTGTACTGAATGGCGTAACGGGCAGCGGCTTCGCTTTCTGCAGGAACGTCGCCGTAAGGGGGTTCGATGTAATGCGACATGGGTTCGGCCATTCCGTAGAACACCAGGCCTACCCCAAAACCGGCCGCCAGCAGCATGCTGATCCATGAAAAAAAGCTATAGCTGGGTGTACTGTCCTGCGGGCCAAGACGTACTTTGCCGTATTTGCTCAAGGCAAGTCCGACCAGAAAAACCACAAAGCCAAACACCGAAAACAGATAAAACCAGCCAAACAGTTCCGTAATGGTTGTCAGTGCCGTTTCGGCGGCATTGCCAAAGGCCTCTGGAAAGGCTGCACCAATAATGACCAAGCCGAAAATAATGATCGCTGATGCGACAAATACCGACTTACCTCCATGGTTCGTCATATCACCACCCTGGTTAATGAACTTGGTAAACACTTTTGTGCGCTCGCATAAATCCTAACACTCAATGTGGGAAGTCGCATGTCAGGCGCTTCACACCGCACAATTAGCGTTTACTCATTTACGAATCAGCCAAATGCAGATTGCAAGAGTGAACTTGCCTACCGGGGTATGTTCCAATAAAGGCAAACGAACGATGGAGGCATATATGCCACAGATGAATCGCGATCAACGTAATGCTGCCTGGCAAGCTGCGCACCAGTGGCGCGCCCGAGCTGCTCAGTCACGCCCCACTGGCGTCATGGGCAGCGTCAAGCTGCTGCTGACCTGGCTTGCCTTCGGGGCGCTGATGATCGTCGGCATGGTACTGGGCCTGATATTTTTGCTGATCGGCTGGGCCATGATGCCCTTCGTGCGCCACAAGATGAAAAAGCGCATGGAACAGATGCGTGCCGAGCAGGCTCAGGATATCGGTGGTGGCTATGCCTCTCAACGTCATGCCTCTTCCCAAAACCAGACATCTCATGGCCATCGCCCACACCAGGACGTTCTGGAAGGCAGCTATGAAGTGAAGGACGAGCCGCGCCACTGAGTCGGCACGCCATCTGGTAAGCACTTCATTCTCTTCATTAGGGTGGTGCTTGTATCCAGGCAAAGGCCGCTGCCAGCGCCAGCGGCATGACCACCAGACTGCCCAGATTACCGATCAGTACCAGCGAAGCCACCTTATGTGGTTCCAGCTTGTACTGTTCCGCGACCAGATAGTTGAGCACTGCCGGGGGCAGCACTGCAAATACCAGCAGCACGGCGGTCTGCAGCGAGTTCAACGGCAGTAGCCACATCAAGGGCAAGGCAACCACCAGCCCCGACAGCGGGCACAGCACGGCACCCAGCAACCCTGTGCGCCAGTCGCTGAAATCGATCTCCAGCAGCCGTACCCCCAAGGCAAACAGCATCAACGGGATACAGATACCTCCCAACATGTGCATGGCTTCCAACAGCCAACTGGGCAGTGCCACTCCCCCCACATTGACCAGCAGCCCTGCCACACTGGCAGCCACGATGGGCATGCGCAGCATCCGCCACAGGGACGTGCGCGGGTCCAGCATGTAGAGCCCTACCGAAAAATGCAGCAGCATTTCGATGATGAACACCACCACGGCAGCGGGCAGCGCCTCGGGCCCAAAGGCAAGCACCAGTAGCGGCACTCCCATATTGCCGGAGTTGTTGAACATCATGGGCGGCAGGAAGACCTTGATGTCCAGCGAGAGCCACTTGGCCACCGGCCACAGCACCAGGCCGGAACCCAGCACCACCACCGCTGCCGCCGTTGCCAGCCAGGCATAGTCGGCCAGCGGCGCTTGGCGGTCTGCCAGTACGGCAAATACCAGCAGCGGCACGAACAGCTCCATGTTCAGGGTATTCAGGCTGCCGATGTCGGGGCTGCGGTAGCGCCCGTAGGCAGCGCCGCAGCCAGCAATGAGGAACACCGGCAGCAGCGTGGCGAGTATGTGGCCGGTCATGGGCGGTCCTGCCGAACCGGCGAGCCCGCTGGGGTTGTGGCATGCATGTCCTGTCGTCCTTGTTGTTATCAGGCTACTGCTTTTCAGCCTATCTTTTCTGCATGGCGGCTGCCCATTAGCCCTTGGTGGATCAGGCGCCCAGAAAACGCTGCCACAGGTCCGCCACCACGTGACGATGGCTCGCCAGCTCGCGGGCATCGCCTTCGGCCTTTTCGCCGGTCAGCGCGGCCCGGTGTGTACGGCTGCGGTAAGCCAGGTAAGCCTCTTTCAACTGTTCGGCTTCGCTGGGGGTGATATGCCCGCTGTCGGCCAGGGTTTCCAGAATGCGGATATTGTCGCTGTAGGTCAGCAGCGCGGGCGTCTGGTGGGCAAAGGCCAGCACGGCATACTGGCACAGGAATTCGATGTCCACCATGCCACCCGCATCGTGTTTCAAGTCGAAGGTGCCCTCGGTGCTCACGGTATTGGCCACCCCCTTGCTGCCCAAATGGTCACGCATCTTGTGGCGCATGTTGACCACATCGCTGCGCAAGGTGTCCTGGGCACGTTCGACGCCCAGAATCGCACCTCGCAGCGTCTCGAAGCGAGCGGCCAGTGCGTCACTGCCCGCCACTACGCGGGCCCGCACCAGCGCCTGGTGCTCCCAGGTCCAGGCATTCTGACGCTGATAGTCGGCGAAAGCCTCCAGCGAGGTCACCAGCAGGCCAGCGTTGCCCGAAGGCCTCAGCCGCATATCCACCTCGTAAAGGCTGCCCGCAGGCGTGATGGCCGTCAGCAGGTGAATGATGCGCTGCCCCAGGCGAGTAAAGAAGACCGGGGTGTCCAGCGAACGCGGACCATCGGTGGCGCCCTTGCCGTCGCTGTCGTGCAGGAACACCAGATCGAGATCAGAGCCGTAGCCCAGCTCGATGCCGCCCAGCTTGCCATAGCCAATGATCAGAAACGCCGGCTCACGGTTATTACAGCCAGGGGGCACGCCATGCTTGCGGGCCAAGTGCTTCCAGGCCATGGCCAGCACCGCTTCCAGAATCACTTCCGCAATGAAGGTCAGGTAATCGCTCACTTTCATCAGATGCCGCGTACCGACCACATCCGATGCCGCCACGTGCAGCATCTGGGCGTGCTTGAATACCCGCAGTGCTTCCAGCTGCGCCTCTTCGTCATCCTCGGGCAGGCGATTGAGCGTCTGACGTAGCTCGTCGGCAAGACGCGCCTTGTCGGCAGGTGTGTAGAGCGTGTCCGGAGTGAGCAGCTCATCGAGCAGGATGGGGTATCTGGCCAGCTGCTCGGCAATCCAGGGGCTGGCGCAGCAGAGCCGCATCAGATGCTCCAGCGCATGGGGGTTTTCACGCAGCAGCGCCAGATAGGCCGTCCGCCGCAGCACGGCCTCGATCAAAGGCTGCACCCGCGCCAAGGCGGTGTCCGGCGCGTCGCTGCTGGCCAACGCCTCCAGCAGGAGCGGCATCAGGGCGTCCAGCCGCTCGAAGCCTATGCGCTGCATGCTCTGCACTGCCCGTGAGTGGTAGAGGCTGACCAGCCGCTTGTGGGCTCGCTCCGGCTCATGGAACCCTGCCCCGGCCAGCAAGGCCTGCGCCTCGTCGGGTTCCAGCTCTTCGCGCCACAGCAAGCGCCACTGCGCCAGAGCGTTTTCGCTCTGCGGCTCGTCGGCTTCTTCTTCGGGGTCGGCAATCACGGCATCGAAGTGTCGACGCACCCGCTCACGCACGCGGTTCAACTGCTCCTGCAGGGATGACCAGCCGTCGTAGCCCAGCGCGAAGGCAACCCGCTCGCGATCATCGTTATCGGTGGGCAGTTGCTGGGTCTGGCGATCTTCCAGGGCTTGAATGGCATGTTCCAGATCACGCAAGAAGGCGTAATCCGGCAGCAGCTCGTCCACCACGGCAGTGGGCAGTAAGCCCAGTTCAGGCAGACGATTGAGGGCCGTGTACAGCGATGTCACTTGCAGCTCGGTATCTCGCCCACCGCGAATCAATTGAAACGCCTGCACGATGAACTCGACTTCACGAATGCCCCCGGGCCCCAGCTTGATATTGCTCTCCATGCCCTTGCGTTTGACTTCCCGGTTGATCATCGCCTTGAGTTCGCGCAACGACTCGATGGCGCCGAAGTCCAGATAGCGGCGATAGACAAACGGGCGCAGGCTCGCCAGCAGCGTCTGCCCGGCATCGATATCCCCTGCCACGGGGCGCGCCTTGAGCATGGCGTAACGCTCCCACTCACGCCCCTGATCCTGATAGTAGCTGTCCAGCATCGAGAAGCTGCCCACCAGCGGTCCACCGTCGCCCAACGGGCGCAGACGCATGTCCACGCGAAACACGAAGCCGTCGGCCGTCATGGCATCCAGGGCAGCAATCAAGCGCTGGCCGAGCTTGGTAAAATACTCCTGATGCTCGAGGGGTTTGCGCCCTCCCTGGGTTTCGCCTTTTTCGGGGAAAGCAAAGATCAGGTCGATATCGGAGGAGAGGTTCAGCTCGCCCGCGCCCAGCTTGCCCATGCCCAGCACCACCAGCCGCTGGGGTGAGCCATCACTTCGCACGTCAGGCAGCCCCCACCGGGAGGCGTAAAAGTTTTCCAGCCAACCCAGTGCCGCCTCGATGCACACTTCTGCCAGCCAGGAAACCGACTGCGCCGTCTGCCACATGGTGGCGCCTGCAGGCCGATTCAGGTCACGCCAGACGATGCCCAGCATACGGGCACGGCGAAAGCGGCGCAGGGTACGCTGCAGGTTCTCTTCCTCCTCGCAGCCTGCCAGGGCGTCGTGCAGCCACTGCACGAGCGTCGCCTTGTCGGGAGCGCGGTCCAGCTCTCCAGAAGCCTCCAGCTCGGCCAGCCAGTGGGGAAAGCGCGCCAGGGTTTCCAATGCGAACGTCGAGACCGTCACCACGCGGGCCAGCGCTTCACGACGCGCCTCTGGCAGGTCATGCCATGGCCCGGAAGGCAGTGCCTTGCCGGTCATCGAGGCCAGGTTGTCGGCCTGTGTCAGGGCATCCACGAGGCGCTGCCGAGCGTCGGCGGCCGGGCCTGACAGTGCGTCAGGCAGCGTGGTGGTGGAAAAGAGAGCCTGCGGTGTCTGCATATCTACCTCTGCGCCTAACGCACGTCGAAGTGACACGACTCATTGCTTGTCGGTCATTGCTGGTCTGTCATTGCTGGCCTTTCATTGCTTGTCGGGGCCATGGGAGCGGGTCAGCCCAGCCACTTCTCCCAGCCTAACAGGCCCCAGGTGAGCCCCGCCATGATGAGTGACAGCATGACCGCCGCCGAGCCGATATCCTTGGCACGGCCAGAGAGTTCGTGGTGTTCGGTGCCGATACGGTCCACCACGTTCTCGATGGCGCTGTTCAACAGCTCCACGATCAGTACCAGCAGCAGGCTGCCCACCAGCAGCAGCCAGCTGACCGGGCCCTCGCCGATCCACCAGGCAAACGGCAGCAGTACGGCGGCAATGGCCAACTCTTGACGGAAGGCGGCTTCGTTACGAAACGCGGCCTTCAGGCCTTTCCATGAGTAGCGCGTGGAGTGAACCAGATGGGTTAACCCGGTGTGTTGTGGCTTCATGCCCGTTGTCTCGTCTGCACGTTGATTAATGAGCCAGGATCATGGCGTCCAGATCCAGGGAGAGCGGGTCGAGCACTTCCGGCCAGCTCAGATAAGGGGTACTGCCGCTGCCGTTGACCAGTACGCTGAAGACTCCCCAGCGCCCTTGCGCCGTGCGGAAATAGCCCGCCACTGCGCGCACGGCAAAGGGTTGATTCAGCGTACCGGTCTTGAGCATGACGTTATTCTGGAACGTGGGCGAACCGCGGCGAATGAAGCGCATCACTCCGTTGGCAGGCGACTGAAACGATGCCACGAAGCTCGGAAACAGCGCGCTCTGACGATACATGTCTTCCAGCATCACGTTGGTACCATGGGCAGACGTGCGGTTGTCCGTGGTCAAGCCGCTACCGCTGGAAAGCGTGATCGGGCCGTGGCCAGACAGCCCCTGGGCATAGGCCTCGATGGCCTGCCCCGCCTGACGCAGCTGTGCCTGGGGCGTTTCCACCAGGTTCAGCGCCAGCACATCGGCCATGTAGTTGTTGGAATAGTTCATCGTCCGCAGCAGCAGTTCCTGCAACGGCTGACCGTCGACGGCGGCCAGACGCCGCGCTTCGCTGGGCGGACGCGTCGAGCCCACTCGCCAAGGGTCACGTACCGTCACCCCCGCCTGATTCAGCATGGCCAGCAGAAGCTGTGCCGTTTGCTCAGCCGCATCGCCAGCCCCACGATAGACATCCCGGGCCGCTGCGTTGGTGGAAATCTGTCCCGTCAGACGCATGACGTCGCCACGCTCATCGGTGATCCGCTCTGCGCTGATTTCCGTACCGCTATTGGCCGGACGTGTGACGACCTGATTGTCGATCACGATCAGCGGCGCGGTGCTGTCGCACAAGCCCGTGCGCGCAGGCTGACCGGCAGTGGTGGCGGGCGCCACGTTGACGCACCAGGTGCCAAAGTTGACCCCCGCCGAAGTCAGCGGCGCACTGTAGGCATTGGCGACCCGCGTGCGTGCGTTGCAGCGGTCGGTGGTGATGCACTCCACCGGGCCAAAGCGCCACTGGCTGACCACCAGCGCGCCGTCCACATGCTCGACGCCGGCCAGCTGCAGGCGCTGCACCAGCCGCCAGAGGTCTTCGCTGGTCAGTCCGGGGTCACCGCCGCCCTCGAACACCAGGTCACCACGGAGCACGCCATTCTCCACGGGCGCGGTGCTCACCAGCTGGCTGGTAAAGCGGTGTTGGGGGCCAAAGCGGCTGAGCAGTGCGGCCGCCATATAGGCTTTGGTCACCGACGCAGGCGACAGCTGACGCTCGGGATTCAGGCTTCCCAACAGCAGGTCACCGGGGCTGCCACCCTCCAGCAGGCGCGCCTCGGCACTCACCGAAAACCCCTTGGCTTCCAGCTGGCTCAACCGAGTGAAATCCGCCCACAGGGAGGTACTGGCGCAGAGCGCGGCACTGGCGATACCCGCCACGACACTGCCACGCAGCCAGCGCGCAGGTAAGTTAAAAAAACACGTCACGTTTGGCTACCTCAATGCACATTCATGTTGGAAAACACCTGCAGGGTGACCACGCCAGCCACGATCAGGGTAATACCCAGTACGGCAGGCACGTCGGGCTTCTCACCGAAGACGACGATACCGACCAGCGTTACCAGTACGATACCCAGCCCCGCCCAGATGGCGTAGGCAATACCCACCGGCAGCGTGCGCAGCACCAGGCTCAAAAGGTAGAAGGCCACTCCGTAACCCACCACCACCAGCAGGCTCGGCACAGGACGCGTAAAGCCCTCCGACGCTTTCAGGGCGCTGGTCGCCACGACTTCTGCCACAATCGCAAGCACAAGATACACAAAGGTCATGGCTGCTCCAGATCGATGGTCAAGCGCCATAGCGCCTGGCCACTTTGATCATACTTGGCTTCGAACGGCGTCAGATAATCGCCGCTGGGCGTTACCCGAGCCACCGCCGCCTCGCGACCGGTGACCACCTGTACGGCCTGGGCAAACTCCTGCACGTAGAGGTCCCAGTTCGAGCGCAGCTCCAGCCGCCCACCCAGCGCCAACAGTGTGGGGAAAACCGGGTGACCATGCCAGCGCATTTTCAAGTGGGACGACTTGGGATAAGGGTTGGGATAGAGCAGATAGTGGCGCACGGGCGCCCACTGGGCTTCCCGCGCCAAACGCCAGAAATCCACCAGGTCAGCGCGCACCAGCAGCGCATTGCCCGGCAGCTCGCCGTGATCTCGCCCAAGCCGATCTGCGCTGCGGTCAACGCCGATCACACAGTGATCAGGGAACCTCTGCGCCAAACGGCGGGTCGATAGCCCGACCCCGCATCCTGCATCGATGATCAACGGTGCGGGATGCTGTCGCCGCCAGGCCTCCGCCTGCTCGAAAGCCAGGCGAGTATGGTCGGCGATGGGTTTGCGCAGCGGATGCGCCAAGGCACGCTCAACGCGCCGCACCACATCCTGGTGTGGGCCCGGTTGATTGGAGGTCACCGATCGTGAGGTGTGCTGCATGACATCCCCTGCATGAAAAAAACGTGATTCTACCAGTCTCCCGGCTGCGCGGCATGACGCCGTTGCTCGCCCGGTGCTATGATCACGCCAGAGTCGATGTTCAAGCTCACTATTAAGTTCAGGTAAGGCGCCATGAAAGGGCCCCCTGACGATAACTGTCATTAAACACCACCGCACCACGAGGAACCCGGCTTGTCACACTTACCGGTGATTGTCGGCATGGGCGGCATCAATCCCGCCGGCAGAACCTCGGGCCATCAGGCCTTCCGCCGCACCGTGCTTGATGCTTTACCAGCCGATCAGCAGCGCCAGACACTGGAAGGCTTGGCCGCGCTCATGCGTCTTGCCGAGCACTCCGACCATGGATGGCAAGACAGCACAGGCCAGCCTATTGACTCGCCTGCCAGCCTGCTGCGTGAGCAGGTGCTCGACCACACCTTGATCCGTCGGAACGAGGACCCCCGCTTCCAGGCGCCGGGCCTACCTGCCAACCGCCGTGCAGAACTGGCGTTGGCAGAGCCCGTGCGCGTCACCCTGCGCCGTCGGCAACTGCCCGAGCAACTGCCGGAAGGCTGGGAAGTACGCGAGCTGGATGCACGAGAGGTAGAAGTGACCCTGCCGGCAGGCATGCTGGAGGTCCTGCTACCCGATGCCCAGGAACCCAAGGTTCAGGCCGCCGCACAGCTGCCCTCCGGGTTCGACCCGGCCAGCCTGTACCGCAGCGTGCATCATCCGCGCGGGTTGGCCATGGCCATTTTCGGGGCCAGCGACTGCCTCGGCGCCAGTGGCCTTGACTGGGAGACCCTGCGCCAGCAGCTCAACCCTGACCATATCGCCGTCTATGCGGGCAATTCGATTGGCCAATTGGATGACGAAGGCTGGGGCGGGCTGCTGAAAAGCCTGGTCAGCGGGCAGCGCGCAACGTCCAAGCAGATGCCCTTGGGGTATGGGCAGATGCCGGCCGATTTCCTCAATGCCTATGTACTGGGCAGCGTGGGCGGCACCGGCGCGGCCCTGGGCGCCTGCGCCAGCTTCCTCTACAACCTGCGCCTGGGCATCGACGACATTCGCGCCGGACGCCGCCGAGTGGTCATGGTTGGCACCGCCGATGCGCCGATCACCCCCGAGATCATCGAAGGCTTTCGGGCCATGGGCGCGCTGGCAGACGACGCCAGCTTGAAAGCCCTGGACGCCCTGACCCTGCTCACCGATGCCGACTACCAGCGCGCCTGCCGCCCGTTTGCCCGCAACTGCGGCTTCACCATGGCCGAAGCCAGCCAGTTCGTGCTGTTGATGGACGATGCGCTGGCCCTGGAGCTGGGGGCCGACATTCTGGGAGCCGTCCCTGACGTGTTCGTCAACGCCGACGGTTTCAAGCGCTCCATTTCGGCACCCGGGATCGGCAACTACATCACGCTGGGCAAGGCTGCGGCGCTGGTCAGGAACATGCTGGGAGAGACCGCGCTCAAGGAGCGTACCTATCTGCATGCCCATGGCACCAGTACGCCGAAGAACCGCACCACGGAATCCCATGTATTCGATGAGATTGCCCGCGCGAACGGAATCGAGCAGTGGCCGGTGGTAGCCATCAAGGCATTCATTGGCCACTCCCAGGGCTCTGCGGCGGGCGATCAACTGGCCAGCGCACTGGGCAGCTTCGCCCACGGCCTGCTGCCGGGCATTCCCACCCTGGATGCAGTAGCCGATGACGTCTATGCCGAGCGGCTGCGCTTTTCCACGACGCCCCAGGCGTTCAGCGCCGATGCGGCCTTCATCAACGCCAAAGGGTTTGGTGGCAATAACGCCACCGGCGTGGTGCTGTCCCCCCAGGTCACCGAGCGGCTGCTCCTCCAGCGCCATGGCAGCGCTGCCGTGGAGGCCTGGAAAGCCAAGCGGGAAACCGTGCGTGCCCAGGCCGCCGCGTATCTCAGCCAGGCGGACAAGGGCCACTACGCCCCGCGCTACCAGTTTGGCGAAGCCGTGCTGGAAGGCCCGGAGCTGGATATCCGGGCAGACCGCATTCATATCCCCGGCTACCACCAGGCGGTATCGCTGAACGTCGACAACCCGTTTGGCTCACTGAACGGCGAGGGGCAGTCATGAGCGCCCCACGCCGCAATATCGCGGTCTACCCCGGCACCTTCGACCCCATCACCAATGGCCACTTCGATCTCATCGAGCGGGGTGCGCGCATGTTCGATCAGGTGGTCATCGCCGTGGCGGCCAGCCCCGGCAAACGCCCCGCCCTGGAGCTGCCGACCCGCATCGCGCTAGCTCAGCAGGTGTGCGCCTCGCTGGAGAACGTGTCGGTGATCGGTTTCTCGTCGCTGCTCACCACCATGATGCACGAACAGGGCGCGACGATCATTCTGCGCGGCCTGCGCGCCGTCTCGGATTTCGAGTACGAGCTACAGCTGGCCAACATGAATCGCGCCCAGAACCCCGAGCTGGAAAGTGTCTTTCTGACGCCTGCGGTGGAAAACTCCTACATCTCTTCGACCATCGTGCGTGAAATCGCCAAGCTGGGAGGCGATATTTCAGCGCTGGTGCATCCGCAGGTCGCAGAGGCGCTGCGTAAGCACTACACTGGTTAACCATCGCTATTGTTGAGTAAAACACTCGGGTATATCACCGCCCGAGTGTTCCGCCATTCGTGAGGTATGCCCATGGCCCTGATGATTACTGACGAATGCATTAACTGCGACGTCTGTGAACCCGAATGCCCCAACGATGCCATTTCTCCCGGCGAGGAGATCTATGTCATCAACCCCAACCTGTGCACCGAGTGCGTTGGCCACTTCGACGAGCCTCAGTGCCAGCAGGTTTGCCCGGTCGACTGTATTCCTCTGGACCCGGAACGTCCCGAGACTCAGGAACAGCTGATGGAGAAGTATCGCATCATCACCGCAGCCTGACCCGTGCGTATCTGGGCGTTAGCCTGGCCCATCATCCTCTCCAACATCACCGTCCCGCTGCTGGGACTGGTGGATACCGCCGTGGTGGGCCACCTGCCCGACCCTCGCTATCTGGCAGGCGTCACGCTGGGGGCCACCCTGTTCAGCTTTCTCTATTGGGGCTTCGGGTTCCTGCGCATGGGCACCACTGGCCTGGTGGCGCAAGCCATGGGGCGCGATGCACCAAGCGATGTACGCAACCTGCTGGGCCAGTCGCTGATCATCGCCGCCGGGATTGGCGTGCTGCTGATCCTGCTGGGCTCCCCCTTGATCTCGCTGGGGCTGTGGCTGCTGGACGGCAGCGCCGAGGCCACCCCGCTGGCCCGGGAATACGCTGAAATCCGACTCTGGTCGGCCCCTGCCGTGCTGGCCAACTATGCCATCCTGGGCTGGTTTCTGGGGCAGCAGAATTCCCGAGTGACGCTGATGATCCTGCTGCTGACCAACGGTGTGAACATCCTTCTGGACGTTTGGTTCGTGGTGGGGCTGGGCATGACCAGTAACGGCGTTGCGCTGGCCAGCGTGCTGGCCGACTACAGCGCGCTGGCGTTTGGCGGTTATCTGGTGATGCGCCAACTGGGGCTTCTCGAGGGCCACTTTCAGCGCCAGCGGCTGCTGGCATGGAACGCCTATGCGGCGCTGTTCAATGTCAACGCCAACCTGTTCGTGCGCACACTGGGGCTGCTGTTCGCCATGGCATTCTTCACCGCTCAGGGGGCTCGCCAGGGGGATACCGTGCTGGCCGCCAACGCCGTGCTGCTGCAGTTCATCATGCTGACCAGCTACGCTCTGGATGGCTTTGCCCACGCCGCAGAATCGCTGGTGGGCAGAGCCTACGGGCGCCGTGATTGGCCAGCATTCGCCGCCACCGTCCGGGCCACGGCACGCTTCTCCTTCTGGACCGCCGGGGCCGCCGCCCTGCTGTTTGCCCTGTTCGGCAACCAGCTGATTGCCCTGCTCACCGGGCTGGAAGAAGTGCGCGCGGTGGCCGCCGTCTATCTGCCCTGGATGGTGCTGATGCCGTTGATCGCCGTGTGGAGCTACCTGCTGGACGGCGTTTTCATTGGCACCACCGCCGTCAGCCAAATGCGTAACAGCATCTTTGCCGGGCTGGCCGTCTACCTGCCCTGCTGGTGGTGGCTGCAGGATGCTGGCAATCATGGCCTGTGGCTGGCACTCACCCTGTTCACCGTGACACGTTCGCTGGTGCTGATTCTCTATTACCGCCACTACCGGCGCACCCGGTGGTGCGACCATCCAGCTCGCTAAGCTAGCGTTGAAGCCCACAACGGGCGGCTTTGGCCAATTACGCTAACGTGAGCTTGAGGGGGCCGCTCCGTGAGTCGTCGAGGGGTGAAAATTATGCCGCACCGCCGTATATTAGCCGCGCACTTCCTAATAACGAATAAAGAGAGCACTCCATGCTAAAACTCATCTCGAAACCGGCGGTCAAGCTGGTCGAACGCTATTTACCCGACCCGTATATATTTGTGCTGCTGCTGACACTGGTAGCGGCGGTAGCGGCCATCGCCGTCGAGCGACAAACGCCCCTGGCCGTACTGCGCATGTGGGGAGATGGCTTCTGGGGCCTGCTGACCTTCTCCATGCAGATGCTGCTGGTGCTGGTCACCGGCTTCATGCTGGCCAGCTCGCCGCCGGTCAAGCGCATCCTGCAGAAAATTGCCGGTACCGCCAAAACGCCGGGCGGGGCCATCATTCTGGTCACGCTGGTCTCGCTGGCCGCCAGCTGGATCAACTGGGGCTTCGGCCTGGTCGTCGGGGCCCTGTTCGCCAAGGAACTGGCCCGCCTGATCAAGGTGGACTATCGCCTGCTGGTGGCCAGCGCCTACTCCGGCTTCGTGGTCTGGCACGGCGGGCTCGCAGGCTCGGTGCCGCTCACCATCGCCACCGAGGGGCATTTCTCTGCCGATCAGATCGGCGTCATCAGTACCAGCTCGACGATTTTTGCCTTCTTCAACCTGGCCATCGTGGTGTGTCTGTTCATTGCCGTACCGCTGGTCAATCGTCTGATGCTGCCGGATGAAAAGGACAGCGTGTATGTAGACCCCAGGCTGCTGGATGACGAGCCCGAGCCCGTCGGTCGCATTACCCGCCCCGCCGAAAAGCTCGAAAACAGCATGCCGCTGGCCTTGCTGGTAGGTGTACCTGGCCTGCTGTTCTTGCTGGACCACTTCCTGCTGCGCGGCGGCAGCCTGAACCTGAACGTGGTGAATTTCATGTTCCTGTTCCTGGCGATCGTGCTGCACCGCACGCCGCGCAACCTGCTTACCAGCCTGAACGAAGCCATCAAGGGCGGCGCGGGCATCGTCATCCAGTTCCCTTTCTATGCGGGGATCATGGCCATCATGGTGCAGTCGGGCCTGGCGCAGAGCATGTCGGAGTGGCTGGTCTCGTTTGCCACGGCTAACTCGCTGCCGTTCTGGTCGTTCATCAGCGCCGGTATCGTCAACCTGTTCGTGCCCTCCGGCGGCGGCCAGTGGGCCGTTCAAGCACCGGTCATGCTACCGGCAGCCGAAGCACTCGGAGCGGATATCGCTCGGGTCGCCATGGCGGTTGCCTGGGGCGACGCCTGGACCAACCTGCTGCAACCCTTCTGGGCGCTGCCGGTACTGGCCATTGCCGGGCTCAAGGCCAAGGACATCATGGGCTTCTGTCTGATCCAGCTGTTCATTACCGGCGCGATCATCTCGGTAGGGCTGGTCTGGTTCTAAGCCACCCGCTACGCTGTTGACCACCCGCCCCACTCGGCCAGCGCGCCAGGGGGCGGGTATTTTTTGGCTTTCACAAGGTGATCTCCATGACCGACACGACGCTTGAACACAGCCCACTGCCTGGCCAGCACGAACTGTCCATGACGGTCCTGATGACCCCCGACATGGCCAATTTCAGTGGCAAAGTGCATGGCGGTGCTATCCTGAAGAAGCTGGACGAGGTGGCTTATGCCTGTGCCAGCCGCTACTCGGGCCACTACGTGGTGACGCTCTCGGTGGATCAGGTCCTGTTCAAGCAGCCCATCCATGTGGGTGAGCTGGTCACCTTTTTGGCCAGCGTCAATCACGTTGGCCGCTCCTCCATGGAAATCGGCATCAAAGTGGTGGCGGAAGACATTCGCGCCAAGCTGATACGCCACACCAACAGCTGCTACCTGACCATGGTGGCCGTGGACGAGCAGGGCAAACCGGCTCGCGTGCCGCCGCTGGCACTGGAGACGCCGCTACAGAAGCTGCGCTTCGAAAAAGCCGCCCTGCGCAAGAAGCTGCGCAAGCAGGCCGAACAGGAAGAGGAGCGGGCCCAGCAGCATCACCGGCAGCGCTAGTCGCTGCCCTATTCGTCATGACAAGGAGTCACCATGCCCATCAGGCGGCGCTACCCCCATCTGCCCAAGGGGGGCGAATACGCACATATCGGCTGGGATTTGCTGATCCTGACGGCAGTGGCCGTCAATTTGGGCCTGCTGCTGTTCGACTCGCTGTTTCTGATCGAGCCGCTCAATCAAGCCTTCGCCGCCATGGCCCCGAGCGCCCATGCGGCCTACGACACGACGATCCATAGCCGCTTCACCACCATCGACCTGATGTTTGTCGGCCTGTTCGTGGCCGATGTCCTGCTGGGCTGGACGGTGGCCATCGCCGAACGGCGCTATCACCGCTGGTTTTTCTACCCGTTCGTCCACTGGTACGACGTACTGGGCTGTATTCCGGTGGGCGGTTTCCGGCTGCTGCGCATCCTGCGTGTGGTGTCGCTGCTGCACCGCTTGCATCGGCTTGGTCTCATCACGGTCACCCAGTGGCCGCTCTACCGCTTCTTTGCCAAGTATTACGACATTCTGCTGGAAGAACTCTCGGACCGTATCGCTCTGCGCCTGCTGGGCAACGTTCAACAGCAGATCACGTCCAACGACTCCCTCTCGGAGCGGGTCATCGAGCGGGTCATCATGCCGCGCAAACGCCAGCTGATCCATGAGATCACCCAGCGCCTGGAAGCCACCGCAGGGCAGGCCTATCAGCAGAACCGCAGCGCCATCCAGACCGCCATCAGCGAGCTGGTCAGCCGTACGCTGCGCGAAAGCCCGGAGATCCGTCGCCTGCAGCGCCTGCCCATGGGGCACGCGGCATCCAGCGCCCTGGAAGCGTCGCTGAGCGGCGTTGCCCAGCGGCTGGTGGACGAGATTGCCCAACAGCTGCACTCCCCGGCCTTTCGCCGACTGTTGGAGCAGACCGCCGACAGCGGCTTCGATAGCTGGCTGCAGGTCGACCAGGGTAGCCAGCAGGTAACCGAGCAGGTGCTGCTGGATATCCTGGAGATGCTCAAGGAGCAGGTAGCGCGACAGCGCTGGAAAGATCGTTACGAGTGAGGCGGCTGGCCACGGGCCCTGGCATCAAACGGTGGTGGTGGCCAGCGGCGGCTGCGCCAGGCTGGCACGTACGGTGTTCAGCGCCGACACCAGGGCGGTCTGGTCCGGTGCTGCACCGATACAGATGCGTATGGCCTGAGGTGCCGGGGCACTGCCCACGCAGAAAGGCTCGGCGCTCTCCACCTTGACTCCCTCCTGCTGAAGCCGCGTACACAGTTCCAGGGCACGCACGCCCTCGGGCAGCGCCAGCCACACATTGCTTCCCGATGGCCGACGGCCCAGGGCATAGCCTGCCAGGAGCTGTTCGGCAAGCGTCTGGCGGGCCGTCAGCTCACCGGTTTGCCAAGCCAACAGTTCGCTGGCGGCTGGCTGATGAATCCAGTGGCAGACAACATCCACCATCAGCGGCGGCACCATCCAGCTTTGCGCCCGCACCCCCGCCGCAAGCCGCTCCAGTAGCGCTGGCGGTGCACGCAGCACGCCGATACGCAGCCCGCCCGCCAGCACCTTGGCCGTGCTGAACACGAACAGCGTGCGCTCCGGGGCCAGCTGGTAGAGCGGCGTACCGCGCTGCTCTACCGGCAGGTACTGAACGCCATCTTCCAGTAGCCATATATCGTATCGCCGGGCTAGCGCCACCAGCTGGGTGCGGCGCTCTTCGCTGAGGCAGGTGCCCGTCGGGTTGTTCTGATCGGGGGTCAGATAGATCAGCCGTGGCGGCTGGCGCGCGCACTGGGCCTCCAGCGCTGCCATGCTCATGCCCTCCTGGTCGAAGGGGATACCGACCATTTTCAGATGAGCCTGCTGCGCAGCGCTGATGGCGCCGGGATAAGTCAGGGCGTCGGCGGCGACCAGCTCGCCGGGGCGCAGCAGGGTGCTCAGCACCAGGCTGATGGCATGCTGCCCACCCTGGGTCACCAGCAGTTCGTCGGCCGCCAGGGCCATGCCAAGCCGGCCCAGCCAGCGTGCCAGCAGCTGGCGATGGTGCTCGCTCCCTTGCGCCCCGGAGTAGGTAATTCCGCGTTTCAGCACGTCCGGTTCGCTGCTCAGGGCCTGCAGCGCCGTACTCAGCGCCTGGGCTCTCAATGGATGGGGCGGCGGCAGGCTCAAGCTGAGGTCGGTCAGACCGCTCTCCCGCTCATGGAGCGTATCGAAGACGTGGCGAGCTTGTAGCGGCTTGACATAGGTGCCACTGCCCACCCGGGCCGTGACCCAGCCGCGGTGCTCTGCTTCGGCATAGCCGCGGGTGACCGTACCTACCGTGACGCCCAGCGCATCGGCCAGATGCCGCTGAGGTGGCAAGCGCGTACCGGGCGCCAGCTCACCCCGCTGGATGGCCTCTCCGATGGCCAGCGCAATGGCGCGATAGCGAGGACCGCTATGCGAATCGATATGTGGCACCCAAATTGTCATGGTGACAATAAAAACCTTTGACGGTGATCAAGGGGCAATTATGCTGGAAATCAGGCAGGCAAAACAACTCACACCAAAAATTGTATGGGTACAAAATGAACAGTGAATGGCTAGTATTGGGCCCGGCAGCGCTTTACATGATGTCCATGACACTCACCCCAGGGCCTAACAACCTCATGCTGACCGCCTCCGGGGCCAACTTTGGCTTTCGGCGCACGCTGCCTCACATGTGGGGCATTCTGGGCGGCTGCTTTTTGCTGTTCTCGGCCATAGCGCTGGGGCTTGGCGTACTGTTCGAACGCTTTCCCGTGGTGCAGAACCTGCTGCGCTGGGCAGGCAGCGGCTACTTGCTGTACCTGGCCTGGAAGATCGCCACGGCACCGCCGCCCAACCTGAACCGCCAGCAGCGCAGTGTGCCGCTCACCTTCTGGCAGGCTGCCATGTTTCAGTTCGCCAATCCGAAAGCGTGGGTGATGGGACTGGCCCTCATGGCCAGCTTTTTGCCGCAGAGCGGGCAGCCCGTGGTGAACGCCCTGGTATTGGCAAGCTTTGCCGAACTGGTCGCGCTACCCTGCATTGCCCTCTGGGCCGCGTTTGGCAGCGCCATCGGGCAATGGATCAAGAGCGACCGGGCATGGCGGGCCTTCAACATCACCATGGGAGTGCTCACCGCTGCCTGCGTATGGCTGATACTGCGTTAGCCGCAGCGCACGGCCTCGATCAGTTCGTCACTGCCCAACACAATGTTCAAACGATCTTCCCGGTAATCCATGGTCGCCGCGCTGTCAGGCCGCAATACCCGCACATGCCGGGAACCGCTCTCATCGCGCAGCGGTTCGACAAGGGCTTCGTCGAAAGGCGAGCCAATGGCATGGGCCACGGCATCGGCATCACAGACCGCCTCGGCGTCCACCGGCGCGCTGCCGACCACGGGAGGTTCGGGAGCTGGTTCACTGGGAGCCTGGGACGTACAAGCGGCCAGCAGCAAGGCAGCCAGCAGCGCCGTCAGGGCACGTGTATGTCGGAAGGTGAAACGGGGAAGTGGCATGCGTGTTCCTCAAGAAAAGCGCTTAATGGTCGTCCTCTAAAAGCAAGGGTCAGGCATGACTGCCTGACCCTTGCTTGCTCAAAGCCCGCCTTGATCAGCTAGCGGCATCCTGAACGGCACGACCACCTTCCTGAACATCCTGGCCTGCGCCTGCCACGGTATTACAGCCCGCCAGCGCACCGGCAGTGATCAGCAGGATAAAACTTGTCGCCAGTAATTTTTTCATCATGTTCTCCTTAACAAGTGATGTCGCCTTCGAGCCTCTCTTCGTCGAGAACGAAGCGGCTCCCGTCTTAGCGTAACAGATTTTCGGTATTTCGCCTGCTATGCTGCAGCCTTGAACCCACGCTTGCCATCAAGCCCCACCTGGAGACGTCACTTGGCCGACCTGATTCTCGACCCTCGCCTGGAAGCAGACACTTTCCCACTGGCCGACCTGCCCCTGTGTCGTGTGCTACTCATGAACGATGCCCGTTACCCTTGGGTGGTGCTGGTGCCCCGCGTCAACGATGTCAGCGAAGTCTTCGAGCTAAGCGACGCAGACCAGGCCCAGCTGTGGCGAGAAGCTTCGGCCCTGGGAGCGGCCATGAAAGAGACCTATCACGGCGACAAACTCAATATCGCCACCCTGGGCAATGTGGTGAGCCAACTGCACCTTCACGTAGTGATCCGCTACCGCGACGATGCCAGCTGGCCAGCCCCGGTATGGGGCAACGGCACGCCTGAGCCGTATGAGCTTCCCGACCAGGGCAAGCAGCGTGAACAGCTGCTCGCCCTGATCAATGGCTTGAGCGTCTAGGCTGCCTCAGCCGCCGGGCAGTACACTGCGACTCGGCGGCTCGCTCAGCAGCGGGCCGCTGGCAGGCTGCGCTGCTCCCGCCAACGACAAGGAGACGCCCAGCGCCACGATCAGCGCGCCCCCCGTGAGGGCGACCCATCCCGCGACTTTCTCCACCACTTGCTGGCTCTGCTGTCGTTCCAGCCGCCGTGTCGCCCAGCCCCGCGCCACGATACTGGCCATGGCCAGCGCCGACACGGTGATGCCGGTACCGAGCGACATGACCAGCACCGAGGCCACCCCCACATGGAACTGCCCCAGCAGGCTGGCAGCCCCCAGCATCAACACGGCCCCGGTACAGGGGCGCATGCCAATGGCCCCCACCGTCATCAACGCAGTACGCCACTCCAGCGCCTGCTGTGGCTCGATATGGTGGGCTCCGCCGCAGCAGTGGGCATGATCGTGGCTGTGGCTGTGGCTGTGGCTGTGGCTGTGGCTGTGGCTGTGGCTGTGCTCATGATGGTGGGGCTCGGCCACCGGCGCCTGCGCACGATGGGCGTGGCGCAGTTGCCTGATGGCACGCCAGCATAGCCAGACGCCCAGCAGCGCCACCAGCAGAAAGCTCGCCTGCTCCACCCAGACCACGCTCCCCATGGCCTGCCGAGTGACCCACCCCAGCCCGTGCACCAGCACCACGACCATGACGATGGCCGTCACACCCTGCAGCAAGGAAGCCGCAAACGACAGCCCCAGTGCACGCCGGGTCGCTCCCCCATGGGAAGCCAGGTAAGTGGCCAGCACCGCCTTGCCATGACCAGGCCCCGCAGCATGAAACACGCCATAGGCGAAGCTGACTCCCAGCAGCGTCATCCACGCACCCGTAGACGGCGTGCGGGAGAGTTCCGTGATGGCCAGCGTCAGGCTGCGATGCAAGTCGCGCTGCCAGCCCAACAGCTGGTAGCTGACGCCCTGCAGATTGCTTTGCACGACCCAGACCAACAGGATGGCACACAGAATACCGCCTGCTGTCCAGGCCAACTGTTGTCGTGTTACCGGCATCCTCCCTCCACGGCAAAAAAGTTATAAAGTAACAAATTGATATACGATAGCAGGCGTCTGCGTCAGCGGCAATCCACCCTGCCGGTCTCGGCAAAGTGGCGGCCCAGGCCCGGCTCACCCTCTTCGTCCACGTCCAGCAGGGCTGCCTGCAGCACCAGTTCGGGGTCTGGATCGGCCGCGATGATGCTCAGCTCGCAGGCGGGCTCGCCATTCAACACCAGCGCCCCCTTGCTGGGGCCATCGTTATCGGCCTCATGCACCACTTCGATGTAATAGGTAGGGTCAAAGACCTGGTACTCCAGCACGTTGCCTTGCAACGGCTGAGGGCTCTCCAGGGGCAGTATGAACATGAAGGTCAAACGGCCATCCCGCTCCATGGCGGTATACTCCGTCACCTCGCCAAAGGCCAAGCGCTGGCGGTTGATACGCAGCTCGGTAAAGTAGTGCTGGGGCACCAGATTGTCGCGGATATCGCTGCCCAGCTGGTCCAGGCCCTCTTCCAGCGACGCGCCGGGCACCTGCTGCAGCTCCTCGAACACCACCAGGCTGTAAAACGGATCCATGCGCCAGGTTTGATGCACGCCAGTGGCCTCACCCGCCTCGTTGGTGATCACGCGCATGCTGAGATCGATCCAGCCATGGGGGTGCGCCCATACGTTACCACTGGCCAGCCCAAGCCCCATGCCCAGGGCTACTCCTTTCATCCACCCCCAGCGTTTGGCTGTTTTCCACGTCACGGTAACTCTCCTAATCTGCTTTGCAACTCCACCAGCCACGGGTCCAGCACGTACGGGGGAATCGGCTGGCTGCCGCTGAGCGCAGATACCCGCACCAGCGTGCCGCCGCCCGCTTCGCTCACTTGAAGCTGCAACCGGTAGCCGGGCCAGCGGGCCAGCACCGCTTCCGCCCGCCCCAGGGACATATCGGCATGGCGCACCACATACCCCTGTTCGATCATCATCGCGACGGCCTCACGGAACGTCTGCTCGGTATCGGCACGGTAGTGCAGGTCGCGGCTTTCCAGCGGCTGCGTCGTTGCACATCCGGCCAGCCACAGCAGTGTGACCAGCGCGGCTCCCCACTTGATGAAACGGCTCATAAGCCCCCCTGCCCCTGGGCCTGTTGAAAGGCCGTTTGAAAGCGTCCGCAAAAGTCATCGTTACTGGCGCTGTAGGCCTCGCGCTGCTCACCGAAGTGATCGAAACGGCGAATGTCCCGAGACAGGCGTAGCTGCGCGTCACTGACCAGCACCGATACACGCTCCACTTCCGTGGGCGTTTGCCCGACGCCCGCACCAAAACGCCCGCCAACCCCCAGGCCGATGCTGGAGCCGCGTCCCACGCCCATCCCGCCAAACAGCCGGAAGCCGCTGCCGTAGGGGGAGTAATAATCATAACGCTCATAATATCCCACCAGCTCGCGCTCGCGGGAGGCGCTCACCAGGCCAAGCCGAGTGTCGGTGGCGTCCAGGCTAAAGCCCCACTCTTCCAGCACATCGACAGCACGAGTGACCGCCGCCAGGGAGTCGGCCGCCTGATGGACCGGGAATGCACAGGCCGCAGCAGGCCCAGGCTCGGCCTGGGGCAAGCGGTCTGGCACTGTCTGGCAGCCAGCCAAGGCCAGCAGGCAGGTCATGCTGATAGGGATAACCTTCATGTGAATTCCTCTTGCCCTCTGTGCGACTGGTGTGTGGTCCAGCAGCACGCTAAGCTCGCTGGCTAGACACGAAAAAGAACGACAATACGCTGAGACAACGTTTCAAGGAGGTTGTGCGATGAATGTACTGCTTTGCCCGGATAGTTTTAAAGATGCCTTGAGCGCCGAACAAGCGGCCCAGGCCATGGCACACGGCATTACACGGGCGGCACCCTCGGCCATCACGCACCTTTGCCCGCTGGCCGATGGCGGCGAGGGCAGTCTGGATGCCTTGATGGCAGCCACGCAGGCAGAGTGTCGCACGCTCACCGTTCAAGATGCCCTGGGCAGACCCCGCCAGGCCCGCTGGGGCTGGCTTGGCGAGCAGCGTACCGCGTTTATCGAGCTGGCAGAAGCCAGCGGCTTGCAGCACTTGAACAGCGACGAGCGCAACGCCCTGCACACCAGTACCCATGGCGTGGGCGAACTGTTCCTGGCGGCCCTGGACGCCGGCGCCACCCAGGCCCTGCTCCTGTTGGGCGGTAGCGCCACCAACGATGCGGGCGCCGGCATGCTTCAGGCGCTGGGGGCCAGGCTGCTCGACCAGCATGGCCAGCCGCTGCCTCCCGGCGGGGCTGCCCTGCAGCAGCTGGCCACGCTGGACCTCTCCACCCTGGACCCGAGGCTGGCCAGCCTGGACGTCACGGCCGCCGTGGACGTGGATAACCCGCTGCTCGGTGAGCGCGGTGCCAGCGCCGTGTTCGGGCCGCAAAAAGGGGCCAGCCCCGACGACGTGGCCACCCTCGACCACGCTTTGGGGCACTTTGCCACGCTCGCCGCAGAAGCCTTGGGTCGCGATGACCGAGACATGCCGGGCGCGGGTGCCGCGGGCGGCATGGGCTTTGCCGCCAGCAGCTTCTTGAACGCCAGACTCTCGCCGGGTATCGACATGATCATGCAGCAAGCCCAGGTGAGCAGCCTGCTGGCCAAGGCGGATCTGGTGATCACCGGCGAAGGCCGCCTGGATGGCCAGAGTCTCTCTGGAAAGACCCCGATTGGCGTGGCCCGCGCCGCCCAGCGCCTGGGTAAGCCGGTCATCGTGCTGGCGGGCAGCCTGGGGGAGGGCTGGCAGGCCTGCTTGAATGAAGGCGTGACCGCCGCCTTTGCCCTGGCCGATGGCCCCATGGGCCTGGAAGACGCCCTGCCGCGTACCGCTGAACTGCTCAGCGACCGCTGCGACAGCATAGCCCGGCTGTGGCTGGCCCATTGACGGCGGCGGCCCCCTTGAAAAATCGCCGGGTCGCCAACATCTCTTGATAAGTCGCGATGAGTCAGCCGTCGCCAGCTCACCGCCGGTCATGGCAGGCCGCTATGGTGGCGATGCAAAAAACCTGTTTTGCATCGGTCAACCAGGGCCTTAAGCTGGAAAAAACGAAACGATGGAGGAGCAGACAATGGAAGATACCAACAGCATTGGCCTACACGAAGGCAGCGCCAGCCAGCTTGCGGAAAAGCTGAATCATCTACTGGCCAACTACCAGATTTTCTACATGAACGTGCGGGGCTACCACTGGAACGTCAAGGGTAACGACTTTTTCGAGCTGCATGCCAAGTTCGAAGAGTTCTATACCGACCTGCTGACCAAAGTGGACGAAGTCGCCGAACGCATCCTGACTCTGGGGCACAAGCCTGTCCACGCCTACAGCGACTACATCGCCCTGTCGCGCATTCAGGAAGACAAGGACGTTCACGACGGCAAAACCTGCGTCAAAGGCGTGCTCAGCGGATATCAGACATTGATCGAGCTGCAACGCGAGCTGCTGTCGCTGGCCTCGGACGCCGACGACGAAGGTACCGCTTCTCAGGCGGGCGATTACATTCGCGAGCAGGAAAAGACCGTCTGGATGCTCAACGCCTACCTGGGCAAGTAGGCCTCTCGGCGGCGCACCGCCGAGACACCACCCACGGCACCCTTGCGGTGCCGTTTTTGTTGCCCGCCAATGTTGCTGGGCGGGCATGGCAGATCAGACCTGGCGACTGGCCGAGTCGGCGGTTTGCCTGGCCAGGGTTTCGATCAGATCACGCAGCATGGCCCAGAACTCCGCCACGGAAGCGATTTCGACGCGCTCGTCCGGTGAGTGAGCCCCGCGAATCAAGGGCCCGAACGAGATCATGTCCAGATGAGGGTACTTGCTGCCCAGAATCCCGCACTCCAGTCCGGCATGAATGACCTTCACCTCCGGAGCATGCCCCATCAGCGCCGCATGGCGAGTGTTGAAGGTGGCCAGCAGCGGGCTTTCCGGGTTGGGCGCCCAGCCTGGGTAACCATTTTCGACCTTTACGCGGGCACCCATCAGCCCGAACAGCGCCTGGAAGCGCCCGGCCATGGCCATCGCTGCGCTGTCGTGCAGCGAGCGCACCAGTGCACAGAGGTGAAAACGTCCCTGCTCAACGCTCAGCACGCCAAGATTGTTGGAGGTTTCGACCACTCCCGGCACATCGGCGCTCATCCGCTCGACCCCACAAGGAGCCGCATGCAAGGCGGCCAGCAGCATGGCGCTGGCGTCGCGGGTCAGCGGTTCGGCCTCGGCAGGGGCCACTTTCGTAGCCGTCAGCACCAGGCCAGGATCACCGCTTCCCAGCTCCGCCTTGAGCGTTCTGGCAAGGGTTTCCACCGTGGCCAGCGCGGCCTCGACATCGTCGGCGGGCAGCGCCACCTGGGCAAAGGCTTCACGGGGAATGGCATTGCGCAGGGTGCCGCCCTGATAGCTCACCAGCCGTGCATCGAAGGCTTCCAGCGCCCACAGCACGCGTACCAGCAGTCGGTTGGCGTTGCCCAGCGGCTTGTCGATATCCATGCCCGAATGACCGCCCTTGAGGCCGGTCAAGGAGAGCGAGATGACCTGCTCATCGGGCTGCAGCGCAGTACCAGGCAGTTGGGCATCTACCACCACGTCGGCACCGCCCGCGCAGCCGATGTAGACCTGGCCACGGTCTTCACTATCGAGGTTGAGCAGCAGTGAGCCCTCGAGCCACTGCTCGGCCAGATTGAGCGCCCCGCCCATGGAGGTCTCTTCCTCCAGGGTGAACAGCGCTTCCAGCGGCCCGTGGGTCAGTTCCGGGTCCTCCAGCACGGCCAGAATGGCAGCCACACCCATGCCGTTGTCGGCCCCCAGCGTGGTGCCTTCAGCGTGCAGCCACCCCTCCTTGACCACCGTGCGAATGGGGTCCCGCGTGAAATCGTGGGCCTGGCCAGCGTTGGCCTGCGCCACCATATCCAGATGCCCCTGCAGGATGATGCCCGGCGCTGCCTCACACCCCGGTGATGCGGGCTTACGGATACGCAGGTTGCCGAAGGCATCCCGGTCATGGGCAAGCCCCAGGCCATCGGCCCAGGCTTCCAGCTTGGCGACCAGCGCTGCCTCGTGGCCCGATGGCCGAGGGGTATTACACAGCGTGCGAAAATGCTGCCACACCAACGTGGGCGCGAGCGCTTCTAGATGTGCGTTCATGGAAACTCTTCGTCATCGATAACCGGGCTACTTTAACCGCTCCTGCCCATCCGAGAAAAGCATCGACGCGGTCATCAGCTGCTGTGTCACTCGGCGCAGTTGTTGCGTGGCTTCGCGCGTGGCATCGGCCAGCGGCTGATTCTGATAGGCCCAGGCTACCAGCTGCTGATGCGCTAGCCGGGCCTCTCCCAGCGGCACACGGCTGGCCTCCCGCCCCAGCGCCTGCAAGGCAGCCCGCGCCAGGGCGGGGTCGCGATGGGCATAGGCCACGTCGTGGATCGTTTGTCGCTCCACGGCACTCAGCGGCCGTTCAGGCAGCTCGGACAGCAGCAGCGCTACCACCGGCGCGGGCAAGTCGCGTAGCTCGAAGGCCAATAGCCCCTGCAAAGACGCCACAAAGCCTTGCTGCATACTCTGCAATACGGCCTGGCCGGTCTCGTTCAACGGCTTGGCGACCATGATGGCATACTCCCCCGTGGCGGCTTCCCGCGTCACGCCCAGGCGTACCGGCGTGAACCCAAGGGCCAGCCAGAATGACAGCAGCCCCGCCTCCGCACCGAAGGTGGCGCCATACAGCGCGACGCCCTGCTCTGCTGCGCTGGCCATATCGGCTGCCAACAGCCTGCGCCCCAGCCCTTCGCGGCGCCGTTCAGGGTGAGCTGCAATGCGCACCACCCTGCGCCAGCGGGCGGTCAACGCCTCGCGATGGCCCCCGTGAGCCGCCAGGGACTGGGCCAGCAAATGCCCCTGGGGCCGCCGTTGGCCCAGCGCCACCTGTTCGGCCAGCGCCGGGTCAAAGCCGCCCTCCTCCCGAGTGACCAGCACTGCCAGCGGCGCCGTATCGGTGGCCCCCGTGGCAGCAGCCGAGGCGTGCCCCTGGCTTGCCATCACCATGCGCAGCCGCGTACCGGGGCCATCCATCAGCTGGCGCAAGTCGCTGGGGGTGGTGCGATAGTGCGACTGCACCAACAGGCCAAACAGCTGCTCCAGCAGTGGTTCGTTGGCGGCCAGCTGTGCCTGGCTCACGCTGAGGGTCTGCGCGTCGATGAGGCCATGCGCGTGGGCCTCAGGCAGCGGCGCGTTCAGCAGCAGCGCCTGTTGAATGACGCTTTCCAAAGGGTCATTGGCTGCCCAGCGAATCGGGGTTTCCAGGGTCAGCTCCCGCCACTGAGGCGTCTGGCGCTCGAGCACCTCCCGAAAACGCAGCGCAAAGCCCCGGCCAGAGCCCTCGTAACCATGCACCGTCGTGGCAAAGGCCATACGCGGGAACGCGGCCAGCCAGCGGGCCAGCATGGCCGCTGGGAGTGCCGCGGCCTCATCCACCAGCAGCAGCGCCCCGTTGCCTCCCAACGTGCCCTGATCCAGCTGGGTATCGAGCACGTCTGGTGGCAAGAAGCACAGCGAGCTTCCCGTGGCAGGCAGCTGCACCTCGTGGCCGCGGCGCTGCGCCTCAGGGCACAGCGCCATGACACGCTCGAACAGGCTGTCCACCGCGCTGGCTCTGGGGGCGGTGACCAGCAGCCGCGGGTAGCTCCCCTGCTGCAGCAAGCGTGTGCAGGCAATGCCCAGCGCCGCGCTTTTCCCGCGCCCTCGGTCGGCCGTGATGACCAGCGGGCGGCGACGCTTGAGCTTGCTCAGGGCCGTGACCGCCCGGGCCTGATCGGGCGTCAGGCAGGCGGGGTCTTCCGGGCGGCGTGGCGAGGGCTGCCCGGCGGGCAGCCTGGAAAGCACCAGCGGGCCAGCCACCGGCCAGCGCACCACCTGAGGCGAAGCACTCAGTTGGCGTGCCAAACGTGCCAGGTAAAAGCTGCTCAGCGCGGTCCATTCCCAGGGGTGGTCGGCAAACCGTGCGTAGTTCGGGTCGGGGCGCTCACCCCATGGCTCGGGGGTTACCAGCAGCAGTATGCCGCCCGCCGTCAGCGTGCCGGCCAGCGCGCCCAGGGCATCCGGGTCCAGCCCGTCACGGCCGCTGACGTCCATGACGATCAGCTGATGCTCGGCCCCCAGTCGCGTGCGCGCTTTGGCTGCGGGCAGGCAAGGCGACACGGGGGCTTCCTGCGGGCCGCCCACCCACAATGGCGCTTGCCACGGCTGGGCGTGCCACAGCGTGAGCGCCAGTCGGCGAGCCTGCTCGGCAGGCCCGCTGAGCCACACGAGCCCCCGCCAACGGCGGCGTTGCCAGCGCCGCGCATGGCCCACCAGTAGTGATATGCGGCGGTCATCACTTGCTTCGCTCATCACGCTCCTCAAGGGTCGATTGCTTACAACTTTGGTACAACAAGGCACACATTTTCAACGCTTCAACGCGCCATCCAGACCTGTCCAACTGTTTAAATAATGAATTAACCAAATGTTTTTAAACGATTTTTAAATCAAACGATGTTTCATGGCGTGCGTTAACTTCCTGCAAACTCTGATATTGCGCCGCAGCGGGGGGAGTGTGCTAGCTTAGCGGTACAGCCTTGGCCGCTTTTACTTTACGTAAACGTCAGTCCTACTCGCTGTGCTTTCCTGCTTTCAGGTAATCAACACTAATAACGCCAACCGCCAAAGTACCAGGAAATTGATAATGAAAAAGACTACAAAATTTGCCTTGACCAGCCTTGCTGCTGGTGTCGCATTTGCCGCTCTCACCACGACTGCTCAAGCACAAGAGCAGTGGACCATGACCTCCACCTGGCCCGAAAACCTCGACCTGATCAAGCTCGATCAGCACTGGGCCGAGCTGGTCAACCAGCTGGCGGGAGACGAAGTACAGATCAACTTCCGCGCGGGCGGTACGCTGATGCCCGGCACGGAAGTGTTCGATGCCACCGAAACCGGCAGTATCGAAGCCGCCGGTGACTGGCCAGGCTATTGGGCAGGCTTGAACCCCGCGTTCTCGCCGCTGGCCACTACCACCAGCCTGTTCAACGCCGTTGACTACATCAACTGGATTCAGCAGTGGGGCGGCCGTGAACTGTACGAAGAGATTTACGGCCAGTACAACATGATGTACCTGCCCTATGCCGCGCTCAACAACGAGTCCGGCTTCATGGGCCGTACGCCCATCGAAAGCATTGCCGACCTGGAAGGCAAGCGTCTGCGTCTCTCTGGCCGTGACCAGGGCCGCGTACTGGAAGCCCTGGGTGGCTCTCAGGTAACCCTGGCCGGTGGCGAAGTCTATCAGGCCATCGAACGTGGCGTGATCGATGCCGGTGAGTTCTCCACCCCCGGCGTGGATTACAACGCAGGCTTTGCCGAAGTGGCCGACTACTGGGCCACGCCTGGCTGGCACCAGTCCGCCAGCGTCTTCGGTGTCATGATCAACCTCGACGCCTGGAACGCGCTGTCGGAAGAGACCCAGCAGAAGCTGCGTATCGCCGCCGACGCCACCATGGCCTGGTCGCTGGCCTGGTCCGAGCGTGAGTCCACCGATGCCACCCAAAGGTTCATCGATGCAGGCATCACCATCAACCAGTTCTCTGACGAAGACCTGGCCCGTATTCAGGAGATCACCAACGAGGTCATCGTGCGCGGCGCCTGTGAAAACAGCGACCACGCCAAGGTCTACCACTCCATGGTGACCTACCTGGAAGACTACGCCAAATGGCGTGACGTCTCGGCTCCTTTCAACATGAGCCGCACCATGGATAACCTGCCCTCACTGGAAGAGATCGAAGCCTGCCTGTAAGGCGTTTCTGCACCGCCCCGGGCTGCCCGGGGCGGTTTTGTGTGCTGACCGCGGAGATCTTCCATGAATGCGATTGCCAAGGCGATCGATGCAATCAATGAGCTGTTTGGGCGATTGATCGCGCCATTGATTGCCATCATTACCCTCATCGTCCTGTACGACATTGCGTCACGCTTTTTCTTCGGCCGCCCCAGCGACTGGGCGTTCGATGTTACCAAGATGCTGTTTGGTGCCCACTTCATGCTGATGGCTGCCTACGGCTTGCGCCACCACGCCCATGTCGAGGTCGACGTGTTGAAACGTTTGCTGTCACGCAAGCGTCAGGCCCTGATCGAAGTCGTGGCCTACGTGATTTTCTTCGTTCCCTTCATCTGGATGCTGCTGACCTACGGCTGGCGCTTCTTCGAACGCTCCTATACCCGGGGTGAAACCACCTACGGCATGGTGTCGATTCCCGTCTACCCGATCAAAGGCGTTATCGTGGTGGCGGCTGCCCTCATCCTGCTGCAGGCCATTGCCATCGTACTGCGGGCCATCATGCAGTTGCGCGAGGAGAAATCAGCATGAACCTGAGTCCTGAACTGCTGGCGCTGGTGATGTTTGGCGGGCTGCTGATCGGCCTGTTCATGGGTCATCCTCTGGCCTTCGTGCTCGGCGGCGTCGCCGTCATCGGCGCTTTTCTCGGCCCTGGCGAGCGGGTGCTGGGCACCCTGATCAACAACATCTTCGGCAACGCCATGGACAACTACGTGCTGGTTGCCATACCGCTGTTCGTCCTGATGGCACGGTTTCTCAACGATTCCGGGGTCACCGAAAAGATGTTCGATGCCATGCGCCTGCTGCTGGCCAACCTGCGGGGCGGGCTGGCACTGACCGTGGTCATCGTCTCTGTCCTGCTGGCCGCCACCACCGGTATCGTGGGCGCCTCCATTGCCGTCATGGGCATGATTGCGCTGGTACCGATGCTCAAGTATGGCTACAACAAGGAGCTGAGCACCGGGGTCATCATGGCCAGCGGCTGTCTGGGCATCCTGATTCCGCCCAGCATCATGCTGATCCTGATGGCCAGCTACTCGCCGGTATCGGTAGGCGCCCTGTTTGCAGGGGCGATGATTCCTGGCCTGATGCTGGGGGTGATGTACGCGCTCTACGTACTGCTGATCTGCTACTTCAAGCCCTCCTATGGCCCTCCGGTACCCAAGGAAGAGCGCGCGGAAGTCAGCACTCGGCAGCTGCTGATCATGCTGGGCAAGTACGTGGTGCCGCCCATGTCGCTGATCCTCGGGGTACTCGGCGCGCTTTTCACCGGCGTGGCCACCGCTACCGAGGCCTCGGCCATCGGCGTGTTCATTGCCTTTATCCTGTTTTTGATCTTTGGTGACCGCCGGGTCTCCACCTGCTTCAAGACGCTGCTGGAAGCAGGCAAGACCACGACCATGGTCATGCTGGTGCTGGTGGGCGCGACCGCCTTCACCGGGGTGTTCTCGCGGGGCGGCGGCATGCAGGTGATTCAGGACCTGCTGCTGGCCATGCCGGGCGGCACCACCGGCGCGCTGATCATGATGCTGTTTCTGGTGTTCATTCTGGGCATGTTCCTGGACTGGACGGGCATCGTCCTGCTCAGCTTCCCGATCATGCTGCCCATCGTTCAGCAAATGGGCGTCGATCCGCTGTGGTTCGTGGTGATGGTGGCCGTGGTGCTGCAAACCTCCTTCCTCACGCCACCGTTTGGCTATGCGCTCTTCTATCTGAAAGGGGTTTCACCGCCTGGGGTAGAGATCGTCGACCTTTACAAAGCGGTCGTTCCCTTCGTGGCGCTGATCCTGCTGGCGTGCGTATTGATGTCGTTCTTCCCGTGGCTGGTCACCGGCCTGCCCCGCATGCTGCTGGGCTAAGCTGACGCCCTCGCGTTGCCGCCTTGCCGTGCAAGGCGGCAAACTTCATGAAGATGACGCAACACCACGCCCCGTTGCCGGGGCGCTGGCCCTTACGATGGGCGTCACCGGCAATACTTTCCGTTCCCCCGCGACCTGCCCACTGGCGATTTGCGCCAGCAGCAGAGCCACCGCCTCGTCCACCATGGGCTCGACCGGCTGTTGAACCGTGGTGAGCCGATAGCTCGGCCAGGCCGCCATGGGGATATCGTCGAACCCCACCACCGCCACGTCCTCAGGCACCCGCAGCCCCAGCTCGCCGCTGAGCGTATCGATCACCGCAATGGCCATATGATCATTGGCAGCAAAGACTGCATCCGGGTAGGGCGCCGCCTCGAACAGCTTGCGAGTCGCCGCCTGGGCCGCCGCGAAGTCATAGTCGCCGCATGCCTCCCCCCAACAGCTGACACCCTGCGCCGCCAGCGCCGCCATGAAGCCATCACGCCGCTGGCTGCTGGTAGAAGAGTCGGCAAGCCCGGCCACCAGCGCGATGCGCCGATAACCGCCAGAGACCAGGAATTCACCCACCCAATAGCCTCCACGGTAGTTATCGCTGGCGACCTGGCTGCCCCCCTCGAAGGCCACCGTACGGTTGATCAGCACCACCGGAATGCCCCGGGAGACGCACTCGCTGGCCAGCGAAGAGGAAAGCGTCGCTGCCAGCATCAGAATGCCGTCTGCCTGGCTCTGCAGAATGTCCGCCATGACGCCCGCCGTCTGCTGCTCGTTGCTGCTCATGAACAGCAGCAGGTGATAGCCATGCTGCTGAAACCGCCGCGCGGCATACTCCAGCATCTGGGCGTAGAACGGGTTGTCCAGCTGGGTCATGACGACCGCGATGGTGCGCGACGAGCGCGTAATCAAGGAGCGGGCGATGGCATTGGGGCGGTAGCCCAACTGCTGGGCCGCCGCCAATACCTTTTCCCGGGTCTGGGGGGCAATGCTGGCGTGGGGAGAGAAGCAGCGACTGACCGCCGACTGCGACACCCCCGCCAGTTCTGCCACTTGCCGTGACGTCACGGGCCGTTTTTTCATGCTCATCCTCTGGTTGGTCGCAAGGCCTCGGCACCCGCCGCGCTAGGCGTGTTGACGCTGGTGGGCCATCAGCGCCATCAGGCGGCGGTCACGCCAGGCCTGGCGTTCGGCCAGCTGTGCTTCCGACAATATCTCGCGACGCTCCTGCGCCAGGCGTTCGAGTGTTTCGGGCTCCCAGGGGTTGGCCGCGCTGCGCTGGGTATCCACGTCACGGTAGAGCGGGCCATAGCGCCCGGCGTAGTCCACGACACCGGCTGGGGCGTTCAGGTCGATGGTCTCGAAAGGCCCCATGAACGACCAGCGCAGGCCCAGCCCGTGTTTGACCGTCTTATCCAGGTCCTCGGCGGACACATAACCATCGCGGAAGAGGCGCAGCGCTTCGTTGAGCAAAGCGCCCTGCAGCCGATTGAGAATGAACCCCTGCACCTCACGCTTGACCAGAATGGGCGCCTGCCCCACTTCCTGCATCAGCACCAGGGTACGTTCGACCACCGCGGCATGGGTCTGCTCCGAGGGTGCGACTTCCACCAGCGGCACCAGATACGGTGGGTTGACGGGGTGCGCCACCAGACAGCGCTGCGGATGCTGCAAGTGGCCTGCAAACTGCGACGCCACGATACCTGACGTGGAGCTGGCCAGGATCGTGTCAGGCGTCACGACGCTTTCCAGCTGGCTGTACAGCGCTTGCTTCAGGGCCACGTTCTCCGGCCCGCACTCCTGCACGTACTCGACGTCCGCCACGGCGCTGGCAAGGTCAGCGCAGTAGTGGATACGCGCCGCGATGACCTCCGGCTGGTCGATCAATCCGGCGTCCTGCAGGTCGAACAGCGACGCCATCACGAGCCCCTTGGCCAGCGTCAGCTGCTGCTCGTCCACGTCATGAAGCCTTACCGTGACGCCCGCTCGGGCAAAGACGATCGCCCACCCACGCCCAATCAATCCCGCGCCAATGACGGCTACCTGTGTACTCATGGCCACTCACCTCATGTGATTTTATTGTTCTTGCCCTGCTGAATCCATGGCGCGACCCGCCCTGGCAGGCGCAATTCAAATAAGGCCTGCAAGACCAGCATCCGGTTCAACATAGCATGCTCCAAAAGTGTTTGCATTCGTATGCAACAGGCCCTAGCCTTATTCTGCTCCATCATGCTGACCCTACCCAGCTGACTCTACCCAATAACAATCCTTTCAGGAGAGCGTCATGATTCGCCACCTCAAAGCCGGTGCCTCCCTCGAAACCCGCGCCGAAGCGGACCGCCAGGTACGCGAAACCGTCGAGCGTACGCTGGCCGACATCCAGGCCCGAGGCGATGCCGCCATTCGCGAGCTGTCGGAAAAGTTCGATGGCTGGTCACCGGAAAACTTCCGTTTGAGCGAAGCCGAGATTGCTCAGGCCATGAGCGAAGTGTCCGAGCGTGATCTGGACGACATCCGCTTTGCCCAAGCCCAGATACGTCGCTTTGCCGAGGCGCAGCTGGCCTCCATGCAGCCGGTCGAGATCGAAACCCGCCCCGGCGTCATCCTTGGCCACAAACATCTGCCGATGAACGCAGTGGGCTGCTATATCCCCGGGGGTTCCTACCCTATGGTGGCGTCTGCCCACATGAGCGTCCTGACGGCCAAGGTCGCCGGGGTGAAACGCGTCATCGCGGCGGCGCCGCCCTACAAGGGCAAGCCCCACCCCGCCATCGTGGCAGCCATGCACCTGGCAGGCGCGGATGAGATTCTGGTACTCGGCGGCGTTCAGGCCGTGGGCGCCATGGCCATCGGCAGCGACTCCATCGCGCCAGTGGACATGCTGGTGGGCCCTGGCAATGCGTTCGTCGCCGAGGCCAAGCGCCAGCTATATGGCCGTGTCGGCATCGACCTGTTCGCGGGCCCCACCGAGACGCTGGTGATTGCCGACGAGAGCGTGGACGGCTTGCTGTGCGCCACCGACCTGCTGGGGCAGGCAGAGCATGGCCCGACCTCCCCCGCCGCCCTGCTGACCAATTCCGAAGCGCTGGCCCGGGACACCCTGGCGGCCATCGAGGAACTGCTGCAGAAACTGCCCACCGCCGATATCGCGCGCCAGGCCTGGGAGAGTCATGGAGAAATCATCGTCTGTGACACCCACGAGGAAATGCTGCAAGTCGCCAACGAGATGGCTTACGAGCACGTTCAGGTCATGACCGAAGACCCGGATTTCTACCTGGAGAATATGACCAACTACGGCGCGCTGTTCCTTGGCCCGCGCACCAACGTCGCCTATGGGGACAAGGTGATTGGCACCAACCACACGCTGCCCACCAAAAAGGCAGCGCGCTACACGGGCGGCCTGTGGGTGGGCAAGTTCCTCAAGACCTGCACCTATCAGCGGGTATTGACCGATGAAGCCTCGGCTGAGATCGGCAGCTACTGCTCACGACTCTGCATGCTGGAAGGCTTTGCAGGCCACGCCGAACAGGCCAACGAGCGCGTGCGCCGCTATGGCAAACAGGAGGTGCCCTACGCCTCGGCGGTGGACGCATGAACCTTCCCCAGGCCCCCGGCTTCAGGCTGGACGGCATGCAGGCGCTGGTCACCGGCGCCAGCCAGGGCATCGGGTTTGCCTGCGCCTGCGCGCTGGCCAACGCGGGCGCCAGCGTCACGCTGGTGGCCCGCAACCCGGCCACGCTTGACGAGGCCGTGGCCAGCCTGCAAGCCGCTGGCTGGCAGGCGGAAGGTATCGCGCTGGACATCAACGACCACGCGGCCCTGCAACGGGCCATTGCCGGCAGGCACTTCGATATCCTGGTGAACAACGCGGGCACCAATCGACCCAAGCCCCTGCAGGAGGTCAGCCAGGAGGACTATGCGGCAGTCATGGACCTCAACGTCAAGGCCACCTATTTCCTCACCCAGGCCGTCGTGGCGCACATGCCCGCAGGCGGCAGCGTCATCCATGTCTCATCACAAATGGGCCACGTGGGCGCCGCCAACCGCACCTTGTACTGCGCTTCCAAGGCTGCGGTAGAAGGCATGACCAAGGCCATGGCGGTAGAGCTGGGCCCTCGGGGCATCCGGGTGAATACGCTCTGCCCCACCTTCGTGGAAACGCCCATGACGCGCCCGTTCCTGGCCGAGCCCGGCTTCAAGGAGCAGGTCATTGGCAAGATCCCGCTGGGCCGTCTGGGCCAGCTGGAGGACCTGATGGGACCCGTGGTGTTTCTGGCATCGCCTGCCGCTGCGCTGGTCACGGGCAGCGCGCTGATGGTGGATGGCGGCTGGACCGCCCACTGAAGGAGCCCCACGGCTACACGCCTCGACCCTGCCCCACGGGCAGGGTTTTTTAATGGGCGGCCGATGAGCTGCACCCCATCGGCGCAGGTGATACTATTTGCAACCGCTATTTTTTCGCATTGACGAGCCACGCAGCCTCTCGTCCAAGGAGATCACGACGTGTCCACGCCCGCTCGCCGCTCATCATCAGCTCTGCTGTCAGGGGTCGCTTCACGCTTTGCGCTGTCGCTCAACCCCTGGTCTATTGCGCTGTTTCTCATCGCGCTGACCGTGGCACTGCCGATTCTGGTGGTTCTGGGCCATATCGTGCTGCCCACCGACGGCATCTGGCAGCACCTGGCCAGCACCGTCCTGCCCCGCTATCTCAGCAATACCTTCTGGCTGGTGCTGTGGGTAGGCCTCGGTACCTTGGTGATTGGCACGGGAACCGCCTGGCTGGTGGTCATGTGCCGCTTTCCCGGCAAGCGCATCTTCGAGTGGGCGCTGCTGCTGCCGCTGGCCGTTCCCACCTACGTGATCGCCTATGCCTACACGGATTTCCTGCAGGTGGCCGGGCCGCTGCAGAGCATGCTGCGGGAGTGGTTCGACTGGCGAGTGGGCGACTACTACTTTCCCAACATTCGCTCGCTGGGGGGCGCCATCACGCTGATCACCTTCGTGCTCTACCCCTACGTCTACCTGCTGGCCAGGGCTTCGTTTCTGGAGCAGTCGGTGTGCGTGCTGGACGTGGGACGCACGCTGGGGCGCGGGCCTTGGCACCTGTTTGGCACCGTGGCCCTGCCCCTGGCGCGGCCTGCGCTGGTGGGCGGCGTGTCGCTGGTCCTGATGGAAACCCTCAATGAGTTCGGGGCGGTGCAATTCTTTGGCGTGGACACCTTCACCACCGGTATCTACCGCACCTGGTTCGGACTGGGCGAGCCGGTGGCAGCCGCACAGCTGGCGGCCTGCCTGCTGACCTTCGTGATCGTGCTGGTACTGCTGGAGCGCTGGTCACGGGGCAAGCGGCGCTACTTCCATACCTCCAGTCGTTACCAGCAGCTGCCCGAGTACCGTCTGCGCGGCTGGCAGGCCACCGGCGCGTTTCTGGCCTGCCTGCTGCCCATCACCATCGGCTTCCTGCTGCCCAGCGGCCTGCTCTTGAACATGGCGATTCGGATTGGCGACAGCCTGTTCGGCACGCGGTTCATCGGCTTCGCCCTGAACAGCCTCTCGCTGTCGGCCATTGCGGCCCTGATTGCGGTGGGGCTGGCGGTGCTGCTGAGCTACGGCGTACGCCTCAACAACTCCCCCAGCGCACGCCTGTTCACCCGCATTGCGGCCATGGGCTACGCCATTCCGGGCTCCGTGGTGGCGGTCGGCATTCTGATTCCCTTTGCCTGGCTGGACCACACCCTCAACTCCTGGCTGCACGCCAACTACGGCAAGATTATCGGGCTGGTCTTCAGCGGCACGGCCTTCATTCTGATCTACGCCTACGTGGTGCGCTTTCTGGCGGTGTCGTTCAATGCCGTGGAAGCCAGCCTGGGCAAGGTCACCCCCAGCATGGATGCCGCCTCGCGCACTCTGGGCCAAACCGCAGGGGGCACGCTGCGACGCATTCATACGCCCCTGATGCGCAGCAGCCTGTTGGCGGCGGGGATTCTGGTCTTCGTCGATGCCATGAAGGAGCTGCCGGCCACCATCATCCTGCGGCCGTTCAACTTCGATACGCTGGCGGTTCGCGCCCATAACCTGGCGTCGGACGAGCGGCTGGCGGAGGCCTCCACGGCCTCGCTGACCATCGTGGTGGTGGGGATTCTACCGGTGATTCTCCTCAGCCTGGCCATGCGCCGAGCGCGCCCCGGCAGCCAGGCCGAGTAAGTTCAAACATACGTCTTCCCGCGCCTCAGCGTGGGAAGATGAAGACCTGGGAGTGGTCCAGATCGATGTCGATGGGCTGGCCCTCCTGGGGCAGGAACACCCCAGGTACCCGGGCATGCAGGTGCGCTTCCTGGCCATCGTTGCCATGGGCACACAGGTGGATCAGGCTGGTGCGGCCCAGCAGCTTGGCCATGACCACGTGGCTATGGCTGTGGGCTTCGGCTGGCAGGTCTCGCTCCTGAATGCGCAGCGCCTCGGGGCGAATCATCACCTGCACGTCACTGCCTTCCGGCAGCCAGCTGGCATCCACTGCGCCCACGGGGGTCTGCACTCGCCCGCCTTGCACCACTCCCGCCAGCTCGTTGACCTCGCCAAAGAAGGTCACCACGAAGGGGTCGATGGGCGCACAGTAAAGCTCGCGAGGCGTGCCGGTCTGGACGATCTTGCCATCGCGCATCAGTGCGATGCGGTCCGCCATGAACATCGCCTCTTCCGGGTCGTGGGTCACCAGCAGCGTGGCCGAACCCAGCTTTTTCAACACGTGCAGCGTGTCGTCTCGGATACGATCCCGCAGCCGGGCATCCAGGCTGGAAAAGGGCTCGTCCAGCAGCATCAGCCGCGGCGTAGGCGCCAGCGCGCGGGCCAGCGCGACACGCTGCTGCTGGCCTCCCGACAGCATGTGCGGGTAAGTCTCGGCATAGGCGGCCATGCCCAGCTGGTCCAACAGCTCCAAAGCACGCGCGCGGCGCTGGCTGGAGGGCAGCTGTTTCAGGCCAAAGGTGACGTTTTCCAACACGCTCAGATGGGGAAACAGCGCCGAATCCTGGAACGCCAGGCCCACGTTGCGCTTTTCGGGCGGCACATGGCGCTTGCCAGGGGCCGCGATGGCCTGCCCGTCCAGGCTGACCTCGCCTTCCTGCACCACCTCCAGGCCTGCCGCGATACGCAGCAGGGTGGTCTTGCCGCAGCCGGAAGGGCCCAGCAGGCACACCACTTCGCCCTGGCCGATCTCCAGGTCGATGCCCTTGACCACCTTGTTGGCTGCAAACGTGTGCTCGACACCCCGCAGCGACAGCGCCGCCGCCGGTGCTGCCACCTCTGAAAATGACACCGTTGCCGTCATTCGTTCACCCATGGTTAGTGCGCAGCGCAGATGCCTGACTGCGAACACGGTTGAAAGTTATTTGCATTCTATTTTCTATTGGCGGCAGATGCACGTACATGCACAAAAAGTGTTGCGTGTCATTAGCATTTCGCTTGACGTCCATGGAACAAGACGTTTCAATAGGCGCAGTTTGCCAATGCAACTTATTATCATAAACATTTAGGGTGTATGTTATGAAAAAGGCACGTCTTGCAGTCTCTGTCGCCGCCGTCATGGCTGGCTCGGCATTTGCCAGCAGCACACTGGCCAACGAGGTCAACATCTACTCCGCTCGCCACTACGACTCAGACGAGATTCTGTACAACGCGTTCACCGAAGAAACGGGTATCAAGGTGAATGTGCTGGAAGGCGACGCCAATCAGTTGATGGAGCGTATGCAGCGTGAAGGCGTGGCCAGCCCTGCCGACGTCATGCTGACCGTGGATGCCGGCAACCTGTGGCGTGCCGAGCAGGATGGCCTGTTCCAGGCCGTGGATTCCGACGTGCTGAACGAGCGCCTGCCGGAATCCATGCGTCATCCCGAAGGCATGTGGTTTGGCTTCAGCCAGCGCGCACGGGTGATTTTCTACAACCGTGAGAACTTCGACCCGAGCCAGATCGCTACTTATGAAGACCTGGCCGACCCGCAGTTCGAAGGCAAGATCTGTATCCGCTCTTCCAACAACATCTACAACCAGTCTCTGTTGGCCTCGATGATCGAGCACCACGGTGCGGAAGAAGCGCAAGAGTGGGCACAGGGCGTGGTCAACAACCTGGCGCGCAACCCGGAAGGCGGTGATACCGACCAGATTCTGGGCGTGGCCAGCGGCGAATGCGAGCTGGGCGTGGCCAACCACTACTACTATGTTCGTCTGCTGCACTCCAGCGAAGCTTCCGACCGCGAAGCCGCCCGTAAAGTGGGCGTGATCTTCCCGAACCAGGATGATCGCGGCACGCACATCAACGTGGGTGGTGCAGGTCTGGTCGCCAACGCGCAGAACGCCGAGAACGGTATCCGCTTCCTCGAGTTCCTGGCTTCCGACCAGGCCCAGGAAGTGCTGGCCGAGCGTAACTACGAGTTCCCGGTGGTCGATGGCGTGAAGAAGAACCCGGTTCTGGAGTCCTGGGGCGACTTCCAGCGCGACGAAGTGAACATCAGCGAGCTGGGTAACAACAACCCGGAAGCCGTACGCATTTTCGACCGCGTCAACTGGCGCTAAGCGCTGGCCCAAGCAGTATGCAAAACCCCACCTCAAGGTGGGGTTTTTTGTGGATGGCCAGTCAGCCAGGGTTTGAACGGCGCCTGGTACGCTTCTTACTTTAGTGTGCTTCGTCCCAGTTGGCGCCGCTCTGGGCTTCCACGATCAGCGGTACGCTCAGTGTGGCCGCCGACTGCATCCGTGCACTGACCTCCTCGATGAACGCGTCTACCTGAGCTTCAGCCACCTCGAACACCAGTTCGTCGTGCACCTGCATGACCATCAGGGCATCGAACGCGCCTTCCGCCAGCCACGCATCCACGTCGATCATCGCCTGCTTGATGATGTCTGCCGCCGTGCCCTGCATGGGCGCGTTGATTGCGGTGCGCTCGGCCCCCTGGCGGCGGTTGCGGTTCTGCGAGTGGATCTCGGGCAGGTAGAGCCGCCGCCCCATGACGGTCTCGACGAAGCCGTTGTCGGCAGCCTGACTGCGAATGCGGTCCATGTAGCGGGCAACGCCGGGGTAACGGTCGAAGTAGCGGTCGATGTAGGTCTGCGCCTGCTGGCGTTCGAGATGCAGCTGACGCGACAGCCCCCAGGCGCTCATGCCATAGATCAGACCGAAGTTGATCGCCTTGGCACTGCGGCGCTGGTCGGCGGTGACCTTGTCCAGCGCGGTGCCAAACACTTCGGCGGCGGTGGCGGTATGAATGTCGCGGCCCTGTTCGAAGGCTTCCAGCAGCCCCTTGTCTTCCGACAGGTGGGCCATGATGCGCAGCTCGATCTGCGAGTAGTCCGCGGCCACGATGCGATACCCGGGGCGGGCCACGAAGGCCTGGCGAATCTTGCGCCCCTCTTCGGTACGAATCGGGATGTTCTGCAGGTTCGGGTCCGACGAGGAGAGCCGCCCGGTGGCGGTCACCGCCTGGTGATAGCTGGTGTGCACGCGGCCGGTTTTCTTGTTCAACAGGCGCGGCAGCTTGTCGGTATAGGTGGACTTCAGCTTGGCCAGGCCACGGTGCTGCATGATCACCTTGGGCAAGGGGTAGTCCAGCGCCAGCTCTTCCAGCACGGCTTCGGCGGTGGAAGGCGCGCCCTTGGGCGTTTTCTTGATGACCGGAATCTTCTGCTCTTCGAACAGAATCTGGCCCAGCTGCTTGGGGGACCCCAGGTTGAACTCGCGGCCCGCCAGCTCGAAGGCTTCACTTTCAAGCTCGCGAATACGCTGCTCCAGCTGCTGGCTCTGCTGGTGCAGGCGCTCGGCATCCAGCGCCACCCCGTTACGCTCGATCCGCGACAGCACCTTGATCAGCGGCAGCTCCAGATGATCGAGCACCTCGGCCAGGCGGCCTTCCTGCTCGACCTGCGGGCGCAGCGTCTGCTGCAGGCGCAGGGTAATGTCCACGTCTTCGCAGGCGTAGGGCGCGGCCTGTTCCAGAGCTATCTGGTTGAAGGTGAGCTGCTTGGCGCCTTTCCCGGCAATCTCCTCGAAGGAGATGGTCTTTTCCCCCAGGTACTTGAGGGCCAGCGAGTCCATGTCGTGGCGGGTCGCGGTGGAGTTGAGCACGTAGGACGCCAGCATGGTATCGGCAAACGGCCCCGTGACGTGAATATCCTCGTTGGCCAATACGGAAATATCGTACTTGAGGTTCTGGCCGATCTTGGTTTTGCCGGGATCTTCCAGCAGCGGCTTGAGCGCCTCGAGAACGCTGCGGCGGTCGAGCTGGGCAGGCGCATCCAGATAGTCGTGGGCCAGCGGGATATAGGCCGCTTCACCGGGCTCCAGCGCCAGGCCGACCCCGACGATCTCGGCGTCCATGTAGTTGAGGCTGGTGGTTTCCAGATCGAAGCAGAAGCGCTCGGCGCTGCGCAGCCGCTCAAGCCACGCGTCCAGCTCGACCTGCTCGGTGATCACGTGGTCGTGGCGTGGGCCAGGGGCCGTGCCCGACGCCACCTGCTCGGCCTGCGGGGCTGGCTGGCCGCCGCTGACGTCGTCCACGCCCTCGTCCTTGCCCTCCAGCAGCTCCGCCAGCCACTGCTTGAACTCCATCTCCTTGTAGAGCGCCACCAGCGCTTCCCGATCCGGGTGGGCGATCTCCAGGTCGTCCAGCCCTACGGGCAGGTCGCAGTCGACCTTGATGGTGGCCAGCCGATAGGAGAGAAACGCCTGTTCGCGGTGCTCTTCCAGTTTCTTGGGGAGTGTCTTGGCTCCTCGAAAGCCCAGCGTGGTGACTCGTTCCAGGTCGCCATAGATGGTCTCCAGCCCGCCACCCATGCCTTGCAGCAGGCCAATGGCGGTTTTTTCTCCTACGCCGGGCACGCCAGGAATGTTGTCCACCTTGTCGCCCATCAGCGCAAGGAAGTCGATGATCAGCGCAGGCGGCAGCCCAAACTTCTCCTCGACACCGGCCTCATCCAAGGTCTCTTCCTTCATGGTATTGACCAGCGTGATATGGCGGTTCACCAGCTGGGCCATGTCCTTGTCGCCGGTGGAGATCACGGCGTCGCGCCCGGCCTGGGTGGCGTGATGCGCCAGCGTGCCGATGACATCGTCGGCTTCGACGCCTTCGATGCACAGCAGCGGCAGCCCCAGCGCTTTCACGCAGGCGTGTAGCGGTTCGATCTGGCTACGCAGGTCATCGGGCATCGGCGGGCGGTGGGACTTGTAATCGCTGTACATGTCGTCGCGAAACGTCTTGCCTGGCGCATCGAAGACCACCGCCATGGGGCTATCGGGGTAGTCCTTGATCAGCCGCTTGAGCATGTTCAGCACGCCTTTCACGGCGCCCGTGGGCTGGCCGTTGGAGTTCGTCAGCGGCGGCAGCGCGTGGAACGCACGGTAAAGGTACGAAGAGCCATCAACTAGCACGATAGGGGCACGGGCCATAACCAGATTCCATAGTCAGCAGAACAGTAAGAGCGTCTATTCTTCAATGATACGCGTTCGGCGGCGCGACTGCAGAAAAGCACTGCGAAAGCGACCCTTCACCGTTCACAGCGCTGCCAACTGACGCGCCAAGCCGCTACAATGACCGGCTTAGCAACCTGGGCGAGATTCTCATGGCTGTATTTACTCCGCTGAGCGACGCACAGGTCGCCGCGTTTCTGGAAAAATTCGATGTTGGCAGCCTGGTGTCCCTTCAGGGCGTGGCAGGCGGCACGGAAAACTCGACGTTTTTCGTGACCACCGAGCGCCGCGAGATGGTGCTCACGCTGTTCGAACAAGGCGAGCACGAAGAGCTGCCGTTCTTCGTCGAGCTGCTGGACTACCTGGATGAACACGGCCTGCCCGTACCGGGCACCATTCATGACCGCGAAGGGGTGGCGCTGCACAGCCTGGCGGGCAAACCGGCCCTGCTGTTCCCGCGCTTGCCCGGCAAGCACCCCACCGCCCCCAACCTGGTCCAGTGCCAGGCGCTGGGCAGCGCGCTGGGGCGTATGCACAAGGTCTCGCAGCATTTCCCGGGGCATCGTCCCAACCCCCGCGATCTGCACTGGCTGCGCGCCGTGCATCACAAGGTGCTGACCTACATCAGCCCCGACGACCAGACCCTGATGAAAAACGAGGTCGATGATTTCGAGACCGCGTTCAGCCAGTATGGCGCGCTGCCCCAGGGGGCGCTGCACGGAGACCTGTTCCGTGACAACACCCTGTATGAAGGCGACCGCCTGGGCGGCATCATCGACTTCTACAATGGCTGCACCGGCGACCTGCTGTTCGACCTGGCCATCGTCATCAACGACTGGGCCTCCAACGAGGACGGCAGCCTGAACGCCGAGCGCTATCAGGCGATTTTGAGTGCCTACCAGGCACGCCGCCCACTGACCGACACCGAGCGGGCCCTGTGGCCCACCATGCTGCGCTTGACGGCGTTGCGCTACTGGCTGTCGCGCCTGCTGGTGGTGTATGTGGACCCGCCTGCCCATGACCTGACCCCCCACGACCCCGAGCGTTTCCGCGTGATTCTCAAGGCACGCATCGCGCTGGGGGCACTCCCTATCCCGGAGGCTTCCTGATGAGTGACATGGCCGCAACCAGCAGCCCCGCCGTACGCGCCCGTCGTACCTGGAACATGGACCAGTGGGGCAGCGGTTACTTCGATGTCGATGACCACGGCCAGGCGCTGGTGCGCCCCCTGGGCAGCGATGCCGAAGGCCCTGCCCTGCCGATCAGCGCGCTGGTTCGCCAGCTGCAGCAGGCCGGCCTGCGCTTACCGGTGCTGGTACGCTTCAGTGACATTCTTCACGATCGCGTCGAGCAGCTGTGTGGCGCCTTCGACGCCGCCATGCAGGATGTGGCCTATGAAGGCGGCTACACGGCAGTGTACCCGATCAAGGTCAACCAGCAGCGCCGCGTGGTCGAAGAGATTCTGGCCACCTCGGAGCGGGGCAACGGTCGCGTAGGGCTCGAAGCGGGCAGCAAGCCCGAGCTGCTGGCCGTCCTGGCGCTCTCCGACGGCGGTTCGTCGCTGATCGTCTGCAACGGCTATAAAGACCGCGAATACGTGCGCCTGGCGCTGTTGGGCGAGAAGCTGGGCCACCGCGTCTATCTGGTGGTGGAAAAACTCTCCGAGCTGGACCTGATTCTGGAAGAAGCCCGGGAGCTGGACGTGACGCCGCGCATCGGCCTGCGCGCGCGCCTGGCCTCGGTAGGCAAAGGCAAGTGGCAGAACACCGGTGGCGAAAAGTCCAAGTTTGGCCTCACCGCCAGCCAGATCCTGGAAGTCGTGGACACCCTGCGCGCCCAGGACGCCCTGGCCAGCCTGCAGCTGGTGCACTTCCACCTGGGCTCCCAGATCGCCAACATCCGCGACATTCAGCGCGGCCTGCGCGAATGTGCGCGCTTCTACCAGAACCTGATGGCGCTGGGCGCCCCCATCGACACCGTGGACGTGGGTGGCGGCCTGGGGATCGACTACGAAGGCACCCGCTCGCGCAGCTACTGCTCGGCCAACTACTCCATGCAGGAGTACGCGCGCAACGTGGTCAGCGCCTTCGCTCAGCTGTGCCAGGAAGCCGACTTGCCACAGCCACACCTGATCAGTGAATCCGGCCGCTCGTTGACCGCTCACCATGCGGTGCTGATCACCAACGTGATCGGTGAAGAGCGTATCGACCACACCCCGCCGGTGCGCAGCGTTACCGACGACCCCCAGGTGGATGAGCTGTGGCGCGTGCTGGACCAGCTGGCCGAACACCAGGAGCCCAGGGTGCTGGTCGAAGCCTGGCACGACCTGCTGCAAGCCGTCAGCGAGCTTCAGGATCGTTTCGTACTGGGCTTGAGCAGCATCAGCGCCCGCGCCGAAGGCGAACGCCTCTACATGGCTGCCTGCGCGCGCCTGCGGGGCAAGCTCGATACCCGCAACCGTGCCCACCGGGAAATCATGGACGAGCTGGCCGAGAAACTGGCCGACAAGCTGTTCGTCAATTTCTCGCTGTTCCAGTCGGTGCCGGATGTCTGGGGGATCGAGCAGATTTTCCCGGTGCTGCCACTCAGCGGGCTGGACAAGGCGCCCACTCGCCGCGCGGTGATTCAGGACATCACCTGTGACTCCGACGGCCGCATTGACAGCTACGTGGACGGCCAGGGCGTCGAGAGCACGCTACCGCTGCCGGAATGGGCCAACGATGACGAGCGCTGGCTGGGCTTTTTCCTGGTGGGTGCCTACCAGGAGATTCTCGGCGATCTGCACAACCTGTTCGGCGATACCGACTCGGTGGATGCCGCGCTGGGCGCCGACGGCGAGTGGGTACTCTCCAACCCGCAGGCTGGCGACACCGTGGCGGACGTGCTGGCCTACGTCAATTTCGATGCCCGCGTCCTGAAGCAGAAGCTGACCGAACAGCTGGTGACCAGCGGCTTCTCGGCCGAAGAGCAGGCGCACTTTGCCGCCAGCCTGACCGAAGGGCTGGAAGGCTACACTTATCTGGAGTAACGCTCTGGGGTAAGGGGGAGGAGTAAGGGGGCAGGAGCCCCCTTCTCGCCTGACATTCCAGCATAAAAAAAGCCACCGTTGCCCAGGCAGCGGTGGCTTTCGACGTTCAGCCGGTGGGGTCGTTTATTCGACCACGCTGGTGTTGATCTCCAGCCCGCCGGTGAGCGTGAAGCGCAGTGATGCGCCGCGAGTCAGCTCACCCACCCCAGCAGGCGTGCCGGTCAGGATGACATCGCCGGGCTCCAGGGTGAAATGACGGCTCATTTCCGCGACCAGCGTCGGGATCGCAAAGATCATGTCCGAGCCTTCGCCGTGCTGGCGCTCCTCGCCGTCGATTTCCAGCGTGAAGCTCAGCGCGTTCCAGTTGGGCACGCGGCTCAACGGCAGGAACGGTGACAGCGGGCAAGCCCCATCAAAGGCCTTGGCGATTTCCCAAGGATGGCCTTTCTCTTTCAACGTGGTTTGCACATCGCGCAGCGTCAAATCCATCGCCAGGCCGATCCCGGCAATGGCACGCTCCGCTTCATCCTGAGTGGCGTGGGTCAGGGTTTCCCCTACCAGCAGCGCCAGCTCGACTTCATAATGCACTTCACCGCGTGAAAACGGCGGGTCCAGCGGCTTGGTCAAATCCACCACGCTGGTGGCCGGCTTGATGAACAGCAGCGGTTCACTGGGAACCGGGTTGTCCAGTTCCTTCGCGTGGTCGGCGTAGTTGCGGCCTACACACACGACTTTGCCCAGCGCGTGGGGAAACTCCTGGCCATCGGTAAACTGTGGAACAAAACGCATGGCGGGTATTCTCCTTCTCATTATGCGTGCCGCATTCGCAACGACAGGCGCACTAGTCTACCCCACCCTTGCGCTTGTTCCACAACCTTCCCGCTGCTTTTCTTGCACCCTGGCTTATGTTCCCAAAGCACGTAAACGTTTAAACGCCCGGCTGCCAAGGCTGGTCAGGCCCATGGGCCAGAAACGCTGGGCGCTGTTTGGGGGCGGCAAACGGCGCACCGCAGCGGTTGTCCGGCCGATTGAACACGAAAAAGACATTGCTGCGCGGGTCCGGTGACAGGTTCGCATTGGAAGCGTGCAGCGTGTTGCAATCGAACAGCAGCAAGCCCCCTGCTCGCCCCTTCGGCGCTTCGATGCCGTACTGGTCGACCATGTAACGCAGTGCCTCCGGGCTTGGCACCCCGACCTCCTGGGCTTTCAACGAGCTTTTGTGGTTATCCTCGGGTGTTTCTCCAAGGCAGGGCACGAACGCTTTGTGCGACCCTGGAATCAGCATCAACGGGCCGTTGAACTCGTGGTTATCGGTGAGAATCAGCGACGCACTGACCGCATGCATGTTGGGCATACCGTCTTCGGCGTGCCAGGTCTCGAAATCCGAGTGCCAGTTGAACCCCTTGCCTGCAAAGCCGGGCTTGTAGTTGATGCGCGACTGATGCACGTAAGGGTCGTCACCGATGATCTGACGTGCCGCCCCTGCCAGCCGCTCGTCGTTGGCCAGCGCCCCCAAACGGGAAGAGAGATGGTGCACGGCGAACAGCGAACGAATCTCCTGGCTTTCCGGCTCGGTGATGCTGAACTCCCGCTCGCGGTAAGCATCGTTGCTCATCAACGACTCGATTTCATCGCGAAGCGCATCCAGCTCGTCGCCATGGATCAGGTCTGGAATAAACAGATAGCCCTTGCGCTCGAACTCATCCAGCTGCGCCTGGGTAAGCGGCCCCGGCAGCGCACGCCCTTTGACCACGTCGTCACGGCGTGCCTGGGTCAACGATGCCGGCGCGGTGGCCAGCCGAGTAGGATAGAGGTCCACTCGCGTATTGCTGGCAGAAGGGGTATCTGCTATGTCGCTGTACTGCTTGTGGGCCGTCAGGTTTTTGAGAGGTGTATTGCCGACTGTCATCTAATCCACTCCTTGTATGATTAAATTTCAGTTAAAACGTGTCTCATTCAGAAACACAGTGCAGAGAGAAGCCTAGCCCACGCATGACGGCTTGCAACCCTTGGGAACCACGCTCATAACGTGCGTTATGACATTTTTTTCATGCTCATGGAGACCCCGTTGAGGCCCACTGCAGCAACCACCCTGCGCACAGCGGACTACGGGCGAATTTCAATGTTTGATAAACATCGGCCCAAAAAAAGCGCCGCTCGAAGGAAGCAGCGCGGGTGGCGGGCGAGGGACGTGCGCTAACCCAGGCATATATGGCCGTAGATGAAATCCCGGTCGAAGCCCGTATTACGCGCCATCTCTTCCGGCTGCAGCAGCTTGATGCTGCTACGCGTCTTGCGGATCAGCTTCTTCTGCTCCAACGCGGTCATGCAGCGGCTGACGTGCACGCTGGTCATGCCCAGAAGCTCTCCTACGATGTCCTGGGTCACCGGAAAGGAGAATACGTTGCTGTTCAGCAGGCCTTTGAAATTGAATCGCGCATAGACTTCCAACAAGAAGTGCGCCACTCGCTCTTCTGACCGATGATGCGTACAACTTCGCAAACGCTCGATGGTAATATTGTCGTTGACCATGACATACGAGGTAATGGCCTTGCGGATTTCGTCGCTGGTTTTAAACAACGCATGCAAATCATCTACCGATACTTTTTCCAACTTGCAATGTGTCAGCGAGAGAATCACGATATCGTGACTTTCAAAAAAGCTTTCTCGCATTCCGATAATATCGCCCGGCATGAAGACGTTACAAATATCTTGCCCACGTGTAGAAGTGGCATGGGATAGACTTGCCCAGCCCTCTTTCACCACGAAGATATCGGCACGCCCCTCGCATAGCGAAAAGACTTTCTGGTTTCTCTTCAGCTCGACAGGTTTTTGTCGAACGTTGGCCAAGGCCTCCAGTGACTCTGCCCCCAGCTCACCGTACAGCCCCAACACTTCACCAATACTTATACAACCACCCTCGGCCCCCAGGGGGCCCGGCAAACCATTGCGACTTCTATCTTCCACTAGATTATACTCTTCTGCAGTAACCTTATTCATCTCTACACTCCTTTGTAGTTAGACAAATGCTATACTCACCCGGAATTGTTTATAATTTCTATACACTAAAAGGAAGATAACGCGACAAAAATATAGACAACTATAAACATACAAACAAGAAACTTTCATAGTTTGCGCTATCAAACGCCAAGAAACCCATCATGATTAACATTTGTTAAGAAAAACACGCAAACCCTAAAAAACCTTAATAACATAACACTACATTGAACCTGCCCAATATCGGCATCAAACCATCAGAACTTTCTTTGTGAAAACGGTCCACTAAAACACTCGACATAAAACCACCAACAAAACACCCCCTCTTCCAGCAACATTACAGAAACATCCAAAAACATTCACTCCTGTAGCTTTAACGCACCTCTGCCACATACATTAATTTTAAAACTGACGACTTATAATAGACTAGCCAATAAACTTTTCATTTCATAATCTTCATCACGGCGACAAGGATCTCACGCCTAACGTTACCTGATGGAGCAGGCCATGAAACGCAATGTCTTTATTATCGCTCTGGAAGAAAAGCAACAAAAAGCACTACAAACATTAAGAGATAGAAAGTCTCTGGAACTGCATGGGCTATTGACCGTCGAAAGCGCGGTCGAGGCACCCAATGTCTCATTCAACCAGTTATTGAAACGAGTCGAAAAACAGCTCTCGGCATTTCCCGGCACCATTGATGCCATCATTGCCCAATGGGACTTCCCTACCAGCGTCATGGTGCCCCTGCTGTGCCAGCAGTATCAAATCCCCTCTCCTTCGCTCACCAGCGTCTTGAAGTGCGAGCACAAGCTGTGGAGCCGTATCGAGCAGCAACACGTCATTCCTGAGGTGGTGCCCGATTTTTGCGGCCTCGACCCGTTCGCCGAAGAGCCACTGGCACAGGTCACCCTGCCCTTTCCGTTCTGGCTCAAGCCGGTCAAGGCCTTTTCTTCCCACCTGGGCTTCAAGATCGAGAATGAGGCAGATTTTCACCATGCCATCGGCGAGATTCGCCAGGGCATTCGTCAGTTGGGCGATGCCTTCAACGAAGCGCTGGCCTACGCCGAGCTGCCCGATGACATCGCCCACCTGGGAGGCAATGCGTGCATCGCGGAGTCGCTGATCAGCGGTGTCCAGGCCGCGCCGGAGGGGTCTGTCTTCCAGGGCGAGTTCAATGTGCACGGCATCATTGCTCAGCCCAAGGCAGAGCACTCGGCGTCTCTGTTCGACCGGCTGGAGTATCCCAGCCATTTGCCCGAGCACGTGCATCACAAGATGGTGGATACCGCCAAGCGCTTTTTGACCCACATCGGTTACAACAATGGCTGCTTCAATGCCGAGTTCATGTGGGACGAGGCTCGCCAGCAGCTCTGGCTGATCGAGTTCAACACCCGCATTTCGCAGTCCCATAGCGATATTTTCGTGCTGGTGGACGGCATGTCCAATCACGAGATCGCCGTGGACATTGCGCTGGGCCAACGCCCTTCCCTGCTCAGCCGCCAGGGCGTCGCGCCCGTGGCGGCCAAATGCTTCATTCCATACCCCCACGAGGATGGCGTGGTCAAACGCATCCCCAGCCCTGCCGAGATTGCCGAGCTGCAAGCTCGCCTACCCCACACGGAGGTGCTCATCGATGTCGCCCCCGGCCAGCAGCTCAGCCAGCTGATGCACCAGGACAGCTTCTGCTACCGCCTGGGCACGTTGCATCTCACCGGCACGACCCATGAAGAAATAGAGGAGCGCTATCAATACTGCCTGGACTTTCTCAATTTCGAGATCGAACCGATCCGCCGATAAGGAGACCCCATGGATATCGTCCGCGACTTTCCCTACCCCGTTCGCCACATCGAAAACGTCTTTATTCCCCTGAGCGATGGCCAGCGCTTGGCTGCCAAGCTGTGGCTGCCCGAGACGCCAGATGACACGCCGTTTCCTGCCATCATGGAGTACATCCCTTACCGCAAGCGTGACGTGACCCGCGGGCGGGATGCCGGCAATCACCCGTACATGGCGGGCCATGGTTATGCCTGTATTCGCATCGACATGCGGGGTAGCGGTGACTCGGATGGCGTGCTCACCGATGAGTACACCCAGCAGGAGCAGCAGGACGCCGTGGAGGCGATTGCCTGGCTGGCCGAGCAGCCCTGGTGCAGCGGCCAGGTCGGCATGATGGGTATCTCGTGGGGCGGCTTCAACAGCCTGCAAGTGGCGGCCCGCCAGCCACCGGCCTTGAAGGCCGTCATCAGCCTCTGCTCCAGCGATGATTTGTACGCCGATAACATGCACTACATGGGCGGCTGCCTGCTGGGCGACAACCTGTCGGAAGCCACCGTCATGCTGGCCTTCAACGCCCTGCCGCCCGACCCGGAGATCGTCGGTGAGCGCTGGCGGGAAATGTGGTTCGAGCGCATGGAGCACAGCGGCCTCTGGATCGACCAGTGGCTGCGCCACCAGCGCCGCGACGACTACTGGACGGCAAGCTCGGTGGGAGAACGCTACGATGCCATACGCTGCCCGGTCTACGCGGTAGGCGGATGGGCCGACGGCTTTACCAATACCGTGTTTCGCCTCATGGAGCACCTCGACGTACCGCGCAAGGGCCTGATAGGGCCCTGGGGCCACAAGTACCCTCATCAGGGCATTCCCGGCCCAGCCATTGGCTTTCTGCAGGAAGCCTTGCGCTGGTGGGATTACTGGCTGAAGGGCAAGCAGAACGGCATCATGGACGACCCCATGCTGCAGGTGTGGCAGCAGGACAGCGTGCCCCCCGACAACCGTTATTGCCATCGCCCAGGGCGCTGGGTAAGCGAACCGCAATGGCCCTCTCCGGGCATTCAACCTACGCGCTACTACCTGCAGCCCTACCGCTTGACCACGGTGCCTCCTGCCGAGGAGGCTTCGCCGCCCCGCCAGGGCTTGCAGTCGCCCATCAGCGTGGGCATGGCGGCAGGCAAGTGGTGCTCCTACGCCGCCACGCCCGACCTGCCCGGCGACCAGCGTGAAGAAGATGGCGGGTCGCTGATCTTCAGCAGCGGCCCGCTCTCCGAGCCGTTGGACATCGTCGGCATCCCCAGCGTGACCCTCACGGTGACCAGCGACCAGCCCCAGGCCATGCTGGCCGTTCGCCTTTCCGACGTGGCCCCGGACGGCAAGGCCACCCGCGTTACCTACGGGCTATTGAACCTGACCCACCGCGACAGCGATGCTCATCCCCGCCCATTGACCCCAGGCGAAGCTTACCGGGTGAGCATTCCCATGAACGGCATTGCCCAGCGCTTCCCTGCAGGCCATCAGTTGAGGGTCTCGCTCTCTACCTCTTACTGGCCGCTGGCATGGCTCTCTCCTCGGCCTGCTCAGGTGGATATCATTTACGACCAGTGCGCGCTGCACCTGCCGGTACGGCACGCCCCCGACCACGAGCCCGCGCAGCCCTTTGGCCCACCCGAGCAAGCGCCCCCATTGGCCACGACGCCGCTGGCCCCCAGCCAGCACAACTGGCTGCTGCACCGTGACCTGGCCACCAAGCGCTCGACCCTGGAAGTCATCAACGATCAGGGGCGCTTTTGCATCGACGACACGGGCACCGAGGTACACCGCTGTGCGCGGGAGTACTACAGCACGGTGACGGATGATTTCACCTCGGCTCGGGGAGAAACCCTCACCGAAAGCCACTTCAAACGGGGCGATTGGGATACCGAGGTGTATACCCGCACGGTGCTGAGCTGTACCGACACGCACTTTATCGTCCATGCCCAGCTGGATGCCTACGAGCAGTCGTATCGCGTGTTTTCCAAGAACTGGTCGTCGAGGATTCCTCGGGACCATCTGTAATCTTCGGTACTGGCTGTAATCTTCTGACGCTCGGCCCGCTTTTCTGGCGGGCCAACCACAAAAAAACCCCGGCCAAAGGCCGGGGAAGCGGGCATAGCAGGGCTGGGCTTGGCCGCGCTATCTCTTCGCTTTCAGGTCATCATTTTCAGCCCGAGCCAAAAAGGCCTGGGTGGTGTCATCAAGATGCTGGCTCAACCAGTCGGCCATGGCCTGCTCTTCCTGGAGGATTTCCTGGCAGACTTGTACCACTTGAGGCTGATTGGCCTTTTCGGCGGCCGCTATCAGCGCGCGATAGCTGGCAATTTCAAAGCACTCGAAGGCGTAGCTGGCAATGCCGCCTTTCACGACTTCGTCACCCGCCATCATGCCACCCAGCGCCTGGCCAAAGGCAGAGAGCTTGCCGCCCAGGTCTTTCATGGCCGAGGTGTCGATGCCCAGGTCATGCATGACCCGCTCCAGCTTCTCGGCCTGGTGCTCGGTTTCATGCAGGTGCTGGTCGATTCTGGCGCGCAGCTCAGGGTAATGTTCCAGACGTTTCGCCTGTGACTTCAACATATCCTCAGCCTGCTTTTCCATGGCATGGGCATCGCGCAGCCAGTTTTCCAGATAGTGAGCTTCCATGGTGTCCTCTCCTTGTGTCACACGCCTACTTGTTCGGGTCGATTTGCTCTTTCTGGGCGCCAGACTTCTCTTTGGCCCCGCCCAGACTCGGCTCCTGCCCTTCCGGTGATGGCTGGTTGCGCACGCTGAATTCACTGCGGCCATCCAGCGAAGGGCCTTCTGCCCAGCGGCCCTGGGGCGCTTCCTTGTCCAGCAGGGTATTGAGGTAGTAGTAGGAGTGCTGCATGGCCTCATGGTCCTGAGGCGTCGCGTTGGGGATCGGCAACTGCTTCTCGAAGCCGCCCAGCTCTTCGATGACCGCCAGCCACTGCTGCTGGTGGTAGGTATCCCGGGCAATCAGGAACGACAGAAAATCCTTCATGCCGTGGTCGTCGGTCCAGTTGTATAGCCTCGAGGCCAGCACGCGGCCACCCGCTTCGGCGGTGGCATTGGCCAGCATGTCGGCGGCAATATTGCCGGTGGCGTATACATGGCTCATGTCGAAAGGCACGCCGTTGGCGTTCACCGGCATGGCCGACAGTCCCGACGAAAGCAGGTGGCGGGGGTTGGCGCCCCCCAGAATGGCGTTCATCACCGGATCCTGAGCCGTGGCTTCCTGGTAGGCCACGGGCGCGCCCTCCAGGTTCAAGGCGACGGCATGACCCAGCATCTCGATATGCGACAGCTCTTCCGTCGCCGTAGACATCAGCATGTCTCGAATCCGATCATCGCCCCGCGCGCCCATTGCCTGAAAAAAATACTGCATGGCCACGCGAATCTCCCCTTCGATGCCGCCAATGGCCTGTTGCAGCAGCATGGCGAACTCGGGGTTGGGCTTATCCACTTTCACGGGATACTGAAGCTTGCTGGAATGGTGGAACATAGCGCGATCTCCTCCTTGATAGCCGAGGTGATGGCCAGGGGGCACTCCCCTGGCCAGTCACTCAAAGCTTCTGTTTCAGTTGCTTCCGTGCCTGCTCGGCAATGTCCTCATAGCTCTTGGCCACTCGGTCGAAAAACTGCTGCGCTTCGTCGTCCGAGTGCTGTTTGGCATCTTCCGAGAACTGCGAACACAGCTGAACACCTTTGGACGCATGATAAAGCGTGCTCACCATGTCGAAGTTCTTGTCATTCACGGGACTATTCATCCATCTCTCCTTGAGTCGTGAGTGCATACCGGTATCCGTGGCTTCGAGCCCGTTCAACCAACGGGATCAAAAGGAGCGCCAACGGCACATTGGCGCTCCTGGACGGGCATCAACACCACGCCTGGCGTGGCCGAGCCCGATGCGGTCAGCGCTGGTTGCCACCACCGCCATGGCTATTTTCGCCGCCCTTCTTGCCTGCTTCCGAGGCACGTTCAGGGTCGTTGGCAAAATTGCCACCGCTGTTCTGGCCGCCTTTCTGGCCAATCTCTTCGTAAAACTCTTTACCGTGGTTGCGGGAAGTCGCCTCACCGCCTTTCTGTCCTGCCTCTTCGCGACTCATTCCGCCATCGTTGCGATTATTCGCCATGATCAATCTCCTTATTGCATGTAATCGGCAAAACTCATTGATTGAGAGCGCTCGATTTATCGCTCGAGCCCTTTGAGGTTAGTGAACGCCAAGGGCATATCAAGGAAAGAGAACGACAATCATGAACGTTTAATATTTATGATTGGGTGTTGGGATATGTATTAATAAGAAAGCAACCGACCAACTAGAAAAACAACAAAAGACAAGAAGCGAAGCAACATCAATAAATCGTTTTAATGCGGAGAAAGGAGCTTTCGATGTCACACTATTGCCACATAGCCCTCTTAAGGTAATAGTGATATACGTTGCCCAAAACCCCGTACCAGGAGTGCCGCGATGAGCCATACAGCGCAGCCAGACCTTATGCATACGCTGCAAGAAGCAGCCCGGCTGGCTGGAAAAGTCCTCACTGAGGGGTATCACAAAGCGGGGGGTATCGACTTCGAACGCAAGGGAAGCTCGGACTTCGTCACCCATTACGATCAGGCAGCTGAACACGCCATTATCGATACCATTCAGCGTGCGCATCCAGAGGTGGGATTTCTTGGCGAGGAAACGGGCGTTACGTCGTCTCGCAGTAGCGACCTTACCGTCATCATCGACCCGCTCGACGGCACTAACAACTTCCTGCACCGGGTGCCGCATTTTTCGGTTTCTATCGCGGTGCGCCAAGGCGCAACGCTCATACAGGGTGTGGTCTATCATCCCTTACTGGACGAAATGCTCTGGGCCGTGCGAGGCCAAGGAGCCTACCAAGGGTCAAGACGATTACCCATCTTATCGGCCCGCCCCCTCAACGAGATGCTGGTTGGCACTTGCTTACCGTATCATCATAAAGGCGACTGTATGACGAGCCAACGCCAGCTCGCGGCGCTGATGCCCCATGTGGCAGGCATTCGCAGCCCCGGCTCTGCGGCATTGGAAATTGCCTATGCAGGCATGGGCAGGTTTGACGCCTTCTGGTCTCAAGGTGCGGAGCTAGAGCTTTGGGATATTGCAGCGGGTATTGTCATCGCACGTGAGGCTGGGTGCCAGGTTAGCGACCTTGCTGGCCACGATGATCCCGACGAATGGAACAGCTTGCTGATCGCCCATCCCGAACAACATGGCACACTCAGGAGCCTGCTAAATGAGTGACTGGACTGACCACTAAACTAACCATGGTGCTGAGCTTACCTGCATTGAAGAGACGGGCACGCTAGAATAGTGGCAACCCTATATTGGTGCGCTCTGCCTTGGCAATGACAGGCTAGCGCTAAGCGTGTGCGTTGCTTTTGCTGGGCCATTATTTCACCTGCTGGGGCTAGAGTCGGGCGGCTTCCATCTATACGGGGAGAGTTCAGGCGGTAAAACCACACACCTTTAAGCGGCTGTTTCCGTATACGGCTCGCCTAAGCTAGTGCGTAGCTGGCGCTCTACTGACAATGCCCTTGAGTCAATCGCTTCCGCGCGCTCTGACAGCCTGCTTGCCTTGGATAAAATAGGCATGTGTATGTAGCCCGCGCATCACCGGTGAAACGGTGTACATGCTGGGCAACGGTGCCGGGAGGGCCCGGGCGAATGATCGCGGCAACAGTAAGCCCGTGCGCCGCTGGCGGTTGTTGTTTCTCTCTACGGGGCAAAAGACGCTAGAGCAGCACAGGGATGAAGCCAACCAGATGCACAGGGCGGGCATGGATATCCATATGCTTGGCGTTCCTGCTGATGCTAACGCTGGTATGGGCCTGTTTCAAGAGCTTCATGGCTTCGACAACGCGGCGGATCTGTCTGATTCCCTCAAGGCCAGCGTTAATAAGTATTACGGCACCCCGCTAGTGAAGTTCCTGGAAGCACTCACCACCCCTGATAACATGCGTACCATTATCAAAGCGTTTCCCAAAAAGCTTCAAGCCTTTGAGAAAGAGACACTCCCGAAGGATGCCAGCGGACAAGCGCACCGCGCCGCTGCTCGCTTTGCCCTGGCGGCCTTGGCGGGTGAATACGCCACCGAGTGGGGAGCAACGAGCTGGCCTGCCTATACCGCATGTAATGCAGTTAAGGCGTGTTTCTCTGCCTAGCTGACTGAGCGCGGCGGGGCTGGCAGTCAGGAAGAATCCAAGGTACTCGATGCTCTTTGCCACCTGATTGAAACACACGGGGAGGCGCGATTCTCTCGCCTGAACATGGATTGCCAGCACGATACCCATGCCCCGCGCACCGTCAATGAGCTGGGCTATCGACACACAGCAACGCTAGGCAGCGGCGCTGAGTGCAGCACCATCACGACCTATTACATTGCGTGGACAAAAGAGGTGTGGAGCCGTACGGGGCTACCCTCAGCACGCCAAGCCAACAAGATGTTAAAGGCTCATGACGTGCTTCAACTTGACCATGAAGGCAAAACATCTATCAAGGTACCCGGCATCAGGGGCGGCGCAGTGCGCTACTACGTGTTCACCAATGAAGCGCTCTACAGGGCACAGGGGGCGGCGAATGATGACGAACAAGCTAAAGCTGCTTGATTTAATCAGCAAAGAGGCTGGTTGACAAATCCGCAGAATAGCCATATATTTTGGTTGACAAAACTCAAAATCAGCCAGGAAACATCATGATCCTACCTCATCCTTCAGCTTTCTATGCCGAACTTACAGATGAACGCTTGACAACTATTGCAGAGCTATTGCTAGACATCAGGTTCAACACTCGAAGAGAGCTGAACTCAGAGCATGATGACTCATACACGCGTGAAACTACTACCTTTGGGCGCTCCCGGAATGCTCTTATCCAACTATGTCAAAGCGGCCGCTTCGATTGGCTAACATTGGCAAGTCCTGGTATGGACGTAACTTTCTTTATCGGGAATGTTCCCTGCCGCTTTTTCCGGGATGATCCTGAAACACCTTCTAAAAAGGGTTTCTTTCGACGCAATCAAGTAGACGATTTATTCGCTGAAGATGACCAGCAGCCAGTCATGTGGCGTTTCATTGTAGAACGGGCAATGACTGAAGAGGATGAGGATCGCGCTTTCTTTATTGGCTATAACGCATATCAAAACGAGGTAAGTACGTGGGCGTATGCATCTAGCGCCACTATTCTACATTCGGTTGATAAAGATACTCCCCCTGCTACTGAGTTACTGTCTCCTGATGTTGATGTTCTTGACGACACCAATAGCAGTGAAGAAGCTGACAACATTCCATTTCAACAAAGGCGTTCTAACGACGCTCTCGATGAGTAATAACGATGAGCTTTACTTTTGACGGATCATCTTTGAGACTAGCACGGATATTTAATGACTTTGCCTTAGAAGAGGTTGCTGAGAAGGTTGGCAAAACACGCCAATACTTGCATAAGCTAGAGACGGGGCAAAGCTCGCCTACGCCGGAGCTGTCTGAGTCTCTAGCTCATGCTTTGTATGTTCTGCCTAATTTTTTTAGTAAAAAAGAGTATCGACTCAACGAAGATCAGTTTCATTTCCGCAAGCTATTCACAACTAAAAATAGCATCAAGCAGGTCGCAATAGCTCGAGGAGAGATGATGCACCTGCTTATTAAGGAGCTGGAGAAAGAGCTAAAATTCCCTCCTGTGAACATCCCCTGCTTTCAAAACATCATGAGAAATGATGATATCGAACAAGCAGCAGAGGAATGTAGGAAACACTGGGGACTAGGATTAGCACCTATACATAACATGACTCGTTTAGCAGAAAACATAGGTGCAATTGTCACTAATTTTAATATTGTATCGAAAGAGGTCGATGCTTTATCTGTTTCTGTTGAGCGTCCTTTTATTGTGAGAAACACAGCAAAAGAAAGCGTATGTAGACAACGCTTCGACATTGCCCATGAAATCGGACATCTCGTAATGCATGAAGGCATTGTCACTGGTGACAGAACTACTGAAAATCAAGCCAATCGGTTTGCAAGCGCTTTATTACTCCCAAGGCCAATGATGCTTAAGCTATATCCTCGCCCAAATGGTAATAGGCTAGACTGGAAGGGGATGAGGGAATTCAAATTAAACTGGAAAGTTAGTAAAGCTGCTATATTGTATAGAGCCAGGCAACTTGACCTCATAACAGAATCCCAATACAAAACAGGCGTTATCACTCTTAGAAAATACGGCGAAACACAAGGTGAAAAGGAAGATCATTTAATAGCACCTGAGCCTCCAGAGCTATTAGAGAAGTCATTAAGAGTTTTACTAGAAAAGAAAAACCTTGGTTTTTCTGAGCTAGCGAGAAAACTTGAAGTACAACCAAAATTCATTCAGGAAGTCACAGGCCTGAGCATGCGCGAAGCCCTGAGAAAGCCAACTCTAAAGCTAGTACAGTGAATGACAGCTGCATAACTGTTCTGCAGTAAGTGACCAGCCGCCACCTCTGATTGCACAGACCCCCTACTCGCTCAGGCCCCGTAACACACTACGGGGCCTGAGCTGCTTCTTTTATGCCTATCGTTGGACCTACACTGGTGCTGCTACTGAAGATGGGGTGACGTCGCCATCGCTCGACTGACTGAATTTGCCCAGCAACGTGGCCAACGCACACGCGGTGAAAAAGGCGCGTGCGCGCCTTACCTCTGGATCGTGATGAAGCTGACTTAAATTTGCAGCTTACGCGGGATTGAGGTCGTCACGCTAACCGATGCCAACAGCACGGCCGATGGCGTGATGACTAACCGCCGCAAAGGCTCCCGGGATAATGTCGTTCGCTGGTACCCAAGACTATCCGCCGCCTGGTCCGCCGCCGCCGAGCGCCGCGCTGGAATTTGGAAAGCCAAAGGCAGACCGGTACCGATGCACCCAGAAAACCGCCCACTCATCGTGGCGGCGGACAGCAGCGAGCTACGTAAATCGGGCCTAGACACTGCCTGGCAGCGGTTGATCAGGTTGGCCATCGAAGAGGGAATCATTACAGGGGAAGAGCTCTTCGGCCTTCACGACTTAAAACGGCGCGGCATCACCGACACCAAAGGCACCCGCCACGAAAAACAAGAAGCTAGCGGGCACCGCTCAGCCTCAATGATGGATACCAACGATCTGAGCGTGCCGGTGGTGAGGCACCCTGGTGAAGAATAAGGGTTTTAACTGCACTTTAGTCAATATGTTTATAGGTAGGGATCACAATCGATTCACCTATATTGTCTTTTAGTGCTTCATTAATTCTAGACCATACATTTTCATCTTCAGATATACCTAGAGCTTCCTTAACCTTTTTGAGATCGGCCTTGAAAGAAGTAGGTGACCAAATCTCACCGGGCTCTCTTGGGTCATTTTTTACACGCACTTCAAATGGCTCCAAATAGCCGGTATGCCCCATCTCAACATATTTGTGTGAAAGCAGACATGCTAGAGCGAAGTCCATGAACGTACCCTCTAGCGAGTCAATACTTACAGACACAGTCGTTGTTTCAGGTGAGCTATATCGCCCCCCTGCGGCAGCGTGAGATTGGTATGTGAGACTCATTTAAATGCCCATATCTATGTAAAGTACTACGGAAACGAAAAAGCCGCCCCAAAGGGCGGCTTGATCATGTTCTCTAACGCTTTGCTTTTAAACCACTTTTAGTGGTGCCGACACCAGGAGTCGAACCCGGGACCTACTGATTACAAGTCAGTTGCTCTACCAACTGAGCTATGTCGGCGCGTCGCGTTTTCTTGAGAATTTGATTGGGTTGCCGTTAAGCTAGCCAATCAACAAGAAATCTTGTTGGCAATGGCTGGGGTACCAGGATTCGAACCTGGGAATGCCGATACCAAAAACCGGTGCCTTACCACTTGGCGATACCCCAACGTTGTGGTGGCCAGAGACGGAATCGAACCGCCGACACGGGGATTTTCAATCCCCTGCTCTACCAACTGAGCTATCTGGCCCTTGCCAACGGTGCGTATTAAACCAAAAGCTTCGGTTTTCGTCAACACCTTTGTGAAACTTTCTTTCTCGTCACATGCTTAGGGCACATTGGGCCGCGTGAGCCACGGCCACGCCTGCGCCCTTTGCGGGTAACGGCGGAGCCCTGGCGGGGGCTTATGCCTGGCTGGGGGGCACGTACCCTTCGGCCTGGTCGGTGGCTTCGTTGTTCAGGAAGCGTTCCATCTGCTCCATCAGGTAGGCGCGTGCTTCGGGGTCGAGCATGTTCAAGTGCTTTTCATTGATCAGGCGGGTTTGCAAGGCCTGCCACTCTTGCCAGGCGGGCTGTGACACCGTGGCCTGTATTTCCTGGCCCTGCTTGCCGGGCAGCGGCGGGAAAGGTAGCGCGGGCAGCTCTTTTTGATACTTGCGGCAAAAAACGGTGTTGCTCATGGAATAGCTCCTGGGCGGATGCCTAATGAAAATCGTGCCAGTCGTCAGCGCGCTGGCCCCGGTGCCGGGTCGAGGTCAAACGGCGCCAGCTGGCTCAGCAGCGATTTGACGGGTGCCGCCAAGCCTAACGCAGGTGGCTGGTGAACGTCATACCATAGGCCATTTTCGCGCACTCCGGTGAGCCGTTCACAGCTCACTGGCTGCGGGGTGATCAAAAGCTTGAAGTGGCTGAAGGTATGCGTAAAGGCGGGCAGCGGCGCCAGGCGCCGGGCGGCGACGACGTTATCCTCCAGCCAGTGGTTCAGCTCGCCGTGGCGCTCGAACTGCGGCAGGCTCCAGAGCCCGCCCCACAGGCCGCTGGGCGGGCGTTGTTCCAGCCACACGCGCCCCTGGGGGTCCTGCAGCATCAGCATGAGGGTTTCACGGGTGGGGGTAACTTTTTTGGGCTTCGATTCCGGGAAGCGCTGCGGTTCGCCCTGGGCGTAGGCGCGGCATACGTCATTGAACGGGCAGATGGGGCAATCAGGCTTGCTGCGTTTGCACAGCGTGGCGCCAAAGTCCATCACCGCCTGGGTGTAGTCGGCCAACCGCGTGGTGGGGGTGAAGTACTCGGCCAGCGCCCACAGGGAGCGCTCTACCGCAGGCTGGCCGGGCCAGCCCGCCACGGCGTGCAGCCGTGTCAGCGAACGCTTGACGTTGCCATCCAGAATGGCGGCCTGCTGGCCGGTGCTTTGCGCAATGATCGCCCCGGCAGTGGAACGGCCGATGCCGGGCAGCGTCATCAGCATATCGACGCTCTGGGTGGGCAGCTCGCCGCCATGCTCGGCCAGCGCCAGCTGGGCCGCCTTGTGCAGGTTGCGGGCGCGGGCGTAGTAGCCCAGCCCTGTCCAGAGGTGCAGCACTTCATCCTGAGGGGCGCAGGCCAGGGCCTCCAGCGTGGGGAAGCGCTCCATGAAACGTTCGAAGTAGGGAATTACCGTGGCCACCTGGGTTTGCTGCAGCATGATTTCCGACACCCAGACGCGGTAGGCGCTGCGGGGTGACTGCCAGGGCAGATCGTGGCGGCCATACTGGTCGAACCAGCGCAGTAGACGGTGTTGAAACTCATCGGCCGCCAGGCACGGCGTAGGTATCTCGGCCATGGTCACTCCTGAAGTGCTTGCCATGAAAAAAGCGCCGGCGGTAAGGCCGGCGCATGCAGGGGGTGGTGCCTCCTTCTCTATAAGAAGGCAGGCGTATCAATTGAACAGGCGGCGAATACCTTCGCGCAGCTCCTGGCCCGCGCCCTCGCCCAGGCGCTCGTCGATGCGCTCGATGGTGGTGCCCAGGCGCTCTTCGAGCTCTTCTTCCAGACGGCCGCCCGCTTCAGTGCGCAGCAAATCCACCACGCTGGCCTGGAACGCGGTGCGGTCGAAGCGGCACCATTCGGCTTTATCATCCCCCAGGTGGCCTTCACAGCGGATGGGCAGCGGCAGCTGCTCCAGGCGCGGGTTCACCTGGCAGGCGGCGTCGGCGGTATCGACCAGGCGTGCATTGGCCAACGTCATGAAGTCCTGAGAGGTCAGGTTGAGCTCGCCTTCGCCTTGCACTTCGATACCCGGCAGGGTGATCGACAAGTCATCGCTGTGCACGACGCCGTTGCGTACCTGGAACGTGGCGTCGAAGCGCTCGAAGCGCGTATCGGGATGCCACTCACGGGTGGTGCCCTGGCCTTCCAGCAGCGCCGCCAGCTCGCACATCTCACGGGAAATATTGGTACGCAGGATAGCGCCTTCGTTCAGCCGGGCATCCAGCTCGCCGTTGAGGTTGCTGAGCAGCACCTGACGGCTGTTGCCCTGGGTCGTCAAGTCGCCTTCCAGATTGAAGCGGCCGCGCAGCGGGGCCTCTTCGTCACTGAAGGTTTCGATCAACGGGGCCACTTGCACATTGCTGATGCGCGGCGCGAATTGCCAGGTCATCACGCTGTCGGTGGCGTCCAGCGCGCCGGTGGCGTTGAGTTCGCCGCCATAGAAACGCGATTCGAAGCCGGTCAGGCGATGGTTGCCCTCGTCACCGCGCAGCGCCAGCTGGGTGTCGTTGAAGGTCATGCCCGCCAGCTGCAGCTCGCCGACGCTGAGGTCACCCTGCAGGGTCAGGCCGCTGAGCCACTCCTGGGGCAGCAGGGCTTCTTCGGCCTGGGCAAAGGCGCTGCGCAGCAGGCCCCGGCTGGCTTGCTCGGGGGCGGCAGGCCGCGGCAGGTAGCGGTCCAGGTTGAGCTGGTCACCGTCCAGATTGAAGCTCAATTGGCTGCCATCCAGAGCAGCACTCACGTCGCCGGTAAAGGTGCTGTCATCGATGACCAACGAGAGGCGTGGCAAGGCGATGCGCGAGAGATCACCTTCGACCGGGCTGGTCAGGGCCACGTCGCTCAGCGCCGCTTCGCTGGTGGTATTGAGCGTTGCGCCGGTGCGCGAGATCCAGGGCCGCAGGGTAAAGGGGGCTGCGGTGAGCTGGCCGCTGTACCGGGGCGCTTCCAGCAGCTGTTCGAGGTTGAGGTGGCCGCTGACCCGCAGGCCATCCGGCCCGGTCAGTTGCAGGTCCTTCAACTGGGCGGTCTGAGCGGCCAGGTCGCCTTCCAGGCCGAACGCCAGCGAAAGGGCCAGGCGTCCCTGCCAGTTGTCGGCATGGCGCAGGCCGACATCCAGCACGCCTTGGCGAATGCTGAGCTGCTGCTCGCCCATGCGCGCCACGATTTCAGCCGCTTTCAGGCTGAGCTGCTGGGGCTCGCTGTTGGCGCCTGGGCGGGTCTGCGTGGTGAGCTGGGTATTCTCCAGAGTGATCTGCTCATCCTGCAGGCCAAGGCGCAGGCGAGTTTCCAGGTTGACCTCGCTGGTCATGTCCGGCGTGCGCTCCAGCACTTCGGCATCCAGGCGGTTGTGCCGGGAGAGCGTGAACATGGCCTTGAGCGGGAAGGAGCGCACCGGGTTGACGTTGGTGCCCGAAATGTTCAGTGGCTGTACCCGCCACAGGGCCTGGCTCTGTTCGTCGCGGTAGCGAATATCCGCCCCTTTGACTTCCACGCTGGCGATGTTCAGCACCACCGAGAGGTTGCCTGCATCGGCATTGGGGCCTGCGCTGGCCGGTGCCAGCACGGTTTCGGCGGACTCGTTGCCGTGTTCGGAGAGACGCTCCAGCAGCGGCGCCCAGTTGCCCTCGCCTTCGGCGTTTTTCACCAGGTTCAGGCGCATGCCGTCGAGCGTCAGGCCATCCACGGCGATTTCACCCCGTAGCAGCGGCGCGAAGGCCACGCTCACCTCGGCCCGGTTGATCGCCGCGAAAGCAGACTCGTCCACCGACTGTTCGGGCAGCCAGGCACGGGCCTGCTCGACGCTGACACCGATACGCGGGTAGAACGACCAGCTGATCGGGCCTTCCAGCGCCAGATTGAGCCCTGTCTGCTCTTCCACCACGGCGGTCAGCCGGGGCTTGAAGTCTTCCGGGTCCAGAAAGGTGGTGACGTAGACCACGGCAGCGACGGCGGCAATGGCAAGAATGCCGATGGCCGCCAGTAAAATACGGAGTAGCTGTTTCATTAACCTTTCCCTTGGGGGTCTAGCTCTACAAAATCACTGGTGGCCGGGAGGCCCGGTTCCGTTGGCTCGGCATCGGCGATGGGCCGATAGCCCAATTTGGATAGCAGCACGCGGTCGGCCAGCGGCAGCGTGGTGGTGGCAATACGCAGTACGCGGCCCTCTTCCTTGGCCTGTTCGCCCATCAGCGCCATCAGCCGTGAGCCCACGCCACGCCGCCGCGTGGTCTTGCGCACGCACAGCTCGGATAGCCACCAGGCGCGGTCATCGCCCTCCTGCACCGCCACGGCTCCCAGCAGGCGGTCGTTGAACAGGGCGCAGGCAAACACGTGCTGCCCTTGTAAATGCTGCTCTATGAAGGGCAAGACCCTGGGGGGTGGCATGCGCTCTTGCGGTGCGTCTTCATAGATACGCACGAGGTCGATACGCACTTGCTCATCGGCGTCCCATCGGGCCTGGTCGACGTATTGCAGTGTCACCGGCATGGTGAAATCCTCGTTGCCAATGCAGCCAGGCTGCTGTTTGAGCGCCGCAATTGGCGGCGACATTTCACGCATTGTAGCGGATGGGGGGGCCGATTCTCTATAATGCTTGTTTTGGCCGCAGCCGCCGCCCGCCGATTATTCCTCAGAGTGCGCCTCGGCGCAGGAGATGCAACATGTCAGCGCGTATTGCCACGGTTAGCCGTGACACCAACGAAACGCAGATCACGGTCAGCGTCAACCTTGATGGTGAAGGCCGTCTTCGCTGCCAGACGGGCGTTCCGTTTTTGGACCATATGCTTGACCAGGTGGCTCGGCACGGAATGGTCGACCTCGATATCGACGCCAAGGGCGACCTGCATATCGACGACCACCACACCGTCGAAGACCTGGGCATCACCCTGGGCCAGGCCTTTCATGAGGCGATTGGCGACAAGCGCGGCATCTACCGTTACGGCCACGCCTACGTGCCACTGGACGAAGCGCTCTCACGGGTGGTCATCGATTTCTCCGGGCGTCCCGGCCTCTTCATGAACGTGGAATTTACCCGCGATACCATCGGCAGCATGGACACCCAGCTTTTCTGGGAGTTCTTCCAGGGCTTCGTGAACCATGCGCGGGTGACGCTGCACATCGACAACATCAAGGGCTTCAACGCCCACCATCAGGCAGAAACCATCTTCAAGGCCTTTGGCCGCGCCCTGCGCATGGCCGTGTCGGAAGACCCCCGCATGGCCGGGCAGATGCCCTCCACCAAAGGGTGCCTGTAATGCCTAACGCAGCGATCAGCCATCGCTCGATGACCTCGACAAGGAGCGCTTCATGACCATTGCCGTGATCGATTATGGAATGGGCAACCTGCACTCGGTCGCCAAGGCGCTCGAACACGTCACCCATGAGAACGTGATCATTACCCGTGACCCCCGGCGCATTCTGGGCGCGACCCGCGTGGTGCTACCTGGCCAGGGGGCCATCCGCGACTGCGTGGGCGAGTTGGAGCGTACCGAGCTGCGCGGGCTGGTGGAGGAGATTCTGACCCGCCAGGCCAAGCCGCTGCTGGGTATCTGCGTGGGTCAGCAAATGCTGATGGAGCGCAGCGAAGAGAATGGCGGCGTGGACTGCCTGGGCTTCTTCCAGGGCAGCGTCGACCGCTTCCCGGCGGACATGCGCGATGCCCAGGAGCAGCGTTTGAAAGTGCCGCACATGGGCTGGAATCTGGTCGCCCAGCATCATGACCACCCGCTGTGGGCCGGCATCGATGACCGCGAACACTTCTATTTCGTGCACAGCTACTACGTGAATGCCGCCGACGATGCCCAGGTATTCGGCACGACGGACTACGGTCGCGTCAGCGCCCACGTGGCGATTGGCCGCGATGCCACCTTCGCGGTGCAGTTTCACCCGGAAAAAAGCTCCCGCGCAGGCCTTCGCCTGCTGGAAAATTTTGTCACCTGGACGCCCTGAGAGGTTTCACTATGTTGGTAATTCCCGCGATTGATCTCAAAGACGGCCAGTGTGTGCGCTTGAAGCAGGGCCGCATGGACGAAGCCACTTCCTACGGCGACGACCCGGTGGCCATGGCCGCGCGCTGGGTAGAAGCCGGTGCGCGTCGCTTGCATCTGGTAGACCTGAACGGCGCTTTCGAAGGCAAACCGGTCAATGGCGACGCGGTGACGGCCATTGCCCGCGCTTACCCTAACCTGCCGATTCAAATTGGCGGCGGCATCCGCTCGGCGGACACCATCGAGCACTACCTGAACGCCGGGGTCTCTTACGTGATCATCGGTACCAAGGCGGTCAAGGAACCGGAATTCGTCGGTGAAATGTGCCGCGCCTTCCCGGGCCACATTATTGTTGGCCTGGATGCCAAAGATGGCTATGTGGCCACCGATGGCTGGGCAGAAGTCTCCACCACCAAAGCTACCGAGCTTGCCAAGCGCTTCGCCAACGATGGCGTCTCCAGCATCGTCTACACCGATATCGCCCGCGACGGTATGATGCAGGGCGTGAACGTGGAAGCCACCGCGGCGCTGGCCCGCGAAGGCGGCCTGCCGGTGATCGCCTCGGGCGGCGTCACCAACCTGGATGACATTCGCGCGCTGTGCGGCGTGGCCGACAGCGGCATTCTGGGGGCGATTACCGGACGCGCCATCTACGAAGGCAGCCTGGATGTCGCCGAAGCCCAGCGCCTGAGCGACGAGCTGAGCGGAGGCCGTGCATGAGCCTGGCCAAGCGCATTATTCCCTGCCTGGACGTCGATGCCGGGCGCGTGGTGAAGGGCGTGAACTTCGTCGGTATCCGCGATGCCGGTGACCCGGTGGAGATCGCCCAGCGCTACAATCAGCAAGGCGCCGATGAAATCACCTTCCTCGACATCACCGCCAGCCACGAAGACCGCGCCACCACCGTGGACATGGTCGAGCGGATCGCTGGCGAGGTGTTCATCCCGCTGACCGTGGGGGGTGGCATTCGCACCTGCGACGATATTCGCACCATGCTCAACGCGGGCGCCGACAAGGTGTCGATCAACACCGCCGCCGTGACCAACCCGGAGTTCGTGCGGGAAGCCGCCGACCGGTTTGGCAGCCAGTGCATCGTGGTGGCCATCGACGCCAAGAAGGTTTCTCAGGAGGGCGAACCCGACCGCTGGGAAATCTTCACCCACGGTGGGCGCCGCCCGACAGGCCTGGATGCCGTCGAGTGGGCCAGGAAAATGGTCGAGTTCGGCGCAGGCGAGCTGCTGCTGACCAGCATGGACCGCGACGGCACCAAAATCGGGTTCGATCTGGGCGTGACCCACGCCATTTCCGAGGCCGTCAGCGTGCCGGTGATTGCCTCGGGTGGCGTCGGCAACCTGGACCATCTGGTGGACGGCGTATTGAAAGGCGGTGCGGATGCGGTATTGGCCGCCAGCATTTTCCATTTTGGCGAGCACACGATTCCCGAGGCCAAGCGTTACATGGCCGAGCGCGGCATCGAGATGCGTCTTTAGGAGAGTGACATGCCCCGTGCCTGCACCTGGTTAGGTGGCCTGGCAATGATTTGGCTGAGCGCATCTGCCTCGGCCTTTTCTATGCCTGACTGGCCACCGGCCTTCGAACTGGACCACACGCTGGTGCAAACCAGCCTGTTGACTCGACACTTCAGCCCCGACCCGGAGCACACCAACCAGCAGGATCTGGTGAGTGTCGAGCTGCACAACCCTGACCGCTGGCTGGCGGGTGCCGCCTGGTTCAAGAACTCCTTCGACCAGCCCACCTGGTACTTCTACGCTGGGCGGGAGTTTCCGCTGGGGCAGCTGGGCGACAACATCAACGTGCGCGCCAAGCTCACCGGCGGGCTGCTGCGGGGCTACAAGGATGAGTTCCGCGACAAGATTCCCTTCAACCGCTACGAAATCGCCCCCGCCCTGCTGCCCAGCGTGGGCATTCAATGGGGGCGCGTCGAGTCGGACCTGATCGTGTTCGGCACGGCGGGCATGATGATCACGGCGGGCGTCCGTTTTTAAGGCCGTTCGTTCGCAAGACCCAAGGGCGGCTACTTGTCGCCCTCTTCCAGCGAAAGCCCCAGGTTGCTGATGCCGTTGTTGCGCCCCAGCAAGCGAATCTCTTTTAGCGCCGCTTTGGTGAGCGGCTCGCTGACGGCTTCCAGCACCGCATCCTGAAAGTCGTTTTCATCGGCCATCAGCGGGTGGTCGCGGATGATCAGCGCCAGCGCCTGTGCATCCACCTCTCCCTCGGTCAGCTCGATGAATGCCCGCACTCCTGCCCGGGAGGTGCGGCTCACGTCCAGCACCGCTTCCGGCGACTCACCCTGCAAGGTATCCAGCAGCGCCGAGATCGAGACCACGGCGTCCAGCGCGCGGCGCGCCCCGAAACTGTCATCGTTGGCCGGAGGCTCGCACTCCGCCAGCTTTTCCGCCTGACGGGCAAAGTCGATACTGGCATTGGGCACGCTCAAGCGCTCCCACACCAGGCTCAGCACAGTACGCAGGGTATGCCCATCACCGTGGCCCGTGGTTTGCTCGTAGAGGGCGTAGTTGGGTAGCAGCCGCTCGCACAAGGCCGCCATGAAGGCTTGCTGGGCGGGCAGCGGCAGCAGTTGCAGACGCTGATAGAATCCTGTGGGTTTTGCCACCATGCTGATGTCCTGGGTCACTGTGTTGATGAAGAGGGTATTGATGAAACGGTATTGATAAACGGTATTGGTGAAGTGGACGCGATACGTTATCGTCCCACACTCGCGGCGGACAAGCTCCGCCGCGCTTGATGTGTGCGGCCGGCGAGGAGATTACCATGCATATTCATCTGCTACAGCACGGCCCTGACCATGGACCCGCTCGCCTGCAAGACTGGCTGGAGAGCATGGGCCATAGTTACACCGTTTTTCATCTATACGCAGGGGAGCTGACCCCGCGCCCTGGCGAGTGCGACGCGCTCATCGTACTGAGCGGCCCCGACGCGCTGTTCAGCGCCCCGCCCGCCTGGCAAAAGGCAGAGCGCAAGCTCATCCACCGCTACCTCGATGGCCAAAAACCCGTCATGGGCATTGGCCTGGGGGCGCTATGGATCGCCGAAGCCCTGGGCGCCGTCATCGCCCCCGGCACCTACCCCGAAACGGGCTGGCACCCTGTCACCCTGGCGCCAGAGAGCACCTTTGACCTGCCCGAGCAGTTCGATGCCTTCATGTGGCATCGCCTGGTATTTAGCCTGCCTGACGGCGCGCTGCCCCTGGGCGGCAGTGCGGCGGCACCGCTCCAGGGGTTCAGTTGGGATGCTGGTCGCGTGGTGGCGCTGCTATGCCATCTCGAAATGACCCAGGCCAGCGCGGCTTCCTTGCTGAATGCCGAGACGCTCCCCACGGCCAGGAGCCCTTCCGCCGGGCGCTTCCTGCAAACCGGCGATCAGATACAGGCAGACCCCAAGCGCTTTCAGCGTCTGGCGCCGCTGCTGGACCGGGTCATGACCCAGTGGCTCAAAAGCCTCTGATGCGTATCGGCCGCCGCTAGGCACTCCACTGCCGAGCGGCGGCCAGGCAGCTTTCCCAGTCCCCCACGTGCAGTTCGGGCGGCCGGTGGCTCTGCTGTTTCTCCAGGTGGTAACGATAGAGCGGGTCGTAATACTCGGTGAGCAGCGGGGCCAGCCACGCCTCGTGAGCCTGGACGTCGCCCGCCTCGTGGGCACGAAACGCCATGGCCTGCAGCCGCTGCAAACGCTGTAGCCGTGCATGCCCCAGCCGCTTGGCCAGCCGTTCCAGGGCGCTTGCGAGCTGTCGCTGCATGCGCTGACGCCCCTCATCGGGGCCAAAGCGGGCCGTATAGCCTCTCTCCAGCGCTTCGATATAGTCCCGGCGCAGCTGGTCCAACCGCCAGTCCAGCGGCATTTCAATGCGGATGCGCGGCGCTTGTTGCAGTGCCTGCCATAGCGGCAGCGGGATATTGGCATTGCCGATCTGCCGCGACTCGTCCTCCATCACCAGCTTGCCTGGCTGGCCAATCAGCCGCTGGGCCAGCGCATGCTCGAAATCGATCTGCGTGGCGGGCTCCTCCGGCTGACGCCCAAACGCGGAACCCTTGTGTTGGGCGCACGCCTCCAGGTCGATGCCATTGGGCAACTGGTTGATCAACGGCGTCTTGGCGCAGCCCGTCAGGCCAGACACCACCAGCAGCGGCTGGTGGGCGGCCTCGTCGATGCGCTGGCAGAGCTTTTGCCGCAGTGCTTTCCAGCCACCTTCGATGCGGGGCCGCAGCAGGCCCGCCTCGGCCAGCCACTGCTGGCTGATTTGGGAGCGCAATCCGCCACGGTAGCAGTAGATCAGTGCATCAGGATAACGCGCCAGGTGAGCCTGCCAGGCCAGCACCCGGGACTGCTTCACCGCACCGCTGACCAGCCGTTCACCCAGCGCAATCGCCGCCTGCTGGCCCTGCTGTTTATAGGCAATGCCTACCTGGCGGCGCTCTTCATCGTCCATCAGCGGCAAGTTCACCGCTCCCGGCAGGCTGCCCTGGGCGAACTCCACCGGCGCACGCACATCGATCAAGGGCGTATTACGCGCCACCAGCTCCAAAGAAGCAGGCAGCGTGGGCAGCGTCATCCGACCACCTGGATCACGGCGTTGCCCTTGGCAGGCTGCATCTCGCCAAACGGTTCCAGCGTGACGCCGTGCTCGCGACCTATGCGCTCCACGTCGTCCTGCCAGGCGGGATCGACACTCAGCAGCAGCCCTCCCGAGGTTTGCGGGTCGCATAGCCACTGCCAGTGGGCTTCGTCCATGGCGGGCAAGGCGCTGCCCAGCGCCTGCTGATTGCGCTGGGTGCCTCCGGGAACGGCTCCCTGGCGGCGGTAGCCTTCGGCCTCGGCCAGGCGCGGCAAGCGGCGAAAGTCCACGTGGGCCTTCACGCCACTGGCGCTGCACATTTCCGCCAGATGGCCTGCCAACCCGAAGCCGGTCACGTCGGTCATGGCGTTCACTCCTTTGACACCGGCCAACGCGATGCCAATGGTGTTGGGCTTGAGCATGGTTTCACGGGCAAGCCCCTGATGCCCTGCTTCCAGCAGGCCGCGCTTTTCAGCGGTGGTCAACAGCCCCACGCCCAACGGCTTGGTGAGATACAGCAAGTCACCGGGCTTGGCCTGGCTATTGAGCTTTAGCTGGTCAAGCGACACCAGGCCATTGACGGCCAGGCCAAAGATCGGCTCTGGAGCATCGATGGAGTGCCCGCCCGCCAGCGCAATGCCCAACTCGCGGCATACCGCCTGCGCTCCGGCCACGACGTCTCCGGCTATTTCGGGCGCGAGTTTGTCGAGTGGCCAGCCCAGAATGCCCAGCGCCATCACCGGCGTGCCGCCCATGGCGTAAACATCACTGATGGCGTTGGTGGCCGCAATGCGTCCAAAATCGAAGGGGTCATCGACGATGGGCATGAAGAAATCGGTGGTGGCAATCATGCCCCGCCCATCGCCCAGGTCGTACACTGCGGCGTCTTCTCGCCCCTGGTTGCCCACGATCAGGCGCTGATGCCCCGCGGCGGGGCCCGCCTTGGCCAGAATGCCGTCCAGCACGTCTGGGGCAATCTTGCAGCCGCAGCCTGCTCCATGGCTGTACTGGGTCAATCGAATCGAACTCATGGTGACTCTCCTTTGCTGTGCTCGGGGCTGGCGTTTCTGCTATCCAGCATAGTCCATGTCACAACGCCTCAAGGGCATCGCTAAGCTTGTCGACCGGGATGACCTCCATACCCTTGGGCGACTGCTTTGGCGCATTGGCGCGCGGCACGATGGCGCGCAAGAAGCCATGCTTGGCCGCCTCGGTAATACGCTCCTGCCCGCTGGGCACGGGGCGAATCTCGCCGGAAAGCCCCACTTCGCCAAACACGACCAGCTCCTTGGGCAGCGCACGGTTTTGCAGGCTCGACACTACCGCCAGCAGCACCGCCAGGTCGGCACTGGTTTCCAGCACCTTGACCCCGCCCACCACGTTCAAGAACACGTCCTGGTCACCGGTGAATAGCCCACCATGCCGGTTCAATACCGCCAACAGCATCGCCAGGCGGTTCTGATCGACCCCGACGGCGACCCGGCGCGGGTTCCCCAGGGCTGACTCATCGACCAGCGCCTGCACTTCCACCAGTATCGGCCGCGTGCCTTCCCATACCACCATCACCAGGCTGCCGGGAGCCTGCTCTTCCTGGCGCGACAGGAAGATGGCACTGGGGTTTTTCACTTCCTTCAAGCCCTGCTCCAGCATGGCGAACACGCCCAGCTCGTTCACCGCGCCGAAGCGGTTCTTCTGGCCACGCAGGGTGCGAAAACGCGAGTCCGCCCCGCCCTCCAGCAGTAGCGAGGCATCGATCATGTGCTCGAGCACCTTGGGGCCTGCCAGGGTGCCATCCTTGGTGACATGCCCCACCAGCAGCAGGACGGTGTTCGTCTGCTTGGCAAAGCGGGTCAGCGCTGCGGCAGACTCGCGCACCTGCGCCACGCCGCCGGGCGCCGAGCTGATATCCTCCAGGTGCATGGTCTGAATGGAGTCGATGACCAGAATCTCGGGCTTTTCACGCTCGGCAACGGCCAGAATGGTCTCGACGCTGGTTTCCGCCAACATTTTCAAGCCGTTGGTGGGAAGCTGCAGGCGATGCGCTCGCATGGCGACCTGGGAAAGCGACTCCTCGCCGGTCACATAGAGGATGCGGCGTTGCTGAGCCAGCTTGCAGGCCGTTTGCAGCAGCAGCGTCGACTTGCCTGCCCCGGGGTTCCCGCCCAGCAGCACGGCCGAGCCCGGTACCAAGCCGCCTCCCAATACACGGTCGAACTCGGCAAAGGTGGAGGTCAACCGTGGCACTTCGCTGAGGTCGACGTTACTGAGGTCCACGACTTCCTTCGAGAGGTTGCCCGCATAGCCAGCGCGCCCGGTCGCCGTCGCTCCGCTGCCAGGCCGCGCACTGGTCAACCGGATCTCACTGAGCGTATTCCACTCCTGACAGCTGGTGCACTGCCCCTGCCACTTGCGATACTCGGCACCACACTCGGTACACACAAAGGCGCTCTTTGCTTTTGCCACCGCTAGCCGCTCCTGTCTCGCATGACTGTACTTGCCACTGTTGTTACAACGGTTGTTGCAACAGTTGTTGCGACGGTCGTTAAGACGGTTGTAACGACCGTCATTGCTACTGTTTCACCACCGCCAGACATACAAAAGGCGGCCAATGGCCGCCTTGATGCGATGCGCTCAGCGATTACTGGCGACGCAGTTGCAGCATCTCGCCGTTTTCAAAGCGACGACGCTCCGGGTCGATCAGCTCGAGCGTACGCTCGTCGATCCGCTGGAAGTAGTAGATCTGGCCGTCACCGTCCGGTGTCAGTTCATAGACCGTCGCGTCGGGGTCGGCAGGCGTACCCGTCAGCACTTCCCAGTTACCGGCGTAGTTTTCATCGGGCGGTGTCTGGGGGTGATTGCGGTAAGTCGCATTCAAGGTAAAGGTACGCTCTTCCGGAGCGGCCATTTCTTCACCCTGCATGGTCACATCCAGGTCAATGCCGTCACAGTTACGGCAGGGCAGAGTACCCTGATAGTTAGCCTGTGAGGCGCTCATGCCTGCGTCGTCGCGCTGATCCGTCGGGCCAGCTGCGCAGCCCGCCAGCAGTGCCAACATAGCCGAACCGGCTAGCAAACTCCTGAATTGCATTGCGTGTCTCCTTATGGTGTTGGACATACATTTCTTTCGCGCGCTTATGACAGCATAACCGCTACAAGGTGCGACGCCCACCCCTTCACAGGAGAAGTATGGGCCGAATCGCGGCCAATGGGAATGCTTGCGCTCTTGCGGCCATCAGGCGACCATGGGGATATTCACATCCGCACAATCAGGTTACCCCCATGAGCCAATACTGGAGCCCTGCCGTCAGGGATCTTACCCCGTATATTCCCGGCGAACAGCCCCGCGAGCGCGTGATCAAGCTCAACACCAACGAGAACCCCTACCCCCCGGCTCCTGGTGTCAGCCAGGCGCTGGCCCAATACCCTACCGATCATTTACGACTCTACCCCGACCCTACCTCTCTGGCGCTGCGTGAAACCCTGGCCAGCCGCTACGGCGTCAGCGTCGCGGAAACCTTCGTGGGCAACGGCTCCGATGAAGTCCTGGCCTTCGCATTTCAGGCGTTTTTTTGCCAAGGGGCACCTCTCGATGTCCCCAGCATCACCTACAGTTTCTATCCGGTATATGCCAACCTTTACGGCGTAGAGCTGCGCAAGCATCCCTTGAATGCCCAGTGGGAAGTGGATATGGATGCGTTGACCAGCGCGAGTGAGCGAAGCGGCGTCATCTTTGCCAACCCTAACGCCCCCACGGGCCATGCTCACCCGCTGGAAGCCATCGAGGCGCTTCTGCAGAAAGTCACCGACCGCGTGGTGCTGGTGGATGAGGCGTACGTGGATTTCGGCGCTGACAGCGCCGTGTCGCTGATTAGCCGCTACCCGAACCTGCTGGTCACGGGCACATTCTCCAAGTCACGTAGCCTGGCAGGATTGAGGCTGGGCTATGCGATTGGCTCCAGCGAGCTGATCGAAGGCCTGCAGCGGGTCAAGGACTCCTTCAACTCTTACCCCGTAGATAGCCTGGCCAGCCTGGTGGGCATCGAAGCCCTGAAGGATACCGAACACTTCGACGCATGCCGCAATAACGTGATCGCCACCCGGGAGCGCACCCGCCAGCGCCTGGAGCGGCTTGGATTCGAGGTATTGCCTTCCAAGGCCAACTTCCTGTTCGCCCAGCACCCTCACCATGAAGGCGCCCAGCTCTTCGCTGGCCTGCGTGAGCGCGGCATTCTGGTCAGGCACTTCAACACCGAGGCGCTGAACAACTTTCTGCGCATTACCATCGGCACGGACGACGAAATGGACAGCTTTATCGAAGCCATGGAAACGCTCTGCGCCTGACGATGCTCACACCCAGCCTTTGGCTGGGTGTTTCGACGTATGCTACGCACAGCAAAAAGCCCCGAACACAATGTGCTCGGGGCTTTCTACGGGATAAGTGCCTGACGATGACCTACTCTCACATGGGGAGACCCCACACTACCATCGGCGCTAAGCGGTTTCACTTCTGAGTTCGGCATGGGATCA